>JBEKHW010000004.1:0-89217 GCA_050012075.1 Candidatus Omnitrophota bacterium | reverse complement strand
TAGCTCCTCCTAATAAAAAAATTCCAGCTAATATGAAATCTAATATCCTGCTTTCCTCTGCGCCTGCAAAATAGGAGCCCCATCCAGAGCCCCAAAATAAGTTTTCTCCTCCTAAAACAAAAAACCACCTATACAGCGGCCGCGCAAACACTATTGTCTTATCGTACACCATAATTCGCTAGCCCTTTTCAAATCTTATCCCTCGGGGTCCTGCCGCGTCACCCCTCGGCCAAATAACAGCCAATCCCCCGCTAAAAAGAAGAAAAACCTAGACGCTCTCTTATTTTCTCCTCTTCTGGCGTATAAAGCTTATCAGGTGGTATTGAATTCGGCTTATAATATGTTATTTGTTCTACTATCCACCTATTTGGGACACCACCATTCCAACCAAGTTCTTCCATTGTTTTTAAATGGGCGCTTGGATCGTAAAAAAATCCAATTTCTGTTCCCCCTTTTGACTCTTCGAAGAAAGAATGCCTGTCTGGAGAAAGTTGCCGGAAGGAAGTAGAACGATACCTACCTTTTCCATATAGTTCGAGTACTATCTTGTTATTTTTTCTAACGAAATGCTCATCGAGCTCCTTTTCATCCTGGCTGGAAATATCTGTTCTGGTTTCACGACCCGTTAATAAATCAATGGAATGTATATATAAAACAGTCGTAAATTGAAGCTTGTTATCTACTATATAATCCCTAAAGAAACCGAAGGAATCTGTATTAATAGAGGGTATTTCTAATATGGATACTATACGTATTTGATTATTTCTGATATTATAGGAATAAATAATTACTTTTTTATACAAAGGATTAAAAAATATACGTTCATCGGGGATATTCTTTAAACCTCCTTCCAATAATTTAGCAGACGAGCCAGCCGAATTCAATATCTGGTCTAACTTTTTATTATCTATCTCCTTAACCCGATCTTGTATTTCTCGGCTTGGAGAAATATCTATATACCGTCCGAAATAAACATATTGTGAATCTGTTGACCATGTTGCACCAAAATAAGCTTCAGTAATTTCAACATCTTTTTTTGTAAGTGTAATGGTTGTGTCGCCGTTTGAAAGGACATACCCGGCAAATACAAAATTCATTATTAAAAGGAGATTTAAAATAGTCAATAGAAATATTTTCTTCACTTCTCCCTCCTATCTTCTATTCCGTCATGCATTACATCTTTTTAGCTAGTGACCCAAGATGTTCCTAATTTCCCAGGGCGGGTGACGAGGCGCGATTCGAGCAGGACGTCCGCAGGCCGAACGGGCACGGTGTCACCCCCTAAATAATCTTGTATGTGACGAGTGAGGCCGAGGAGCCGAGCGCGATTTTCCACGCTGGGGAAAATCGTGCGTTCCTGCGAGAACGCGCCTCGGCAGGACCCGCCCACCTCATACCGCAACAAAAATTTTCAGCACGCGGAGCGAAACCGCAAAATCATTATTGCAAATTTTTCAAAAAGCTGGGTATGCCGGCTGCTTCTTTGGGGCCTACAGTGATTTTCCAGCCGGATTGCTCCTCTAAATCCCCGCTCATGACCGCCACATAGCCGGGGATAATCAGGTTATTATGCGAGACCACGTCCTTAACTCCCAGCTTGTTTATGCAATTAGAGATACTCTCGGGAGTAAATTTTTCCGCGGCCCACGCAGTCAATACAGACATCCCTTCAGTATCAACACTGATAATGTAAGAGGGGATTTTACTTGCCTCTACTTCTCCGAGCACCGTGTAATAACTAAGTGAAAAGTTAGTAGTCACTAAAACCGGAGATTTACTGGTTACCTGGCCTATGGGGTAAATCTTTGGCTCGACCTGAAGCGGTTTCTGCGGGTCGCTGTAAATATTCTGCCGCAGCGTAAGAAGCGAAAACGCCTCCCATGAATCTATCCCCTTTAATAAAACAATACCCGCATATTTGCTTATATAGGTTGCCGCTTCCTGCGCTTCTTCGTAAGGGTCATTCTTATCTATGGTAACCACGACAGGATAACCTAAACTGCGATAACTTTTCTTCAACGCAAGCCTGCGGATCTGTGTTAAATCCCAGATTTTATCCGCAATTGGTTTTGTTCCCGTATCCAAAATAATATCCATGACCCCGGCCTTGTTTAATTCCTGTGTCAGCGAAGAGAGCGTTTCTAAATCCGGGGCGCTTGCTACTAAGGGACAATTAAAATCTTTTGCAAGCTTTGCAAGCTGCAAGGTGTCTTGCTTGTTTTGGGGATAGATAAGCGGCTTTCTGTCTTTACATATTCCAAGCGCCTGCTGTAATGATTCAACATTATTTGCCATCAATACAAGCGCAAGGGCCGTATTATCTACAACCAGTTTTACCGCCTCGATGAATTTTCGGGTATCCTTTTTTTGACGCACGCAAACCAGGTTTACATCCAACTTCTGCCCTACGCGCTCAAATTTAAGTTTATTTATCCTCTCTATCTTCTGTTTGATAGAAACGGCCTCTTCGTCATCGTCTATAATAAAACCTATGCCGCAGGGATGAAAAAATTTCTCCTCGTGGCGGAAAAGCACTGTTTCATTGCCTATCTCTAATTTATTCTCACCTGTGCCTATACTTACCAGTTTTATAGGCGGCTGGGCTGACGCCTCAAGTATCTTTTTTGCCTCCTCGCTTATGTAGGGGCACTTATCAATATTTACCGCTTTTTTAGCCAACTGCATGGCAAAGGCAAGGCAGGTGGCAAAACCGCAGGCGCGGCAGTTTGTCTTCGGCAACAATTTGTAAATATCGAGTCCTGAAAGGGCCATTTTGGCTACTCCTAGGTGATAGGTGTTAGGTTATAGGTATTAGATTATAGGCGATAGGTTAAAGATATTCCGGCAATCTTCCTTAAGCAATTTTTTAGCCAGGGCTTCGCAATGTGCATGTGTTTTTGCCGCTTGCAGCCTCTTGGCAAGATTGTTTGTTAACTCGATGTCTAACCTTTGCTTCTTCTCCGGGCAATAAAAATTTATTTTTATCACTGAGCCATTTAATTTTTCAATATTCCCCTTACCGTAAGTCGCGCCCGTAGAAAGCTGTAACCCGTCTATAAGGCAGGATTTCGGTTTTTTATCTGCGCCCCAAACTTTGACTCTCAAGCCAAAATATTTTTTGCAATTAAGTTTTTTAAGTGCTGCCTGGCCTGCCAGAAGCCCTAATACGAGATACGGCCCCAGATGACCATGAAATTTAACTGCCTCTTTTAAAGTATTTTTTTTACTCATCGTACTATGAACCATGCACCATGCCCGCCAAAAAACTTGGCGGGTCCGCCACGATTTGTGGCGGAAACTATTTACTATTTATTGATCAAACTCGCGAAATATCCTGCGCCAAAGCCATTGTCAATATTGACTACTGATATCCCGGGAGAACAGCTGTTTAGCATCGTAAGCAGCGCCGCAAGCCCTGAGAAACTTGCCCCATAGCCGCAGCTTGTGGGAACCGCTATCACAGGTGAAGCTACCAGGCCACTCACTATGCTGGCCAGCGCACCTTCCATTCCCGCCACCACAATTATCACTTTTGCCTTTTTTATATTTTCCAGATTCTGCATTAGGCGGTGGACGCCTGCAACCCCTACATCGTAAAACTTCATCACACGGTTACCCATAATGAGCGCCGTCAAAGCCGCCTCTTCCGCAACAGGAATATCGGCTGTCCCGGCCGAGATGACCGCAATTAAACCCCGAAGCGTAATCTTTGCTGCATCCTGAGAACAGTAACCTATCCTGGCTAAAGAATTATACTTTAATTTAGGGATGGATTTTTTAAGATACGTGAAAGTCCCTTTTTCTAATTTAGTGAGTAAGAGTTCCTGCTTCTTCTTCAATAGACCTTTGGCGATTTCCCTGATATGGTCTATATTTTTTCCGGGGCAGTATATTACTTCAGGAAAACCCCGGCGCTGCTTCCTGTCTAAATCGAGCTTTGCGAACCCAAGGTCGCAGAAAGCGGGTTTTTGAGCCATAAATTAATATTATCCTCGGAATATGACAAACAATAAAATCAGTATCACGGCTGTAGCCAGGAGGTAGAAATCGTGAAAATAGAAGAAATCATGTAGCCTATCCTTAACAGTGTAGTCTAAACGCTTTTTATGCCGGGAGGAAAAAGCATGGTTATTTTTCCTGAATTCCATGACCTGTTCCTTCTTGAAACGTAAATATACGCCGCCGACCTTATAAGCAGGCAGAACCCCGCTTTCAGCCAGGTCAATAATCTCTTTTTCTGAGGCGCCCAAGGTTGAGGCCACTTCCCTCACTGTCAATAATTTCTCTTCTTTCATTTCTGTAGAATTTTATACGCTGTTATCTGGCTACTTTTCCCGAGGCAACCCAGGAATCTATCTCTTTCCTGTCAAACCGCCATTCAGTGCCTTCCTTCTGTCCTGGCATTTTCCCGGAATTAACCCATTCCATAAGTGAATTCATATCTATTTCCAGGTATCTGGCCAACTCCTCGGCATTTAATAAATCGTGGAGCATTGTGCATTTTCCCTCAAGGATTGCTCCTTCAGCTACATTGAGTTTTACCGGACGTATGTCTCCTTCCACGAGCGCGCTGGGAAGAAGCGTTAATCTTTCTCTCGCAACAATCCTGCCTTTGACCCTGCCGCCGATTACGATATTGTCTCCCACGATATCTGCCAAAACCGTTGCCGTAGCGCCAATAGTCAGGTTCCCCCTTACTTCAAGCGAGCCCTCGAATCTTCCATTAATGCGCAAGTTCACCGGATCCTTGAAAATCATGGACCCTTTCATGGAAGCATCCACATCAATGACCTTTTCCCCGTCTCTTTTCTTATCAAACGCCATGACTCACCTCCTGCCCTACCAAGGGCTATCTACCCCTTCTTCTCATCCCCGCCTTCAGCAAATATCTTTTCTTCCCAATGCCTGACAAAGAAAAGGGATATAAGTGTAAATGCCGTCGTGGCAAATGCGGCATTTAAAAAACCGCACCCCACTGCCAAACCAATACCAGCCACGACCCAGAGGCTCGCAGCCGTAGTTAATCCCTTTACTCCACCCCTGTCTCTTATTATGGTCCCGGCTCCTAAAAATCCTATGCCTGTAATTACCCCTGCGGCTATGCGCGCTGGATCCAAGGACGCTACGTTTTTATATATATCAAAAACATATAGCGATGTCAACATGATAAGACAGGAGCCAAGAGACACAAGGATGTGAGTACGTAGCCCCGCAAACCTGCGGTGCATCTGGCGTTCCAGGCCTATGAGGCCGCTTAAAACCATCGTCAGGGCTAAACGTAAAATAATCTGCGTATCTGACAACATATAACCCCGCTCCTTTCTAATTTAATTCTGCGTTTAAATCAAGGCCGGTTACTTTGCCTTTTTTAAAAAGCTGATAGCCGAATCCCGCTACCATTGCCGCATTATCTATACAGAGATCCTTGGGAGGAAAATAGCAGGCTATCCGCCTCTCTCTTGCTACGATGCTGAATTTCTCGCGTAAGCGGCTGTTAGCTACGACACCTCCCCCCACAACTAATCTATTTGTCTTTTTCAAACTGCAGGCCAAAAAAGATTTCTTAATAAGAGTATCGATAACCGTCTCCTGGAAAGAAGCTGCGATATCTGTTTTTAGTTCATAGTTCATAGTTGATAGTTCATAGTGTTTATTCTTATTCCTGGGGGTTCCCCGGACATAATACAGTACTGCCGTTTTTATTCCGCTAAAACTGAAATTCAGTTCTTTCTTTGTGCCGGAGCAGCCAAATTTTATTTTTCTCTTATCGCCTTCTAGGGCCAGCTTTTCTATGAGTGGGCCGCCTGGATAACCTAGCCCCAGAATATTGGCTACTTTATCGAATGCCTCGCCGCAGGCATCATCCTGCGTCTGGCCTAAGGTTATGATCCTATGGAAATCTTCTACGTAAAATAAACTCGTATGCCCGCCTGAAACAACCAGGGCCACAAAAGGAAAATCTATACTTTTGCCGGTTAAAAAATTTGCGTAGATATGGCTGTAAACATGATTTACTGCCACAAGCGGCACCGCTAAACTAAAACTCAGGGCCTTAGCGAAAGATATGCCGGTAAGTAGAGACCCGAGTAAGCCAGGTCCGCTCGTTACGCTTATTAAATCTATTTTCCCCAACGGCACTGCCGAATCCCTGACTGCGCTATCTGCTACTCCGGCAATAAGCTCTAACTGCATGCGTGAGGCGATTTCCGGAATGACGCCTCCGTATTTCTTGTGAAACCTTAAGCTTGAGGCTACGGTATTGGAAAGAATTTTCTTACCGTCTTTTACGATTGCTACCGAAGTTTCATCGCAGGAGGTCTCTATCCCAAGTACGTTCATTTTAACAATTCCGAAAGAAAGACAAACCTGCAACCTTCCTTCTCCATTTGCGGCATTGCCTCTTTCAGGACCTCCAGGGTAACTTTATTGTCATGGCCTACGCCTATGGCCCAGCCATACCTTTTTGCCTTCTCTTTTAATTTCAGAAGCTGACCCTTGATATATTCCGGATTCTTCAGGTTGTCCAAAAACACATCCCTGCGGCCGAAATGAATCCCTGTATTTCTTGCGACAATCGAACAGATACTCTGGCGCGTATCCATATTGTCGAGGAAGTAAAGGTTACGCTGCTTTAGCTCCCCAAAGATAATCCCCATAACCCTTTCGTCTTCAGTAGCGCGTGAACCCATATGGTTCGTTACGCCTTTAGCATATTTTACGGAAACTAAACCCTCATTAAGGATCCTCAGGATTTCTTCTTTAGATGAAGTGGTAAAGATTGTGTCCTTTTCCAGGCCGTATTTCTCATGCGGCTCTAAAGGCAGGTGAAGCGCTATCTCTACACCCTGCTCCTTAAGTGCCAGAGCCACACGCCGGGAATAAGCCAGGCAAGGTAATACCGCCGCTGTAAAATGTTGTTTTATCTGGGATGCGACCGGTATATTGTGTAAATTATAGCCCCAGTCATCGAGGACGATAGCAATCTTTCCCTTGATGGCAACAGGAGTTACTGCGGCTTTCCTGTGTTTTTCAAAGATAAAAAGCCACTGCAGGATAATAACGCTTATAAGCAGCGCGATAATTATTTTATAGGATTTTATTTTCATTTAGCCGGGCCTTTGTACAGCCGCATCGCTTTTAAAATATCGATTGCGCGCATAATCTGATTATCCGATTTATAATCAGATTTATTTTCTTCTGGCTGCGCCTCTTTTTTTCCAATCTCCGCAATAATATCGTCTATTTTCTTGATTTTGTGTTCTTTCTCATCGGCAGCCAAAGCTTTAGTTTGTTCAATGATAATATCAGGCGTAACGCCGTTTTCATTGATTTTCCTGCCCGAAGGAGGAAAAAATCTGCAGGTAGTCAACTTCAATGCTGAACCGTCGCTTAAAGGAATTACCGATTGCACTACATTTTTCCCGAATGACCTTGTTCCTATGATTATGGCCCGGCCATAATCCTGAAGGCAAGCTGCCAAGAGCTCGCTGCCGGAAGCAGAGCCCTCATTGATTAATATCGCCATAGGAACAGCTGTTATGGTCTTCGTGGCATGCGAGATAAAATCTATATCCTGTTCTTTCCTGCGCCCCCTTGTATAAACAATCATTTTTCCTTTCTCTACAAATTGCTCTGCTACCTTTACTGCTGAATCCAGGAGCCCACCCGGGTTATTGCGCAGGTCAAGGATAAACACACTCATCCCTTGCTTAGAGAGGTTATTGATAGCGGTAACGATATCGCGCACGGTATTCTCCCTGAATTCGACCAGCCGCACATAGCCGACGCCATCTTCAAGTATGCGCGTTTCTTTTATATCTTTTACTTTTATGACGTCGCGCGTAATCTTAAATTCCATGATCTTGCCTTCAGATTGCCTTAGAACCGTAAGCGTAAGCTGAGTGCCGGGCTTACCCCTTATTTTTTTTACTACGTCGGTAAAACTCAGGTCTCCGGTTGACTCATCATTAATCTTTACTATTATGTCTTTGGCCTTAATGCCCGCGCGCCAGGCAGGGCTGTCTTCTATGGGAGTAATGACGGTAACCAATCCGTCTTTTATTGCAATCTCCAGGCCCGTACCGCCGAACCTGCCTACGGTATCCATTTTTAAATCGTTGTAAAGCTCCTGGTCCATAAACTGGCTGTGCTGGTCAAGAGAGGAAAGCATCCCTTTTAGCGCCCCATATATCAGATCTTTAGGACTAGGTGCATCTACATACTCCGCCTGGATTATCGCCATGGCATCTGAAAAAAGCTCTACCTGGCGATAAAGCTCATCCTTTTTCTTTCTATCAATCGTTGCCGAGACCGCAATAGACACAGCGCCCAATAGCACTGCGCTTATAATCAAAATAATAGTTAATCTTTTACGCATCGCCAAGCCTCCGTTTTAATATCTCCTGAACAGCTTTAGGATTTGCTTTCCCGGAACTCTTTTTCATCACCTGGCCCACGAGAAACATCAGGGCCCCGGACTTGCCGGATTTATAAGACGCCACAGATTGGGAATTACTCTTTATTACCTCTTCTATAAAGCCATCAAGGATAGATGTATCTGATATTTGGATAAGATTCTTCTCCTGGATTATCTGGGCGCAACCCTTTCCGGTATTGACCATCTCTTCAAGGACGCTTTTGGCAGTAAGGTTAGAAATCTGCTCGCTTTCTACAAAACCTACGAGGCTAACAAGCTCCTGTGGACTGACATTGGCTTCGCTTATAGCGCAGCTATGACTGGTTGCTATACCGGCAAGCGGACCGATAAGCCAATTTGCCAATGGTTTTTTATCCTGTTTTTTATAAATCTTGATACATTCCTCGGCATATGCGGCATCCTTTTTTTCCGAAACAAGAATTTTCGCATCGTATTCTGAAATACCGTACTCCCTCATAAATCGCAGCATCTTTTCTTTCGGCAGCTCAGGCAAAGAACTTTTTATCTTATCCACCACTTTAGCATCGATAATAAAAGAGGTTAGGTCGGGTTCCGGAAAATAGCGGTAATCCTGAGCCTCTTCCTTTGTGCGCATGATAACGGTCTTGAGTGTCTTTACATCCCAAAGCCTTGTTTCCTGGCGCAACTTTTCTCCGGCATTTAACAATCCTGCCTGGCGCTCTATTTCGTAGGCAAGGGCGTCTTTTACCGCCTTAAATGAATTCATATTCTTTAACTCTGTTTTTACTCCGAGGATTGAGGCGCCTTTAGGCCTAAGTGAAATATTCGCGTCGCAGCGCAAAGACCCCTTCTCCATATCGCAATCAGATACATCAAGGTATTCGATAGTGCTCTTTAAAGCGGTTAGATACGCGTATGCTTCCTCGGGAGAATTCATATCCGGTTCGCTTACTATTTCTAACAGGGGTATGCCGGTACGGTTGTAATCAACCAGGCTTACGTTCTCTTTGTGAATAAGCTTACCCGCGTCTTCCTCCATATGCACGCGCGTTATCCCTATTCGTTTACTCTTGCCTTCTAATTCAATTTCCAGGAAACCACCTTTTGATAAAGGAAGGTCGTATTGAGAAATCTGGTAATTCTTGGGCAAGTCAGGATAAAAATAATTTTTCCGGTCAAACTTTGTATACTCCTGCACTTTGCAATTGAGGGCTAATGCCACTTTAATGGCATATTCTAACGCTGTCTTATTAAAAACAGGCAGGACGCCCGGAAACCCCAGGCATACGGGACAGACCTGCGAATTCGGCTCCTGCCCGAATTCCGTGGAGCAACCGCAGAATGCCTTGGTTTTTGTTTTTAAATGTAAGTGGACTTCCAGACCTATAACTGCTTCGTATTCCATATTATATCTCTGGTTTCATTTTGTGCCACGTTGTGGCTTGTTCGTAAGCATGAGCTGTTTTAAAAAGCGCCTCTTCATTAAAATGCCCTGCAAGGATCTGTAAACCCACCGGTAAATTATTTTTCGTAAAACCGCAAGGAATTGAAATAGCCGGTATACCCGCGAGGTTAGCAGAGATCGTGTAAATATCCGAGAGGTACATCTTAAGGGGGTCCTCTACTTTTTCTCCGATTTTGAATGCGGCTGTAGGCGAAGTAGGGGTAATAATGCAATCGCAATCTTTAAACACTTTTTCAAAATCCTCTTTGATAAGGGTGCGCACCTTTAGCGCACGCAGGTAATACGCATCGTAATATCCGTGGGAAAGCGTGAACGTGCCCAGGATTATCCTGCGCTTTGCTTCTTCGCCAAAACCCTGGCCGCGTGTTTTATAATACATATCTATGAGATTTTCACCTTTTGCCCGGAAGCCGTATTGCACTCCATCAAACCTGGCAAGGTTAGAGCTTGCTTCGGCAGTGGCTACAATATAATAAACAGGCACGGCATATTCTGTATGCGGCAGGGTTACTTCCTTGCATAGAGCGCCCAAGCTCTTAAGTTTAAGGATTGCTTCTTCGATGACATTCTTTACCTCTTTATCCATCCCTTCGACAAAATACTCTTTTGGGATACCTATCTTTATTCCTTTTATATCCTTGCCCAGCGTATCCAGATAATCAGGCACCGGAAGATTTACGGAAGTAGAATCAGAAGGGTCAAAGCCCGCTATAATATTCATTAGCAAAGCGCAATCCTCTACATCCTTGGTAAGGGGGCCGATCTGGTCAAGGCTTGAGGCGAAAGCGATTAATCCGTAGCGGGAAACCCTTCCATAAGTGGGCTTAAGCCCCACTACACCGCAAAAAGAAGCAGGCTGGCGTATTGAACCGCCGGTATCAGAACCTAATGCCCATATCGCCTCATCACTAGCTACTGCTGCGGCAGACCCTCCGGAAGAGCCTCCAGGCACACGGCCCAAATCCCAGGGATTACAGGTGGGCCCGAAACAGGAATTTTCCGTAGAGGAACCGAACGCAAATTCATCCATATTGGTCTTAAAAGGCAGGATATTGGCTCCGGAGGCTTTCAATTTCTTAATCACAGTAGCGTCGTAAGGCGGCTTAAAACCCGATAAAATCCTGGAGCAACATTCCGTGTTATATCCTTCAGTGCAGATGTTGTCTTTTATGGAGATGGGGATACCATTGAGGACAGGTGATAGGTTGTAGGTAATAGGTTGTAGGTTTAAAGAATCTGAAACCCGTACATAGGCTTTTACCTTACTATCTGCAGCGGTAATCTTACGCTTTAATGATTCAATTATCCCCTGAGAAGCGGTTTCTTTTCCCTTTACCTTCGCAATTAATTCGTGTGCGGTTAAACTATTCAATTCCATTTTATTATTATAGCGTCCTATAACCTACAACCTATGACCTACCACCTATTATTCTATTACCCTAGGCACGGCAAAAAAGTTGCCCTCCCTGCCAGGCGCATTCTGGAACACCTTCTCGCGAGGCAATGAATCCTGCGGCTTATCTTCCCTTAATACGTTGCTTATAGGTAAGATGTGGCTTGCGGGCTTTACTGAATCTACATTTAACTTCTTTAATTTATCAATAAAACCAAGTATATCCTGCAACTGGCGGGATAATTTCTCTAACTCTTTGGGGCTCAATTCCATACGCGCAAGATGCGCAACGTGTTCTACGGTTTCTTTGCTAATCGGCATCCCTGTCTCCTTGAAATCGATTTAGTTTTTTATCATAACAAACTTTCATTGAAAAGTCAAAGGATTTGCTTTATTTACTCCTGCATTACGCCTCGGGGTCCTGCCGCGTAAGTTTCCCCAAAGCTGCGGGCAAGTTTGTCCTCGCTTCGGGGATGCCCCCTCTTGCGCGTCACCCCTCGGTGAAACGGATGAGATTTTGTAGATAAGATTTCCGGCTTTTGCCGTAGCGTGCATTAGAAATTTTTTGGCACAGCGTTTTTTGTCTTTGCGTGCACAAGGGATTACGGCGAGCGGTGTGCGATTGTTATTCTCGTAAGACGACACAAGAGCGAGCCGTAAACCGCAGTGCACGGCAAAAAATTTCAGCACGCGGAGGCGAAAGGCGGAAAGCACCAAGAAAATTGTGGACAAAAATTCAAAAGAATGTAAAATACATCTTAATATGAAAAAATCATCTTACTACCTTGATAAAGAAGGCAATTTTGTCGTAGAAAACTACAATTTCTCCAAGCCTTTTGCCAATTTCTTCCCCGGGATTGCGGGAAAATACGGGATACCGATGTGGAGTTTCTACGTAAACCGCGCCCAGTGCATCTCTAGCTTCGGAACAAAAGATAAAGACCATTCCATAGTAGAATTCTTTCCGGCAAATAAGGCCTGGCAGCTTGTCCCATTCTCTGGATTCCGCACCTTCATTAAGATAGGCACAGGCAACAAACCCCTGTATTACGAGCCATTTGCAAATGGTTTTGTAAACCTGAAATTCAAACTGCAGAACCGCATCCTTATCTCATCTACCGGCCTTGCCATTGAAGAAGAAAATCTAAGCCTGGCATTAAAAACCAGAGTGGAATATTTCAATATCCCATCGGATTCTTATGCGGGCCTTGCCAGAATCCTGACTCTTGAAAATACAGGCCGCGCGAATAGGAAAATCGAGATAATAGACGGCCTGCCGCAGATAGTCCCTTTTGGCACAAGTAACCTGTTCCTGAAAAAACTGGGCCGCACTATCGAGGCCTGGATGCAGGTAGAGAACCTTAAAAAAGGCGTGCCGTTCTACCGCTTAAGCCAGGACCCCACTGACAGGCCTGAAGTTATCCACATTAGAGGAGGCAATTTTTATCTCGGTTTTCATGTTGATAACAAGAAAACAAAAATTATTACGCCTATCGTAAATCCAGAATATATATTCGGCCAGAATACCGATCTTTCTTTTGCCAGCCGCTTCTTTGCCGCGAAGAAATTAACTATACCGCGTAGGCAAATCATCACGAGCAGAACCCCATGCGGGTTTATCCATTTTTCAGGCACCCTGAAGCGCTCACAGAAAAAAGAGCTCTTTTCCATAGTAGGAAATATGCGCGATATTTCAATACTCAACTCTTCGATAGCCAGGATATCCTCTCCTGAATATTTTAGCCGTAAAAAAGAAGAGAATAAAAAGATAATCGCTCAATTGCAGGAAGATATCGCGACCAATTCAAGCTCGAGGGAATTCGACCTTTATACCAACCAGACTTACCTGGACAATATATTGCGCGGCGGCTACCCGGTTACCTTTAACGGAGAAAAAACCTTCTATCTCTATTCCCGTAAGCATGGTGATCTGGAAAGGGATTACAACAAATTCCACCTGCAGCCGGCGTATTTTTCACAGGGTAACGGCAATTACCGCGATATGAATCAAAACCGCCGCTCTGATATATGGTTTCATACTGAAATAAAAGACTCAACCCTCATCGAATTCCTGAGTCTTATCCAAACCGATGGTTTTAATCCCCTCGTGATAAAAGGAGTGAGTTTCCTGGCAGGTGACCTCCAAAAATTAAAAGGTGCCCTTAAGGGTATTACGTCAGAAGAGAACATCGCAAAAATCACCTCTTACTTAGATAAGCCTTTTACCCCAGGAGACCTGATTTTATTCATCGAGGACGCAGGAATCAGCCTCAAGGTGGATTATGATAAGTTCCTGTCTCTGGTAATCGGGCATTGCGCAAAAATCCAGGAGGCCGAACATGGCGAAGGTTTCTGGACAGACCACTGGCATTACAATCTTGACCTTATAGAAAGCTTCCTGGGCGTATACCCAGAGAAAGAAAAAGAGATATTCTTTGAGAAAAAAGTTTTTACTTTCTATGATAACACCGAAACAGTGCGCCCCAGGTGCGAAAAGTATATCCTTTACAACGGAAAACCTAGGCAACTTCACTGCATCTCTCCTGACAGCGCTAAACGCGAGATGATCCGTAAACGCACGGAAGAGCCGCATATGGTAAGGGCCAATTACGGTAAAGGGCAGATCTACAAGACGACCCTCCTCAATAAATTACTCTGCTTACTTACTAATAAGCTAAGCTCCCTTGACCCTTTTGGAGTCGGTGTTGAGATGGAAGCTGATAAACCTAACTGGTTTGATGCCTTAAACGGCCTGCCTGCGCTTTTCGGCTCATCAACCTGCGAAACATTTGAATTAAAAAGACTGTGCCTGGTGCTCATTAAGGCTGTCAGGGGTAGTTGCCTGCCCAGCTTTAAGGTTACGCAAGAAATAGAAGATTTCCTGCTTGGCCTGGATACATTAATAAAAGATTATCTGGAAAATGATTCTAGCGACAAAGATTATATTTTCTGGGATAAAACCCATGCCTTAAAGGAGGAATACCGTAAGAAGACCCGCTTTGGATTTGACGGCAATGAAACGGAAATCGAATCAGGGAAACTCATTGCGATAATAGAACGCGCTCTTGCCAAGATATCGCAAGGGCTTAAGAAAGCCAAGCAGGGCGGGCTCTATTATTCCTACTTTATTAATGAAGTAACACAGTACGGGGTATTAAAAGATATTTTTATAAAACCAGAGGTTTTCAAACAGATAAAAGTGCCTTTCTTCCTGGAGGCCCAGATGCACGCCCTGCGTATTGCCAAAAACAATGGAATGGCGAATGAAATTTATACTGCCACCAAGACAAGTAAGCTCTACGATAAACAGTTAAAGATGTATAAAGTAACTGCCCCGCTTGGAGGGGCACCCGAAGAGATAGGCAGGTGCCGCGCATTTACCCCAGGGTGGCTGGAAAATGAATCGGTGTGGCTGCATATGGAATATAAATACCTGTTGGAGGTTTTAAAACAGGGATTATATAAGGAATTCTATGGCGATTTTAAGAATTGCCTGGTACCTTTCCAGAATCCAGGGCGTTACGGCCGCAGCATACTCGAGAATTCATCGTTCCTGGTAAGCAGCGCCTTCCCAGATAAGTCCCTACATGGCAATGGCTTCGTAGCGCGACTCTCGGGTTCAACCGCAGAGTTTTTATCTATATGGCTTACTATGAATACGGGAAATACCCCCTTCTTCCTGAATAAAGACGGAGAATTAAATCTAAGATTTACCCCTGCGCTACCGGGTTGGTTATTTACAAAGGATGGAACCTACAGCTTCAACTTCCTATCGAATATTAAAGTAAGCTATTATAATAGAAAAAGAAAAGATACCTTCGGAAAAAATAGCGTAGCCATAAAGAAAATAGTTCTTTCCGGAAGGAACATAAATCCTGTCCAGATTAATTCAGACACAATCCCCTCCCCCTATGCCCAGCAGGTCAGGTCTCTTCAGGTATCAAAAATAGATCTGTATCTGGATTAAGCGTCAAGAAAAAACCGGGCTGACTACAAAATCAACCCGGTTTGAAATATGTACTTCTGCCCCTATTTCTTGTTAATTTGAATGATTATCCTCCTGCGCTAAAGTTGTCGGCAAAGCCGACAATTCAATCCTTAAGGAGTGCACGAACGATACAAGATAAAGCTTGCCATGATTTAATGCATAAACGCTCCCCTTCATCCGGCAAAAAAACCTCTGTTTCAGCTCATTAGTTTTGCGTTCTTTAAGGACATAAAGATGCGGCGAAGGCTGGTTGGCATCATTTTCATTTTTAACCTCTTTGACCATACAAATGAAATGGCGCCGGATAATATTATGTATCCCGCTTTTATCCATTACTTCAGAGCTGGAAATTATCCGTTTTCTCCTGTCGCTTGATACGAGATTTTTAAAAAGCAGGTCGCGCATAGGTACTCCTTTAACAAATGCCGGGTTGTTACTTATGTGATTATTCCCTCTCGTTTTAACAACCCGGCTATCCCCTGACCTTTCGTGGCTGGTGGGGGGACTTTTATAAACCTTTTAAGAATAAACCAAAAAAATATCTGTTACCAGTTAAAGAATACCATCGGCGATAGGCATTTTCAATACAGAAACGGCCACTAAAGAAAACGCTTTCTTTATTTCTTAAACCCCAGGTGTAGGCGCTGTTCCTTTCCCTGGATTGCTCTTCTTAAATTAGGTAGATGCCTTATCACTATGAATAATGCGGCTAGAAAACTAAAGCAGATTAAGGAGAGTTGAAAACCTTTCGCCTCCCTTAATAAGAGGATGAATACGGGAAATGCCAGGGCAGCGGTAACCGATGCGATTGCCACTATCCTAAACGCGAAGAAAACCAGAAACCAAACCAGGATTACGAACCCTAAAACCGCAGCAAAGCCGCTTATCTTTAACGATAATCCTATCAATACGCCGAAAGTGGTAGCTACGCCCTTTCCGCCCTTAAAATTCAGGAATATTGTCCAGTTATGCCCGACAATACTAGACATCCCTAATATTATGGGGACAATACTGCTATCGGCTATTATTCCTTGCGAGAAAACGAAGCTGCTTAAGACAGCCACGCTAAACAGACCTTTTAATATATCTATGAAAAGTACTGTTATGCCGGCTTTCTTACCCAATACCCGTAACGCATTGGTAGCCCCCATATTGCCTGAGCCGAAATCGCGTATATCAATTCCCTTTAACGCCCTGCCAAAGATATACGCGGTAGGTATCGAACCAATCAGGTAACTAAATATTATTCCTGTGATTATCCGCGCCATAAAGTATTTTAAACCCTCTCATTGTATAATCAAATCCCGAAATAAGGGTAAGAACCACTGCCAGCCACCAGAATACGAATGAAAAAGACAGCTGTATAAGCACGCTCGCAACCGCTGCCATTTGGAAGGTAGTAGTGAGCTTTCCCCATCTCGTAGGATAAATATCCAGATTCTGTTTTACCAGATAAATTACCAGAGTCCCCAAAAGTATGATCATATCCCTGCTGATTACGACAAGTGTTACCCAGACTGGAAAGTCCGGGCGGATCTTACTTATCCCGGAAAGAAATATAAATGCGCTCATCAGTAATAGTTTATCTCCCAGTGGATCCAGTATTAGCCCGGCGCGGGACTGTTGTTTTGCCCTTCGCGCTATGTAGCCGTCTACAGCATCCGAGATAATACCTAATATAAAGATACCAAGTGCAGCAAACCTAAGATAGGCTCTTTCGGGAGAATAATAAATGAGGCAGGCAACGAAGAAAGGAACGCTTAAAATACGGAAGGTTGAAATCTTATTGGCAATATTCACCCCGCACCTTCTCCTTTAGTCAAACAGTTCATTTATACCCCGCCTTCTTATGTAGTGAATTTAAAGAAGGTGCGGGGTTCACCTGATTATCCTAATCCTACTCAATGGCCACCAGATAACCATCGCCCCTCCCTGCAGATACTTATACGGCACAAAACCCCAGAAACGGCTGTCAAGCGATGAAGCGGAATTGTCGCCTAATACAAAGTAGCTGTCTTTGGGGACGGTGATTTTTACTCCTTCTGCGCCGTAACTGCCGCGGTTATAGTAGGCGCGCTCCCCGAAGGGAGGGTCTGTCAACGGCCTGCCATCGATGTATATTGTGTAGTTTTTAATCTCGACTGTCTCGCCCGGAAAACCCACCAATCTTTTTATATAGTTTTTGGAGGGGTCCACAGGATACTTAAAGACAATTACTTCTCCGCGCACCGGTTTCCTTAAGGCGGGTAGCCTTACGAAGGTAAAAGGTATGCGCGCACCATGGATAAACTTATTCACAAAAATCAAATCTCCCTCAAGAAGCGTAGGCCGCATGGAACCCGTGGGAATCTTGTATGCCTCTACAATAAAGGGCCTTATGATACAAAGGGCAAAGAATGCGGCTACCAGAAATGGCTCAACCCAGTCCCTTACGAATTTTGTCCTTAATTTTTCCAATTGCTGCAGTTTAAACTTCATATCCTCAATACCTCCAAAAACGCCTCCTGGGGGATTTCGACCCTACCGAATTGCTTCAGCCGCTTCTTGCCCTCTTTCTGCTTCTCCCAGAGTTTACGTTTACGCGTGATATCACCGCCGTAGCATTTTGCGGTAACGTGTTTGGCCAGGGCGCGGACCTTTGCCGAAGCTATAACCTGGCTGCCTATAGCTGCCTGGATGACAACTTCAAAAACCTGCCTGGGGATAAGTTCTTTCAATTTATCTACCAGGGCATTTGCTTTATACGCTGCCTTGTCTTTATGTATGAGCGAAGAAAACGCATCACATACGACTCCGTTTAACATAATATCCAGTTTCACTAATCTCGTGGGGAGGTAATCCTTGAATTCGTAATCCAGGGAGCCGTACCCCTTTGTGAGAGATTTCATCCGGTCGTAAAAATCAACGATAATTTCTGAAAGCGGAATTTCAAAAACGAGCTTCACCCTGTCTTCCCCTAAATATTCATTGGAACGGAATGTGCCGCGGCGCGACTTTGCTAATTCGCATACCGGTTCAATCGTATCAACAGGGACAATCATAAGCAGGCTCACGTAGGGCTCATATGCCTCTTCTACATCCTGCGGCTGGAATTTTGCCGGTGTATCAATTTCGATAACTTCTCCGCCAACCTTCTTTACTTTGTATACGACGTTAGGGACAGTAAGAATCAAATTGAGATTATATTCCCGTTCCAGGCGTTCCTGCACTATCTCCATATGCAACAGCCCCAAGAATCCGCAGCGGAAACCAAAGCCGAAGGACTGCGAATTTTCCGGCTCAAATACAAAAGAGGCGTCGGAAAGCTTCATTTTATCCATAGCCGTGCGCAATTCCGTGAAATCAGCGGCATTCACAGGGTATATACCGCAAAATACCAGCGGCTTAAGGGTGCGGTAACCGGCCATGGGCTTCTCGCACGGATTCCTGTTATCGGTTATGGTATCTCCGATAATAATCTCCCGCGCATCCCTTATATTTGCCATGAAATATCCTACTTCACCGCAGGTAAGGGCATTTACTTTTGTATATTTCAGGTTCTCCAGCACCCCTAATTCTTCAATTTTATAAACTGTGCCTGAGTGCATCATTTTAAGCTGAGTGTCCATTGTGATTTGACCGTCGAATACCCTGACAAAAACAACCACTCCCCGGTAAGAATCAAAACGGCAGTCAAAAACCAATGCCTTCAAAGGATGAGTTGATTCCCCTCCGGGTGGAGGCACCACCCTGATAATACTTTCTAATATATCCTGAATACCCCTGCCTTCTTTTGCCGATGCAAGAACTATCTCTTCTTCTTTAAATCCCAGCACCGATTCAATCTGCCTCTTTACTCTCGGGATATCGGCACTTGACAGGTCTATTTTGTTGATAACCGGGACTACCTGCAGATTATTCTCCATAGCCAGGTAATAATTTGCCACTGTTTGTGCCTCTATCCCCTGTCCGGCATCTACCACGAGTACTGCGCCTTCCCCGGCAGCAAGGGACTTAGATACCTCATAGGTAAAATCAACGTGGCCGGGAGTATCTATAAGATTTAGGATATAGGTCTTACCGTCGGAGGCGGTATACGAGAGGCGGACCATAGAGGCCTTTATGGTAATCCCGCGCTCTTTTTCCAGGTCCATATCGTCTAAGAGCTGCTCGCCTTTATGCCTCATGTCCACGGCACCGGTCAATTCCAGTATCCTGTCGGCCAGGGTCGATTTACCATGGTCTATGTGAGCGATAATGCTGAAATTCCTGATTAACGATTTATCCATTATGGAGGGTCACAAAGTACACCAAGCCACAAAGTCACAAAGTTTTTTCCTGTGACTTGGTGACATTGTGACTTGGTGACTTGATGTGCCTTAATACTGTTTCAACTACTTCCTCAATACTCATATTAGTACTATCTATATAAATCGCGTCTTCTGCCTGCTTTAATGGCCCTACCTCGCGCGTAGAATCAATATTATCGCGATTCTTTACATCAGCTTGTACACTTTCCAGCGTCACCTGCTGGCCTGCCTCAATCAACTCCTTATAACGCCTGCGGCTGCGCTCAGCAAAATCAGCATCCAGGTAAAACTTCTTCTCGGCATTGGGAAAAACCACTGTGCCTATATCGCGCCCATCCAGGACACTATTGCCGCGCTTCCCCAGCTCTCTCTGCAGGCCCACCATGACCTGGCGCACTTCCTTTATTTTTGCTATATCTGAAACGACTTTGGTTATTGCCGGCTGCCGTATTTGGCTTCCTACATCTTTTCCGTCAAGCATCACCTGGAGAGTGCCGTCCGGGTCATTGATTAAATTAATAGTGGCCCTTGCAGTCATACTGATTATTTTATGGGTACTAGCGATATCAACATTTTCTTTTATAGCCTTTAAAGCAAGCGCCCTGTACATGGCACCCGTATCAATATAAAGAAAGCCCAGTTTCCAGGCTACCTTCTTTGCGATAGTGCTCTTTCCTGCGCCTGCAGGCCCGTCAATAGCGATAATCATTTAAATCCGTCTCTCTTCCCCTTTGCTTTCTTAAGGATAGAAAACAGCCTGCGCCTGTCCTTTTTGCCTATGGCTAGCTTTAAAGCCGATAATTTTTCCTGGAATTTATCCAGGGAATTAGTTAAATTCTGCGAATTACTTAAGAATATATCCGTCCAGAGCTCGCTGTCAGAACCAGCGATACGGGTCGTATCTTTGAGCCCCCCTGAAGCAAACTTGATGTAATCCTGCGGCACGCTATCAATTAAAGCGAATGCCAGGGCATGAGGGAGATGGCTCGTGAATGCCAGAATTTTATCGTGAAGGGGTGGTTGGGTTAATACAACATTGGCACCCACCCTTTTCCATAATTTCCCTATCTTCTTTAACGCCTGACGGCTTGTCTTTTTAGTAGGAGTAATAATGCAAAGTGAATCCTTAAATATGCCGGGTTCTGCATAGGCAATACTTCTTTTTTCTGAACCGGCGAGAGGATGACTGCCGACATAATCAGGGATTATTCTTTCTAAAAGCCCGACTATTTCTTTCTTAGTGCTGCCGACATCAGTAACTATGCAGCCTTTTTTTATGCGGGTAGAGACCTTACGGCCTAAGTTCATAATCATATGCACAGGCGTTGCCAGTACCACCAGGTCCGCATCTTTTACCACCGAGAGGTCCTCTGAAAATGAATCTATCGCTCCTATATTCTTTGCCAACAGGAGATTCTTCTTATGCCGGCCCATGCCGACAATTTCGCCGGCAATATTATACTTCTTCATCGCCATGGCAAGAGAACCACCGATTAATCCTGTCCCGACAATTATTACTTTATTAAACAGCTTCATTATATTTCCCTGCCTATTGCCTGCGTTAAGGTATTTAAATCGCGCATCAGTTGAGCAAAGTTTTCCGGTTTAAGCGACTGGGCACCGTCTGAAAGCGCGTCTTCCGGGCTATTGTGCACTTCAATGATTAACCCATCTGCGCCACAGGCAACCGATGCTTTAGATAATGGCGCAACCAATCCCCACTTCCCGGCTGCATGCGAAGGATCGACTATGATTGGCAAATGCGAAAGCTGCTTTACTACCGGCACGGCGCTGACATCAAGGGTGTTACGGGTAAAATCCTCAAAAGTCCTTATCCCGCGTTCACAGAGGATAACGTTGAAATTGCCTCCGGAAAGGATGTATTCAGCGGACATCAACAGTTCTTTTACCGTAGAAGAAAGTCCGCGTTTTAATACCACCGTCTTTTTTGTCATTCCAACTTCTTTCAGAAGACTAAAATTCTGCATATTGCGCGCGCCGATCTGCAGGACATCAGCGTATTTGACTACCAGTTCAACATCGCGCGTATCCATGACTTCGGTTACCGTGGCCAACCCCAAATCATCTCCTACCTCTTTTAAATATTTCAGGCCTTCTTCTCCTAAACCCTGAAAACTGTAAGGAGACGTCCGCGGCTTGAAGGCTCCTCCGCGTAGTACCGTGGCACCTGCTTTCTTAATCTCTTTTGCTATGGCGCGAAGCGTATCCGGATTCTCTATCGCGCATGGTCCGGCCATGACCACAATTTTCTTTCCGCCGATCTTGATGCCTTTACCCAGATCGACTATCGAGCCCTGTTGCCTGAATTCCCGGGAAACTAATTTGTAGGGTGCCAGAACCGGCATTACTTTTTCTACTCCGGGAAATACCTCGAGGGGTGTCACCCGCAGCACGTCTTCCGGCCCAATGACCCCGATAATGGTCCGCTCAGTGCCTTTAGACACATGGGGAGTAAGCCCTATCTTCTTTACCTTATCGATAATATGATTTATCTGTTCTTCTGTCGCTTCAGGCCTGAGGACAATAATCATTGTTTCTCCTTTCTAAAGGACTTTCGCAAGAACCCTTATAAACCTTTCATTTTCTTTTTTTGTCCCTATCGTAACTCTTATAAAATTCTTTAACCCGTATTGCTTCATATCGCGCACGATTACCCCGAATTTAAGCATATCTTTGAACAAGCTTACGCAATCCCTGCCAACATCGACCAGGATAAAGTTTGTTACGCTTGGCACATAAGCAAGCCCCATTCTCTTTAAGTTATCGTAAAGATAGCCCTTGCCTTCCAGGATCGTCTTTCTTGTCCGGTTAAGGAATCCTTTGTCGTCTAGCGCGGCCTCGGCAGCTACCTGGGCGAGAGAATTCACATTAAAGGGCTGGCGGGCAATCTCCATATACGCGCAAAGTTCCGGCCTTGCCAATGCAAAACCGACCCGTAGGCCTGCCAAGCCATAGGCCTTGGAAAATGTCTTAAGCACTACGACATTATTCCTGCGGATATAAGCGAGGCTGCGTGGAAAATCATTCACATCAACAAAAGCGTCGTAGGCCTCATCCAAAACAAGTAATATATTATCCGGAAGGCCGCGCATAAATTCCTCGATCTCGTATTTAGTAACGTATGTGCCGGTCGGATTATTCGGATTGGCTATAAAGATGACTTTGGTTTTCTTATCAATCCTTCTTTTAATCGCTTCCAGGTCATACTTAAAGTATCGTAACGGCACGGTAATTACAGCTCGGCCCTTGACAGAAGATATGATTTTATATTCCAGGAATGTAAAATCAGCAGTGATAATCTGCTCATCCTCTTCTACGAAAGTCTTGATGATAATATCAATAAGCTCATCAGAACCATTGCCCAGGACAATATTCGAGGGCGTAAGACCGAAAAACCTGGCCAGGCGTCTTTTTAGATAGAAACCGTTACTGTCCGGATAGCGGTTAAGCACAGAAAGGTTCTTCTTGATTGCCGCTATTGCCTTTGGCGATGGCCCGAGCGGATTCTCGTTAGAAGCGAGCTTAATCACCTCGCGAAGGCCCAGTTGCCGCTTGATCTCTTCAATAGGTTTACCGGCCTCATAAGGGTCGATTTTTAATATATGCTTTCTGACTAAATTCACTTATTTATTCTCCTGTCGGATACGATCCTAAAATTTTCAAGAACTTGCATTTACTTTCTAATTCTCTTAAAGCTTTCCTGACCTTGGGATCATCGTAGTGGCCCTCTAAATCAAGGTAGAAATAATAATCCCAGGCCTTTTTCTTGGAAGGCCGCGATTCGATTTTTGTCAGGTTAATGCCGTATTTTTTGAATGGCACGAGCATATCATGCAGTGCGCCTACCTTGTCTTTGATGGAAAAAAGGATTGAAGTTTTATCGTGTCTAGTGGGTGCGACGTCATTTTTACCAATGACAAAAAAACGGGTAATATTATGCGGCGAATCTTCGATATCTGAAGCCAACACCTTTAATT
Organism: Candidatus Omnitrophota bacterium; assembly: GCA_050012075.1. Lineage (GTDB taxonomy): Bacteria > Omnitrophota > Gorgyraeia > Gygaellales > Profunditerraquicolaceae > JAMWCI01. The sequence goes on along the minus strand of JBEKHW010000004.1, from coordinate 65,686 downwards.
TATAAATTTTAGCCGCCAGGATCGAAGCGATACAAGCGCTGTTTTTTTCTTTTGCTGCAATTTGCGCGGCTCGCGTTGTACTGGATACCTCGATTGTTTCTACACCGGGAAGATTCTCCTGAAGCCATATCCGGCACTGCCCCAAAACCTGGGGGTTAGAATATACCCGTTTAATCTTACCCTTGGGACAATTTGCTAAGAGGCTATGCGAAATATCCAGAATAATCTGGCTGCATATTTTTAAATCCGAATCCACGAACATATCCAGCGTATAAGTTACAGCACCCTCAATGGAATTCTCAACCGGGACAACCCCGTATTCGGCATTGCCCTTTTCTACCTCCTCGAAAACATCCGTAATGCTTTCGCAAGGGGCATATTTCACCTGGGAACCGAACCTTTTTAGGGCGGCGAAATTGCTGAAACTTGCCTGCGGCCCCATATAGGCTATCACCAAAGGTTCATTCATGCTTAAGCTCGCAGACATAATCTCCCGGTAAATTGCCTCCAGGGCATCTTTAGTCAGAGGACCGCGGCTTAAATTAGCTACTTTTTCTAACACCACCCTTTCCCTCTCAGGCGCATAGGCGCTTATCCCGCTTTTCTGTTTCTGCCTGGCAATATCCAAAGCGACTTTCGCCCGCAGGTTAAGCAACTGTGTTATTTTTCTGTCCAGGTTATCTATTTTACTGCGCAGTTTTTTGAGGCTCATTTATATCCTCCTCTATTTTCTCTATTTCCGATTCCCCTGTGGTATTAGCCACGAGAGTAGAAAACTCTTCCATTTTAGGTAATTCCTCAAGCGATTTTAAACCAAAATATTCCAGGAACTGACGCGTGGTGCCGAATACATAGGGCCTGCCCGGCGCTTTCTTTCTTCCGGAAATGCGTATCAGGTCTTTATCCAAAAGATTTTTCATGACTCCATCGACGTTGACGTTCCGAAGCGACTCTATTTCCTGTTTCGTCAGGGGCTGCTTATAAGCAATAATCGCCAAGGTCTCGAGAGCCGGTTTAGAGAGCCGCTCCACATGGCGCTCCTTAAAAAGCTTTTTTAAAAATGAAGCAAAACCAGGCGCGGTAATCATCTGAAAACCGCCCGCGACTTCAACAATGCGTATACCGCGATTGGCCGCCGCATAATCCGCCTGTATCTCTTCGATAACCTGGCGCACCTTGGTAGCGTCTAGATTATCAAGCACCTTCCTTGCCTGCTCAATGGTCATGGGTTTTTCGCTGGCAAAAAGCAATGCCTCTATCACCGATTTTAAATTATCTTCCGACATCGTTATTTTGCCTTCCTTTGTTTATAGACCACATTTAAAACTTCCTCTGCCGTCTGTATATCCGGGGCAATCTCCAGCGCCCGTTTTATCATATTAAGCGCCTCTGCCTTTTTGTATTCCAGCTGCATAAGCACTGCCAATGCCTCCTCGGTTATATCCCTTGCCTTTATAGAATCAGAGGTTATCCTCTTATCTTTTATGAGGGCAAATTTACCGACTTTATTCTGCAGTTTAGCTACGATCTCCTTCGCCCGCTGCTCTCCTATTCCAGGAAGCGACTTTAAAAAACTTAAGTCCCCTTCATCTATTGCGCGCGCTATCAATGGGATCGGCTTATTCAGGGCTTTTAATGCCGCCCGTGGCCCTATCCCCGAAACAGTAATAAAAACTTCAAAAAAACTCCTCTCAACGTCATTGGCAAAACCGACCAGGACCGGAAAAGTTTTTGACGGCTCAACCTGTAAATAATGAAATGTTACCAGGGAAATCCTGCCGTCAGGATCTATGCTTTCCTGAATGCGCTCCATTACCATGGCGGGAATCAAAACTTCATAACATATACCTCCCGTATCAATGATTAAGGAACTCGCGCACTTTTCAATCACCTTTCCGGAGATCCGCGATATCATATCTTGAACCTCATTATATAGCTGTGAGCAATGGCTAATGCCAAAGCATCAGTCACATCCGTGTATTTAGGCAATCTATTTATATTAAGCATGCTGGCAACCATCCGCTGCACCTGATATTTAGAAGCAAGCCCTTTTCCGACAACTGCCTTTTTGACGCGCGTAGCCGCATATTCTACTAACGGCAGATTTTTATTTGCGCAGGCCAAACAAATCACACCCCTCGCCTGTCCCAACAAATACGCGGTAGTAGGATGACGATAATGCGCATATAACTTCTCCAGCACCATTACATCGGGACTGGTTTCAGAGATAAGTTTGGTTACTGCTTCGTAAATCCTGTCTAGCCGATGAGGAGTGTTATCCTTGCTAGAGGTAGTCACGACCCCGGCTTCTATCAAAGAGATCTCTCTGCCTGATACATTGATAACGCCGTAGCCGGTTACCGTCAAAGCAGGATCGATCCCCAATATTATCATTCTGACTCTGCGGCTACCTGTTCCAGGATTTCATCAGGGATGTCAAAGTTAGCGGAGACCTGTTGTACGTCATCATGTTCTTCTAATGCCTCAATAAGCGATAACAGCTGTTTAGCTTCATTACCTGCGAGTTTAATGGTAGAAGAAGGAATCATTGTTACTTCTGCCGAAATATAGGGGATCTTTTGCGCTTCCATTGCAGCTTTTACCTTTTCCAGCCCTTCGGTAGAGGTGATAATCTCGAATTGTTTCGGGTCTTCTGCTTTTATATCTTCCGCCCCGGAATCAAGAAGCACCATAAGATCGTCTTCTTTCGCCTGTGTCTTATCAACGGTGATATAACCCTTCTTGGCGAACATCCAGCTTACTGAGCCCGCGCCCGCCATATTAGCGCCTTTTTTAGACATGATATTGCGCAATTCAGCAGTAGTGCGGTTCTTATTATCGGTAAGCGCCTCAACCAGAATAGCTACCCCGCCTGGACCGTATGCTTCATATACTACCGATTCATAAATTACGCCCGGCAATTCACCAGTGCCTCTTTTTATCGCCATCTTAACGTTATCAGAAGGCATATTAAGTTCACGCGCCCTGGCAATAACGGTCCTTAACTTAGGGTTAGTATCGGGGTTACCGCCGCCTTCGCGCGCGACAACAGTAATCTCTTTGATGATTTTCGTGTAGGCAGCGCCTTTTTTGGCATCGGCCGCCATCTTTTTGCCTTTATTCGTCTTCCATTTTGAATGACCAGACATTTTAGCCTCCCGTTAAATTAATAATGGTCGCAATGACACAACGTCACAAAGTCACAAGTCAAAGATTTTACTTGTGACGTGGTGACATGGTATCTTGGTGACTAGTTCCTGCATATTCGTAATAAGTGGGACAGGTAGGATAAGCCGGGTTCTGTCTCGATACGAATAACCGCATCCAAAGTGGCCATTCCTCTCGACCCCGACGTTGCCGTAGGGGCTCAAGCAGCTTACCCGAGATTAAATCCCCGCCTGCTATTGAATAGCTTGACAGGGATGCGCCGGACCAGCGCTCATCTCCTATTGGGCCTTGCTCCGCGTAGAGATTGCCTCGTTTCACCTCCCCGCGCTTCGCGCGGGAGTTCATGGTTCATTGTTCATGGTTCTTAGTTTTACCTTTAAACCATCAACTATGAACTATCAACTATTAACTCCGTTGCGAAGCAACGGTTGCTCGTCTCTGTGGCTCTCCCGCCAAAAATATTGGCGGGTCCGCCATGTATTATGGCGGAGATCCTTCCACCGGTATTATCCGGCGGAGACGGGCGTTACCCGTTACGCTGTCCTCTGGAGCCCGGACTTTCCTCCCGCCATTTATTCAATGGCGGGCGGCCACATCCTACCTGCCCCGTTAGACGACTTTATCTAACAGGACTGCCCCGTCTAACGGGGCCTGTCCACTTATCAAAGAATCGTTTTCTTTAAGTGTTTCTTTACCGCCTGTGTGGCTAATTTATCCGCGCCCCGGTTTTTCTCGCGGGGAATATTGGTAATGCAAACTTTTTTAAAAACCGAAAGTAAATGCGAAGCCTCTTTAAACAGGCCGATAATATTCTCACTTTTTACTTTATAGGTACGGTTAAGCTGGCTATATAATAACTGGCTATCGGTATTTATTTTTAGGATCTCCGCCCTCATCTTTAAGGCCTCCTGCAGAGCGAAAATAAGAGCGGTGTATTCCGCAACGTTGTTGGTGGCATTGCCGATATAGTTAGAAATGTTCTTAATAGTTTGGCCTTCTTTACAGATAACCACCCCTATCCCGCTTGGCCCGGGGTTACCTTTCGATGCGCCGTCAATGTAGATCTCCAGTTCATTCATTGGTATATAATATCCTGTTGCACACCTCGCAGGTGATCATGCGCTCATACATCTTTATAAGGTTTATTACCTGCGGCGGCACGAACATATTGCAGCCTTTGCAGGAATTATTTATAACGGCTACAATCGCCAAACCATCGCGGCTCTTAAGGATCCTATCATATTGTGCCAGTATTTTTACATCTACTTCCGGGATAACCTGCTTCCTCTGCGTCTCTAATTGCGCAAGATGGTCGTCTATTTCTCTGATCCTGGCCTCGATTGCATTCTTTTGGCTTGAAAAAACCTTTTCTTCTTCTTTAAGCCGTGCCTTCTCCTTTTCTACTTCTATCTTTAACTTATCAGTCTCATCCAGGATAGCCAAGATTTTATCTTCAATTAAAGAAACGTCTGCCTTGGCATCCTGTATCTGCTGCAACATCGTCTGATATTCCTTATTGGTCTTTAAGGAATAAAGCTGGGACTGCAATTTCTTGCCTGATTCCTCTTTAGAACCTAACTCCAGTTCTTTATCTTTCCTCTCTTTCTGCAAATCCAGCAGGTTCTTTTCAAGGGAAGCCATCTTCTGTTTCTTCTCTTCAAACAAGGCTTCTATCTCTTTAAGCTGCTGCGGCTTAGCTTCCTTTTCGGCCTTGAGATTGTAGATTTCGGTGTCTATCGCCTGCAGCTTCACTAGTATTTCCAGTTGCGCTTTTAGGTTTACGGTTATCAACAATCTTCTCCTTTTTTATAAAAAGCAATATGGTGGGCGCAGAAGGAATTGAACCCTCGACCTCTACAATGTGAGTGTAGCGCTCTAACCAACTGAGCTATGCGCCCGTTCTCGTTACTGGTTAAGCGACTAACGGTTAACGAACTGGGCCCACAGGGATTCGAACCCCGGACCAAGAGATTATGAGTCTCCTGCTCTACCGCTGAGCTATGGGCCCCAAAATCTAGGCTCTGTACCGCCGCATAGCGATACCCCGTTTTAGGGGATAACCCATGACCAGAAAGTAATACTATATGATACTATTTTAGAGGAATTTTGGCAAGATAAAAATTGGGGGGTTAGAACCGTTATCTTATCTCCTTATCCGCGAACTCTCCGTAACCTATATCGATAATTTTAGTGACGTTAGCCTTTACCGCGTATTTTGCGTCAGGGTGGCTAAGCTGGCCGTCCTGGCCGAGTAGTTTGACAAGTTTATCGTATTCTAATCCGCGCCCTATAATCTTCGCCTTGCCTTTGAGCTGGTATCCGGTATAACCTGCCGGATTTACTACCGTAATGGCGATATTAGGATTTACCAGTAAATTCTTTTTGGTCTGGTGATTATACAAATCCGCAAAAACTATTGTGCCTTCATCTAAAACAGCCAGATTTCCCTTAGGCACCACGTTGGGCCTGCCTTTTAGATCAGCGGTCGCCACAAACGCCAGATGATTCCTTAAATACTCTTTAAGCTTTCCAGATATCTTTGCCATCTGCGTTTACCTACCCTTCAATTATTATCGCGGTCACAGGACATTCATCTGCTGCGTTCCTACAGGCATCCTCAACGTTTTTTGGTACAGGATTTAAATACGCAACGGCTTTCTCACCGTCCATCCTGAATACCGCTGGACATGTTTGTACACATAATGTGCAACCGATGCAAATATCCGGGTCGACTCTAGCTTTCATATCTAACACCTCATACTTTGTTGTCCGTAATAGGAACTTTTTCTAAAGTTAGCCTGGTTAACTTAAGGTTATTTCTTTTGCATTCTCCCATAACCCGTGTATATTACAGTAACTTGATGCGTAAATCGTACCGGGTTTTTCTGTTTTAAAACTCAAGCTAGCCTCATGGTACGTATATACGGTGCTGGTATCCGGGCCCTGGGCAGATTCGCCGTGGGCGCTAAATTCAGCTTTTCCAATCTGATAGGGAAATTTTTCTCCCTTAGGGAGAAAATAAACCGCTATCCAGCGGATATGATGCTCTGTTTTGTTGGGGTGCGCGATTTCTTTACCCACGGTTACCGTAATCTTAAAGAATTCTCCTTTGATTATCTTATCCGAAACCTCTATTACCGGAACGTGTTTTTCTGCCTTCCAGTCGGCATCTTGAAATAATTCTTTGAAATTTCCCATTGGTATACCTCCCTTTAAAATAAGCCATGCCTCTGGCGTTGATTTTGGCATACCTCTCGATTTAGCCGTGCCTTTGGCGTTTACGGCTAAATCGCCCTCAAGCTCTGCGGAGGGGGTTGCTTATGCCGAAATCACACCGAGCTATGCTAGGTGTCTATGGCTTATTTTACTCCGCACTGTGTGCGGAGCTGGTTCTGCGCTATGCGCGGCGCTAGTTCGCTTCATCCTAAAATAACCTCGAGCTCAGCCACGTGTTCCTGCTCATCAATGATTATGTGGCGGATTTCATGCTCGATAGTTTCAAACTCGTATTGTAGCTCTTCTTTGTATCCTGTCAACTTTGTCATGCCAATGTTTCTTCTATCCTATGAATAATCTCTAACGGGTTAAGCGGATACTATGTTATTTCTTATTATACTGATCATGCAAAAAAAGTTTATGGTTAGATTGCGCTTTTTATTGACTTATTTCTACTCTATTTTTAGGAGGTAAAATGAGAGACTATTGAGAAAGGATCTTTAAAAGGCATAAGGCAGACGGACGCTCACATAAAGAAATACCAAAGCCGCATCCATGCGCGGACCAATTTTATCTTTTATATCTGATATCTTGCGTGTATTACTATTATCTCTATATTCTTACTTTAATCTTAATTCGCGTTTTATCTGTTTCTCCGCCTCAAACCAATCCTTCCAGTCATTTCCGGGAGCGCAACCCCTCTTCATGCAAATTTCCTGCGCTCTTTTCTGTATCAGGGAATGGATCTTCTCTGGCGTTAACTTAGAAGAATCCTGCGTATTCATCCTTGCCATCTTTTCTCCTCCTTTTAAACAGGCGCTGCCTTGATTTCAACGTGCCTTGATTTTAGCATACCTCTCGATTTAGCCGTGCCTTTGGCGTTTACGGCTAAATCGCCCTCAGGCTCTGCGGAGGGGGTTGCTTATGCCAAAATCACACCTAGCTATGCTAGGTGTCTAGCGCTTGTTTACTCCGCGCTATGCGCGGCGCTTAATTTCATTCGTATCTTGTGGGCATTGAATACCTGTATCCATATTACTAAGGAAACAAAAAAAGTCAATATGCATATTAACTTTTTTATGGACTTTTTTCCACCTGGACAGGTTAGGGAGCCAATTGAATGCGGGCTTATTAATAGGGCGCTATTTACGCTTCTTGCGCTTTGATTTAATGCGGAATTCAGCGGGGGTCTTCTTGGTAATCTTCTTGAATTGCCGGATAAATGACTCCGGGTTTTGGTATCCCAGTTTATCTGAAATCTGCTCAACGTTATATCCGGTTTTCATCAAAAGGTTCTTTGCTTCTTCAATTTTAAGCGTCAATTTATATTCGTTGAACCCTTTTCCCGTATGTTCCTTAAAAATCCTGCTTAAGTATTTCGGGCTCAAAAATATGGTTTGGGCGGCATCTTTTAGGGAAATCTTTTTTAAGGCATTCCTGCGGGCAAAGTTTTTTACGCGTTCAATCTTCTCTTTGATGCCGATCGCGTCGAAGCCAGGTTCGCCGCGCTTTGTCCCTACGAATTTCTCAATGATCTGCCTTGCGCTTTCAATCTCCAGGGGCTTTTCTATGTAATCGTCTGCCTGTCCCCGAAGCGCTTCAACCGCCACATCTTTTGAGCCATAGCCGGTCAGGATAACAATCCTTAAACCCGGGCTTAGCTTTCTTATCTGGTTTAAAACTTCGATACCGTTTAAGCCGGACATCCTGACATCTAAGATTACCAGGTCAATTTCGTTCGGTTTCTTTAGGATACTAATCGCCTCTTCTCCTCCTGGAGCGTCAATGACGCCGTACTCCTGGAAACACTCCCTGAATTCATTCCGGAATATAGAGTCATCGTCGACCAGCAATATTTTATTTGACCTAAGCAATTTTTCTCGGAATTTCTTCATCTTATCTTTTGCTTGATAAGTGCTTTTCTTTCTTTAGAACCTGCAGGAACGCCGCAACTACCTTGGGATCAAATTGCGTTCCCGCGCCATCTTTGACAATCTTTATTGCTTCTCTCTTAGGGAATGCCTTGCGGTATGGGCGTTCGCTGGTTACGGCCTGATAAACGTCTGCAAGCGCGATAACCCTTGCCCCTGTCGGAATCTCCTCCCCCTTTAAACCCATGGGATAACCTTTCCCGTCCCATCTCTCATGATGATAGAGCATAAAAGGGATGATGCTGTGCAAAAAGTGTATCGGCCTTATTATATCAGCGCCTATTTGCGGATGCTTCTTGATTTCAGTAAATTCTTTCGGCGTCAATTTAGATTTCTTGTTGAGAATCGCCTCGCTTATTCCGATCTTGCCAAGATCATGAAGCATTGCCGCTTGCTTGATAAGATTTTTTTCGTCTTCCGGCAACCCCATCTCTTTAGCAATCTCCGTGGCGTAATACACCGTTCTTTCCACATGTTCTCCGGTGTAATGGTCTTTGACCTCTATGGTTTTCGCGAAAGCAAATATTGCTTCGGCCAGGCTCTGATTCGCTCTTCTAGTAAGGCGGTCTAATTTATTCCTTAACATATGGATACCGCCTATATGGTTCTTGGAAGAAACAGGCGCGTTCTTTATCTTTTTTGATTCCAGGGACGAATAAACACGGTTGCCGCCAGCCTCCTTGACTTCCGTCAATAAATGTTCTACGAGGCTGACCAAGTCCATGGCTTTGAGCGCCTTATCTTCAGGATACGAGGAAACCGCAACGCTCAGTTTAAGTTTAACGCTCTGTTTTTTATTTCCGAAGGTGCAGAGATTAAGGGCATCCAGGAGCCGCTGCGCAAGGAGAACACCCTGTGTCCTATCTATGCCGGGAGAAATAATCACGAATTCCTCTCCCGCGAAACGGACAACTATATCGTACCTGCGCACCATCCTTTTTATCTCCTGGGCCAACTGCTTTAAAACCAGGTCGCCGAAGGCAAGGCCATACACCTCGTTTATCGACTTAAAATAATCGATATCCAGCATGATTATAGATAAGGGGTGCGCGTACCTGCGGCTGCGGTCGAACTCCGCCTCTATAGCATCTTTTAAATACCTGTGATTGTAAAGGCCCGTATCGTAATCCATAAGGCAGAGCTGTTTTAATTCGGTGTTGGTCTTGAGCAATTCCTTATTTAACCGCTCCCTCTCTTTTTCTGTCGCCTTTCTTTCAGTGATATCCCTCATTACCGTGATTATCTCTTCGACCTCTTCTTTATTAAAAACCGGGATCTTGCTTGTTTCGGTAAAGAATGCCTCGCGGCCTATCCTGGTCTGTTCCTCAGTAATCAGTGGCTCGCCTGTATGGAATACCTTATCATACTCTTCCTTAACCGTCTTTGGCAGGAAAGTAAAAACTTCGAAGATATTCTTGCCGATTACGTTTTCCTCAAGGCCCAGGCGGGTATTAAGCCCCTTGAACGCCTTGTTAAACAAAACAATATTCAATCTTTTGTCGACGATATGAATGGGATTAGGCATGGAATCAATCGCCAGACGGTACTGCTCTTCTGAATTGATCAATCTTTCCTTTAATTCCCTGCGGCTCTCTTCTGTACTGATAGCAGTGGCGATAGTTTTGATTATCTTCTTATCATCTTCGGTAGGAGCAAAATCCCTCTTGTATACCAGGCACAAAGAGCCGATATAAAGGCCATCGTAATTCTTAACGGGATAACCGAGATAAGTCTTAAGTCCGTACGCCTTCACATTGGGGTCACTCTCGAAGTATTTACTCTCTTTAAGGTTACGTATAACCATAACCTCATCTTTAGCCTGGTTAATCACGTCAAAACAGATATGCCCCTTTGCATTGTCCAAGGCTTTATAATCCACAGGCACCTGCCATTGCCCCAAAGAACATAATAAATTTTTTTCTTCAAGGTGGTTGTATAAAGCGCAATCCGCATTGAGCATCTCTCCGCAAAGGCAGGTAAGGCTGTTGATATTCTGCCTGGCATCCGGCATAAAATTCAAGAAACACTGGTTTATCTTGGCCAATTTCTCTACCGCCATACGGCGCTCAGAGATTTCTTTGCGGAGTTCCTCATTCGCCTTGGCAAGTTCCGATGTCCTTACTTTAACCCGTATCTCTAACTCAGCGCGGCTCTCTTTCAGCTTTTCCTCTATCTGCTTGTGCTTTTCCCGCAAGCCTTCCAACTCCGCTATGCGGGACTGTAGAGAACTTATTTTCTCGTTTAATTTTTCTTCTTTTTCTTTACTGATATCCATTGCCGTTTAATACTCCCGCTGGTGCGCAAGCGTCATATCCAGAAAAGTGCGCAGCCGCCTTGAACGCGTAGGATGGCGGAGCTTCTTTAAGGCCTTTGCCTCTATTTGCCTGACTCTTTCGCGGGTTACCCTGAAAATATTCCCCACTTCTTCCAGTGTTCTGGGGCAACCGTCATTGACCCCGAACCTTAAGATCAAAATCTTCTTCTCCCTTTCGGTCAGGGTGCTGAGGGCGGAATTCATCTCCTCTTTGAGCATAACCCGGACTGTTTCATTTGCCGGAGAAACTGCTTTTTTATCCTGTATAAAATCGCCGAAATGAGTATCCCCTTCATCTCCTATTGGCATCTGCAAAGATATCGGCTCTTGGGCAATTTTTAGTATGGTCTTGACTTTATCCTGCGGCAGCCGCATCTTCTGCGCTATCTCTTCAGGCACGGGTTCTCTGCCATTCTGCTGAACGAATATGCGGGAGAACCTGATTATTTTGTTTATCGTCTCTGTCATATGAACGGGAATCCTGATAGTGCGCGCCTGGTCGGCGATTGAGCGGGTAATAGCCTGACGTATCCACCAGGTAGCGTAAGTGGAAAATTTATACCCTCTCTTATATTCAAACTTTTCCACTGCCCGCATAAGGCCTATGTTACCCTCCTGGATTAAATCAAGGAAAGAAAGCCCCCTGTTGGTATATTTCTTGGCAATGCTTACCACTAAACGCAGGTTTGCCTCTACCAACTTCTTCTTCGTCCGGTTAAATCTAAGATGCGCTAATTTAATGAGCTTGATCTTTTCTTTTATCTTCTGAGGCGGCTCTCCGAGCTGCCTTAAAAGCATGCGTTTGTGCGCCCTGTTCCTTGATCTTCCCGTACGGCTTAAGTTATCTATTTCTCTAAGCAACGCGCTCAGGCGCAATGCCGCGTTCTCTATAACAGAAGTCGTGAAATTAAACTGCAACAGCAGTTTAATTGTCTCGCCTACCCCGCGCACATACTTGAGGCGTTTAACTATCCTTTTTATCCTGGAAAGGGAACTGCCTTTTTTGGCCTTGATATCCTCTTTCACCATCTCGTCTAAATTTACCCTGCCCTCTATAATCCCAACTGCAACGGATAAAACATGCCGGCGGATAAATTTCGTATCCAGCGCCGCAAGTTTAAATTTTCCTTCCGCGTATTCTATCTTCTTAGCCAGCTCTATCTCATTCTCGCGCGAAAGAAGGGCAATAGAGCCCATCTGCTTAAGGTACATCTTAACGGGATCATCCAAAGGCAAGAACCGCTCTTCTGCTTTAAGCTGTTCGTTTAAAGCATCCTCTTTTGCTGCTGCCTGCGCCTCTTTCTCGGCCATCTTCTCTTCTTCATTTTCCACAAGTTCAATATCTTCGTTCCCGAGTATCTCAAATAAACGGTCAATCTCTTCTGAAGAGGATATATCCTCGGGCAAGAGGTCGTTTACTTCATCATAAGTAAGGAACCCTTTTTGCCTGCCCAAGGCAATAATTTTCTCCATATCCTTGCTTACATATTCTTTTTCTTTCTTTTTCATACCTGGCTCCCTTTTTTAATTAAAGAATGGAATTCGCCCATCAACTGGCTCAATCGTTCATCATCCCCTGAATCCTGGGCTGTTTTTATCTGGTCATGCAAATGTTGCCTGCGTAATTTTATTTTCTCTTTTTTTAGGCGCTGGACACAATCGCTGACTACCCGCTCCTTCTGTTGCCCGGATAAATCTTCCGGCAGAAAAGCGGATTCGCAGATGATTTCAGAGATGTCATCGTCGCCTAAATGCTCCATAAGCAGGCGCGGCTCTATACCTTTGCCCTGCGACACCAGGTCGAACATGACAGAGACAATACGCGATACCTTCTCATTGTAGAAATCAGCCGGTGTAATACTATCGCGCAGTTGGACGACCAGTTCCGTTTCCTCAAGCATAAGCTTAAGGAGCAGCTTTTCGGTCGGGTTTATAGCCAACGCCTTCTTTGCGGCCACAGGGCCTTCTTGCGAATAAGGCAACTTTGCCGTATTTATCTTCCTGGACTCATGTAACAGCGCGTCCTCCCTGACATCCAGCTCCTGCGCCAGGCGCTTGATATATTCGGATTTAAGGATTTCGTTCTTGAATTTAACGATTGTCTCAAGCATTCCCGATGATATCTTTGCCTTGCCCTCCGCGTCTTCGGAGCCGTTACGGCTTTTAAGTATGCCTAGTTTATAATCAAAAATCCCCTGGGCGTTCTTAATTTTCTCGCGAAGGGCCTCTATGCCGTCTTTACGGACAAGCGAATCAGGATCAAAACCCTTGGGAAGAGTAACTACCCTTACATTCATTTCTTCCTCCACGAATATATCGAGGCTTCGCAGAGTAGCAATCTCTCCTGCTACATCAGGGTCATAAATCATAATCACGTTGTGCGTATACCGCTTTATAAGCCTTACCTGCTCTAGTGTAAGTGCCGTACCCAAAGATGCAACTATATTTTTCAGGCCGGCCTGAAAGGGAACAAGAAAATCGAGGTATCCTTCTACCACTACCACGCAATCTTCTTGCCGGATACCGTCTTTTGCGAAATTTAAACCGTAAAGATGCCTGCCCTTGGTGTAAACCGGGGTCTCCGGAGAATTAATGTATTTGGGCAGGGTATCATCAAGGACTCTTGCGCCAAACCCCAGCACGCGGTTTTTGATATCAAGGATAGGAATCATAAGGCGGTTACGGAACCGGTCGTAAAACCCGCCTCCGTCCTTAGAAAGGATAAGCCCTGCCTTTTCCAGGAACGCAAGGCTTATATTCTTCTGCCGAAGATAAGAAATCAACCCATCCCATCTATCGGGCGCAAGGCCAAGCTTGAATATCTTTATAGAATTTTCATCAATCCCTCTTTTAAAAAGATATTCTTTTGCTAGTTTTCCCTGCGTTGAATTCAGTGTCTCTTCATAAAAGATAGCGGCCAATTCATTTATCTTGTAAAGCTGTGTCGTAAAGCCGACTGTCTTTTGGTCGCTAGCTTGGCGCCTGGGTAAAATTACCCCTGATTTTTTTGCCAGGTATTCCACCGCTTCCAAAAAATCCAGCCGTTCATAGCGCATAAGGAATTTGAAGGCATTCCCTGATTCTCCGCAGCCGAAACAATGGTAAATCTGGCGGTCGGGAGAAACCATGAAAGATGGGGTTTTCTCGTGGTGGAAAGGGCAATGCGCCTTGAAATTCCTTCCTGCCCGCTTAAGGGGTATAAAACCGGAAACCACCTCGACAATATCCACACGGCTTAATATATCCTCTAAAAGTGTCTCTGGTATGCGTGTCTGCATCTCTATTTATTATAAATTATTTAGTTTCTGCTTATTCTCTTAAACCCGGAACAGCTGATTACTTCTAATCTTTCGTTAGCCTGTTTTTCTATCCGGTCTAGAAGTAGATTTAGCCCAAGCGTATCGGAAGATATGTGCCCTGCGATAACTACACTGAGATTTATGTCTTTAACTTTCTTAAAATGCTCTTCGCTCAAATGCATACCGACGATTGTCCTTATGCCTGCTTTATACAACTTGTCAAAAATATCCTTCGGGCCTTCCGTGCCGCCGGTCATCTCAACCAAGATTTTACCAGTTTGCCTACCGGGGCTACCCAGGATAATCCGCGGCCCGCTTGCCTGGCCTGCCGCTTCTTTATATTCCGGTATTTTAAGGAGCATATCTACAACACCAGCGACTTTTCTTGGTTTTACCTTCTTTAATAACTGTTGAATAAAATAGAACACATGGTTATCTGCGGGCGTATGCACGCACATAAAGGGTATACCCAGAAGACGAGCCGCATCTACGGGCCTGGTATGATTAGCGGGCATAACTCTCCTGGAAACCTCCTCCATTCTCTCGTCCAGGAATTTCTGCGCCACAGCTACAGGAATCCCGGCTTTTTTCAACACATCAACCTGTAACTGCATAACTTTGTATAAAGACGCGTAAGCCCTCCCTTCGGGATGATGGGAAATAACCAGGTCTAGGCCCTCGCGGGAACGGATCCTGTCTGCCAATAGCAACTCCGCAACTTCTATGTCTATTCCGACAAGGACTCTTTTTATCCGGCTATCGGGGTTTCCGTTAAGTATTGCGGTATCGGCATAAGAAGATATCTTATTTTTCTGCTGCCGGGGATCGCACTGGGCGCCCAGCTTTACCGCCTGTTGATAAAGATACGATAACTTCATTTGTTAAGAGATGCCTCTATCTCGGGGATGGTCTCGTTTATTTTTTCTAACGGCATAAACCTGGAGGTAATATGGTTCCAAATCCATTGATATGTTGTGGGGGCAATCCTGAATATCTCCCTGCCTGTAAATGAAGTGGCGACGCTTTTCTTAAAATAACTGAAACCTGAGATTGTAAGACAAAAAACAATAAGGCTTGTCAATAAGAACCCTCTACCGATACTGATAATAAGGCCGCCCCACTTGCTTAATGCGGGGACTGCTTCGACTTTTACGAAACGGTCAAACACCATACGCACCAGCGTAACAATGTAATAACCGATAATAACCAAAAACAGGAAACACACAAAATCCAGGAACTCAATAGGCACTGTTTTTACCGCAAACTGTTTTTTCAGTAAATCTGAAAGAGGAGTGAAATAATGCAGGGAAATGTATATTGCGACAGTGACCCCTATCAGTTTAAAGATCTCATTGTAGAACCCTTGAGTCAAGCCGGCATAAAACACCCTTAATAGGGTGAATAAAATAAGCAGGTCAACCCAGTTGATTTTAAGCAATAAATCCTTCAGCATATTTCTTTTAACGTTCTGAATCGCTTGGAGTTAAGAAGTTTTTTCAAGTATAACACATAAAGAATGCTTTGTCAAGGAAAGCGCTTTCTCTGGGGTTAAATCGTCCTCTTGAAATAGGGTATGGTCCTTATCAGGCCTTGCCGGAGGGTTACTTTTGGCTGCCATTTAAGCAGCCTTTTTGCCCTGCCTATATCAGGGCAGCGTTGCTTGGGGTCGTCCTGCGGAAGCGGTTTAAAGATAATCCTGCTTTTTGAACCTGTTAATTTAATCAGAAGTCGGGCAACTTCTAAAATGGTAAATTCCGTGGGGTTACCTAAATTAACCGGCTCATTGGTGTTTGCGTTCATTAACCTGAATATCCCCTCCACCAAATCATCAACATAACAGAAACTCCTGGTCTGCCTGCCTGTCCCGTATACAGTAATAGGTTTGTTATTAATAACCTGGTAAATAAAATTCGGCACCACTCTTCCATCGTTAATCCTCATCCTCGGGCCATAGGTATTAAAAATCCTTATTATCTTCGTGTTTATTTTGTGCACCCTGTGATAGGCCATGGTCATGGCTTCGGCAAAACGCTTTGCCTCGTCATAACAGCCACGCACCCCCACAGGGTTTACGTTCCCCCAGTATGATTCTGGCTGCGGATGTTCTGCGGGGTCTCCGTAAACTTCCGAGGTAGAAGCAATTATAAATCTGGTTTTTTTCTCTTTGGCAAGCCCCAGGGCGTTATGTGTCCCTAATGAGCCCACCTTAAGCGTCTGTATCGGAAATTTTAAATAATCTTCCGGAGATGCCGGGGAAGCAAAATGCAATACATAATCAACTTTTCCTTTTACGCTGATATATTTCGCCACATTATGCTCTATGAAACTGAAATATTTGTTATGCAGGAGGTGTTTTATATTGGCTTTGGTGCCCGTGATAAGATTGTCCAGACAAAGAACTTTAAAACCTTCCTTAATCAGCCGGTCGCATAAGTGCGAGCCGATGAAGCCGGCGCCACCTGTAATTACGGCGGTTTTTCTCTTCATAAATTTCCTTTTTCCTTAAAGAATATTGCCGTTAATGTCAACCCCTGCACAAAATCAACTGACGGCTTAAACCCGAGGTATTTTTTCGACCTGGATAAATCCGCGTGCGTTTTAAAAACATCTCCGGGACGCAGTTTTAAGAACACGGGCATTATATCCTTATGCATTATCTTATTCAGGAATTTAACCAGTTCCAGTATAGTATAATCCCTACCGGATGCGATATTAAAAACCCCGCCGACTGCCTGCGGCATATGCGTAGCCAGGATATTGGCCTTGACAACATTGCCGACATAAGTAAAATCCCGCGACTGCTTACCGGTTCCGTAAATAGGAGGCGGCTCATTCTTCAATAGACAGGTGATAAACTTTGGTATTACGACCGCGTACTCATCATCTAAGGACTGGCGTTCGCCAAAAACATTAAAATAGCGCAGGCAAACTGTTTTGAGCCCGTAATGCCTGGTAAAAATCTTGCAATAATATTCTCCTGCTAATTTACTTAAGGCATAAGGTGAAATTGGCGAAGGGACAAAATTCTCCTTCTCGGGAAAATCCTCTACCTCTCCGTAGACAGAGCTTGAGGAAGCAAAAACAAAACGCTCCACCTGATTCTCGGCCGAGGCCTGCAGCATATTTAAAGTGCCGTTGATATTTACGTCATTATAAGAAAACGGGTCTTCCATTGATTTAGGTACACTTCTTAACGCCGCCTGATGTAATACAAAATCAACGCCCTTTACCGCCTTGAGACAGTCCTCTTTCGAACGTATATCCGCACGAACCAGCTCGATTTTATCTATCACGCTTTTAAGATTTTCTTCTTTGCCGCTTGTGAAATTATCCAACACCCTGACCTGTTCCCCACTCCCTACCAGCGTTTCTACGATATGTGAGCCTATAAAACCAGCTCCTCCGGTAACAAGAAATCTACTCATAGCCGCTCTATCCTCCTGTCGCGAAATTTTCTATAGGCGTTACGCGTATCAAATATACGGCGCGAGTTCCGTAATATAAAGGGATAATCCAGGACTGAATGGTCTGTGGCGATAATTACGCAATCAAATTTGGAAAGCGTAGCCCGGTTTAATGGCGTGGATTTCAGGCTTATCCCGTCAATGTTAAGATAGGGTATAATGGGATCAAAATAAGAAACCTTATGATTTCTCTTTTTAAGCAGGGAAATTATATCTATGGCCGGGGACTTACGTAAATCCAGCACATCCTTCTTATAGGTTACGCCGATAACCAGAATCTTCGCTTTTTTTAAGATCCTGCCTCTTTTGAGCATATCTTCTACGCGTTCTACTACATAGGCAGGCATGGCATTGATGATGCTCGACGCCAGCTTAATGAAGCGGGAAGAAAAACCAAAACGCCTGGCCTTCCAGTAAAGATACAAAGGATCCTTCGGGATGCAATGTCCGCCCACCCCTGGCCCCGGATAAAAAGGCATAAAGCCAAAAGGCTTGGTTGAAGCAGCCTTTACTATCTCCCAAATATCTAAATTCATTTTATGCGCCATCATGCTCAATTCGTCAATAAAAGCGATGTTAATAAGCCGGAATGAATTCTCCAGCAACTTTACCGCTTCGGCAGTCCTGGCACCCGAGACGGGTATCGCATCTTTAACGATACTCCTGTAAACAAGTTGCGCCAGCCTCGTCGCTTCAGGAGTTATCCCACCGACTATCTTGGGAATCTTCTGGACAGGAAATTGACTGTTCCCGGGGTCAATCCTTTCCGGAGAAAAAGCAAGGTAAAAATCTTTACCGTGCCGTAAGCCACTAGCCTCAAGTAAAGGCAGGATAACTTCTTCTGTCGTACCGGGATAAGTCGTGCTTTCCAAAATAACTAAACTCCCGCGCTTTAAGTTTCTCGATATCGCCTTTACGGCTTTTTTTATGTAAGAAATATCCGGCAGGTATTTTTTCTTTAGGGGAGTAGGAACGCAAATTATGATTACTCCCGCGTCTTTAAGGGATGAAAACTCTCCAGAGGTATGAAATCTTCCCGTCTTTAATGCCCCTGATAACTGCCTGTCTGATATATCGGTGATATAGGAACTTTTTTCCTGAATTTTATGGAGCCTTGTACCGTCTACTTCAATACCCAGCACATGGAATCCCTTTTTGACGAAAGAAATAGCCAACGGCAATCCCACATAACCTAAGCCCACAACTGCTACTTTTGCTTTCTTATTCTTAATCCGTTTCTCTAAATTGGAATCAGACACGCCTGCCACCCCTGCCTATGCAGATATAAACAAAACCCATCTTATTTAACGGCTCCGGCTCCAGCATATTACGGCCGTCTATAACCAGCGGCCTGTTAAGCATCTTCTTGACTTTACGAAAATCGAGTTTCCTAAACTCGTCCCATTCCGTGATTAATAAAAGGCAGTCGGCATTTCTGCATGCCTCATATGGATCATTACAAAAAGTAACGCCTTTTAGAATGCCTTTGGCTTTCTTCATTGCGCGAGGGTCATATGCCCTGATAGTTGCGCCTTCTTTACGCAACGCTTCAATGATATATGTAGATGGGGCATTACGCATATCATCGGTATCCGGCTTAAAAGACAACCCGAGTATCGCGATGGTCTTCTCCTTTATTATCCAGAGCGCGCTTTTAATCTTATGCAGGAAGAAATCCCTCTGTTCTTCATTTACTTTGCGCACGGCTTTAAGCAGCTCAAAATTGTACCCTAATTTATGGGCGATATTTACAAACGCGTCCAGGTCTTTGGGGAAACAGGAGCCGCCATAACCTAAACCCGCATCAAGGAAGGAATTCCCGATACGTTTATCAAATCCCATCCCTTGCGCCACCTCACTAACATCCGCCCCCACCTTATCGCATATCCTGGAGAGCGCGTTAATGAAAGAAATCTTCGTAGCCAGGAATGCGTTAGAAGCATGTTTTATCAACTCCGCTGATTTTATGTTGGTAACTACGAGGGGCACCTTTATTGGCTTATATAAAGCGCACAAAATATCTTTTGCCTTCTGCGATTCTACTCCGATAA
This sequence comes from Candidatus Omnitrophota bacterium, assembly GCA_050012075.1. GTDB lineage: Bacteria > Omnitrophota > Gorgyraeia > Gygaellales > Profunditerraquicolaceae > JAMWCI01. The sequence continues at coordinate 46,243 of JBEKHW010000004.1, read as the reverse complement.
CAATACGGTCGGGATGCATAAAATCATTGATTGCTGAGCCCTCGCGCAGGAATTCCGGGTTAGAGGCGACGTCGAATTTTATTTTATGCTTTACGTAAGTTATAACCGTATGCTTAATCCATTCGCACGTCTCAACCGGGACAGTGGATTTCTCCACAATAAGGCGGTAATCTTTCATATGTAAAGCTATATTGCGCGCCACGTTCTCGATTCCCGTAAGGTCTGCTTCGCCGTCTTCCAATGAAGGTGTGCCTACTGCAATAAAAATAACCTCCGAAAGCTCCACCGCCTCTTTTATGCTTGAGGTAAAGGAAAGTTTCTTTTTCTTAAGATTGCGCCTGACTAGATCTTCCAAGCCAGGTTCATATATGGGGACTATCCCTTTCTTTAAAGCGGCGATCTTCTTGGCGTCGTTATCCGCGCAGATAACGGTATTGCCTAACTCTGCAAGGCATGCCCCTGTTACCAGCCCCACATATCCCGAACCGATAATAGCGATTTTTTGCATTTTATTAATGATTGTTTTGTGAACCTGATTTGGGTTTATTATATGACTGTTCAAGACTAAATTCTCCCTCAGGGAAGGCCTTTAGCCTAAAAACGAGATACACGGTTTGCCCTCCCTGTCCGCCTATATCATAAAGCATATCCATGGTCCAACAATGCAGGTCTCGCGATATTGTATATTGCTGTTCATTAGAATTAGAACTAGAACCATTTGATAAGGTAGAGTTATGTCCCAGTTCATACCTTTCGTATATGGAAAAGCTCCATTTAGGATTGAAACGCCAACTAAAATTGCAGGTAAGCTGGTTTCCATTGCTTCTGGTATAACGCTGCCCTATGCCGAAGGAACGGTATTTGCCAATATCAAAATTAAAATCGTAGTTGACTTCACTGAAAGTGTTGTAAGAAGGGTCTGCCTTGCTTACGGACCTGTTATAGGTTGCGTCGGCTTCAAGCCGTAGCCAGGAATACGGCAGCAGTTTTAACTTAAAAAGTATATCGGATAAACTGCTTTCCCTGTTAACCCCTGTCTTGGGTTTAATATTATATGTGGAAGTTACCAATAAATCTACTAAATCAACGTTTGCGCCTTGTCGCTTTGTTTGCAGTTTATTAGACAACCCCAGGTTTACTAAATTGCTGGGCCCTATAGCATCTGTGCCATCTACCTGGAGGAGGTTAGCCGCAGGGACAGTTGGGGTGTGGTTATAGGCATATCCAGCCGTCGGAGTGATTACATGGCGCAGCCCCTCTAGATCCATGCCTAAGAAATTTGATTTCACGTTAAAAACACGGTAGAACTTCGTGCTTAAATCCGCGCCGCTGTAAAATATTGTCCTTACGGGTACGTTCTGCCCATTAGCTCCTTTATCATAGGCAGTCTGGCGGCTGGCGACAAAAGGAGTAATTTGAATAAAGGAGACCTTCGCGGGCAAAGATATTTTATTGAACGTATCAAACCTGCTCATCGTAACATCATCGGCGCTGACCGGCGCGGTGGATGCCTTCTTGTTAAGATTTGCGATACTCGTTAAATTCTCAAAATAAAGAGGAGTTTGCCCAATCTGGATGCTCGGCAGGGTATATCTTGCCTCCGGCAGCTTATCAATCTGATCAAACCAGTGGTTGAGGCGGTATTGCGTGACTAAATCGAATGAAGAGAGGCTGAAATTATGGTGGAAAGACACGTAGCTAAGCGGCTGTGAATCTTTTTCGTATTCCCGGTAAAAATAATCTTTTAGAAAATTACGCGTGGAGTCATCTTCCTTCCTCCTGTCATCGCGTATCTTATAGGCCTCAACCGTAAGGTTAGTCTGGGCGTCTATCAGCCATTTATGACGAAGGCGCATAAGGTACCTTGTGAATTCAGAGGGCGCGTCTGCCGAAAGAGGCGTCGTAGGAGTTTCCTTAGTGTAATAAAACATGAAATCCCCTTCTCCGATTTTCAAGGTCTTTGCCGTATTGTAATTAAGGCCTACTCCCTCTGCGAGGCCTAATTTTGTGCGGTAGTCAAGGTAAACCCTGCCGTTTACGTCATCTGCTAAATTGTATCTCCAGGCATCCAATACATAATAACCCCAATCCTTCCTGTGTCCGGGCATAACCCACATATGCATTATGGGATCAGTCAGGCTCTGGTTAAATTCCGGTATACCCATTAAAGGAATTTCCCCCGCATAAAAAGTGGCTGAACGGATAAGCATTTTATCCCCGGGGAACATGTCTAATTTCTTTGCGCCTATACGGTAATGCGGTTTATCGAAGCTGCAAGTGCTTAAATAACCCTGACGGGCAATGAACTCATTATCGCTTATCTTTTCTACCTTCCTTGCCCTGCCGAAATAGGGGTTAGCCCTGAATTGAGCATCGATGATCGTGCCGCTTTTTGCCTGAAAATTGTAAAGCAGCTTTTGGCCTTCTATAATCCCTTTTTTATCGTCGAGCCTGGCATTTCCTTCAGCAACTACATCCTTAGTCAGGGTATTGACCTTTATTTTGCGACAGGTAAGTTTTGCACCCTTATAATCTACCTCCACGTTTCCGGTAGCGGTCACTTCATTATTTTCCGTGGAATACTCAACAGTATCACCGTTAACAATAAGCGGTTGAGAAGGCTCGGCAGCAAGAGAATTCGCCAGCACGAGAAAAAAAAGGATTCCGGTTAGAGTAAAAATAAAGCTGAAGCGCTTCTTCGCAGGATTATGCAACTTTAACCTACTTTTTCGGTATTTTTTTATAGTCTTCCAGAAACCTGGCTATCCCCAGATCGGTAAGGGGGTGTTTTATCAATTGTTCAATGACCGCGAATGGAACCGTAGCTATATCAGCGCCTATTTTGGCCGCGTCTACGACATGCATAGGGTTACGCACTGATGCGACGATGATCTGAGTTTTAAAACCGTAATTGGAATATATCTGTTTTATATCACGGATTAAATTCATGCCTTCGCAAGCTATATCATCGAGTCTTCCGATAAACGGAGAGATATAGTCCGCGCCTGCCTTCGCTGCCAGGAGCGCCTGAGACGGAGAAAAACAAAGGGTTACATTGGTCTTAATTCCCTCCTTTGACAGGATCCTTACAGCCTTAAGGCCTTCTTTTATTAAAGGTATTTTTATTACGATATTTTTTGCGATTTTAGAAAGCGTTTCTGCCTCCCTGACCATGCCTTCTGCTTCAAGGCTAATGACCTCCGCGCTTATCGGCCCGGGGACGAGCGCGCATATTTCCCGCAGCAGCTCTTCCGAGGGTTTGTTTTCTTTCGCAATCAGCGTAGGATTGGTAGTGACCCCATCAATAACCCCAAGCGCCGCAGCCTGTTTTATCTCGGTAATATTAGCGGTATCAATGAAAATCTTCATTAAAGAATCTCCTTCGCTTGTTTTACCATGATAGCCGCTCCGAATAGCCCGGAGCAAGCGCCCATTTTCGCGCCAACCACTCTTACATGCCGCGCCTGGACGCTCATCGCGCGCTCTTTTATCGTATTCCTGACGGCATTGAATAATAAGGGTCCGGAATTGGCGATCCCCCCGCCTATCACTATTACGTCAAGGTTCAGGAGATTGACCACGCCACTTAAGGCTATACCAAGACGCCTGCCTACATCCTTCCAGATACGGATGGCTTTTTTATTTTTGCGCCTGGCCAACAGGCTCAATTCTTCCAAGCTGATCTTACGTTTAAAAACCTTCCTTGCCTCCCTGAGGATAGTGTTATTACCTACATAGGATTCCAGGCACGCGATACCACCGCAATTGCAACGCGGCCCATTTTCATTAATAGGCATATGCCCGACCTCTCCGGCCGCATTATTTGCGCCGCGATAAAGGCTGTTGCCGATAATAATACCGCCTCCTACGCCTGTGCCAAGCGTTATACACAAGGCATTCTTGCTTTTCTTTGCTGCGCCCAGGGTATATTCCGCAAGCGCCATTACCTTGGCATCGTTATCAAGATTGACTGATAATCCGGTTTTTCTCTGCAGGATTTCCTTTAATCTTACTTCTTTCCATCCGGGTATATTAGGGAAAAAATGGACAACTCCCGATTCCTGGTCAACAGGCCCGGGAACGCCTAAGCCGACACCCAGGATTTGCGCCTTTTTCAGGCGGCAGTCGCCAATAACTTTATTAATAGAAAATATAATGGTCCCGATAAGAAGGCTTTTTGTCTTTGAGATGCGGGTGGAAAAAATCTCTTTCCTTATGATTTTTAATTTCGGATCCAGGACCGCTACTTTAAGATTTGTCCCTCCGAGATCAACAGCAATAATATATTTATTTTTCATTAAGGGTGTATTCTATATTAAAAACCGGCTATTTGCAAGTGGATAAGTAAGGCCTCTAGGAACATACCATATTCCTGCCCTTTTCCTTTGCCAGGTATAACGATTTATCCGCTTTCTCTACCAAGCTAACCGCCTCGCGAGCGTCTTCCGGAAAGGTTGCCACACCCATGCTAATCGTAGTCTTCAGGGCTTCGTCGTATACGCTAATCTGTTTTGATTCGATGGTCTGACGTATACGTTCTGCGGCAAGGCAGGCCTGTGATTTCTCAGTCTCCACGAAAATAAGGGCGAACTCCTCTCCTCCCCAGCGGCCGATAAAATCTATCTGGCGGATATTTTCTTTCATGGACCTGGCGATCTCCCTTAAAACAGCATCTCCTACAAGGTGGCCGTAATTATCATTAATTTCCTTAAAATGGTCGACGTCTACCATCAAAAAAGAAAAGCGCAATTTGAATTTCTTGGAACGCTCCATTTCTTCATTAAACCTGTCCAGAAAGTGCCGGCGGGAGAATGCCTGGGTAAGGCTATCGGTAATAGCCATCTCCTGAACCCTCTTGTAAAGTATCGCCTTCTTTATCCCGATAATCAACTGATGCGCCAGGATATTGAATTTATCCTTGTCCTTTTGGCCGACGCCCGCAGCAACCAGGTATCCCATGTTTGTTTTATGTATGGATAAAGGTAATACCAGCGCATCGGGGTATTGCGAAAGGTCTGATTCAAGGCTGGTAAATATACACCGGTCGAACTTTAAATAATTGGCAAGCCTTCCCCGGAATATCTCCAGCATCTTCTCCACATCCAATGTCTTATAGATATCCTGGGTAATATCGTAAAGCGCTATGGTCTCTTCAGATACTTTTTCCAGCTCCTGATTACTTATCTTTAATCCCTCACTCTCCTTGGCGCATAGCTTACTTTCGTTTTCTAGCGAAGAATACGCTTCGCGTTCCCGGGATAGCCGCCCTGACAGGATCTTTTTAATACGTATGGATAATAAAATTGTCAGCAATAAGAGGGTAATTAAGCGCAACATGCCTGATTCCTTCCTCTGGCCTTTGCCGCGTACATTGCCTTATCGGCCTTCTGGATAATTTCAGTCTCGTCAGCTGCATCAACAGGAAAAGTCGCCACTCCTATCGAAACAGTCGTCTGTGTCTCCTGGCGGCGCAGGATTAGTTTCTCCTGGGCGATCCTGTCGCATAAGCCCTTTGAAATATCAAGAGCGCGTTTTTTATCGATGTTACTCAAAACCGCGCAGAATTCTTCCCCTCCGAAACGGCAGATAATCGGCTTCAGGTCTTTTAGATATTCTGAGATTATACTGCTTAGCTTCTGCAGCACTATATCTCCGGCGATATGTCCGAATTTATCATTGTATTTCTTGAAGAAATCTATGTCTATCATTAGGATCGAAAGCCGGGCCTCTTTACGTAATGCCCTGTTGAGCTCTTCCTTCAGGCGCTCAAGGAGATAGCCTTTGGTAAAAAGCGAGGTCAGGGAATCATGGACAGCCAGGTCCTGGGTCTTCTTAAAAAGCTCGCTGTTCTCCAGCGCCACGGATCCGAGTTCACAGATTTTAACCAGGAACCTTAAATCATCCTGGGAGTAAGATTGAGGAACAGGGTTATCCAGCCTTAAGATGCCTAAAAATTTATGGTCACTTAGAAAACAGGAGCTGATCAGTGATGAAAAAGGCCGCACCTCCTCTTTTTTAATCTTCTCCAGGTCAAAGCGGAAATCCTTCCTGATATTTTCTATAAGTAGGGGCTGGGCGTGGCGCAAGACCCAAAGGTCGAATATATCGCCTTCTTTAGCCTTAATCACCATCTCCCTGTCTTCCTTCTTGGTCTTATAAAGCAGGAGCCTTGAGGTCTGCTCGTCTACAAGATACAGCGCGCAAACCCCTTTATTGTTTCCAATCAGGGAAAAACATACCGAAACAAGGCTCTCCGCCACAGAATTGAGCTCCAGAGTCTTATTAATATCCCCGACTATGTTCTTGAGCTGCTGATAACGCATTATTTTTGTCTTAAGGCTTGCGTTGTTCTTTGATTCAGAAGAGACCTGGTCGCGCAGTACGTTAATCCTCTCTTCCATCTGTTCCTTACGGTAACGCTCCTCATAACTTTTATGCAGAAAGGCGCGGAAGATAAAGATTGAAATTACGGCATTGACCAGGTAAAAAAGAAATAAATACCATGCAGGCATACCGGGCTTACTCAATTTCAGATAAACAGGCAAAAACAGGTATAAAAAAACAGGCAGGGCGATAGGCAGGGTTATCCTTAAAAGAAAAGGTCTTTTTTGTGGAGTTAAATTACGCAATGGTTTCTTCGGTATCTTTATCAAAAAAATGCACTTTACTCATATCGAAGACCACATCCATATCCTGATTAACTTTCGGCTTGTCGTGTGCTCCCACGCGCGCAATAAAGGTGTGCTTTCCAGTATTGAGATAAAGGTATACTTCCGAACCCATTGGTTCGTATACCTCGCAGTTTACCCTGACTACATTCTCAGGAGGGGCTTCTGAAACAAACAACTTATCATAGATATCCTCGGAGCGTATTCCGAGAGTAACTTCTTTCCCAAGGTAAGGGGTGATCTTGGTATGTATATCCTCGACCAGTTTTACCACAACCTTTCCTTCGTCAAAATAAATCCTTCCGTTTTTCTTGACTATCCTTCCGGCCATAAAATTCATGGGGGGAGAGCCGATAAAACCTGCGACAAATTTATTCTTGGGATGGTCATAAATTGTAATAGGGTCTGCAACCTGCTGTAGGACCCCATCCTTCATCACCGCGATCCTGTCACCCATGGTCATGGCTTCGACCTGATCGTGCGTAACATAAATAATGGTCGTCTGAAGCCGGATATGCAGTTTATGTATCTCTGTGCGCATCTGCACGCGCATCTTGGCGTCGAGATTGCTTAACGGCTCATCAAAAAGGAAAACGAGGGGCTTACGCACGATCGCCCTTCCTACTGCAACCCGCTGCCTCTCCCCGCCGGATAACTCCCTGGGCTTTCTCTGTAAGAGGCGTTTGATGCCCAGGATTTCTGCTGCATCATTTACGCGCTGGATGATCTCCTGTTTAGGTATGCGCCTTAGGCGTAACCCGAAAGACATATTCTCAAAGACCGTCATATGCGGGTACAGTGCGTAATTCTGGAAAACCATGGCAATATCCCTGTCCTTAGCCGGTATTTCATTGACGAGCTTATCTCCTATATATATATCGCCATTGCTTATCTCTTCAAGGCCGGCGATCATCCTTAATGTAGTAGATTTTCCGCAGCCCGATGGCCCAACCAACACCATAAATTCCCTGTTTTCAACGCCGATACTCACGTTGTCTACTGCTTTGACATTGCCGGAAAAGATTTTCGAAACATTTTTTAAACTTACCTGTGCCATGTAGACCTACTCCTTGCTTTTGGATTTTGGTAAGGATTCAAAATTATTATTATATAGTTATTGTGTCAAATAGTCAAGTAAGAGAGTCAGTGTATCTTTAAGAGTTTTGCGGTGCACGATCATATCTATAAGGCCATGCTCCAGGAGAAACTCCGAACGCTGAAAGCCAGCTGGCAATTTCTGGCGTATCGTCTGTTCGATTACGCGCGGCCCGGTAAAGCCGATTAATGCCTTGGGTTCGGCGACGATCACGTCGCCTATACCCGCAAAAGAAGCCATTACACCTGCCATTGTAGGGTTAGTCAATACCGAAATATAGGGAAGCTTTGCTTTTTTATGATAGGCGAGCGCCGCGCAGGTTTTAGACATCTGCATAAGGCTATACATACCCTCGTACATCCTTGCCCCTCCGCCGGAACCCGAAACAATGATAAGCGGCAACTTCCCGGCAGTAGCTCTCTCTATCGCCCGCGTTATCTTCTCTCCTACGACCGAACCCATTGAGCCCATGATAAAACGTGAATCCGTGACTGCGATAACCAGGCTCCTCGTGTTCAATTTTCCCTCACCGTAAACTGCGGCATCCTTCAGGCCAGTAGAGAGCTGGTCTGCGGCGAGTTTATCCTTATATGTCTTTGGCCCCTTGAAATCCAAAGGATCTAGGCTCGTCATATCAGAGTCGTATTCTCTAAAAGTATCCTTATCTAATAACAGATTGATCCTTTCATAGGAGCCCAACACAAAATGATAATTGCATTTTGGGCAAACCTTCAGGTTCTCTTCCAGGGTTTTATTGTAAAGCATCTCGGAGCAATCTTCGCATTTTGTCCATAAGCCGTCCGGTATATCTTTTTTCTTAAGGCGCACTATAGTGTATTTTGGCTTTCCGAATAGGGCCATATCTACTCCCGATTAGAGTTAAATTTTCTTGCCACCAGGCCCGACATAACCTTGGGATAAAAATAAGTCGATTTTGGCGGCATTCTTTCTTCTGCAAGCGCTACGGCAATTATCCGCTGGATATCCACGGGATTCAAGAAAAAAACCAGGTCAAAAGAAGCGCTGTCTACTGCGGCAATCGCCTCCTGGCTACTAACGGTGTAAACGATATTCTCTTTGTCATTTTCCTCAAACCCAAGAATATTCCTTAAAATTAAGGAGTTCAATATGGAAACATCGAGGGTACGATAAGCTTTGGGCTTATCGCCCATCGCCTTATCCAGGATCTTTATATTCTTCAGGCGCAAAAGGTAAAACCTTGCCTTCATATACATGCCGAGGACATTCTCCGTGCGGCCGCCCTTCTGCATGAGGAAGAAGAAGCGCGTTTTTTCTTTTACCTCTTCGATACTGAAATGTTCTTTAAGTTTTGACTTAAAGTCCTCGATATCTAAGGCGTTCCCTAATCTTATTAGGCGGTGTATAGGCAATATAGACAGGCCTCGCTGGTCGGTATTGGTAAAATATGCCATGACATAATTAAAATCTTCCCTGCCCGTAAACTTATCTCCCAGCCTTTTCCTCATTTCTTCCCGGTAAATGCATGCTACTTCGTAACGGTGGTGGCCGTCGGCGATGAAAATATTTTCATTGCGCAGACCCTCCTCTACCCGCACCACTAAATCCCCTGAAGAAAGCCTCCATAATTTATGGATATTGCCTTCTTCATAGACAGTAATAAAAGGAGAAGTGCCTTCAATGCCATTTTTAGAGATATACTGAATAATACGCTTCTTATCCTGGAAGATTACGAATATCGGGCTTAAGTTTGCTTTTGTGCGGCGTAGGAGTTTAAGCCTGTCCTGTTTCGGGGCCAGGCGCGTATGCTCATGCACAAAAACAGATTTTTGCTTATCCGGAAGCTTTAAGAGGCAGATAAATCCAAACCGCGTCTTTTTCTCCCCCTGTATTCTATACTCGTGGGTGTAAAAATATATTGCCGGTTCATTATCCTCGACAAGTATATTCTCGTTAAACCATTCCTTTAAATATTGGGCTGCGCGCACATACTTGTCTTCTCCGGGGATATCCTTACCAAGGAGTAGACAAATAAAATTATGGGGGTCTTTCTCATGGAAACGCTCCTGTTGTGCCGGTGAAATGATGTCATAAGGCGGACAGATTACTTTCGACAGGTCTTTTACCTTTTCCTGATTATAAATTGCCGCTTTAAACGGCTTTATTTCCGCCATTGGTAAAGCCATCCTCCTGCCAGCGAACCTAAGACATCAGAAAATACATCGAGGCCGGAAACCGTCCTGCCGGGTACAAAACCCTGATGCCATTCATCACTCAATCCGTATAGGAAACCAAAAATAACCACAAAGATTATTGACTTAAGTAACGTGACCCCGGGAAAAGTATTCTTTAATGCGGCGGCAAAGAATGCCCCTAATATCGCGTAAACAAAAATATGCAATACCACATCCTGAAAGGGGAATATGGCTGGAATATTTCTCCCGGGGATAGAAGAAAAATAAAAAATAGCCCCCATCCAGAATATTACCAGGAACCAGGACATTATTCTCTCTGACATATATTAATCCATTTTCCGGCAGGCATTACAACCGTCTTTCGCCTTCGGGCAGGTAGCTGGTTTGGATTTTTGCGCTTCGCCTTTCGAGCCCTTGCGGTAATCCGTGGCGTAAAATCCGCTTCCTTTAAAAATAATACCTGAGCCGCTGCCGATAAGGCGCCTGACTTTCTTATGGCATTCAGGGCACTTCTCTACCGGCTTGTCAGTCATCTTCTGAGATAATTCAAACTTATGACCGCAATGTGAACATTCGTATTCGTATGTAGGCATTTTTTAACCAACTCCTTATTGAATTTAGTTCATAGTTCATGGTGCATAGTTCATAGTAAGACTCGTACCATGAACCATTAACTATTAACTATGAACTATCGAAAAGTTTTCTTTATTCTTTCTGTAAAAGTTTCTGAATTTACCTGTTCCCCCGAAAGCCTGGCAAACTCCTCAATCAGCTTACGCTGTTCGGGTGTCAACCTAACAGGTATCTGGACATCTACTTTTATTAACTCGTCCCCTATCCCCCTACCGTGCAAATCCGGTATCCCTTTCCCCTTTAACCTGAAAATCCTTCCTGATTGCGTGCCTTGCGGAATTTTCATACTGGCTTTCCCGTTTAACGTATGGACCTCTATTTCTCCTCCCAGGATCGCCTTGCTTAAACTTATACCCACCTGAGTAATTATATCGTTATCATGCCGCTCAAAAACAGAATGGGGCATTACTTCAATCACTACATACAGGTCTCCATGGCCTGCAGCACCTACCTCACCCTCACCCCTGACCCTGAGGCTTGAGTTATTGTCTACTCCGGCAGGTATCTTGACCTTTATCTTGTGGGTGACTTTTGTCCTGCCTTCACCACGGCAATCAGGGCAGGGCGCCTGAATCGTAGAGCCCTCTCCTCTGCAGCGTGAACAGGTCTGTGCCATTTGGAAAAATCCGTTTGATACGACCGTGCGGCCGGAACCTCTGCACTGAGGACAGGTAATTCTTTTTGTCCCCGGCTTTGCGCCGCTTCCTGAACAGGTAAAACAAGTTTCATAACGGGGGACGCTTATTGTCTTTTCAGTTCCCGTAGCTGCTTCCTCGAGGGTAATAGAAACTGCTATCTGTAAATCACGGCCCCTGCGCCTTCCCGTACCACGGGAAGAAGACCTTCCTCCGAAAATATCAAACCCCAGGTCGCTAAAAATATCTTCAAAAAGCCCTCCTCCAACGCCGTAATCACCTAAATCCTGAAAAATAGTTGAAAAATCAGCGCCTTTGAATATATCCTCATAGGCGTATTTCTGGTCTATTCCGGAATGCCCGTACTGATCGTAAAGCGCACGCTTCTGGGAATCTGACAGGACTGCGTAGGCCTCGGAGATCTCTTTAAATTTCTCTTCCGCTTCCTTTTTCTGCTCGTGGGGAACGCGGTCAGGATGGAACCTCAACGCCAACTCCCGGTAAGCTTTCTTTATCTCATCAAGGGTTGCGTTCTTTTTTACACCCAGTAATTCATAATAGTCGCGTTTAGTGCTCATTATATAATGGTTCATAGTTCATTGTTCATGGTTAATGGTACAATATTTTACTATGAACTATCAACTATGAACTATTTACTATTTTTATCGTCCTCTTCCTTGAACTCCGCGTCAATCACATCTTCTTTTCCGCCTGCGGAGCCCTTTGGCTCTTCTTGTGCTTCCTGCTGAGGCCCTTGGCCCTGCCCTGGCTGCTGAGACTGCTGCTGCTTTGCGCCTGCCTGCTTGTATATCTCTTCGGCTAATTTATGCGAAGCGCGGGTCAAATCTTCCATGCCTTTCTTAATCCTGTCCACGTTTTTATCTTTAATCGCTGCCTTCAAATCATTTGTCCTGGCCTCTATGTCGGCACGCTCACTCTGGCTGACTTTATCCCCGAAATCCTTAAGGGATTTTTCAGTGGCATAAACCAGGGTATCTGCCTGATTGACAGTTTCAACCTCTTCTTTTTTCTTGGTATCCTCAGCCGCAAATTTCTCCGCGTCCCTGACCATCTTGTCTATTTCTTCCTTGGAGAGTTTCTTGGGCGCGGTGATACGGATAGATTGTTCTTTACCGGTGCCTAAATCCTTTGCTGAAACATGCACAATCCCGTCCCGGTCAATATCAAATTTTACTTCAATTTGCGGTACACCCCTGGGTGCTGGCGGTATACCCACCAGGTCAAACCTTCCTAATTCCACGTTATCGTCTGCCATCTGGCGCTCACCCTGCAGGACCCTGATGGTAACCGCGGTCTGGTTATCCGCCGCAGTAGAAAAAACCTGGCTTTTTTGAGTAGGGATAGAAGCGTTCCTCTCTATTAATTTTGTGTTTACCCCTCCCAATGTTTCAATACCCAGGGAAAGCGGGGTAACATCCAGAAGAAGAACGTCTTTGACCTCTCCGGTAATGATCGCTGCCTGAATCGCGGCACCCAAAGCAACGCATTCCATAGGGTCAACCCCACGCTCTATCTTCTTGCCCACGTAATCTTCGACGAACTTCTGCACGATAGGCATCCTTGTTGGACCACCCACCATGATAATGCGGTCGATTTCGCTACTGGTCAACTTTGCATCCGAGAGCGCCTGTTCCATTGGATGGCGGCACCTTTGAATAATCGGAGAAATCAGGTCTTCCAGTTTTGCGCGGGTAATATTCATAGTCAAATGTTTAGGCCCTGTCGCATCCGCCGTAATAAAAGGAAGATTGATATCCGTGCTGACAGTCGAAGATAATTCGATCTTGGCCTTTTCTGCTGCCTCGCGCACCCTTTGCACTGCCATTTTATCATTCAGAAGCTCTATTCCAGTTTCGCGCTTAAACTGCCCGGCGATATACTCAAGCAGAACCTTGTCCATATCTGTGCCACCCAGCTGCGTATCGCCTGAAGTTGATTGCACGTGAAAAACACCCTGGTCCATCTCCATTATGGTGACATCCAGGGTCCCGCCGCCTAAATCAAAAACCATGATCTTTTGCGCTTTTTGGGCCTTCTCTAAACCATAGGCAAGGCATGCTGCCGTAGGCTCATTGATTATGCGTAACACCTTTAAGCCCGCTATTTCTCCGGCGTCTTTTGTAGCGGTCCTCTGGTTATCATTGAAATAAGCAGGGCAGGTAATTACTGCCTCTTCAACTTTCTCGCCCAGGTACGCCTCCGCGTCCTGTTTTATCTTCTGCAGGATAAACGCGGAGATTTGCTGCGGCGTATACTCCTTGCCAAAAACCTTGAATTTATCGTCCGTGCCCATCTTGCGCTTGGCAGCCTGGATTGTCCCTTCAGCGTTAATTGCCGCCTGCCTGCGGGCAGGTTCACCGACAAGACGCTGGCCGTCCTTTGTAAAAGCGACATAAGAAGGGAATGCCTTTCCGGAAGCCACACCCGCGCCTTCCGCAGAAGGTATAATCACAGGCCTGCCGCCTTCCATTACCGCAGCTGCCGAATTAGAAGTCCCTAAATCGATACCGATTACTTTTGCCATTTTACCCTCCTTAAATAAGCCATGCCCCTGGCGCTTATGGCTTATTTAACTCCGCACTATGTGGGAGTATAATGTCATATTTATTAAGTGCCCTTCTTGGACACCTTCACCTTCGCAGTTCTAATCACCCTATCGTTCAACATATAACCCTTTTGCAACTCTTCAAGCACGGTATGCTCCGGCACATCCTTGTTTTCAACTTGCATAAGCGCCTCATGGCAATGCGGGTCAAAAATCTTACCTGTAGCATCAATAGGTTTTACGCCGTGCTCCTTAATCATATCATAAAGATGCGCTAATATCATTTCCACGCCTTTCAAAAAAGCAGGCAAATCCTCATGTTTTGCCTGAGCCAATTCCACAACGCGCTCCAAATCATCCAGTATGTTCAATAACTCCAGGATTACTTCTTCGTTTGCGAACTTTATGTAATCCTGTTTTTCCTTCTCAATACGCTTGCGGCTATTTTCAAATTCCGCCTGAAGCCGCAGTAACTTATCCCAGTATTCCTTGGCTTTTTCCGCCTCTTCCTTAAGCTTTGCGTATTCAACTTCAGGCAAAGTAACTGTCTTTGCTTCTTCTTTATGATCCTGGTTTTTATGCTCTTCCTTTTCCATTCTAAATATTCCCCAAAACAGTCGTTAATACGTCCGATATATATTCCAGGGCCGGTATAATATGGTTGTACTCCATCCGCTGCGGGCCCAAGACCGCCACTCTTCCAGAGAGCCGGTTATTAATGCGATAGCTTGAAATTACCAAAGAACAATTCTCCATTTCAGGGCAGCCCAGTTCCTGGCCGATATAGACTTTTATCCTTTCATCGAAATCGCGATTTATGATTTCGAGCAGCCTCTTTTTATCCTCAATAATCTTGAACAGCACCCTTACTTTTTCGAAATCGTGGAATTCGGGATGTTCTAAAATCCTGCTTATCCCCCTGTAAAACAACTTATCGTGCCACTCCATAAAAGACACTATGCCCGCGTAATGGGTTACCGCGGAGATAAGCTCAGAGGTCTCCTCCAGCGCTTCTTCAAGTATCTTGATTTCTCTCTTGTAACCCTTTAAAATCCGCTCTTTTTCCTCATCCAGAAGTTCCATCTGGGACGTAAGGAAATCCACGTAATAACGGTAACCTTTATTCGTAGGAAGCCTGCCGCCTGAAGTATGCGGGTGGGTAAGATAGCCGGATTCCTCAAGCTCGGCAAATATATTACGGATAGTCGCGGAACTTAAATCAAATTCCCTGGCAATATCCTCTGAAGCAACCGGTTGCGCATTCTTGATATACCTGTCAATGGTTGCCGCTAAAATCGCTCTTCTTCTTGTATCGTAGTCAACGTTTCTTACCATATATGGCTCCCTGCCTACCGCAATAACAAGCCTTTTAGCACTCTTTCCTTTCGAATGCTAAAAGGTAATTTTAACATAAATTAATAGTTTGTCAATTGAATCATCCTGCCTTAAATACGATCTTTTTATTCGAGTCCAAATCCATCACTACCTTTGCATTTTCTTTAAGTTCTCCTGATAAGAACTTGCCTGCTGGGGGGTCGCAGTCCACGAAGCAGAGTGCTAACATTAAGTCAAAAAAATTTACTCTTTCTCTTTTTCAAGAATAATTTTTATACCGTGTATATTCACATGCCTGACTTCCATGAGGTAATGCACGTATTCTAACCTTCGCATATCTTTCAAGGAATAAAGACGGCTCTTCTTGCCTATTCTCTTAGGAGAAACAATCCCGGCTTTATCCAGTTGGCGCAATGTCCATACCGGCAATGTCACCAGTCTACTCACTACACTAATCACATATACCGGCTCATCAGGGCTAATCTGGATATCGTACAGAGGCATCCTTGCTCCTTTCCCCCTCTCTCATCCTAGACTAAATATAGCATAATCTAATTATTTTGTCAAGTATTTTCAATAGAAATCGTTAGATAATCTAACAGATATTAGTAGTCCTATAAAGTTTCCTTATCTCCGATACATGCTGTTTCATAGGGGTATACCAATTAGAACTATCATCAAAGCAAAATGGAAATTTATCTACGGCATACTTGATTTGCTTCTCCAGGTCAGGACTCGATTTATACTTAAAGACCAATGCGTTAACGCCTACCTTGACTTTCTCAACAATACTGTCAATTTCAGGGACAAGCACGGGGATCCCATGAACAAAAGCCTCCCAAAGCACTAATGGGCCCGGCTCCTGGAAAATCGAAGGGATCACCAAAAGGTCAATGCGCCGATAAAATTTACTATAGATTTTTTCATACGGCACATCCCACATAAATTGAATACGGGGATTCCTACGTATAATCTTGTAAACCTTATTAAAAGTCTTTGGTTCCGGACGCCGGATTGCTAAAAGTAAATTGATATCCCTTTGGCGGCAAGCCCTATCAAATGCCTCCAGAAAATAATCTATCCCCTTCTGATACGTAACTGATCCACAATAGCCGATCGTCTTTATCCCTCGGATGATGCGCCTCTTGCAGCCATATTTTTTTACCCCAGAATACCTGACGACGGTCTTATCTTTGAACCAAGGAAAAAGCCCGTCTAATTTATTCTTTAAGCTATGCGAAGGGCAGATGACGGCATCAAATAAACTCATTATCTTTATCGCCGTCATTTTCTTCCGAGAAACCCAATAATCGGGAGTAAGTCCAGTTTTCTTTGAAAAATAATCATATATGCAGCAAGAAGAGCAGGAATGAAACGCGCCTGTGCAGATATTTTCCTTATTATTCAGGTTTGTTACCCTAGGGCAATATAAAAAATGGTCGTGAAGGAAAGTTACCATTTTGATACCGCGATGCACGAGCTCTTCCATTATAGAAAGGATGTCTATACCGATACAATACTGGAAATTGACAACATCCGGCTTTTCATGATTGATATGCGCTAAAACGTCCCGGCATAAAGATTCATCCTTGCTGCATACAAAATTAGAAGTATCGCCCCGGATATAAGTAACTACGAGGTTTTTCTTTATAAAATCTTTCCCGGGCCGCCCATCTTTGGTTATCACCAAAACATTAACAACCTCTTTCAGTGATTCTTCGCGTATAAAATTATTCAGATACGGATGGATAACGGTTGTAATATGGAGGATCTTCATTCGCAACAGATTATTTTATCTGGCCTGAATGTAATAGCTTATTATGTAATATCAATGGCAGGTTAAGCTTGATTTTTATGCCTTTCTGCAGATATTCTATCTTAATAACCTTACCTTCCCGATGGAATAAATCTACCAGGTCCATCCTGGAATGCGGAATCAGTATCTCCTTTTCAATCATTCTCTGGGAGAAATTATCCTGAATCTTCCCGAGCAATATATCCAGGTTAGTCTTTAGTTTTGCAGAGATAAGGACCGCGTCAGAAAAATCTTCCTTAAGTTTATTTAGCCATAGGGGATCGCTAGCCAAGTCTATTTTATTAAGGGCTGTAATAAGGTGTTTTTTATCGGCGCCTAGTTCTTTTAAAACCTGGAGTACCGCTTTCGCGTGATCGTATACTTTTGGATGCGAAGCATCCAGGACATGGATCAATAAATCCGCCTCTACCACTTCTTCCAGTGTCGCTTTAAACGCTTCTATAAGATGATGCGGAAGGTTATGCAAGAACCCGACGGTGTCAGAAATAATGATATTCTCTCCTCCGGGCAGTTGGAGATTTTTAAAAATAGTATCCAGAGTAGTAAAGAGGCTGTCCTGCACCAGCTGTTCGGCATTGGCAAGCGCGTTCATAAGCGTGGATTTTCCCGCGTTAGTGTAACCGACGAGTGCTGCAACAGGGACAGCGTTCTCCTTTCTTTTCTTACGCATGACCAGACGGTGTTGCACTACGCCCTTAAGCTCTTCCTTTAATTTATCAATGCGTTTTCTGATACGCCTGCGGTCAACTTCCAGCTTCTGTTCTCCGGGGCCCCTTGTCCCTATGCCGCCGCCTAACCGCGAGAGCATTATCCCCTTGCCTACGAGCCGGGGTATAAGGTATTCCAGCTGCGCCAGCTCCACCTGCATTTTTCCCTCGGGGCTTTTTGCCCTGCGGGCAAAAATATCCAATATAAGCTGCGTGCGGTCAATGGTTTTCTTGCCGATTATTTCTTCCAGCGTCCTCTGCTGCGTCCCGGAAAGGTCGGCGCTAAAAATCACGGTATCAACGTTCTCTTCCTGGGAGATACCGGCGATTTCTTCTACCTTGCCTTTACCGATAAGCAGATTTGGGGTGAATTTTTCGCAGAAACAGCTGACAGTGTCCACCGGTTGAGCGCCTGCGGAACGCGTTAATTCTTCGAGTTCTTCGGCTACGTCATCCATCTTCCAATTGTCCCTATCCGACTTAAGCCGTATAGTCACTAACAGAGCTTTTTCCATAAATTCCTTCCTATCTCCTGCGGCGTATCTTTTTCATAAATCAGCGTGTTTTGTCCATACTTTCGCGGGGATGCAAAATTAGCTTTCCGTCTTTCGCCTCGCGTGCTGTCCGCCAAAATTTGTGGCGGACTAATGCACGCTCCGGCAAAAGCCGGAAATCTTCCAATCTCGGCTACCAGCATTTTTTTACAAATCTGATTGTTCCCAGGCTTACTACTGTCTCAAGAGGCGGGTGACGAGGCGCGATTCGAGCAGGACGTCCGCAGGCCGAACGGGCACGGTGTCACCCTAAATAAACTTGTATGTGACGAGTGAGGCCGAGGAGCCGAGCACGATTTTCCACGCTGGGGAAAATCGTGCGTTCCTGCGAGAACGCGCCTCGGCAGGACCCGCCCATCACATCAGCTTCTTAAATATCCTTTCTACGGTTACTGAAGATTTCTCTTTATCTCCTATCTCTACCCACTCTATGCGCTTATCTTTCCTAAACCAGGTCAACTGCCGCTTAGCGTATAATCGCGTATTCCTCTTTATAAGCTCCTTTGCCTCTCCTAAATCATAACGGCCCGCAAAATAACCTTCTAATTCTCTTATACCTATAGCATAAGAAGCGGTTTTACTTAACGGTATCATTAAAAGTTTCTTTACCTCTTCCAGTATACCTCTTTTAAACATCACATCCACTCTTTTCTCAATCCTTCTATAGAGGGCGCTGCGTTTAAGGTTAAGGCAGAAGATTTTTATATCATAATCCTCGCTAAGCCCGCCGCTTTTTTCCTTCTGCAATTGGGATATCGGTTTTCCCGTAGTTTCAAATACCTCAAGGGCCCTTACTATGCGCTTTGTATCATTGGGATGGATCCTTGAAGCGGCAACAGGGTCTATTTTTGCTAACCTCGCATGTAAAAAACCTACACCATGGGTTTTGGACTGTTTATAAAGTTTCTTGCGTAAGTCCTCATTTTTACCTGAATCCTTGAATATGCCGTCAATAATTGTCGCCATGTATAAACCTGTGCCGCCCACAAAAAGCGGAAACTTTCCTTTTTTAATTATGCTCTTTACCTTCTTATTTGCGTCGCGGATATAGCGGGACACATTGTATTCTTTCCGTGGAGAAATAAAAGCCAATAGATGATGCGGTACTTTTTTCCTTATGGATGGTTGTGGCTGGGAAGAAAGGATCTCCATCCCCTTATAAATCTGCATGGAGTCGCTGGAAATTATTTCAGCGCCAAGCTTGCTGGCTAAGACCAGCGCTATTTCACTCTTACCTGAAGCCGTAGGCCCGGTAATAAAAACGACTCTCTTTCTATTTGAGCAAGTTTTACTCTGGTGACGTGGTCCCCTCCGGGTAGGATTCGCTTCGCTTGGCACTGACGTGGTGGCGTGGTGACGTTTCATCAGGGGCAGATTTTCGTGGGATAACCCTGGGCGGATAATTTATCTGCCAATATGGCAGTGTCCCGGCGAACAGCTGATTTACCAACCATGACTCGATAATAGTGCTTTCCGCCGATAAATGCTTCTTCGGTATAGGCAGGATATCCTTTAGAGGCCAATTCCTGAGTGAGATTCCGGGCGTTAGAAGGATTGGCGAAATATCCTACCTGTACAGTGTAAAATGTGCCGGAGGAGGTATTTTTATCAAGATAACATATATCCTGGTTTGTCAGCGCTTCTACATCGGAAGGAAACTCTTTTTTTAGTTTTTCCCTATATTGGGCGCCTTGCTGGGCATTGCCTGTATCAAAACCGGTTTTACTTAAACGGTAATATAACTGCGCCCTTAGTTTGGTAGCGGGGTTTGCCTGTAGCAACGCAAGGTAATATTCCTGCGCCTTGCCTGGCTCCTTCCTTAAAAGATAGGTGTCGCCTAAGGCGAGCTTTGCCTCTTCTTTAAACCTATTGGGTTTAATCTCGTATAGCATTATCTCAAATATATCCGAGGCCCGTAAATAATTACCGTCTTTAAGATAGCTTAAGCCAAGTAGATAATATAACTCATCAAGCCCCGAAGAATCCTTTGCCCCGGCTAAAAGCTTCTCTCCTTCCAGTATCGCCGCCTTATAATCCGCGTTCAGGAAATAGACCTTCATAGTATCTAAACTAGCGGCATAGGCGCAAACGAACCAGACAGTCAGCAGAATAATCAAGATCGCTATTTTCTTCATTTCTTTCTTCGTGATATCTCCTTCTGTAATTCCAAAATTAACCCGTGTCTTCTTTCTTTCTCCTTCTTCTCTACATCATCAGGCATACTGGCTGCCTGCGTATGCGGCCTTACGGAATACTTGAATATGTAGGCAGCATCAAACTCGACACCTCCTACCAGGTCGTAAGTATCCTGGAAATCGTCTTTATTTTCAGTGGGAAAACCGACAATGATATCAGTAGAGAGCGCCCCGTCTTTTACTATTTTACGATAATCCTCTATCAAATCCAAATAGAATCTTCTGGTGTAACCGCGGTTCATTAGCTTTAGAATTCTGTCTGAACCTGACTGCACCGGAAGGTGAAGGTGTTTTTTTAATTTTTCCAGCTCTGCCATCGCCTTAAATAATTCTACCGAAGTATCTTTTGGATGAGAAGTGACAAAAGTGAATTCTTTAAGGCCCTTTACATCGTTTACCATTTCTAACAACTCGACAAATCTTGTTCGTTGTGCGTTATGCGCTGTGGGTTGTGCGCTTGAAACATATGCGTTGACATTTTGCCCAAGCAGGGTTATTTTCGTTATTCCGGAGTCAATATCCTCTTTTATTTCATCAAGGATATCCTGATGATTACGTGAGCGCAACTTCCCGCGCACATAAGGGACCACGCAGTATGAACAATAGTTCTCGCACCCCTCAGAAATCACCACAAAAGCGTGATTTTTATCCAGATGAAAACCTGTATGGTAAATCTCATCTTCCCTGTAATCCGCGTCTGTTTCATAAATCTTCTTGGCAAGAAATCCGCCTTTATGTTTTTGTATTTCCTTAATTATGCCGGGCATCTTGGCAATATCAGATGTCCCAACCACAAAATCCACTTTTGGCGCCTTCTCGAAAATCGCCTCGCGGTAATTATTCGCCATACATCCTACGATACCGATAATTCCAGCTTTTGTCATACCCACTGCCGACCAAACCTTATCTTCTGCGTGCTGGCGCACAGAACAGGTATTAAAGATAGCTATATCCGCCGCCTTCTCATCTTCGGTAATCTTAAACCCAGCCTTCTGGAGAAGGCCGCAAATTACTTCCGAATCCCTAACATTCATCTGGCAGCCGTACGTAACGATTGCGATACGTTTCTTATCCATCTGTCTTTCAGATAGTTACAACAAAAAATGTTATCTCTAGTGGAATGTTTCCATTTTACTATTTCGGCCGACTACACATACTTAGCCTGCTTTTAATGGTATTGTAATATTTTTCAATTTTTGAAAAAACCAGATTATAAAGTAACTTTGAAAAAGAACGATTAAAGGTACACTTGGAATAAGAAAACGCGAACTACTAAAAATAAGAAGTGGCCCTATAATCGATGCAAAAAATGTTAAGTACAAAGACGAGGTGATAGCTATTGAGGATCTATTTAAATCCGATCTGATTTTGATCAGGAACCCAGCGAGGAATGCAAAAAAGCATACCAGATAGAAAGGCATTTCAAAAATGCCTTTTCCTGAATGCATATTTAACCATTCAATGATAGGGCTTTTGAGATACCAAATATCTTTTTTAAAATCCCATAGAAATAAAAACCTCTGTTTGATAAGCCAAAGAAACCTTATGGGTTGCGAGATTATAAATTGAAAACCAGCAGGCTTCCCCATAACCGGATAAGGATATGAGTATCCTAACGCATTAGGATTGTTCCCAATCATAAATCGCCACAACGATCTACTTTGCCCTGTTATTATACAATGATTTTTAAATGAGTAATAAACCGACCATGCCACAAATATGAGAATAAACGGTAGAAAAAAGATAAATATTTGAAACAAAGTATTTTTGTAAACCAATTTTTTATTCATAACGCGGGCTCTATGCTTAAGATAAATACTTACACACCCAAAAAGCACAATAAATATATACCTTACCTGAATAAGGCATATCACCGAAGAAAGCGTACCTGATATAAACAATAAAAAGAGCTGTTTGCGTTTTGATTTAACTTCTGCGGCTTTCATTTGAAAACACACGTACATCAATAGTAAAAATCCAAGGAGCACTTCTGGCTGAAGTAAGTTTATATAAATACGATACTTAGTAGACCATACAAATAAAATTGTTGCGATAATCCCAACGTATTGACTAAAATATTTTTCCCCGAGATAAAACACAAGACCGGCGCACAGCAAATTCAGTACCCATGATACGATCTTAACTATATAGAATATTTTGCCATCGTATGGAAAAAATTTATATATTAAAGCTAAATATATTTGGTATCCTGGGGAATGATATATATCTTTTAAATTTAAAAAATCGTTACTTCTAGCGATAGATATCATTCCGTTAATATAATATGGTCCATCTATACAAAGCCGCGGCTCAAACCAAGGTAAATTACCTGTAGATAGGGTAAATTTAAAAGAAACAAATAGCCCAAAAAAGGCTATAAGTACTCCTGCTACATAATAATACCTTATTCTTTTCTTATTAATTATATTCATAAGTCGTTCCTTCAACCACTCATCTTATCTTAACTCCTGCATTCGCAATCGCTTAACCGCGTTAAAATCCCAAAATCATCACGCGGTACTTACACCATCGGCCAGCCAAAAGTGCGCAGAAAAACAGTTATTTTTTTACTCATAGTAAAGGATTATTCCTCAATAAGGAACCTCTTTGCTTCTATTTATTCTTTCTTAGGCAGGCTCACCGTAACGGTTGTCCCTTTTTGCGGCTGGCTCTCTATGGATATTGAGCCGCCGTGCAGATGCACTATCTGCTGGCAGACCGAAAGGCCAAGCCCGGTGCCTTTGGCTTTGGTAGTGAAGAATGGATCAAACACTTTGGATAGGTATTCTTTTTCTATACCGCATCCGTTATCGCAGATGTCAATCCTGACACTATTAGTCTCATCATGAATTGCAATCTCTACTTTACCCCTTTCTCCGGAAATAGCGTCGCAGGCGTTGTTTATTATATTGGAAAACACTTCCTTCATTTGCAGCGGGTCTGCCTCGATAAAAATATCTGGCACCCGCATCCTGACCTTACAAGATATCTTATTATGAAACCCCTTCTTTTTTGTATCCACGCATTCATTTATAATATCGCGGATATTGATTCTCTCATAGTGCGGCGGCTTAATCCTGGAATAATACAATAGATTATTGATAATCTGGTCGCTCTCGGAAACCTTCTTTTCGATATTGGACAGGTGGTGTTCCAAATCAGGATTCTTTGCCTTTCTTTTTATATTGTGAGCAGCAATTCCAATTGCAGCCAGGGGATTGCGCAGCTCATGGGCAACTGTAGCGGCGAGTGTTCCTATATCTGAGAGGTGTTTTGCCTTCTCCAGTTCTAATTCCGCCGCCAATAATTTTTCGGTCCTTTCTTTCACGATCCGCTCAAGAGTTTCTTTGTCTCGTTTCAATATTTCGTCAGCCCGGTGCAGTTCCTCTTCCGCTTGCGCATGTTCAGCGCGTAAACGTATCGCCTGTATTCCGTAAGCAAGGTCATCAGCCAATTCGGAAAGTAACTGTACCTCTTTTTCCGAGAAAGGATCCGGCTCTCTTGAATATATGTTTATCGCTCCGAATACCCTATCGGCTGTAATCAAAGGAAGGACTATTGAGGATGCGTAACCTCTTTTTATCGCTTCCTGCCGCCAGGGTTTAAAATTGGTATCCGTCAGCATGTTTCTGCAAATACTAGGTTTTCCGGTACGTATAGCCGTACCTGTCGGCCCCCTGCCGAATTCGGTATCCGACCATGTGATATTTACGGTCTTAAGGTACCCTTCTTCAAAACCTGCCTGTGCCACCGGACGCACTGTCCTATCCTCATCTTCTTCAGCAAATCCTATCCATACCATAGAATAGCCGCAATCCTCGATTATGATTTCACAGATTTTATTCAGATAATCCGCCTCATTATCGGCACGCATCATTGCCTGGTCAGAATCGCTAAGCGCTTTAAGCATGCGGTTTAGTTTCTTAAGTTGCCCCTCGCTTTTACGCAGCGCTTCCTCGGCGCGCTTACGCCAGGTGATATCCAGGGCATAAATACGCACTGTTTTTGATTCTGGTACAATAGCCAGGTTTTCAATAAAAATAGAATCTTTTATTTTAACCTCGCGGTTAAATTCATTCTTTTCCCCGGACTGAGCGGCTTTCAGGATTTTCGCAAAATCTGCAGGAAAGAATAAATTTATCCTCTTAGGCGCATTTAACCGTTGCAGGATTCTGATGGCGGCATAGTTACAAAAAATTACTTTGCCGCTTGCGTCAACTTCAATCACCGGATTAGGGTTAAGCTGCGGGAATGAAGCAAGATGGCTGATTTTTTCTTGCAGTAAATTTTCTATCCGCTTGCGCTCAGAGCTTTCAAGAATCTGCCATTTGCCATTCCGTTTCACGAGCGCGAATTCATGGTTAGCCACCACATCCAATATTTCAGACGCGCCGCATTTATCTAACGAATAGGTGCATATCGCCAGCATCTTATAATTACCAATCACCGAATTGATAACGCGCTCATACTCGGTGAACGCCTTCCAGTGCTTTTTCTCCAGCCATAAGGTGTTTCCGGTCAAACGCAGGCCATCAAAACCGCGCCTTTCTCCTTCTTTAAGTTTTCTCACCCAGCCATCAAGCACCCTGTCTTGATTGAAGGCGCCGCCTTTTACATACCATTGCGAATAGGCGATGATTTCTATCTGGCCTTTTTTAATGTAACGTTTGAAATCCGGAACCGCTTTTTGCATTGCGGCTTTTGCATCCGTAACGCCTAAGGGCTCTGAAGTAACCCACATGCAGAATTCATTGTTTTTTAATCCGGCTTTAAAATAAGGAACCAAGATATCAAGAAGGTCTTGTTTCGTAGAATAGAACTGGCAGAAATGAGTACCCCAGGGAAAATCCCTGATAAGCTTAAGCCCACTTTTTCTTACCTGTGTATCCATAATTTTAATTTTATAGGCGGGAGTTTAGTGCCAAAAGATAACGTATTATAGCACTATAAATTATTACTATCCAATACAAAAAAGAACGGATAGCACTTTTCTGGCTAATCGTGCCGGATTTGTTGGATCTTTACGATATATTGGTTCCCGATTAAGTTAAGGATCCGATACTCGAAATCCTTATTCAGTGCGCTCTTTAGATTCTCTAAGGACGATTTCTTGAGGAAACAATAAACCAGGGGATGTTGGCGCAGGAAATCCAAGATTTTTCCATCAGTATCCAGAAATGGTATGGGGTGAGGGCTGA
Source organism: Candidatus Omnitrophota bacterium (assembly GCA_050012075.1). Taxonomy (GTDB): domain Bacteria; phylum Omnitrophota; class Gorgyraeia; order Gygaellales; family Profunditerraquicolaceae; genus JAMWCI01. The sequence goes on along the minus strand of JBEKHW010000004.1, from coordinate 20,666 downwards.
AGAAATTCTTTGCGCGCGGGGCAAATACCGCTACTTTCATATCGGTATAGTAGCGCGTTCCCCTGGCAAAATCCTTGGAAGCTAACACGTACGATTCTCGATCGGGCGAGTAGTTTTTCAATAAATATCCACAGGCGTATTGTGAAGAGAAATTCACTTCGATATCCCGATGTATAAACGGGACTACCGAAAGCATTACGGGCACACACAGGGCAAGCAAATAAACAGCTGTATTGTATTTATGCCTGGCAATGTAAAACAAAAGTACCGAAAGCCATAAGATAAAAACCATGGTAAGAAAACAAACAGGGCTCGGAGAAGAGATATAATTGGAGAATTTGAAAGAGGCAAAAACAACTCCCACTGCGATAAATAGCAGGATGGCCCATATTAAAGCCAAAAGAATAAAGAGTAATCGTTTTCTCTCCTTATGCGCTATGCAATCATAAATAAAATCACCGCATGCCAAAGCCAGGGCAGGGAAAAGCGGTAGAATATAGCTGGTCAATTTCGAGTGGGCGGGCTGGAAAACCAATAAAGTAGAGGCAATCCAGCTGACAATGAAAAGGTCGGCGGTCCTTGGCTTGCTTATGCGCCAGAAAAGATAAAAAAGGGAAACCGCGACAAAGATACTCCAGGGAAACATACATCCAAGCATGGTAAAAGGATAAAAATACCACCTGTCGCTTCCCCCGTGTTCTGCCTCAATAAGCCTGCGGTAATGGTCATTATAAAAAAATTCATGCAGGAAGGCCTGGCCGTATTTGGCAGTCATAAGAATATACCAGGGTAAGGAAATGATTAAGAAAATGAGTATCCCCCACAAAGCATAACTGGAGCATATAAATTTTATTTTTCTTTCTAGAAGCAAAAAGACGCCTACGGCCAAAAACGGAATAAATAAACCTAGCGGCCCTTTTGCAAGGACTGCTAGCGCTGAAAAAATAAAAAACAATATAATCCCAGGCCCTTTCCATTTTTCGCAAGCGTATCCCCAGAAGAAACTAAGCAGTGAAAGAAGGACCAATACAGAAAAAACCATATCCGTAAAAACAGTCCTTGCCATACCTATATAGAAACCGGCGGATAAAAGCACCAGCGCCGAAATAAATGCCTTTTTATGGTCTTCGAAAAGCAGTTTTGCGAAGAGGTAAACCGCGATCACGCCGATAAGCCCAAACAGAGCGGGGAAAAAACGCGCGGAGAAACTGCTGACTCCAAAGATTATAAACCCTATCCTTAAAAGCCAATAAGTAAGAATCGGCTTTTCAAACTGCGGCTGGTCAAAAAGAATGGGCGTCATCCAGGTATGATGCTGGCTCATCTCTCTTGCGGTCTGGGCGTAAAAAACTTCATCGGGGCTCGTCAGGCTGATTAAACCATTACCGAAGAATAAAAAAAAGTAACCGAGGAAAAACAGGATGAGGATATATTTTAAATCTTTATTCATAATCAGTTGCCCTTCCTTGCGCTAATGAGTTGGCTTATGGTCACAAACCTGTAACCCATTTTCCTCAACTTTTCAGCCAATAGCGGCACACTCTTTACTGTCTCATGGCGGCTGCCTCCCTCCGTGCTAAAAACCCCTCCGCTGTCATGAAATAAGATGATGTCGCCCGGATTAATACGCCTGGCCAAATACCTAACGATATATTTGTCGTCGAAATTAACCCAATCCTTGGAGTTTAATGACCAAAGCACAATCTTATACCCCATTTCCTTTATTTTCTTCTTTTCTGCCTCAGTAAGCCATGCCTTTGGCGGACGGAAATACTTCGTGGTAACCCCTGTTACCTTCCCGATTATTTGTTCTGTATCTTTTATTTCTTTCTCCAATTCATCGGTTTTGTAATAAATAAGCACATGATGGCTATAACTGTGATTGCCTATCTCATGGCCTTCAGAAACGACCATTCTGGCAATCTCAGGATATTCCCGCACGTGCTTGCCAAGCATAAAGAAAGTGGCTTTTATACCTGCCGCCTTTAAAGCCTCTAATATCTGCGGAGTCCATTCCGGAGACGGCCCGTCATCAAAGGTCAGCGCCACGAGCTTGTCTTTACTCTTTACGTCATACAATGTGCCCTTTCTGACCAAAGCCGCCTCATCAAAGAAAACCGTAAATGCGGCTATTGCTAAAATCAGGATAAACCCGATGATGAACGCAGTGATTATTGATTTCTTAATTGTTTTCTTCATACTTAATTAAGAGATGGTTGTTTGTGCGTAAGGAATTTATTATATAACAACTGCGTAAAATCTCAATTAAAATACGGGTAGGCTGTTATCCAGCCGATTGGATCCCTTTGGCTATCTCAGGGATAATACCTTTACTTGCGTAGATCGCGTGGACTTTGGTTCTTATGGAGGGAAGTTTGAAGAAAAATATGATTGCCCCGACAATACAACACAATCCGCCAATCAATAATGTATCGGGAGCGCCTATTTTACTGGCAAGGCTGCCTGCCAATAAGCTGCCAAAAGGCGACATACCCATGAAAGACATTGTATAAAAGCTCATCACTCTTCCGCGCTTATCTTCATCAACTATTGTCTGTAATATCGTATTGCTTGATGCCATCTGGACCATCATCCCAAAACCGCTGAATAACAATACGAGCATAGAAAACCATAAAACGCGCGACGCCGAGAATACGATAATTCCGATGCCAAAAATAACGGCAGACAAAGCAATGACCCTGTCTAATCCGAAGATATTTCTTCTGGCAGCCAGATAAATTGCCCCCGCCAACGCCCCCATCCCGCTCATTGCGACGAGAAATCCCAGGGTATTCGGCCCGCCATGGAAAATATCCTTGGCAAAAACCGGCATTAATACTTGGTAGGGTACACCCATGAGGCTGACCAGCGCCAGAAGCAGAAGGATTATCCTGATAGGAGAGAAATGAAAAGCGTAATTGAAGCCATCTTTTAACTCCATAAAAATATGCCTGTTCTGCGATTTAATTTCCTTTTGAGCGACCTTCATCGCTAACAAAGACGCAATAACCGCGATATAGCTAGCCGCATTCAGAAGAAAACAGGCGCCCTCGCCAACAGTCGCAATCAGTATTCCCGCTATGGACGGGCCTATGAGCCTCGCCCCATTTACCATAGATGAATTCAGCGCTATCGCATTGCTTAAATCTTCCCTGTTTTCTATCATCTCCACAGTAAAGGCCTGGCGTATCGGAATATCAAAAGAATTAATTATCCCAAGGGCTGCGCTTAAGACGACAATATGCCAGACCTGGATGTGGCCGGTTAAAAGAAGTATGGCCAAGATTAATGCCTGTACCATTGAAAGGGCCTGGGTTATAACCAGCATATTCCTGCGGTTATGCCTGTCCGCAAAGACCCCCGCAAAAGGCGAAAACAAAAAAGTAGGCACCTGCCCCACGAACCCTACAATCCCCAATAAAAATGGAGAGTTTGTCAGGCGATAAACGAGCCAGCCCACTGCCACCTGCTGTATCCAAGTGCCGGTTAAAGATATGGTTTGTCCGCCAAAAAATAGCCGGTAATTCCTGTAACGCAGGGTGCGGAAAATAACTTTCAATCTATCCCTGGTAAACAACATCTTACTCATTTTAGAAGTTCATTCCCCTTGTAAAAAATAAAGATTATTCGTATCTTAAGGCCTCGATAGGATCGAGCTTGGAGGCCTTTTGGGCAGGCCAAAGTCCAAATACTATTCCAACAACTAGGGAGAATGTTGTCGCCAGGACTACGGGAAATAAAGAAATTATTACTGCCCATCCACTAAATACGGTGATCACAATAGAAATACCTATCCCTAAGATAATGCCTGCTACACCCCCAATAAATGACATCAACACCGCCTCAATAAGGAATTGTACCATGATATCTTTATTGCTTGCCCCTATTGCTTTTCTTAAACCAATTTCTCGAGTGCGTTCGGTTACTGAAACAAGCATAATATTCATAATCCCTATTCCGCCTACCAAAAGAGAAATTGCGGCAATACAACCCAATAATAAACTCATGGTTTTAGTGCTTGATTCCATCGCTGCCTTAATATCAGACATATTGCGTATTTGGAATGCATCATCTGCATCTTTTGGATTTATATGATGTTGTTTTACAAGCGTTTGCGTTATTGCATCCTGTGCCGTATCCACTAAATCCGGTGATTTTGCTTCAACGTAAATTTGATCAATATATTGTTTCCCCAAAAGCCTATACATTGCAGTAGTTATGGGAACAATAACGGTATCATCCTGATCACGAAACCCCGTTGCGCCTTTCTGGGGCAAAATCCCAATAACCTTAACATTAATCAAATTTATTTTTATGGTTTCTCCGATGGGATTAGTATCTCCGAAAAGCTCGCGTACAACAGTCATTCCAAGTAAAACCACCTTATTTCTCATTTTTACTTCTTGATCCGTAAAGAACCTTCCGACTGCAGGAGTAGTAACGCGCAATTGTTCATAATCTACCCCTACGCCTTCGACCTGAGTATTCCAGTTTTTATTTCCATAGACGATTTGCGCCCGGCCGGTTACTGAAGGACTGATATATTTTATCATGTCTGTAAGCTTGGAAATCGCCGTTAGGTCCTGGAAAGTAAACCGAGTAGTTGTGGCCTGCATGGCTATCCCTCCTACCTTAGGAGAGCCGGGCCTGACTAACAAAAGGTTAGAGCCCAATGAAGCCAGCTGTTGCTCTATTGATTTCTGAGCTCCGCTGCCCAAAGCGATCATGGCAATAACAGCAGCTACGCCTATGAGTATGCCAAGGATGGATAGAAATGCGCGCATCTTATGCGCCAACATAGCAAAGATTGCCTGCCTAAGATAGTCTAAAAATTCTATCCCCCCTTTTACTGCATCGGTGGATTTTGATAAGATATTTTTTATTAAATCTTCCGGGATACTGATTTCGGAGGTTTTTGTTTCGTCAGAAACAGTCTTATCGGAAATAATCTGGCCGTCACGCATCTGAATAATCCTTCTGGCATGAGCGGCAATCTCGCTTTCATGAGTAACAATAACTACCGTTTTACCTTTCTGATTAAGCTCTTTTATTACAGCCATTATTTCTTCTTTGCTTTTCGAATCAAGATTACCCGTTGGCTCATCTGCAAAGATTATCGGCGGCTCATTTACCAGGGATCTTGCAATCGCAACTCTCTGTTGCTGACCCCCGGACATCTCGTTAGGCTGATGAAACATCCTCTCCTTAAGACCGACCTCCTCAATTTTCTCCCTTGCCTTCTCCTTCATATGGCGCTTACCGGCATAAACAAGAGGAAGTTCGACATTTTCCAAAGCGGTCATCCTTGGTAATAAATGAAATTGCTGAAAGACAAAACCTACCAGCCGGTTTCTGACTAAAGCTAATTCCTGATCTGAAAGCTTGGTAATTTCTGCTCCTGACAAGAAATATTCTCCTGAATCAGCCCTATCCAGAAGCCCCAAAACATGCATCAAAGTAGATTTTCCTGAACCAGAAGCGCCCATAATCGCGACAAACTCGCCTGAGGCAATCTTTAACGATACATTACGTAAGGCCTCTACTTTAACCTGCCCCATCTGGTAGGTTTTATATAAGTTTTTTACTTCTATCATTGTTTTCTTTCTATCGTGATTTTAGCTTGATTTCTTCTTTTGCTGCCTGGCTGGCATAAATGGATTACTCCCTACGCTACTGCCAGGAAGAGCATATTTCTTTGTCTTAACGATTATTTTATCGTTAGCGTCTATGCCGGAAAGGACTTCGAAATTCTTATCATCGGTCATACCCAATTCGACAACGCGCTTAACCGGCTCTCTGCTGCCTTCCTGCTTTAATAAAACAAAAGATGCATCTTTTTCTTTATGCACTGCGCCAACTGGAATAAGTAAGGCATTTTCTTTACCTTCTGACTTGAAATCTACAGTCGCATTCATCCCTGAACGGAAAAATGGCGGCACATTTTCAGGCAACAAATCAACATTATAAATAGTGACGTTATTTACAGTTTGGGATTCATAATATATATGCTCTACGGAGGCATTTATTTTTGTTTCTGGATATGCATCCAAAGTAATAGCTGCCCCTTGCCCAACCTTTATTTTACCGATATCAGTCTCATCGACCTGGGCCCGCACAATAAGATGATCCGATAGAACAATTACTGCATCAGTCGTAGTAACGGTCTGACCTGGCTGAGTTGTCGCTACTATAACCTGTCCGTCTATTGGCGAAAGTAACGGTATAGCCTTATAGACTTCTTTCCAATATTTTAATTGTTCTTCACCCTGACCCTCTGCAGCATCTAAAAGCGCAGCCCTTTCAGTAGAACTCATCCAGGCTAAAATCTGACCTGTTTTTACATTTTCTCCTTCCTGCACCAAGATACTGTCAATACGGCCGCCAACCGGAGGTTTCACTTCCAGGCGGTTCTTAGGCAAGACCGTCCCCGTAGTAGAGATAAAAGTCTGGATTGTGCCGACAGTCGGGCTGATCTCCGTTGTCATTTCTTTGCTTGAACCTTTGCTTCTCATCTTAAACACAACGAATGCCGAGATAGCTAATATAACCAGGACAACAAAAGTAATTTTTAAATTTTTATTGCGCATATTCCAACGTCTCTCCTTTCGCCTGAATCCAGTTTGCTTCGGCAAGTAAGGTATTTGCCTGGGCATTTAAATAGGCAGTCTTAGCACTCACCAGGTTATCCTCAATAATTGTCCAGTTATCATAGGTGATAAAGCCTGTTGAAAATTCTGCTTCGGCTATTTTTGACCGCTCTTCAGCAGCAGCTAGTTGTTTATTTTGTACTCCGATATTTTCAATAGCGTTTTGTAATGCCGTCCAGGTCTGCTCTAAATTTACAATAATACCGTCTCGTGCGCTTCTTTCATTGGCCTGTAACTGATTCAGAACGGCTTTTGCCTGAGATACCTGCGCGAATCTTAAGCCCCCTTCAAATATAGGAACTGATAAAGCCAAACCGAGATTCCATTGATCCCCTTGAGGCGCCCAATGTGAATCTGTTTTACCTGCGCCCGCCTGTCCGGAAAGCGTAGGAAAGAAGTTTGCATAAGTAGATTTAAGCTCGAATTCCGCAGCGTTCTTTTCTGCTGTGAGTTGTAGTAAAGAAGGATGGTTTTTAGCTAAAGCTTCTAAATCCGGTTTTTCGTTTACAGTATTACCTACAGCGAAGTCTCCTTTTACGCTCATAGGGACAAATTCTTTGCGCCCCATTTCCTTAGTCAGCTGCCTTTGCGCCAGCTCAACATCCCTTTTTGCCTGAGAAACCTGTAAATTAGCAGCGGTTAAATTTGCTTCAGCCGTCAACAGGGCTCCTTTATGCTCTAATCCGGATAAGTAACGTAACATTATAAGTTCTAAATTATCCTTTCTTATCTTGACGATCTCTTCTGTAACATGGATTAATTCTTGCGCGCTAAGTAAATTAGCAAAGGCGGTCCTGAGCCGCAGGCGTACCTGAGAAGAAGTAAACCTGAAACCCTGTTGAGAAGCCTTTATATTTTCCCCTGCCGCCCTCACATTATTAATTGTCTTGCCGGCATCAAACAATAGCTGGCTTCCCGTTACTCCATAAGAGTAGCTATCGGCAGTTTGACTTGATGAACCTCCGCCGCTAGGAGTTTTTGCTGTTGATGCGTTTAATTCTGCGTTGACCTGAGGAAACAACGTGCTTGCGGTAATCTTTTTGCTGGCTTCGGATTGTTTGACGATTTCTACCGCCGCGATTAAATCAGGATGGTTTTTCGCGGCTTCTTTAATACAGCCCTGCCAGGTAAGTGCCTCTTCGGCCCTCGCATCCGGGCAAATAAAGCCAAGGAATAATAATGAAATTATAAAATAATATGAGTACTTACTTGCCATGGATGATTATTTTACAGCTTTCTTTTTAAGTTTTGACAGTAAATTCGCCGCTTCGTTTAAAAACCGGTTAAAATTATCTGCCGGCACAAGATTTAACATTCCATGATCCGGCTTACAAAGGACTATCAATTTATCCCCGGTTTTAATCTTAAAGGATTTCCTCACCTCTGCGGGTATGACTACCTGCCCTCTTTCTCCGACTGTAACCGAACCAAAGAACTTCCCCTTCATAAAACTTTTCATTAGCACCTCCTTGGATAAGTATGAAATGTATGAATAATATGATATATAGGATTAGTGTGTTTGTCAAGCTTATATTAGGGGGATTGATGGTGGTCTGTAAAATGCTCGTGCGGATGGATATGTACCGTGCCGTCATGCCGGTGAGAATGAATGTGCAGCAGATTGTTCTCTTTAAGGAATTGCGTATCTTTCAGGACTTCTCTGGGATTACCGGTCCTGATTAATCTTTTATCCTGGCTAAAAACATAAACAGAATCCGCTATCTCCTCTAGCAAATGCAAATCATGCGTTGCCGTAATAATGGTCTTTCCGGAATTATTGGCCTCAAGGAGTAAATCAAGTATATGCCTGGTCGTAGCAGGGTCAAGCCCTGCCGTTGGCTCATCCAGCAATAGCACCTCCGGCTCAATTACCAGGACAGAAGCTATGGCGACTTTGCGTTTCTCCCCGATACTTAATTGATGAGGCGGCCTGTCAAGGAGGCGTTCTATCTGTAAAAGTGCCGCTATCTTGCCGAGGCGCCTTTCTGTTTCAGCTTCGCCTATACCAAGCTCTAGCGGCCCAAAGACGATATCTTCCCTTGCGCTAGGGCAGAACAGCTGGACATCCGGATTCTGGAATACAAATCCAACCCTGCGCCTGAACAAACGGGAAAACCCGTTGTCGTTCAATGCCTTTTCATTCAACTCGCTGCCGAAAGCCGTAATTATACCCTTATCAGGAAAAATCAGGCCGTCCAATATATGTAAAAATGTAGATTTGCCCGAACCGTTTGCGCCCAGAAGTGCTGCCCTCTGGCCTTTTTCTATCCGGGCGTTTATATCGCACAAGGCAGGGTATTTGCCTAAATAAGAAAATGAGATATCCCTAAGCTCAAATATTGTGTTTTCCATTTAATATAAAGGCAGGCGCCAATTTAAATACATGCCGCAAATAAAGATAAACATAGCAAATAAAAGCCAGGAAAAATCAACCCGGGTCATCCTTGGCTCATGCAATACAACCGGTTCTCCTCTAAAGCCGCGGGAAAGCATGGCATTATATACATCCTGGCTTAAGACATAAGAGCGTTGCCATAATTGCGCGATATTCCATGCGACAATCCTCTGCCCGCTTTTAGGGTTGACTAACACACCTACCCTGCTCTTAATGGCAAGATAGGTATTTTCTATTATTTCTATAAACAGATAGATGTAGCGGTGGCACATCCCGATAGTCATTACGAAAACCTGCGGCACCCCAAAAACACGCAGCGTCTTAAGCAGCACAAAATGCCTTGTGGTAAGAGCAAGTAGCACGGCAAAGGAAACGGATACGGCAACTCTCATCACAAATAAAACAGCGCTGTTTATGCCTTGCCTCGTAATTATAAAATCTAACCCTAAGAAACTGAATCTTGCTACTGCCTCACCCGGGCTAAAAATATTAAAGACGGCGGGGATAGCGATAAAGAGCGAGAATAAAGGAATAAATATCCATGTCCTTTTAATAAATAAACCTAACCTTACCGAAGATAAATACGCCAGCGTCAGGCATAACGCGTAAAGAAAAACCAGGAGTATGATATGCTTAACCAGGATAGCAAGGATTATAAACATTATCATAGTTATTGTCTTTATCCGCGGATGAACCGCCTGCAAGAACCCGTTTTTTGCGGCGTGCTCATCCGCAAGGACTGATTCTTTCAAAAAATATAGAGCGCCTAGAAGTGAGCGCTCTATAAAATTACCATTCTTCAACACTTATTTCACCTTTTTTTTACTAATATTCTACCAAGAATCATTACCAGCAAAATAATTAATGCTATCCCTAGCGCTGCGGATATTATATAGGCAAGAGCTGCACAAAACAACCCTTTTTCTTGGCATCCTTTAAACGAATAATAGGACATAGGCGCATTCCATAAAGATGACAATTTCCCCATCCCTTTCGGGATATATCCTACAAGTTCCTGCATTTCACTAACTCCCCATTCACCCCAGGCGCCGCCGGCCTTAAAATAATACGGCAGTAAAATTCCTAAAGGTGAAATAAGGAGTAAAATCGCTAGCCCCAGCCATAATTTATTTGCGATTTTCATAAAATATCACGCTTTCCTTCAAGGAGCCCTGGAGAATGCTGCTGCAAAAACCTGACTACCAGGGCAGTTATAATCCCTTCAATAAAACCGAATAACAATAAATGTTCCAAGGCCATCACGGGTATGGCTACATTCAACCCATAAGGACAATAAAGCGCCTGGCCCTGCCCGGTTTTATGTAAAAGGGGCTGCAGGCCGAATTCAACCGCCGTAAATAACGCGGCGAGATTAAGACCTGCGTATCCGGCAATACCAGCTGCTATGGTCCTACGTAAAGATTTGAGGCCCGCCTTTGCGCTTATTACCTTATAAATAAAATATCCGGTAAAAGGCATTATAAAAGCCATGTTAAAAGAATTAGCGCCTATGGCAGTAATCCCGCCATCCCCGAACAGGAGCGCTTGAATAACAAGGGAAACGGTTACGGCAATACAGGCAGCCCAGGGGCCGAGAAGTATCGCAACCAATACGCCTCCGACAGCGTGGCCGGTTGAACCGCCTGGTATGGGAATATTAAACATCATGATCAGGAAGGTAAAAGATGCGCCTATTGCCAGAAGCGGAACTTGTTTTGCAGAAAGCGTTTTTTTAACAATCCTTGAAGCAGCCGCCCATATAGGCAGCATGATTGCGTAAAAAATTCCGGATGTAGCAGGGCCTAAGTAACCATCGGGGATATGCATATTAAAAATATTAGCCCCGCACCTTTTATCTCATTCATGTATTTAGCTAAAGTACTTGAATAAGGAAAAGGTGCGGGGCTATTGTTTACTGATACAAAAATATCTTATTTCTTCTTCAGTTTATCCACAAAATCGTTGACGGCGCGTCCTGCTATATCTTTGCAGCCCAAACCAAACGCCAACGCCAATCCCAGGCCTATTGAACCCAGGATAACAGCTATGGTAAGTTCGGTAATGCGAATCCCTATCTTAAGCTGCTCAAGCGCTACCAGGACCACAAAAACAGTCACGATTACCTCTACAGCCTTACTTAAGAGTTTCACGTGCGACAGACCCGCATTATTAGCGGCGGTCTGGACGATGTTCCTTAAGAGGGCCGCCACAAACATACCTAATACGAGGATAAAAACCGCTGCGACTATATTAGGTATATACAGCACTATCTTGTTTAAAAGGTCCGCTGCCACAGTAAGGCCAACGGCATTGATAGCAACCATAAAAGTGACTAGAAGACCGATCCAGTAAGATATTACACCTAATAACTCAGAGAGAGAATAGGTTATCCCGCCCTTTTCAAGGATGCTATCCAACTCGATCCGGTCGGAAAGTTCATCGATCTTTATGGCGCGCAGCCCTTTGGTCACCGCTGTCCTGATGAGTTTGGATATAAGCCAACCTATCAGGAGTATGATGAGCACCAGTAATACAAACGCGAAGAATGTTCCGATTTGGGACAGAATTGTTCTCGCTGGCTCCAGTAACACTAACTGCCAACTACTCATCCTCCACCTCCTTTGGTTTAAGTATCATTTTTTTAACTCTATCATAGTTATGGAGTTATGTCAAGAAAAATCTAAAGTCATCCCGTCGTAGGCAGCAATTACCTCTATCCCCAGCTGCCGGGATAATTTTTCTGTTAGAATGCTAGGTCGGCCTTTAAGCATAGTCATACCAAAATGGGTTAATATCGCCTGCTTGGGCCTGGTTTCTTTTATAATTTGCTCTGCGTCGGCAAAGGCAAGATGGTCTATCCCGGCTCGAGGCTCCAGGAAAACCACGCAGATAATCAAGATATCCGTACGATAAAATTCTGTCAATCCCTTAAAAACTCTTGTATCGGTTAATAAAGAAACCGTTTTATTGCCCATTTTAAATTTTATTCCGTATGTTTCTACGGGATGGATATGGCGCATAGATGTGGAAAATTTGAATGAACCTACGCTATACTCCGTATATGGCTTAAGGAACTCTAATCTTTCTGGCAGACTTGCTGCATAACGCAGAATAACCGTGTCTTCGCCAACGGCGTCAGCCGGACAAAAAACTATCCCCTTCTTCTTGAATCCGCCTTCGGTCATCGCTTCAATCATTACATTTATATCCCCGCTGTGATCGAGATGCCGGTGAGTAAGAATAATACCGTCTAACCTAGAGGGGTCAAGCCGGGGCCTGCTTACGGCACAGCGCACGATGCTTCCCGGACCGGGATCAACAATCACATTCGTGCCTCCGGAAGAAATCCATATCCCGCCTGAGGAACGCAATTGCTTAATCATCACAAAACGCGCTCCTGCCGTCCCCAGAAACTTTATGAAACTATCTCTTTGCCGTTTTATTCCTTTAACCATAATCTCCGCAACTCTGTATTAATCTCGCCTATCTGCGTGAAATTAAGTTCTGCTTTCACGGTTTCTTCTCTTTTTATGCGTCTTTTTTCTGCCTGGCCGCAGATAAAATCTTCTATCCCCATACAGCGCGCCCCCAGGGATTTTACCGTAAATTGCAACTGGCGGTCATCCGAGACAACTACTATGCTACGGCGGTTGCCTAGACTTTCCACTATTTTTTTTATCTTCTCATCCGCCGTTATGACGCGAGAAAAGATAATGTCAAAGTTTTCCCCCTCAGGGACAGAATGACCCTTAAGCGGATAACCGTCAAAGACAATCGTAACTTTATTCTTGGAGCTTCCGGTTAACCTTCTGGAGATTATAAACGTTACGAGAGAGGCATGTACCTGGATGTTTTTCTTATGAGCGCGGGGGAAAAGCCGGTGGTTGGTAATGTTGTACCCGTCTATGACGTACTGTAAAGACATAGATAAGGCCTCCTATTATACCGCACAGCAATATGAAGGAAAAATTAAGAAGCGCCATACCTGCCGCCACATTCTCACTAAGGCCGGCGTAACTGAACAGATACACGGTTAAATTCTCCCTTACCCCCAGGCCTCCTATGGAAATAGGGATAAGCGTAATGGCGCCGATTATCGGGATGAATATCAAAAAATAAATAAAATTTACCTTTTGGCCGAGAGAAAGACAGATCAGATAAAGGGTGAGCGGACCCATACCCTGAATAAGCACTGAAAGCAGGAGATTCTGCAGCAACACCTTCTTGCGGTCGCGGAAAATATGTATCTCATGATGCAACTCCCTGAGTGCCTCTCTGATTTTTCCGGCTCCCGGAGATTGTAAAACGCTCTTGATTTTTCTATAGGCGGGCCTGTTAAAAAGAACCAGTAAAACCGCCGCCAATAACAGCGTTATTATTATTACGGAAACAAAAATGAACTTATTTTCCCGGACATACCCCCAGCCAAAAAAAACGGAAGCTAATACAAGAATCACCAGGCCCGCATAGCCGCTTAGCCTGTCAAGTAAAACAGTAGCTACCACTTCATGCGGCTTTTTTGTATGTAGGGATAGGTCTATGCTACGGGTAAGATCTCCTCCTATCGTAGAGGGAAGGATAAGGCTAAAGAATATTCCCCCTGAATAAGAGATGATTATTCTCTTTAAAGGTATAAACAGCTTTGCCGCGCGAAGCAACATCTCCCAACGCAGCAAACCGAAAATATTTATAAGAAAGAAAACTCCAAAAGACAATAATAAAAGCGCTTTGTCGGCGTGGCGTATATCCGCGGCGAGTTCCTTCAAATTTATATTCCTGGTCTTAAAAAGGAGAAAAAGCAGGGCAATACTGAAAACGACTCTTAAGATACTGGAAACTATTTTTTTGGGGGCTGGCATCTGGTTATCCTGCTGCCTTTCCGCTTAGCTTGTTATAAGCTTCCAGGTATTTTTGCGCGGTTTTATCGATAATCTCCTGCGGCAGGACCGGAGCAGGCGGGGCCTTATCCCATCCGGATGCCTCCAGATAATCCCTGACGAATTGCTTGTCAAAACTGGGCTGAGATTTGCCTGGCATATACTGGTCGCCCGGCCAAAAACGGGAAGAATCAGGAGTAAGCACTTCATCTATAAGGATAACTTCTCCGTTATATATGCCGAATTCTAATTTAGTATCGGCAATAATAATGCCGCGTTTATCGGCATAGCCGGTTGCTTTCTGATAAATCGCTATGCTAAGCGCCTTTATTTTATCCGCGATTTCTTTTCCCAGAAGCATCTCTACATATTTCTGGTCAACGTTTATATCATGGCCCTTATCTTCTTTTGTGGAAGGAGTAAAAAGCACTTCGGGAAGTTTTTCTGATTCACGTAGGCCCACGGGCAATTTTATCCCGCATACGGATTGTTTCTCTTTATATTCTTTCCACCCTGAACCTGCGAGATAACCTCTGACCACGCACTCCACAGGCAAAGGCCTGGTTTTTAAAACAAGCATTGAGCGGCCGCTGAGTTCCTTTTCATGTTTCTTTAATTTTTCGGGGTATTTCTTTACCTCTGTGGTTATAAAATGGTTTTTAACCACACTTTTAAGGAAATCAAACCAGAAACAGGATAGCGCAGTAAGCACCTTGCCTTTATGCGGTATGCCGCAGGCCAGGACTACATCAAAACAGGAAATACGGTCTGTAGAAACAATGAGAAGCTTATCACCCAGGTCATAGACATCCCTGACTTTACCCCTGCGGAACAAAGTCAAATCCTTAAAATCGGTGGTAAGAAGGATTTTTTCACTCATCGCAGCTGTTAATCCTATTTGATAAACTCTCATACTCCTGCCACAGCTCTGCCGGCAGGTCTCTCTTGAACAGTTGGAAGAATTTCTTTATGTCTTTCAATTCCGTAAACCAGTCTTCTTTCCTGACCTCCAGAAGTTTCTCCATCGCACCGCTTGATAATTCCAGGCCCGTCATATCTATATCTTGCGGCCGCGGTATATATCCGATAGGGGTCTTGACTGCGCCTACTTTATCATTGCAACGGTCAAAAATCCATTCCAACACCCTCAGGTTTTCTCTAAAACCCGGCCATAAGAAATCGCCTTTCCCGTCGCTCCTGAACCAGTTAACGTGGAAAATCTTAGGCGGCTTATGCATGCGTTTACCCATATTCAGCCAATGCCTGAAATAATCAGCCATATTATACCCGCAGAAAGGCAACATCGCCATAGGGTCACGCCTGACTTCTCCTAATTTACCTACTTGCGCGGCAGTGCGCTCTGAGGCCATGGTTGCTCCGATAAAAACACCATGCTGCCAGTTAAATCCTTCATATACCAACGGCGCTAAATGCTGGCGCCGCGCCCCGAATACTATTGCCGATATGGGAACACCGTGATGCTGTTCCAGCCGGAAAGAAGCTGAAGGACAATTAACGATAGGGACAGTAAACCTGCTATTAGGATGCGCGCCTAATACGGGTTTTCCGTGGCTATCCAGCATACCCGGCCTCCAGGGGCGAGCCTGCCAATCAATACCTTCAGGAGGAACCTCTCCATCAGCGCCCTCCCACCAGACAGTACCGTCCGGCTTCAAAAGGACATTCGTATATATGGTATCTTTTTTGATAGTCGCGACCATATTGGGATTGGTCTGCGAGTTGGTCCCCGGGGCAACACCGAAAAATCCGGTTTCCGGGTTAATCGCCCAGAGAGAACCGTCTGAATCAATCCTCATCCATGAAATATCATCACCTACAGTCCAGATACGGTACCCTTTTTTCTTTAAACCCTCCGGGGGCAGGAGCATCGCAAGGTTGGTCTTACCGCAGGCGCTCGGGAAAGCCCCGGCAATATATTCTATCTTGCCGTCCGGAGACTCTATTCCCATAATCAGCATATGCTCTGCCAGCCACTGTTCTTTTCTTGCTATGTAACTGGCTATGCGTAGCGACAAGCATTTCTTACCCAGAAGCACATTGCCGCCATAACCGGAATTAACACTCCAGATAGTATTGTCTTCGGGGAAATGCAATATCATCCGTTTATTTATATCTAGCTTGGCCTTGGAGTGCAGGCACTTCGTAAACCCGTCTTCTTTTTCCAGCTGCCTTAAAACTGCATCCCCTACGCGGGTCATAATCAGCATATTCAGGACTACGTAACGGGAATCCGTAAGTTCTACTCCGATTTTACTGAAAGGCGAACCTATGGGCCCCATAGAGAAAGGAATAACATACATGGTCCTTCCCCTCATCGCTCCCTTGAATATTGCCTTTGCCTTATCATAGGCAGAGCGCGGCGCCATCCAGTTATTATTGGGGCCTGCGTCGCGTTTCTTGCGGGTACAGATAAAAGTCAGGTGTTCTGTGCGCGCGACATCATCGACAGCGGTGCGGTGCAGGAAACATCCTGGAAGCTTATTCTGGTTTAACTGAATAAGTTCATCGGAATATAAGGCCTCTTTCTGTAAGCTGATTTTCTGCTCCTCTGTGCCGGAAATCCAGACTATGTCATCGGGCTGGCAAAGCGCAGCCATTTTAATAACCCAATCCTTCAGTTTCTTGTTGTGCGTATGCAATTTCATCATCTTATTGCCTATCCTTTTGCCGTAATATATTTGTACGCGGAATCAACGGCTATGGCGCCTTCTGCGCAGGCAGTAACCACCTGGTAAAGGCTTTTCTTTCTGCAATCACCGCAGGCGAATATACCGTCTTCGGATGCCTTCAGTTCTTCCGATGTAATGATAAACCCAGATTCATCCATTTGAATCCCGCAATTAATGAAATCGGTCTCCGGCTCATAGCCGATATAGATAAATACGCCTTCACAGGAAAAATCTTTTTCCGCCTGCCTCTTTAAATCTTTCACCTCTACTTTTTCTACTTTCTTTATACCCGTAATTCCCGTAACTATTGTGCTAAGTAGGAAATGGATCTTTTTGTCCGCTTTGAGCTTCTCCTGCAATATTGCCGAGGCGCGCAAATCATCCCGGCGATGGATAATAGTAACTTTGGCGGCAAAACGGGCAAGGTAAAGCGCCTCTTCTGCAACGGCATTGCCCCCGCCTACTACCACAACTTCTTTTCCCTTGTATAAAGGGCCATCGCAAGTTGCGCAATAAGAAACCCCTTTTCCGGTAAATTCATGTTCTCCCGGGACGTTTAGTTTTCGCGGGCGCGCTCCTGTAGCAATAATAATGGTTTTAGCCTGGTAAGAGTTTGCGGTGGTCTTTACTGTTTTATTCTTGCAATCAAGCTCTATAACTTCTTCCGATTCTATCTTGATACCAAGTTCGACTACCTGTTTTTCCATCCGGCTGACCAATTCCTGAGTAGATATGCCTCCGGGAAAAGCAGGAAAATTTTCAATGATCTCGCTTAAGATTATCCTTCCACCCACTACCATTTTCTCTAAAATAAGGGTTTTAAGGCGCGCCCTGCCCGCATAAAGCGCCGCGGTGAGCCCCGCCGGGCCTGCTCCGATAATAATTACATCATACATTTTGCAACTCCCGGTAAATATTTTCTGCCCTGTAAGAACTGCGCGCCAATGGAGCGCAAAGGACGGCTTTAAATCCCATAGCGCCTGCCACGATGCGGTATTCTTCAAATTGCTGAAGAGTCAAGAATTCCCTGACAGGATAATGCCGCAAAGATGGGGCCAGATACTGGCCAAGATAAAGACAGTCACATAAACTGTCCCTTAAATCCTTCATAGTTTGCGCTACCTCCTCTTTTCTCTCGCCCATCCCCAGCATAAGTGAAGATTTAGTAGGTATCGAGGCGTCCAGCAATTTTACCCTCCGAAGCAATTCCAGGCAACGCTGATAATCTGCCCCAGGCCTTACTGCAGGATAGAGCCGCTTTACTGTTTCAATATTATGGCCGATCAGGTCAGGATGAGCGTTTACTACTTTTCCCAGGCTTTCGGGATTTCCCTGGAAATCGGGAATCAACGCCTCTACTTTGACAGAACCATTATTTATCCTGCGTATCCATGAGATAGTTTCTGCGAAAAACTCGGCGCCCCCGTCAAGAAGGTCATCCCTAGTAACAGAGGTAACCACTGCATAACTTAATCCCAAAAGCTTTATTGCCCTGGCAACGCGCTGCGGCTCTCCTGTATCTACTGATAACGGCGTTGCGGCATAGCCAGTCACGTTACAAAATAGACAACTTCTTGTGCATATGTTGCCCAGAATAAGAAATGTCACTTTCTTATCTTTAAAGCATGCGCCGGCATTCGGGCATTTTGCCTGGCGGCAGACAGTATTGACGCGGGATTCTGATAAGATCCTGGCTGTTTCCTTAACATCTGCGTCCGGCAATTCCTGCCTGAACCAGGAGGGAAGCCTGTTTTTCATATGCCAGACCTTGCTAATCTGCCGATGGAGCGGTCATATGTTTTTTCCGCCTCTTTAGAAAAATAACAAGCTGGGAGCTCCCGGCTCTTGCGATGGTATGCTATACATTCGCAGCAGATACCTTTTCTAGAACATGGTTCATAACTACAATTGCAGCCTGCCAGATTCTGTTTCTGATTGGGGCAGCTTTTCATCTCTCGCCCTCTTCTTTAATTTGGCCATTTTATTTCTTATCTTTATCTTGTCCAACAGAGATGCGTAATCTACAATAAGCTTTCCCTTCAGATGGTCTATTTCATGCTGAAATACGCAGGCAAGCAGGCCTTCGGCATTTATCAATACTTGCTTTCCGTATTCATCAAGCCCTTTAACTGTTACGCTTTTAGCGCGTTTTACTTTTATGGATATTTCCGGCACACTCAGGCAACCCTCTTCCAGTATCTGTCTTCCTTTTCTTTTGGCTATTTCCGGATTGACCAGTTTATAGAGGCCTTCTCCTATATCAGCTACCATCAGGCATTCATTTATCCCCACCTGAGATGCAGCTAAACCTATACCTTCACAGGTATACATTAGTTGAGCCATTAAGCTTAAAAGCTTACGGTGCTCTTCTGTAATTTTCTTAAGCGGCACTGATTTTTTTCTAAGGGCCGGATCACCTAACACCCTAATCTTTAATTTTATTTCTGCCATCGACTTTGATAATCCTGGATTTTATGGCGCGCGCTTCTTTATCTTCAACCAACACATAAGAAACAATAACAACCTGGTCTCCGGGACAGCCGCCGCGCGCAGCAGGCCCGTTAAGGCAGATTACTCCTGAACCGGGCTTACCCTTAATCGCGTAGGTCTCGATACGTGTACCGTTATTGAGGTTCAACACCTCTACCTTTTCCCCTGCTATGATATCAGCTGCCCGCATGAGTTTTTCATCAATGGTAATGCTGCCTTCGTAATAAAGATTAGCTTCTGTTACGGTGGCGCGGTGTATCTTTGACTTTAAAATTGTCCTGAACATTTTACTCTCCTTAAATGAGCCGGAAGGTTGAACGCGCAATCATCAATTCCTCATCTGTCGGTATGACTAAAATTTTTGGCGCCTTCTTTAAATGACTGAACAAATCCTTACAGACTCCCTCTCTTATCTGTCTCTGGTGCTCTCCGATACCAGCTGTAAACACCAGGGCATCACATCCGTTCATAATGGCGGTATAGGCGCCGATATATTTCTTTATACGGTAGATAAAAATCTGTACCGCGAGTTTTGAGCGTTTATTGCCTTCTTTTGCTTTTGCGTATAAGATGCGCATATCATTGCTTAATCCGGAAATCCCTTTTAAACCGCTTGCCTTGTTCAGGATTTTTTCTATTTCATACGTGTCCAGTTTTTTCTTGCGCATTATATAAGGCACCAGGGCCGGGTCTATGTCTCCGCAGCGCGTCCCCATGATAAGTCCTTCGAGCGGCGTAAAACCCATACTCGTATCCACTGACCTGCCTTGGCAGACCGCGGTAATACTGCAGCCGTTGCCAAGATGGCATGTAATTATCTTTAATTTCTTAAGCGGCTCCTTTAAAATCCTGGCTGCTTCATGAGCCACATATTCATGGCTTGTCCCGTGAAATCCGTATTTCCTTATCCCTAATTTCGTATAGTATTCAAAAGGCAGGCCATAAATGTAGGCGTAATCCGGTATCGTCTGGTGGAATGCCGTATCAAATACCGCCACCTGTTTTGTCCCGGGCAGGAGTTTCTTACAGGCAAGTATGCCTGCGAGGTTAGCCGGATTATGCAGGGGCGCGATAGCCGAACACCGCCGTATATCCCTTATCACCGCCTCGTTAATCAAAACCGGTTTATGAAATGCCTCGGCGCCATGCACCACGCGGTGGCCTACGGCAGAGACACCGTCAACCTTATTTAAGATTATTTTTAAACCGGAATAATGGTCCTGGACGGCAGAACCCTTTTCTCCGATATGTTCAATGATACCCTTCGAAATAACCTTCTCTCCGGGCATATGGAAGAGCTTATACTTTATTGAAGAGCTTCCGGAATTTATAATCAGTATTTTCATATCGCAAACTATTAACTATGAACCATGCCAGCCGTAGGCTGATCCGCCTCCGGCGGAAACTAAGAACTATGAACTAATTACTGCGCCCTGATTGCCGTTACCGCAACGCAATCCACGATATCATCAACAATACATCCGCGGGAAAGGTCGCTTGCCGGCTTGTTCAGCCCTAACAATAAGGGGCCTAATGCACGCGCGTTACCCAATCTCTGCACCAGTTT
>JBEKHW010000003.1:0-94817 GCA_050012075.1 Candidatus Omnitrophota bacterium | reverse complement strand
GCTGTTACTGGGAATTACCAAGGCTTCGCTTACTACAGAAAGTTTTATCTCCGCGGCAAGTTTCCAGGAGACAACTCGGGTGCTTACAGATGCTTCCTCTTCCGGAAAGCGGGACGAGTTGTTCGGCCTTAAGGAAAATGTTATAGTAGGCCACCTTATTCCTGCTGGGACAGGTTTTCGTGTCCACAGGGAAATAGAGATGGTTAAAAATACCAAAGAAGAAAAAGAAGCTGGAGATTCCAAGAAAGAAACCGTAGAGGCGAAAGGATAAGATGCCTACAATTATGCAATTGATACGTTGGGGGAGGGTTTCAAAGAAAAAGAAGTCAAAATCACCTGCTTTAAAGGCCTCTCCTCAGAGACGCGGGGTTTGTCTTCAGGTGCGCACCATGACTCCTAAAAAGCCGAATTCCGCTTTAAGAAAAATTGCCAGGGTCCGCCTTACCACAGGGATAGAAGTAACTGCCTATATTCCCGGAGAAGGGCATAACCTGCAGGAACATTCTATAGTCCTGGTAAGAGGAGGCCGCGTTAAGGATTTGCCGGGAGTAAGATATCATATCGTCAGGGGGACACTCGATGCCGCTGGCGTCAACCAGCGTAAAAAATCAAGGTCAAAGTATGGGGCAAAGAGGCCGAAATAGTTCATAGTTCTTAGTTCATGGATTAAAAAGAAGGACAGACAAAAAACATGAGAAGAAGAAAAGCGCAGGAAAAAAAGATTTTGCCGGACCCGAAATACAACAATAAAATTGTAGCTAAATTCATAAATATGGTTATGCTTGAAGGCAAAAAACCAATCGCGGAAAAAATCGTCTACGAGGCATTTGAAACCATAAAACAGCGGCTGAATGACCAGGATGTGGTTAAGATATTTAACAAGGCATTAGATAACGCAAGGCCAAGGCTTGAGGTAAAACCCAGGCGCGTCGGAGGCGCAACGTACCAGGTTCCTATAGAAGTAAGGTCTGAGCGCGGTACCTCTATTGCGCTTCGCTGGATACGTGATTTCGCCAAACAGAAAAAAGGAAAATCCATGACGGAAAAACTGGCCGAAGAGATTATCGCCGCCTATAAAGGAGAGGGTTCAACAATAAAGAAGAGGGACGATACACACAAGATGGCCGAAGCCAACAAGGCCTTCGCGCATTTTAGATGGTAAGATGAGAAAGACAGCGTTAAACACAATCAGGAACATAGGCATAATTGCCCACATAGATGCGGGTAAAACTACTACTACCGAACGCATCCTGTATTATACAGGAAAAACCTATAAGATAGGCGAGGTAGATGAGGGCACCGCTACTATGGATTGGATGGTCCAGGAACAGGAGAGAGGTATCACTATTACTGCCGCCTGCACTACCGCCAAATGGCGCGATTGCACCATTAATGTTATCGATACGCCAGGACACGTAGATTTTACGGTAGAGGTTGAAAGGTCGCTTAAAGTCCTTGATGGAGCGGTTGTGGTTTTCTGCGGCGTAGGCGGTGTCGAGCCGCAATCCGAAACAGTCTGGCGCCAGGCAGATATGTATAATGTGCCGCGCATTGCCTATGTGAATAAGATGGACCGTAACGGAAGTAATCTTATTGACGTCATTGAGCAGATGCATAAGAAACTCGGAGCAAACGCAGCCGCGGTACAGCTTCCATATCTAGAAGCAGATGAATTCCGCGGCGTATTTGATATCATAGAAAATAAATTGTATGTTTATACGGATGAACCCGACCTTAAGTTTGAAACAAGAGAAATCCCGCAGAATTCGAGTGAACAGGTTAAAAAATACCACAATATATTGCTCGAGCATCTCGCGGAAGTAGATGAAAAGATTATGAGTGCTTTTGTCCATGGAGAGAAAATCTCTGCCGCCGAAATAAGAGCGTCAATACGCAGAGCAGTTGTTGCGAATAAATTCGTTCCGGTATTATGCGGCTCCTCTTTTAAGAATAAAGGCATACAACCATTGCTGGATGCGATCTGCGATTACTTGCCTTCTCCGGAAGATTTGCCGCCGGTAAAAGGCACTAATCCTGAAACAGGAGATTTTGAAGAAATAAAAGGTTCTGATAAAGCGCCTTTTTCAGCGCTGTGTTTTAAGATTACCACTGACCCTTATGTGGGGAAGATCAATTATATCAGGGTATATTCAGGAACCCTTAAATCAGGCGACCATGTCTACAATGCCTCTAAAAGGACTGAAGAGCGTATTACAAAACTATTGAGAATGCATGCGAACAGACAAGAAGTGATTGATTTTGTGCATACGGGCGATATCGCCGCGGCAGTAGGATTAAAAGAAACAAAAACCGGAGATACCCTCTGTACAGAAGCAAACCCTATTTTACTTGAGACAATACATTTCCCTGAACCGGTTATCCAGCAGGCGATTGAACCAAAAACCAAGATCGATCAGGAAAAATTGGGTTTTGCCCTCCATAAATTAGCCGAAGAAGACCCGTCATTCCGCGTAGGGTACAATCAGGAAACAGGGGAAACCGTAATCTCCGGAATGGGGCAACTGCATCTTGAGATTATAATAGACCGCATCATGCGCGAATTTAACGTAGAGGCGCAGGTCGGAGCACCACAGGTAGCTTATCGGGAAACAATCACCAAGAAGATTAAATCTACCGGAAAATTTATCCAGCAGACAGGCGGCCACGGCCAATACGGCCATGTGGTTGTTGAAATGGAGCCCCAGGAGATGCCAGGAACAGGCATTACTTTTATCGACAAAATTAAAAGCGGGGCAATACCCAGGGAATTTATTTCGTCGGTAGAAGACGGTATTTTTGGCGCCGCCAAAAGCGGAATGTTGGCGGGATATCCGGTTACCGACGTAAAAATTACCCTTGTTGATGGCTCTTTTCACGAAGTGGATTCTTCTGAAATGGCTTTCAAAATGGCCGCATCCATCGCATTTAACGAGGGCTTAAGGAAAGCAAGTTGTATTTTGCTTGAGCCTATTATGGATATGGAGATTGTGGTTCCGGAAGAATATATGGGTTCGGTAATCGGTGACCTTAATTCCCGACGGGGAAAGATTGTATCGCTTAATACGCGCGCGAATGCCCGGGCTATACGGTCATATATACCGCTTGCGGAAATGTTTAACTATGCTACAGCATTAAGATCATTGACACAAGGCCGCGCATCCTATACAATGGAGCCCTCTTTCTACGCAGAGGTGCCTTCACATATAGCGGAAAAAATTATCTTAAGTTTCTCCGGTGCAGGCACACGAAAAGGATTTTAATTCGCACATTGACTTACTCACATTACCGTGTTCGTAAGTCAAGTGCTCATTAAAAAAGGAGGAATAAAAAATGGCTAAAGAGAAATTTGTAAGGTCAAAACCGCACGTAAACATAGGAACGATAGGCCATATCGACCACGGAAAAACAACGCTTACATCAGCCATCACCCTTGTGCTTTCTAAATTGGGCAAGGCCCAGTTCAAGGAGTACGCCGATATCGCAAAAGGCGGAGCGGTAAGGGATGAAACAAAGATCCTGACAATTTCTGTTGCGCACGTTGAATATGAATCTGATACCCGTCATTACGCTCACATCGACTGCCCCGGGCACGCAGATTATATCAAGAATATGATTACCGGCGCAGCGCAGATGGACGGCGCAATCCTGGTAGTATCAGCAGCAGACGGCCCTATGCCTCAGACAAGAGAGCATATACTTCTGGCCCGTCAGGTTAACGTTCCGGCAATGGTCGTGTTTTTGAACAAGGTTGATGTTGTCGCCGATAAAGAATTGATCGACCTGGTAGAGATGGAAGTAAGGGATCTTTTAACCAAGTATGGATATCCGGGAGATAAAACCCCGATAATTAAAGGCAGCGCATTGAAAGCAATACAATCAGGTGGAGATCCAAATAGCGAGGATTCCAAACCTATCCTGGATCTCGTGAAGGCCTGTGATGAGTTTATACCTATCCCTGTAAGGGATATGGATAAACCTTTACTTATGGCAGTTGAAGACGTATTCAGTATTGAAGGTAGAGGAACAGTAGGCACCGGCAGGATAGAGCGCGGTAAAGTCAAGATTAACGAGGAAGTAGAACTCGTTGGTTTAAGGCCTGATCCGCGTAAGACCGTTGTCACCGGAATCGAAATGTTCCGTAAACTGCTTGATGAAGGGCAGGCTGGTGATAATGTAGGGCTACTGTTAAGAGGGGTCGAGAAGAACGAGATAGAGCGTGGTATGGTTATTGCCGCTCCTAAATCCATTACACCGCACACTAAGTTTAAAGCGCAGGTGTACATTTTAACAAAGGAAGAAGGCGGACGGCATACACCGTTCTTCAAAGGATACAGGCCGCAGTTCTATTTCCGTACCACCGACGTTACCGGTTCAGTAACCTTACCTGCGGGTGCAGAAATGGTTATGCCCGGAGATAACGTTGGGCTCGAAGTGGAATTGATTACGCCTATTGCCATGGAAAAAGAGTCGCGTTTCGCTATCCGCGAAGGCGGCCATACCGTAGGCGCGGGCGTCGTAACTGAAGTTATAGTAGATACCGTAGTTAAAAAATAGCACCAACAATCGGATAACTAGTAAATGAACACGCAGAAAATTCGCATAAAACTAAAAGCATACGACCATCGACTGCTCGATCAGGCAGTGGAAGAGATCGTAGAGACCGTTAAACGTACCGGCGCACAGTTGTCCGGTCCGATACCCCTTCCGACAAAAAAAGAGGTATATACGGTACTGCGTTCTCCTGTGATTGACAAGAAATCACGCGAGCAATTTGGCTTGGCTACCCATAAACGCCTGATTGATATCTTTGAGCCGACAGCCAAAACCATTGATTCGCTACGAAAGCTGAATCTTCCGGCAGGCGTGGACGTGGAAATAAAATAGGAGTCATGCGTCTTGCGTCCTGCGTTAAAGCGCATAACGCATAACACAAAACGCACAACGAGAGATGACAGGTTTATTAGGCAAAAAAATAGGTATGACCCAGGTTTTCACAGAGAATGGTAATATGGTCTGCGTTACCGCCATAGAGGCCGGGCCCTGCTCGGTGCTTGCCATAAAAGAAAAAAGCATCCAGCTGGGCTTTGACCTGGCAAAAGAAAACCGGCTAAGCAAGCCGCTCTTAGGGTTTTTTAAGAAGATAAACGTCGCCCCTAGGAAAATTATCCGCGAGGTCGCAAAGGAGCCGGCAAAGGAATATAAAGTCGGAGAAGAAATAAAAGTAGATATGTTTTCCAATGGAGAGCACGTAGATGTAAGCGGTATTTCCCTGGGAAAAGGTTTCCAGGGCGGTATGAAGCGCTGGCATTGGCACGGTGGCCCGCAGACTCACGGTTCAACGTCTCACCGCAGGGTCGGCTCTATCGGCTCTACTACGACACCTGGAAGGGTCTGGAAGGGACACCATATGCCCGGGCATATGGGCAACCGGCATGTTACGGTGCAGAACCTGGAAGTCATAAAAGTGGATATCCAGAATAACATAATACTCGTCAAAGGCGCCCTGCCAGGGCATAAAAACAGCTATCTCGTGATCAGAAAAACAAAGAAACAGAGGCGCACAGTAGAGAAACCAAAGGCGGCGACCGTCCAGAAGGCAAAGAAATAGAAAATGGAAGGAATAACCTTACCTATATATAGCATGGAAGGCAAAGAAACAGGCACATTGAAGCTTGCTGCCGAAATCTTTGACGGCAAGACCAATGATGCCGCTGTTTATCAGGCAGTAAACGCTTATTTAGCCAACCAGAGAAAAGGCCTTGCGTCTACTAAGACAAGAGGTGAAGTTTCCGGTGGAGGTAAAAAGCCGTGGAAGCAGAAGGGGACCGGCAGGGCAAGGGTCGGTTCTACGCGTTCTCCGCTATGGAGGCATGGCGGCGTCATATTTGGTCCGCATCCGCGCGATTTTAGTTACAAGATTCCGGAAAAGATCAAGAAGCTTGCCCTTAAATCAGCTTTAAATGCCAGGGTAAGGGAAAATAACCTACTGGTCCTGGACTCTTTAAAAATCGAAAGCGCTAAAACCAAAGATACGGCAAAAATATTCTCTCATCTTAAAATAGGCACCGATAAAAAGGTAACAGTACTGCTGCTCGTGGATAAGTTAGAGAAGAATTTAAAACAGGCTGCCGGCAACATAAGCTTTCTTGACGTAAACTTGGCAAGCGGTACGCATGCTTACGATATCTTAAGCCACAAAAAAATAATAATTACTAAAGAAGCCCTGCATAAGCTGGTTAGTAGGTTAAAGGAATAATAAAATGTACGCCTCGGATATAATAAAAGCACTTTTACGTACAGAAAAAGCAACCACATATGACCCGCAGGGTAAATATCTTTTTCTGGTTAATAAAGTCGCAAATAAAATACAGATTAAAAAGGCGGTAGAGGAATTATATAAAGTAAAGGTTAAAAACGTAAACACCTTTATCTCAAGGGGAAAAATGAAGAGGGTGAGATATCAATTAGGAAGAACACCTGATTTGAAGAAAGCAGTTGTAACTTTGCAGGCAGGACAAAAAATAGAAACACCGACTTAAAGAACAAAGAAAATATGGGAATAAGAAAATTTTTACCTACAACTCCTTCACGCAGGCACATGAGCGGAAATGATTTTTCCGAGATTACCAAGAGGACTCCGGAAAAGTCACTCCTCTTGACAGCTATTAAGAAAACCGGCGGCAGGAATAACATGGGCCGGATTACTACCAGGCATATAGGCGGCGGGAGCAAGAGAATGCTTCGCCTCATTGATTTTAAAAGGGAACTCTTTGATGTCCCGGGAAAAGTCCTGGCAATAGAATATGACCCTAACCGTTCGGGAAGGATAGCCCTTATAGAGTATCCGCAAAATAAAAAAAGCTATATACTAGCGCCATTGGGTTTACAAGTAGGAGATACGATCGTTTCGTCAAACCAGAAAGATGCGGAAATCAAGACCGGTAACTGCCTTAAGTTGCGTTTTATACCCTCAGGCACCATGATACATAATATTGAAATAAGTAAAGGCAGGGGCGGCCAGATTGTCCGTTCAGCCGGCTCAAGCGCGCAGATTATGGCCAAGGAAGCTGAATTTGCGCACATACGGCTCCCTTCCGGAGAAGTCCGGCTGGTAAATCTTGATTGCCGTGCAACCATTGGCCAGATGGGGAATGTCGAGCATGAAGCAATAGTCTTAGGTAAAGCAGGACGCAGCCGCTGGCGGGGAATAAGGCCGACAGTAAGAGGCTTAGCCATGAACCCCGTGGACCATCCACACGGCGGAGGAGAAGGGAAATCCGGCCAAGGTAATCCTCATCCGGTTACTCCGTGGGGAAAACCTACAAAGGGATACAAAACAAGAAAACATAATAGATACTCCAATAAATTTATCGTAAAAAGAAGGAAATAAATATGCCACGCTCACTTAAAAAAGGTCCTTACGTAGAAGAAAAGCTTTTGAAAAAAGTAGAGAGAATGAGCCGTAGCGGCGCAAGGCAGGCGATTAAGACCTGGTCCAGGCGTTCGACGGTAATCCCGGATTTTGTAGGGCTTACTTTTGCTGTTTACGACGGCCACAAGCACGTCCCGGTCTTTATTACCGAGAATATGGTGGGCCATAAGCTGGGAGAGTTTGCGCCGAGCAGGATATTCAGGAAACACGGCGGTGTAAAAGCCAAGAAGGCATTGGAAAAGACTTAAAAAGGATAAGTATGATCGCCAAGGCAGAAGGAAAATTCTTAAGGGTGACACCCACTAAAGTCAGGCAGGTTATGGATCTAATCCGCGGTAAAGGCGCCACGGATGCGCAAGCGATCCTTTTAAACTTGAACAAACGTCCCAAGGAATACCTGATCAAAATACTGAAATCGGCTATTGCCAATGCCAAGGTTAAGGGATTTAATGTCGAACAATTGTATGTTTCCCGTATTGTCTGTAATAACGGCCCGGCGTGGAAAAGGTTTAAGGCGGCTGCGTTCGGCAGGGCCGCGTCCATACGAAAAAGAACCGCGCATATTGCAATAGAGCTGGATTTGAAAAAGAGCTGATCCACTATAAGGAGAAAATAAAAACATGGGGCAAAAGGTTCATCCGTTCGTACTAAGGGTAGGATTTTTAAGGACCTGGCACAGCAGATGGTTTGCCAAGGCCAAGGAATATCCTCTATTTATAAAACAGGATTTCGAAATAAGGAAATTCATAAAGAAAAAGTTTAAACAGGCGGCAATCTCCAAGATTGTCATCGAGCGCCTTGCCGATAAGATAAGAATACGTATTTTTTCCGCAAGGCCAGGGATCGTTATCGGCCGTCATGGTGACGATATCAAGCGGCTGGGGGAAGAGTTGAACAGCATTTCAAAAACAGAAGTGAAAGTTGATATCGAAGAGGTGAAAAGCCCGGCTCTGGATGCCCAGTTAGTATCGGAGAATATAGCTTCTCAGTTAGAGAAACGCATAGCTTTTCGCCGTGCAGTAAAACGCGCCATGGAACAAAGTATGAATACCGGAGCCAAAGGTATAAGGGTAAGTTGTGCCGGGCGCCTAAACGGCGCAGAGATGTCGCGTACCGAGACATATAAACAAGGTAAAGTCCCCCTGCAGACATTCCGGGCGGATATTGATTACGGATTTGCCGAAGCCCTTACCACTTATGGCCTTATCGGCGTCAAGGTTTGGCTTTATAAAGGAGATATACTTACTAAGAGAACTGTCCAGGAGATGGACGCACAGGACTTAGCAGCCGCATCCGGTGAAAAGGCGCAACAGGCCCAAAGGAGATAGCCTTTATGGTTTTAATGCCCAAAAGAGTAAAATACCGCAAACAGCAAAAGGGCAACCGCCGGGGGATTGCTACTTCAGGTGCGCAGCTTGCTTTCGGCGAATTTGGCCTTAAGGCTCTTGAAAATGGCTGGCTCAAAAACATCCAGATTGAAGCAGTAAGGGTAATACTTGCGCGCCAGCTGCACAAAGGAGGGAAACTTTGGATCAGGGCGTTCCCGGATAAGTCCATAACTAAGAAACCTGCGGAAGTGCGCATGGGAAAAGGAAAAGGAGAATTGGATCACTGGGTAGCTGTGATAAAAAGAGGCAGGATCATTTTTGAATTAGGTGGAGTTCCGGAAGAATACGCCAAACAATGTTTCCGTCTGGCAGCTTATAAATTACCGTTCAGGACTAAGTTTGTAACCCGTATACATAGATAACTATGAAGATAGCTGAATTAAGGAATCTTTCAAAAGAAGAATTAGCCCAGAAGGAGAAAACCTTAAAAGATGAGCTTTTTAAGTTAAACCTGCAGCGTTACGGCGGACGCGTGGAGAAACCGCATAGATTCGGCGAGATTAAAAAAGAAATAGCGCATATAAATACTATCCTAAACGAGAAAAGAGAATAACTGACATGGGAAAGAAAAAAGAATTTGTAGGACAAGTCATAAGCGACAAAATGCTCAAGACCGTCATCGTAAGAGTGACGCATCTTGCCAAGCACCCGAAATATTCGCGGATCATGAAACGTTACAACAAATTCAAGGTGCACGATGAAAAAGGTGTCGCTAAAATCGGCGATACGGTTCGTATACAGGAGACGCGTCCGATTTCCAAGGATAAACGTTTCCGCCTTATTGCCGTAGTCAAAAAGGCTGCGACGCATATTGAGTTAAAAGAGGATCTAAAATGATACAACTGCGTACAATTCTGGATGTCGCTGACAATACCGGGGCAAAAAGAGTATCATTAATCGGCGTCCTGGGTAAAAAGGGAAAACTTACGGCTCGCCTGGGAGATATCGTAAACGTTAACGTGAAAGAATCCTCTCCCGATGCCGCAATAAAGAAAGGCGAAGTCGCCAAGGCAGTTATAGTAAGGACCAAGACCCCCATAAGGCGTCCCGATGGTTCAATACTGCGTTTTGACCGGAATGCCATTGTTTTTATAGACCAGCAATCTAACCCCAGGGGCACGCGCGTCTTTGGGCCGGTTGCCAGGGAATTAAGAGATAACAACTTTACTAAAATTATTTCGTTAGCACCAGAGGTAATCTAATGGATAAAATCAGGAAGGGCGATATAGTACAGGCCGTAAAAGGCAAGGATAAAGGAAAAAAGGGGAAGGTTATCAACATTATTACGGAAACAAAACGCGCGCTGGTAGAAGGCATCAACATGGTAAAAAAACATAAGCGTAAGACCAAACAGGAAGAACATGGCGGTATAGTTTCCATTGAGATGCCTATATCTATCGCGAATATAATGTTTTTCTGTAAGAGCTGTGCTAAACCCGTGCGTGTAGGTTTTAAATTAACGGACAATAAAACCAAAAACAGGTTCTGCAAGAGCTGCAAAGAGGTAATATAAAATGACTCCCCGTATGTTAGAAAAATACAGGCAAGAGATAGTCCCGGCGATGATGCAGCGGTTTAATCTGAAGAATAAGCTGTCCGTGCCGCACCTGGAAAAAATCGTTATAAACATGGGCGTGGGTGAAGCCCTGCAGGATGTAAAGATCCTTGATAAGGCGATGGAAGAGCTGGGATTGATTACCGGACAGAAGCCGATTTTACGCAGGTCTAAAAAGGCGATTTCAAATTTTAAACTTAAAGAGAATGCGCCGATTGCCTGTAAAGTAACGCTACGTAAAAATATAATGTACGAATTCATGGACAGGTTCCTGAATGTCGCCCTTCCGCGTATCCGCGATTTTCGCGGGGTATCGGATGACTCATTTGACCGGGGGGGTAACTATACTATGGGCCTGACTGAACAGGGAATATTCCCTGAAATAGATGTTGACAGGATAGCACGTCCGCAAGGAATGGATATCACATTCGTGATCAAGGACGCGAAATCCAAAGACGAGGCAAAGGAACTGCTTAAGTTATTCGGGATGCCTTTTAAAACGAGCAAGGATTAGGGTAAATTTATGGCAAAACAATCACAGTTAGCAAGGTGGAAAAGGAAACCAAAATTTTCCACCCGTAAATACAACCGCTGCAATATATGCGGCAGGTCGGGTGGATATCTTCGCAGGTTTCAACTCTGTCGCATTTGCTTCAGAGAACTTGCCTGGCAGGGGTTGATACCCGGAATAAAAAAGGCAAGCTGGTAGTTTAGTTCATAGAGAGGAAAATATGTCAAGATCCGATTTGATAGCAGACTCATTTACTTCAATACGCAATGCCATTATGGCAAAAAAACCAACAGTGGATATTCCCGTTTCCGGTACGATAAAAGCTATCTTGGGGATACTTAAAAAAGAAGAGTACATCGACGATTTTAAGCTTATTGACGACAAGAAACAGGGAAAAGCCAGGATTTACATTAAGTATATTGCCCAGAAGCCGGCAATAAGGAATATCAAACGCGTATCAAGGCCGGGGTTACGTATTTATGTAAAACACAAAAAGGTGCCTTCGGTATTAAGAGGCAGGGGTGTCGCGATCGTTTCAACATCTAAGGGTATAATTACCGATAAAGAAGCGCGCGAATCAGGATTAGGCGGCGAGGTTATCGGCTATATTTGGTAAGAGGCAAATCAAATGTCTAGAATAGGCAAAAAACCTGTAATTATCCCGTCAGGGGCAAAAGTAGAAGTAAAGGAGAATACTGTATACGTAGAAGGCCCTAAGGGCAAATTACAGCTGCATTTTTCAGACCGTATTAAAGTAGAAGCCAAAGATAATTCTGTAATCGTAACCCGTCTTAACGATACGAAACTTGACAGGTCATTACACGGCCTTTACAGGGCTATGATAAATAATATGGTCAAAGGTGTTACCGAAGGATATAAAAAGGAACTCGAGATTATAGGCGTAGGTTTCAAGGCGTCGGTACAGGGGAATGCTTTAAACCTGCAGCTAAGTTTTTCTCATCCGGTAAATTTCCCCATACCGGAAGGGATTAAAATTGAAACACCTAAACCCACACAGCTGGTAATCACCGGCATAGACAAAGAGAAAGTAGGTAAGGCCGCTTCCGAAATACGCGCGATATATCCGCCTGAACCATATAAAGGCAAAGGCATACGTTATTTAGGGGAGTACGTTAAGAAGAAGGTAGGAAAAGCGCAGGCAACCACGAAGTAAGCGAGGACATAACGTAATGGACAACAAGAAAGAACTTTCAAGAAAAAAGAGACACGGCCGCATTAAATTAAGAATGTTCGGGAGTACGGCTAAACCGCGCCTGGTGATCCGGCGCAGCCTGAAGAATTTTTATGCCCAGCTTATAGACGATGCCGAGAAGAAAACGATTTTTTCCCTGTCCACCCTGAATAAGGAGTTGAAAGGAAAATTTCCAAACCACGGTAATATAAAGACAGCTGTGACCTTTGGAGAGGTTTTTGCCATCAAAGCAAAAGAAAAAGGTTTCAGTAAGATAATCTTTGACCGCGCTGGTTACTTATACCACGGCAGGGTCAAAGCATTTGCCGATGCATTAAGAAAAGGGGGGTTAGAATTTTAAATTATGCGTGAGATAAATATTGAACAGCAGCCGGAATTCATAGAGAAAATAATTACCATTAACCGCGTAGCCAAAGTAACCAAGGGCGGGAAAAAACTGCATTTTAGCGCCCTGGTCGTAGTCGGCGATACAAAAGGCCGGGTTGGTTTTGCGCAGGATAAGGCAAATGAGGTAGCCGATGCTATCCGTAAGGCCCTCATTAAGGCAAAAAAGAATTTCATCAAAGTAACCATGGAAGGCTCGACCATTCCTCATGAGATAATCGGACATTTCGGCGCAGCGAAAGTGCTCCTTAAGCCCGCATCCGAAGGCACAGGGGTTATTGCAGCCGGTCCGGTAAGAGCGGTCTGCGAAGCAGCGGGGATAAAGGACATATTGACGAAAAGTTTAAAATCGAATAACCCTGTAAATGTAATCAAGGCAACCGTTGACGGGTTTAAGAACTTAAAAGGCACATAGCATTATGAAAGAAAAAGCCAAACATACAGCGCAAGTAAAAAAAGAAGAGAAACCTAAACCGGTAAAGAGGATAAAAAAGAAAGCCTCTCCCAGGAAAAGGCGGATAAATTCAACGGTTAAGGTAGAAACCTGGGGCTTACATACCCTGAAAGCTCCGATAGGCGCTCATAAACCCAGGAAGCTCCTGGGACGCGGCTCGAGTTCCGGCCATGGAAAAACTTCGACGCGCGGCAGCAAAGGTCAGACATCTCGCGCAGGAAGGCATTTTTATCTCGGTTTTGAGGGTGGCCAGTCCCCTTTAATCCGCAGGATGCCTAAACGGGGGTTTACAAGCATATTCAAAAAAGAATACCAGATAGTAAACCTGAAAGATTTAAACAGGATAAAAGAGGCAGATATAAGCTTAGAGCTAATGGAAACAAAAGGTTTGATTAAAGATAAGGACAAGCCGGTTAAGATTCTTGGCTCGGGTGAGATAAAACAGGCATTTACCATTCAGGCACACGCCTTTTCCCGCAAAGCCATGGATGCAATCAATAATGCCGGCGGAAAGATAACGATAGTAAAGTAAATGTTTAGCGCGCTTGTCAACGCATTTAAAATACCGGACCTTAAGAAGCGGCTTTTAATCACAGCCGCCCTTATTGCTGTCTACAGGGTAGGTTGTTATGTACCTACTCCCGGTATTGACGGTTCTGCCCTCGCGGAATTCTTCGCACGTATCGGCAAATCACAGGGAGGGACGGTATTTGGCATAATCAATATGTTCTCCGGCGGCGCCATGGAAAGGTTGACTATCTTTGCCCTCGGGATAATGCCGTATATCTCATCTTCCATCATTATGCAGCTTTTAACGGCGGTAGTACCTGCCCTTGAAAAAATAGCAAAAGAAGGAAAAGCCGGGTATGAAAGAATCAATCAATATACACGCTACGGCACTGTCCTCTTATCAATTATTCAGTCTTTTTTCATTGCTATATGGCTTGAGAATCCGGCGCGCTTTGAAGGGTTAAGGATAGTAATGCAGCCTGGATGGGGATTCAGGATAATCACGGTGCTTACTCTTACTACAGGGACGATATTTATCATGTGGCTTGGCGAACAAATACAGGAAAGAGGCATAGGAAACGGGATTTCACTGGTTATTACCGCGGGTATTATTTCGCGTATGCCTGCTGCGATAAACCAGCTTTTTATTTTGCTTTCCCCCCTGAATCCATCCCGCAGGCAGATACAACCTTTTACGCTCCTGGTAATGGCGGTATTGCTTGCAGTAGTGACCTTTGCGGTAATCATGATTACGCAGGGGCAAAGAAAAATACCGGTCCAGTATGCGCGCAGGGTCGTAGGCAGGAAGATCTACGGCGGACAGGCAACCTATATACCTTTAAAGGTGGACACCTCCGGAGTCATCGCCATAATTTTCGCGCAGTCCATCATATTATTTCCGGCGACACTGGCTTCTTTTATACCCAATCCGGGATTTCAAAAGCTCGCCCAGGCATTAATTAGAGGGCATATTCTTTATACGGTAATCTACGCGCTTTTAATAATCTTCTTCTGCTATTTTTATACTGCCATAGTATTTAATCCGAATGACCTCTCCGAAAATATGAAAAAATACGGCGGTTTTATCCCCGGGATAAGGCCTGGGACACCCACTGCCGAATTTCTGGAATATGTGATGACGCGCATAACACTGGCCGGGGCAATGTTCATTGTCATTATTGCCATCCTGCCGGATGCGATTATGGCCGGCCTTAAAGTTCCGTACCTGGTTGCTTCATTTGCCGGAGGAACCAGCATCTTAATCACGGTCGGCGTCTTGCTCGATACATTAAAACAGATAGAATCGCACCTCCTTACGCACCATTATGAAGGGTTTATCAAAACCGGGCATATAAGGGGCAGAAGATAATGCGCATTGTTCTTTTAGGGCCTCCTGGCGCAGGAAAAGGTACACAGGCGAAAATCCTGGCAGAAAAACTTGCTGTCCCGCATATTTCCACAGGCGATCTATTGCGGGAAAACGTGAAGAATGGCACCTCGTTAGGGAAAGAGGCAAAGGACTATATGGAACGTGGATTACTGGTTCCCGATACACTGGTAGCAAAAATGCTTACTGAGCGTTTCAATCAGCAAGACACAAAAAAGGGCTTTATTCTTGACGGCTATCCCCGGAATTTAAGCCAGGCAGAAACCTTAGACGGTATACTTAAACCGAAAAATATGGATATTGATTTTGTGGTTTATCTGGATACGGATGAAGATACGATTATACAGCGCCTATCGGGAAGATTGGTTTGCAGCTCTTGCGGCGCGAATTACCATATCAAAAATATGCCTCCGAAAGTAAAAGGAGTTTGCGATAAATGTAACGGCAAATTATTTCAACGTAGCGATGATAACGAAGAGACGGTAAGAAACCGCCTCCAGGTTTACAGGAAAGAGGTTTCTTCTTTAGTAGATTATTATGAAGCAGGAAATAAGCTTCACCGGCTTGACGGGGCAGAAGAGCCGAAAATCGTTCTTAATAAAATCGTGGCCTTTACAAAAACGCATAATGATTCCCTTAAAGTCTGAAGAGGATTTAAGGATGCTGCGCGCATCCGGAAAGCTCTTGAGCAAAATAATGCGGGAATTAAAAGCGGCTATCCGCCCGGGTGTTACTACCCTTCAAGTAGACGAGCTGGCAGAAAGATTGGTAAAAAGAGAAGGCGCCTTACCCGCATTTAAAGGATACAAAGGTTTTCCGGCAACAATATGCGCATCTATAAATGAAGAAATAGTCCACGGCATACCGGATAACAGGAAATTGGAAGAAGGCGACATATTGAGCCTGGATATGGGGATTAGTTACGGCGGATATTTTTCTGATATGGCAGTAACGTTACCTGTGGGCAGGATTGATTCCGGTAAAAAGAAGCTCATCCAGGTAACCAGTAAAGCGTTAGATTTAGGCATAAAGCAGGCAAAGGTTAATAACAGGCTATTTGATATTTCCCACAGTATCCAATCCTTTGTGGAAAAGAACGGCTTTTCCGTAGTCAGGCAGTTTGTAGGCCATGGTATAGGCACCCAGCTGCATGAAGAACCGGAGATACCCAATTTCGGCGATGCCGATGAAGGTCCGGTTTTACGGGTGGGCATGGTCTTGGCAATAGAGCCGATGGTCAACATGGGCGGCTGGGAGGCAGAGATCCTTGAAAACGGCTGGACGGCAGTTACAAAAGACGGGCTTGCCTCTGCGCATTTTGAGCATACCGTCGCGATTACGGAGAAAGGCCCTGAAATTTTAACAAAATAATATGGCAAAGGAAGAGCTGATTGAAACGGAAGGCACAATAACTGAAGCATTGCCGAATGCCATGTTTAAAGTACAATTGGAAAACGGGCACATGGTCCTGGCGCATGTCTCCGGAAAAATGCGCATGAACTTCATCAGGATTCTTCCGGGAGACAAGGTGAAGCTGGAGCTTTCACCGTATGATCTAAACAGGGGAAGGATAACTTTCAGGGTCAAATAAAATGAAGGTAAAAGCGTCCATCAGAAAAATCTGCGACAAGTGCAAAATAATTAAAAGAAGAGGTGTACTGCGCGTAATTTGCACTAATCCAAAACATAAGCAAAGACAAGGATAAAATTTTAAGGAGTAATTATGCCAAGGATCATGGGTGTTGATATACCAAAAGACAAAAGGATTGACATTTCTTTAACCTATCTTTACGGTATCGGCCGCGTCCTTTCCAAAAAAATCCTTAAGGAAGCCGGCATTGAACCTAACAGGCGGACAAAGGATTTAAACGAAGAGGAGATTTCCCGCATAACCGGCACACTGCAGAAAAGCGGACTTAAGCTGGAAGGTGATCTACGCAGGGACATACAGCAGAATATCAAAAGATTGATGGATATAGGTTCCTGGCGGGGTTTCAGGCATAAGAAGGGCCTTCCGGTCAGGGGCCAGCGCACCCGTACCAATGCCAGGACAAGAAAAGGGCCGCGTAAGAGCGGAACGGCAATAGTCAGGAAAGCAGAACCTGCAGCAAAACCTGCGGCGAAATAATCCATAATCATAAGGAGTATACAGGATGGCTACAAAAGAAAAGGCAAAAAAGAAAAAGATAGCAAAGGGAATAACGTCGGGCATAGCCCATATACAGGCAAGTTTTAATAATACTATAATCACTATTACCGATAAAGAGGGAAATGTGCTGGTTTGGTCTGCGCCAGGGGTAGTCGGCTACAGCGGCTCAAAGAAATCGACACCATTTGCCGCTCAGATCGCGGCAACTGACGCAGCAAGAAAGGCAAAAGAAGTCGGCATGAAAGAGGTGGAGGTGCGGGTAAAAGGGCCGGGTTTCGGTAGGGAATCGGCCATACGCGCGCTACAGGCAGCAGGCCTCATTATCACCGCGATTAAAGACGTGACTCCTATTCCTCATAACGGTTGCCGTCCTAAGAAAAAAAGGAGAGTATAATCAATGGCCAGATACATCGAAGCGGTTTGCAGGCTTTGCCGGAGAGAGGGTGAAAAGCTCTTCTTAAAAGGTACCCGTTGTTCTACTGAAAAATGCGCTATGGCAAAAAGGCCGTATGCGCCCGGGCAGCATGGTGAAAGAAGAAGGACAAAACTCTCTAATTACGGCTTACAGTTAAGGGAAAAACAAAAAGTAAAAAGAATATACGGGGTCCTGGAGAGGCAATTCCGCAGGTATTTTAAAATCGCTTCCAAAACAAAAGGCGTTACCGGAAAAGTGCTGCTACAGTCACTGGAAAGAAGGCTGGATAATGTTATTTTCCGTATGGGAATAGCGATCTCCCGCTCACAAGCCCGGCAGATTGTCCGGCATAACCATATCCATGTAAACAACAGGCGTGTAAATATTCCTTCGTACTCCGTAGATAAAGACGATGTTATCCAGGTAAAGACAAAAGAAAAGGCCTTGAAGAAAATAAAAGAGAACCTGGAGATTTCAAAGGAACGAACCGTGCCTTCATGGCTTGAGTTTGACGCCGCAGCTCTTACGGCAAAAGTAGTGCGGCTTCCCGAGAAAGAAGATATCCAGCAGCCGATTGAAGAGCAGTTGATAGTTGAACTTTATTCTAAATAATATAGTTCTTGGTTCATAGTGGATAGTTCATAGTAAATATCTGACCATGAACAATGAACTATGGACTAAATAACGGGGGGGCAAAATGGGCATAAAGTGGCACGATTTCCAGTTACCGAAGAGGCTAGAATGCGATGAGTCAACCTATACAGATACGTACGGGAAATTCTCGGCGGCACCTTTCGAAAAGGGCTATGGGGTAACGCTGGGCAATTCCTTAAGGCGCGTATTGCTTTCATCTATCGAAGGCAGTGCCGTAACCTCAGTCAAGATTGCCGGGGCAGAACATGAATTTTCCGCTTTGCCGGGAATCCTGGAAGACGTACCGGAAATAATACTTAACGTCAAGAGCCTGATTATCAATTCGCATTCCAAGATCCCGAAGACAATTTATATAAAGAAGAACGCAAAAGGGGAAATAAAGGCGAAAGATATAGCGGTTGATGAAACCATAGAAATAAATAATCCTGATTTGCATATTGCCACCCTCACCAAGGACGTGAAATTTAACATGGAGATGGAAGTAGCCAGGGGCAGGGGTTATGTCACGGCGGAATTGAATAAAAAGGAAGATACCACCATAGGTGTAATCCCGATAGATTCAATTTTTAGCCCGGTTAGGAAAGTAAATTTTTACGTGGAGAATACGCGTGTGGGGCAGAGGACCGATTACGACAAGCTTATGATAGAAATTTGGACAAATGGCGCGATCAGCCCCAAAGACGCGTTGCTCTACGCTTCCAATATACTGCAGAGGCATCTGGATATATTCGTTAATTTTGGTTCCCTCCCAGAAGATATTATCGAGGAAGAACCGGAGATGACGAAAGAAGAGGTTTCGCTGTATGAGAAGCTGCGCCTGCCTATCTCGGAACTGGAACTATCGGTCAGGAGCTCCAATTGCCTCAGGGAAGCGAATATCAAGATAATCGCCGACCTGGTGAGGAAAAACGAAGATGAAATGCTCGACTTTAAGAATTTTGGAAAGAAATCGTTGACTGAAATTAAAGACCTGCTTGCAGGTATGGCGCTTTCGCTCGGCATGCAGATCGATTCTAAAAAACTAAAGAAGGCTTAAGACAAATGAGACATAAAAAGAAAAAAGGGCTTTTATTAAACCGTTTTACAAGCTGGCAAAAAGCCACAACCATATCGCTGGCAAGAAACCTCTTAATACACCAAAGTATAAAGACCACCTTAAGCAAAGCCAGGGCAGCAAGGCCGCTGGCAGAAAAATTGATCAGTCTCGCTAAAGAGAATACCTTAAGCGCGAAAAGACGCGCTTTCAGTATTCTAAGCGACCATACACTCGTTTCCAGGTTATTTACGGAAACCGGCCCTCTTTTCGAGAAAAGAAACAGCGGCTATACCAGGATCATCACTTTAGGGCCCCGGCGAGGCGATAATGCTACCTTGGCATTATTGGAACTGACGGAAATAAAAAAGAAAGAGCGCCCATTACCCAAGAAAGAGAAAGAGGAAAAACTGCCTTCCCCGGAAAAAACCGAAGAAAAGGCACCTGAAAAGAAAAAGCCCGAAACAGCCGTAGGTGTTCAAGAAAAACCCTCTGCCGCCAAGAAACCGACAAAGAAGTTCCTGGGAGGGATAAGGAATATCTTTAAAAAGGAAAGAGATTCCTTATAATTCAAGAATCAATCCATAAGAGCTGCGAGCTATGCGTATAGAGATACGTTTATCCGAACGCCTAAGAAAGATAAAGCCCTCCCCGACACTCTCGATAACCTCAAAAGCCAAGAAGCTCAAATCCGAAGGAAAAGATATAGTGAATCTCGCTGCCGGAGAACCTGATTTCGACACTCCTCTCGCGGTAAAAGATGCGGCCATTACGGCAATCAAGAGCGGATTTACCAAATACACGCCCACCACAGGTATCCCCGAGTTAAAAAAGCTTATCTGCGAGAAATTCCGCAAGGATAATTCCCTTATATATACCCCGGAACAGATAGTTGTCTCCTGCGGCGCAAAACACAGTATTTTTAACGCCCTTTTTGTACTGGTAAGCAGGCAAGATGAAGTGCTGATACCTGTGCCTTATTGGGTCAGCTACCCTGAAATGGTCAATCTTTGCGACGGGGTACCGCGTTTTATAGATACCCAACCGGAGAATGGTTTTAAAATCACGGAGCGTGATCTGGAAAAACATATTACCAAGAAAACAAAAGCCCTGATTTTAAACAGCCCCTCCAACCCTACGGGATGCGTTTACACGAAAGAGGAACTGGAAAAAATAGCGCAAATTTGCGTAAAGAAAAGAATCTTTGTTTTAAGCGATGAAATATATGAGAAGCTGATTTACGACAACCTCAAACATTGTTCTATCGCAAGCCTCAATAAGGATATCTACGGCCTCACTGTAACTATAAACGGATTTTCAAAAAGCTATTCCATGACCGGATGGCGCCTCGGTTATCTGGGTGCGGCACCCGATATAGCGGAGGCAGTGTCACGCCTACAGGACCATTCCACATCTTGCCCCAATTCCATTGCGCAGAAAGCAGGCATTGAAGCGTTAAGCAGCCAGGAGGAGTTTATTAAAAAATTGGCCCAGGAATTCCAAAAAAGAAGGGATTTTTGCATCCAGAGGCTGTCTAAAATGAAAGGGATTGGTTTATATAAGCCCGAGGGCGCTTTTTATATTTTCTGCAACATTGGCAAAACAGGGATCAGCTCATCTGTTTTTGCACAGCGGCTGCTGGAAGAAAAATACGTCAGCATTATACCCGGGGATGGATTTGGCAGGGACGATTACGTGCGCATCAGCTTTGCGACGAACATAGAACAGCTCCAGAAGGGGATGGACAGGTTAGAGGAGTGGCTGAACACGTTATGAACCAGAAAACGATAGCGGAAAAAATTTTAAGCGGACATGCCGGCAGGGATTTAAAAGCCGGCGATTTCGCAATATGCAGGGTCGATTTTGCTTTTGGCCAGGATGGCACTTCCGCCATAATCATTGACCGCATAAATGAACTTGGCCTGAAAGAATTAAAGACCAGATTTTGCATGGTAATAGACCATAGCGCGCCTTCCCCAAGTGAAGGCGTTTCAGCTGTCCATAAGAAAATGCGCGATTCCAGCAATAAATATGGGTTTGATTTATTTGATATCGGCTGCGGCGTATGCCACCAGGTCATACCGGAATCAGGACAGATCCTTCCTGGCGATCTAGTGTTGGGCGCGGACTCTCATACCTGCACTTACGGGGCGCTTGGTGCCCTCTCAACAGGTGTCGGTTCGACCGACCTTGCGATTGCCCTGGCGACAGGAAAAAACTGGTTTAAGGTTCCGCAAACCATAAAGATAATAGTAGAGGGCAATATACCAAAAGGAATCTATGCAAAAGACATAATTTTGCATATAATATATACATTGAAAGCTGACGGCGCTACTTACAAATCTATGGAATTCTACGGGCCAGTGATTGATAAGCTGGATATGGACGGACGCTTCACGATCTGCAATATGCTGGTTGAGATGGGTGCTAAGTGTGGTTTTATTCCTGCGGATAAGAAAACTCTTAAGTGGCTAAAGATGAGGATGCTTAAATCAAGGGATCTAAAACCGGTTATTGCCGATAAGGATGCGGAATATGAGAAAACAATTAAATTCGACATATCGAAACTGGCCCCGCAGGTCTCCTGCCCTCATAGCGTGGATAATGTGAAAGAGGTAAGGGATCTAGGGGATATAAAGATAAACGAGGCATTTCTGGGGACATGCACCAATGCGCGCCTGGATGACTTTAAAGTTGCCGCGCAAATTTTAAAAGGCAGGAAGGTTTACGCCGGAATAAAAATGATCGTTGCCCCCAGCTCCCGGCAGATTTATCTTGATACCATAAAAGCAGGCTACATCGATATATTTGTCAGGGCAGGGGCTGTGATTGTGGCACCCGGCTGCGGGCCGTGCGTAGGCACGCATAACGGTGTGCCTGCCGATGGAGAAACTGTTATTTCTACAGCTAACAGGAATTTCAAAGGCCGGATGGGTAATCCCAATGCTTTTATTTATCTGGCGTCACCGGCTACGGTAGTAGCTTCCGCATTAAAGGGATACATAAGCGACCCAAGAGAATTTATGTAGTTAGTTCATTGTTCATAGTTAATGGTTCATGGTAAAATATCTTACTATGAACTATCCGCTATGAACCATGAACTAAATAAGGAGGTAAACTATGGAACTGCGCGATCTGCTTTTACTATGTATCGATAAAAAGGCTTCGGATCTGCATCTGACTGAAAATGAACCGCCTATCTTACGTATAGACGGAAAAATCTTCAGGACAGGTTTTGCTACTTTAAACAGGAATGAGCTAAAAAGGCTTATTTATACAGCTTTAACTGATTTACAAAAAGAAAAATTCGAAAGAGAATTAGAACTGGATTTCTCATTGGCCCTGCCAAGCCTTGACCGCTTCAGGGTGAATCTGCACGTGCAGAAAGGGTCAGCTGAGGCCGCATTCAGGCGCGTGCCCCTGGAAATACCTTCTATACATGAACTGGGGTTACCGCCGATTATACCGGAGCTGGCTCGTAAATCTAACGGCCTGGTTTTGATTACCGGCCCGACCGGCATGGGTAAAACAACCTCCCTTGCGGTAATGATTAACCTGATTAATCATGAAAGGGAATGCCTCATCATAAGCATAGAGGACCCTATCGAATTTATTTTTACCAATAAAAAAAGCATTATCAAGCAAAGAGAGGTTTTCGCCGATACCCGCTCCTTTTCAGAAGCCCTGCGCCACGCATTAAGGCAGGACCCCAATGTTATCGTGGTAGGAGAAATGCGCGACCTGGAAACAATTTCCACGGCTTTAACTGCCGCAGAAACAGGCCATTTAGTTTTGGCCACCCTGCATACTCCTGATGCACCCCAGACTATTGAAAGGATTATTGATGTTTTCCCGCCTCACCAACAACAACAGGTCAGGCTCCAGCTGTCTGACTGCCTTCAGGCAGTGGTTTCCCAGCTTTTATTGCCGCATGCTTCGGGAAAAGGCCGAGTCCTGGCAACCGAAATAATGATTGCTACCTCTGGTATAAGAAACCTTAT
This sequence comes from Candidatus Omnitrophota bacterium, assembly GCA_050012075.1. Lineage (GTDB taxonomy): Bacteria > Omnitrophota > Gorgyraeia > Gygaellales > Profunditerraquicolaceae > JAMWCI01. Next base: position 71,731 of record JBEKHW010000003.1, on the reverse strand, counting down.
CCGCGAGCAGGAGCTTGAGCAGATACCCACTCTTATGCAGACCGGCTCCCAATACGGGATGAAAACTATGGACAAATCCCTGAAAGAGCTGGTGCAAAGGGGAGTAATTACTCTTGATACTGCCATGGCAAAAGTAAAGGATATCGAAGAGTTCAAACAACTATGAAGATATCTGGAGAAGCGATAAAACTCGCAGACAATATCAACACGGATTTTATTATTTCCGGAAGGTATAAATTCGCTATCACCGATATAAAAGAACTGAGCAAGCATATTATGGAAGATATTGACCCCGCATTTGCTTCCAAGATTAAGCCTGGAAAAACCATTCTAGTAACAGGAAAAAATTTCGGAATGGGTTCCTCGCGCGAGCAGGCTCCCCTCGTAATAAAAGAAGCCGGAATTACGGCGGTATTAGCCAAGTCATTCGCCAGGATTTTTTACCGCAATGCTTTTAATATAGGCCTGCTACTGGTAGAAACTGACACCGACAAAATAGGTGAGGCCGACCAGGTTGAAGTTGACCTTGATAAAGGGGTTGTAAAGAATCTTTCCCGCAATGTTGAACTTTCCGTAACTGCTTTCCCCAAATTTATGCAGGAATTGCTTAATGCGGGCGGCATTATTAATTATTATAAGAAGTACGGAGAACTAAAGGTCTAAGATGACGCACAAAATCACCCTTATACCCGGAGACGGTATCGGCCCTGAAGTCAGCCTCGCCGCAAAAAGATGTATTGATGCAACCGGTGTAAAAATTGAATGGGAAGAGGCGATTGCAGGAGAAGAGGCCCTTAAAAAAATCGGGGAATTATTGCCGCAGGAAACCCTGGAATCAATAAAAAGAAACAAAGTCTGCCTTAAGGGGCCGATTACTACTCCTATCGGAACAGGTTTTCGCTCGGTAAACGTAGCCATAAGGCATGCCCTGGATTTATACGCCTGCCTTAGGCCGGCAAAGACGTATCCCGGCGTAAAAAGCTGCTACAAGGATATAGACCTTATTATTGTGCGCGAAAATAGTGAAGACCTGTATGCGGGGATTGAATTTGAAGAGGGTAGCCCCGATACCCTGGAGCTTATCGCAGAGATCGAAAAAAAATCAAGAAAAAAAATCCGTCCTGATTCCGGGATTTCCATAAAGCCCATTTCAAAATCAGCAACGCAAAGAATAGCTGCCTTTGCGTTTGAGTATGCCGTAAGGCTTGGGCGCAAAAAAGTAACCGTGGTTACCAAGGCCAATATTATGAAGTTCACAGACGGGCTATTCCTGAATACTGCCAGGGAAGTCGCAAAACAGTATGAAGGAAAAGTCTTATTTGAAGAGGCGCTTGTCGATAATATGGCGATGCAGCTGGTCCAGAAACCGCATAATTTCGATATCCTGCTTCTGCCTAACCTTTACGGAGATATCATTTCCGACCTTTGCGCGGGCTTGGTCGGAGGATTAGGAGTTGCCCCTGGAGCGAACCTTGGGGATAAGGCTGCGGTATTTGAAGCAGTGCATGGCTCTGCCCCAAAATACAAAGGTATGAATAAGGCTAATCCTACTGCGATGATCCTTTCCGGGGTATTGATGCTAAGGCACATAAAAGAAGAAGCGGCAGCAAATAAGTTAGAAGCGGCCGTAAAAGAAATCATAGCAGAAGGAAAATCCGTAACTTACGATTTAAAACCCAATCCCAAAGACCCCTCGGCTGTAGGCACGAGCGTAATGGCCGACGCTATTATTTCAAAAATCAAGAAATGAAAATATCTATAATCGGAGCTGGAAACGTTGGAGCCCTTTTAGCGATGCGGCTTGCTGAGGCGGGTTTGGACGACATCGTCCTTGTTGATATAGCAAAAGGGCTAGCCCATGGCAAAGCCATGGATATGGAAGACGCGCAGTTCTTGAGCCGGCTAAATTACCGCCTGGAAGGCAGTGAGGATATAACCCGGATAAAAGATTCCGATATCATAGTTATTACCGCGGGACTCGCCCGTAAACCGGGAATGACAAGAGAAGAACTATTGGCAAAGAATGCGCAGATCTTAAAAGGCATCTGTGCTAGTATAAAAGAGCTTTCTCCGAAAGCAGTAATTGTAGTAGTGACCAACCCACTTGACCTTATGACTTATTTTGTTTTAAAGGCGACGGGATTTAGCCCCAAAAAAGTTATAGGGATGGGGATAAGCCTTGATGCCAGCCGCTTTACAAATCTTATCAGCAAAGAATTAAATGTAGCACCCAGCCAAATAGAGCCCTGTGTTATCGGAGCGCACGGAGAAGAAATGTTGCCTTTACCGCGTTTTACGAAAATAAAGGGTGTGGAGTTAGGGGAATTTATGGATGATGAAAAAATAGGGGCGCTCGTCAAGAAAACAGTGAACCGGGGAGCCGAAATCGTCGCGGCATTAGGTAGCGGTAGCGCATATTTTGCTCCTTCGGCTGCCGCGGCGGTCCTGGTCAAGGCAATCGCAAAGGATGAAAAACGCACTATAGGTGTATGCGCGTATCTTACCGGCGAGTACGGTATGAAAGATATTTGTATTGGGCTACCTTGCCGTATAGGAAGAAATGGAATAGAAAAAGTTATAGAGCTTGAGCTTAACAGCAAGGAAAAAGAAGCTTTTGGTAAATCCGCTCAATCAGTCAGAAAGAACCAAGAGGCACTTAAACCACTATTCTAATGGATTATGACCTTTGTGTAATCGGGTCAGGTTGGGCAGGTTTTAATGCAGCATTAAAAGCTAAAAAACTGGGCCTAAAAGCCTGCCTGATAGAAAAGGCACTCCTTGGCGGAACCTGCCTGAACACCGGATGTATCCCCACTAAAACACTTATCCAGTCCGCAAAAATATACACCTCAATCAAGAAATCCCAGATTTTTGGCATAGAAACAAAAGAGTATAGGTTTGATTTCCAGAAAATCCAGGCACGCAAAGAAAAAATAGTCGCGCAGTTACGCCAAGGTATGCAGTTTATCTCTAAAGGCGTGGATTTTATAAACTCCGGAGCCGGGATACTGTCTCCGGAGGAGATAAAAGTTGACGGCAAAATTTTAAAAACAAAGAATATTCTTATTGCCACCGGCTCACGGCCTTTTGAGCTGCCATCTTTTAGATTTGACGGGAAGAAAATACTCTCTAGTACAGACATCCTAAACTTACAGGAAATGCCGGATTCAATCTTAATCATAGGCGGGGGAGTTATCGGCTGCGAATTCGCAGGGCTATTTTCCGCTTTCGGAGTAAAAGTAACCCTGGTTGAAAAAATGCCGCAGTTACTTCCCGGCTTAGATAAAGAGGTAGCTAAGAAGCTTGAGATAATCTTTAAGAAGAAAAATATACTGGTCCATACAAATACGGATGCCTCCGGGTTTGGTGTCAATAATTATGCAAAGATACTTGTTTGCGTAGGTAGAATTCCTGATACCTCGGGACTGGGCCTGGAAGATCTGGGGATAAAGACCGAGAAGGGCAGGATCATAGTTGATGATTATTTAAGGACGAATATATCGAGTATTTATGCTGCCGGTGATTGTAGCAGCCGGATAATGCTTGCGCATTTTGCGCGCTACCAGGGAATACTAGCCGCGTATAACATCTCTTGCCCGGATAAGCCGCAGAAGGCCCAAAATAACGCGGTGCCTAACTGTATTTTTACTGACCCGGAGATTGCATTTGTCGGTATGGACCAAGATACGGCTGCTAAAAACAATATAGACGCCAAAATTTACAGGTTTGATTTCCTGGGAAACGGAATGGCAAGGATTAAAGAAGAGGCAGAGGGCTTTATAAAAATAATTGCGGATAAGAACACGGCTCAGCTTCTCGGGGCTTCTATCATCGGCCCGGCCGCAACAGAACTTATAAATATCCTGACACTAACAATCTCTTCAGGATTAGGGATCACCGCTCTTAAAAATACTATTTTTGCCCATCCGACTTTATCTGAGGCAATACAGGAAGCAGCTTATGGAGATAAGGATATTTGACCTGGGGGTAACTCATTTCCAGGAATCATGGGATTTTCAGAAAAAGCTTTTGCTAGAAACTGTTAATTCCCCTTTCCCTTTCAACCTGGTTATCTGTCAGCATTACCCGGTATTTACCTGGGGCAGAAGTGCGGGTATAAAAAATATTTTAGCCACGGAAAAGAATGCCAGGGAGAAAGGGATAAGGGTTTATAAAGTAGAAAGAGGCGGCGATTTTACCTATCATGGCCCGGGGCAGGTTACGGCTTATCCTGTATTTAACCTGGAGTTCCTGAAGAAAGACCTTCATTGGTTCCTGAGGTCACTGGAAGAGGTGGCATTAAAGGTTGCCGCAAGTTTTGGGGTAGAAGCAGAAAGAAAAGCCGGATTAACCGGCGTATGGTTTAGAAACCGTAAACTCGCATCCATCGGTATCGCCGTTAAAAACTGGGTTACTTTTCACGGGATGAGCATAAACGTCACAAGTGACGACCTTGGGAATTTTCGCCTGATACGGCCATGCGGAATGGATATAGAAATGACATCCCTGGAAGATATTTTGCGCAGAAAAATAGATATAGATGATGTCAAGAAATCCCTGATTTCTGAAATCAAAGCGGTTTATAAACTAGGGACAGCTGTATTTTACGCTGAAAACCATCCTTGTCCTGCTGTCTATTGAAAGGTAGGCAAAAGATGACAAAGATTATTTTACCAGAATTAGGCGAAGGTATTGAGAAAGCAACGGTTTCCTACTGGATGCGTACGGAAGGTGATAGCGTCAACGAGAAAGAAGACGTGGTTGAAATCACCACAGACAAGGCAACTTTCAATGTCACCAGCCCCTGTGACGGTATACTCAGAGAAATTGTCTTTCACGAAGGAGACACCGTAACTGTAGGCGCTGTGTTAGGGATAGTGGAAGAGGAAGAGAAGTAGCAATAGGATTTAGAAGGGTAATAATTTCTTTTGGCGTGCATAGAAGCACGCCTTTTTTATTGGTTATCCAAAATACATCTTGACAACATGAAGCTTACCTAGTATACATATGATTATCGTAAATATACCTAAATGAGGTGAGATATGAAAGAAATTCTGACTGCAAAAGAGGTTGCGGAATATCTGAAGATTCATCCTCTCACAGTGCACAAGTATGCCAGGGAGGGAAAAATCCCGGCGTTCAAAATCGGCACTGACTGGCGATTCCATAAGAAATATATCGAGAGATGGATTAAAGAAAAATCCAGTTACGTCCTCCAGCCAAAAGAAAGACGGAAATCGCTTATTGAGAGCGCCTAACGACAGGAAACGAATATGGACACTTTTGCCTATATAGTTAGCCCTGGGACTATAGAGAATATAAAGGATATCTGGCCTTCTGTGCGGTTATTGCCGTCTTTTATCATAAAAACAATACTAAAGAGAAACAAGCCCATAAAGGTAGGGTATATTAAAGGTATAAAATCACTTCAAGGAGAAGAAATAACCGGCTACATTGTATTATGCCCACGACTTTGCGCCACAGATACGGACTCACAAAACCTGCTTATAGATACGCTTATTTTTTGCGAAAAGCTGGGAGTGGCAGTGATAGGCCTGGATGAGCATCTCTCTTGCGTTGCCGAAAAAATACACGATAAAATAAGCAAAAAAATAAAAGTAACCGTTACCGACGGAAACGCATTCACTGCCTGGTCGGTCCTTGAGGCGCTTTACCGCTATGTCAGGATAAAAGATAAGGAGATTAAAAACCTGTCTTTTTATATCAATGGAAGGGAAAGTGTCCTGGGTAGACTCTGTGAAAAAAAATTATCAAATTACGCGGGTAGGCCCGCCGAATCGATTAACGAAGCGGACATTGCCGTAAACCTTGCGGCATGCCTTGATAAAACAGCCGACATTATAGATAAGATGAAACCCGGGGCAATCCTTTGTGAACTATTTTCTGGTAACGGGATACCCCGCGAAGGAATCCGTAACGACATAGCCCGCATCAGGAGCGGATTGGTAAAATTGCCTTATCCGTTAGATTCAAAAATAAGGACTCGCCTTCCGCGGGCTGTTATCCGGACTCAGCTTGCAGAAACAATACTTTTAACCCTGGCAAAAAAGTTTTTCCTGAATTATTTAGGCAACGCTATAAACCCGGACAACCTTGAGGAGATAGCTGATATCGCGGCACGGCATGGCTTTGAAATCTGGGTGCCTGAGGCGCCGTTGTTATAAAAACATGTGGTACTGGATATTTAAAACATTTTTTACCCCTATTTTCAAATTATTTTTCAGGCTAAAGGTTGAAGGGCTGGAAAATTTACCTAAGAAAAGTAACTTTATCATCGTGGCAAACCACAATAGTTATCTGGACCCTTTAGTAATGATGGTGGCGCTTCCCGTAAAAGTGCATTGCATAGCCATGAGGATGCTTTACGGGATACCCTTGCTAAAATGGTTTTTGCATGTAAGCGAGGCTCTTCCCGGGGGGAGCGCTTCTAATAAAGCCCTGGAATTACTGCTTAAAAACCGCAACGTCGGTATCTTTCCTGAAGGCGGAGTAAGCCACGAAGGAAAACTTCTGGAATTCAGGAGGGGGGCAGCGCTTTTAGCCATAAAAACAGGCAGGCCCATTGTGCCCGCGGCAATCTTAGGGACTTTCGAGGCTTATCCCATAACGGCAAAATTACCGAAACTTTTCCCCTTGAAGGTAAAGGTAGGTAGGCCTATATACATGCTTAAAGAAATGGAAGACATCATTGAAGATATATATTTGCAGGAAGGCATGTTTAAAGTCAGGAACGCAATAAAAGGAATGCTTGATGCCGGATAACGAATTACTAGAGATAAGAGTTTCGCGCGTAATACCCGCCGAGAAATGGCGCGTAATACGTATCTTAACCCGGGTCTGGGAATTTCCTTCCTTTATACCCTCTGTTAGAGAGGCAACGGTACTTAACAAGAGCGGGAATAAAATGGTTACTAAGTGGCGCATCCAGGTAGACAAAGTGCCGATAAGTTGGGTAGAAGAGGATACTCTGGAATTGAATCAAAATAAGATTTCTTTCCGCTTAAAAGAAGGTGACCTGGAAGAATTTAGCGGGGAATGGCGCTTTAGCCCGCATCCGGAAGGCACAGAAGTATCGGTGATAGTGCACCTTAGGGTCGGGGTGCCAGCGATAAAGGATTTCGCCGATAATTATATAAGGAAACTTATCGTTTTGAGTTTTGAAGCGATCCTTGAGGCGATAGAAAGAAAACTCATATCACTGAAATACATAAGTTACAGGAAAGGGAATACGGAAAAAATCGCCGGTTTCGGAATTATCGGCCATCTTTATAATTATCATCACCTGGAAAGCTGTTTCCATGTGTTGAATCCTGGGATAAAACTTCCTTCCCGAGAATTCCTCGGGCAACTTTTCCACCTTACGCCGTCATTTAAACTTTACGACATCCTGGATTTCAAATCTAAAACCGGAGATTCTGTTAACGGGACGTTTATAATCGCTACCTTCATCCCAGATATGATAGAAAAAGATATCTGGGTCGTATTCTCCAAAGTAGTCAAGGCCTGTAAGCTCGCGGAGAAAAAAGGCGTGGGGATAGTTACCCTTGGTGGATTCACTTCTATTGTGGCAGAAAGAGTGGGCCAGGAGATAGCTGAACAGGTGGATGTCGCGGTGACGACAGGAAATAGTTTTACCGCGGCCATGGCAGTAGAAGGGGTGCTAAAAGCAACTAAACTCATGGGGAAAGATATCTCCGGATTAAAAATAGCTGTAGTAGGCGGGACCGGCGATATCGGAAGCGCCTGCGCCAGGGTCCTTACGGATAAAGTAAGGCAGCTTACCATAACCGGCAGGACCAAGATTAACCTTACACGTATGAACAAAGAGCTTTCCCGCCATAGAAAAGCTAAAATTGTGGCGACTACCGACAACCAAGCAGCTGTAAGGGATGCGGATATTGTGATTTCAGCGGCAAGCGCCACTTCTTCAATACTGAAAGTTGATTGGTTTAAGTCCGGCTCAATAATCTGCGACGTAGGATACCCGAAAAATATCTCTTACACCCCGACGGACAGAAAGGATATTTTCATTTTTTCCGGAGGATTAAGCAAACCTCCTACGTCGATTCTTTTTCCCATTGACGTGGGCCTTCCCGCTACCAACGCCCTTTACGGATGTTTTTCCGAATCAATAATACTTGCCCTTGAAAAACGTTATGAAAACTTCAGCTTCGGAAGGGGAAATATCACCCCTGAAAAGATGCAGGAGATAAAGTCGCTCGGAGAAAAACACGGTTTTGTCCTCGCGGATTTCTACTGGGGGCATAAACAGATAGATACTGCGATGGTAGAAAGTATAAAGGAAGCCGTTAATGCATAACCCTCTTCTTCAGATCTCAAGCTACTATTTCAACCCTTACGCGCTTGCGGTATTTTCAGTAAGCGCGGTCATTATTTTTATCGGCCTTTTTGTCCTGGCCCAAAACAGAAAATCAATCATAAACATAGCTTTCTTCCTGCAGTGTTTTAGCGTCACCTTCTGGCTTCTTATGAGTTCCGTGGTCTATTCAAGCCGTGCTCCGGAAACCGCTCTTTTCTGGTACCGTTATTTTACCTTCTTCGGTGTAGTGAATATAATGCCCAGTGTCTACCTGTTCGCGGTTGCCTGGTCGCAGGAATTTGAAGAGAAGAAGGCGCTAGTCCTCTTAAATTACGGCATATCTTTCCTGTTTTATTTTCTGGCCGTGACCACGGATAAATTCATTCTGCCCTATACCGCGACAAGATATTTCTGGGGATATTACCCTGTTTACCGTCCGGAGACGATATTATTCCTGGGGTTTTTCGCCTTCCAGTTCTTTGCGGGCTTCGGGAAGCTCTATCTTTCCTACAGAAAAGAAACTCTTCCGGCAAAAAAAAGGCAGATGCAGGTGGTAACCATAGCCACGCTCATCGCATTTACCGCATCCCTTGACTTCGTACCGAAATTCTTACATTACCCTTTATATCCATTCGGATATATCTCGATGCTTATTTATATCCTGATAGTTGCCTATTCCATCGTCAAATACCGGACCTTTGATATAGAGACGGTTATCCATAAAACCACGATGTGGCTGCTTACATTCTCCCTGGCAATAATACCGCTTTTTCTTATCTACCGATGGGCCTATCCGTATATACAAGGTTCGTCTCTACTTGAGACGTTATTCTGGCTTGCCGGCTTCCTGATATTGGCGCTGTATTTACGCGAAATACAACCAAAGATCGACCATTTTTTCCAGAGGAGGCAGGCTGACCTTGATGAAATCGCGCGTAAGTTTACCGAAGACCTCGTGCACCTGAAAGGCCTAAACCAGCTCATCCAACGCATTGAATCTACTATTTACGATACGCTTTACCCTCAACATATAGATATACTGATTTATAACGAACAGAGGAAAGAGTACATATTGGCTAATGCCAGCACAAACCAAAGTAAAATCACGCGAATGAGCACGGAAAGTGAATTCCTGTCATGGCTTGCAAAAAGAGATAAGATACTACATCGCGATTTTATCGAGATAGACCCAATTTATTCATCCATAAAAGACAGGGCAAGAGAATATTTCAACCTTACAGGAGCTGTCGTAATCATACCTGTTATCCTTAACGAGAAACTTCTTGGCGTAATAAACCTGGCGAGGAAATCAAACCTTAAACGTTACGACGCGGCAGAACTGCATTTCTTAAGGACACTGAAAAACCAGGCGACGATTGCCATCTCAAATTCACTTCTTTATGAAAATATAGAAGAGCAGGTAAGGCAACGTACTAAAGAATTAGTTGACGTGCAAAAACAACTCACCCATGCGGAGAAACTTGCTACCGTAGGTACCCTGGCAGGAGGAGTCGCGCATGAAATCAATAACCCTCTGACTGCGATTCTCACTAACGTCCAGATGCTTATCGACGAAAGGACTAACCTGGACGCGGATTCAAAAGAATCTCTGGGGCTTATCGAAGAAGCCACCAAGCGTTGCCGCACCATCGTCCAGAAACTCATGGCTTATGCCAAGAAACCCCTTGAAGACACTCCTTTTTCAGAAGTAAACCTGCTGGATGTAATCAAGGATGCGGAAGCGTTCCTGGGCTATCAACTCCACCAGGAAAACGTCGGCATAATTATCGACGCCAAAAAAGACGATTATCTGGTCAACGGCAATCAACATGAACTGGAACAGGTGCTTACAAATATGGTTTTAAACGCCCGCGACGCGATCAGGGCAGTTAAAAAAACCGGAGAGGTCTGCATATCGCTTTCAAAAAACGGCAAGTGGATCCATATGTCGGTTAAAGATGAAGGAATGGGCATACCGAAAGCGACAATGCCGAAAATATTCGACCCTTTCTTTACCACAAAAGAAGTGGGAAAAGGAACCGGGTTAGGGCTGTCTATTTGTCAAACAATAATAAATAAGCATAAAGGGACGATTACCGTTCATTCAGAAGAAGGAAGGGGCTCGGTCTTTACGGTATCCCTGCCGAAGAAGGAGAGTTAGAATGGGAAAGAATATTTTAATAATCGACGATGAGGGACTGATAACCAAGACGCTGCATAAGCTTTTGCAAAAAGAGGGCTACAATGCCATGGTTGCCGCCGATGGGGAGGACGCGGCGGAAAAATCAAGAACCACAGAGCTGGATTTGATAGTATGCGATATCAGGATGCCACATTTAGACGGCATAGAGACGATTAAAAAGATACGCCAGGCGCTCAAAGACTCCGGTAAGCCGCCGGTAAAAGAAATACTGATTACCGGCTACGCCGACGAGCAAAGTTATAAAAACGCGCTTGACCTTAAAGTCGCCGAATACATATTAAAACCCTTTGATACCCATGATTTTCTGGAAGCAGTCAGGAGGAATATAGATACCGATGGACTTAAAAAATAAAATAGCGATTGTAAGCGGGGCAAGCAGGGGCATAGGCAGGCAGATTGCATTGGAGTTAGCCCGCCAAGGCCTGAATATTGCCTTTAGCTACCTGAATAATAAAGAAGAGGCGGATAAACTTTTAGCCGAGATTACGCGGTTAGGAATAAAAACCAAGGCATCACGCGTAGATATCAGCGATTTTGACGCCGTTACGGCCTGGGTTGAAGAAACAAAGAAAACTTTCGGCGGGCTTGATATCGTAATAAATAATGCCGGGATAATCAACGATAAGGCGCTGGCATTTATGGAAAAAAATGACTGGCAGAAAGTGATAGACACTAACCTCGGAGGTGTTTTTAACCTTACCCGCGCGGTAATAACCGGCATGATAAAACAAAACAGCGGCATAATCGTGAATATATCTTCGATAAGCGGGATAACAGGGGTTGCCAGGCAAACCAATTATGCCGCGTCAAAAGCAGGGATAATCGGCTTTACCAGATCCCTGGCAAGGGAAGTAGCTAAATACGGGATAAGGGTAAATGCTGTTGCCCCTGGTTTCATTGAAACCGATATGGTAAGCGGACTCAAAGAACCACTGAAAGATGGGCTGATGAAACATATACCCTTAAGAAGATTCGGCAGGCCTGAAGAAGTGGCGAAAGCAGTAAAATTCCTGATAAGTGACGCGGCAAATTATATCACAGGACAAACATTAGTTATCGACGGAGGGTTATCAATACAAAGTGGATAATTCTGCTAGTAATAAAGCGGTTATAACCGGCATAGGGGTAGTATCGCCTATCGGGATAGGCAAAGAAGAGTTCTGGCAGGCCTTAAAAGAAGGCCGCTCAGGAATAAGGCCGATTACCGTATTTGACCCGGTGCTTTTTAAAGCGCACCTTGCCGGGGAAGTGCCTGATTTTGAAGCGGAAAAATTTCTGGGGCCCAAGGGGCTACGTAACCTTGACCGCAGCACCAGGTTCCTATGCTCCGCGGTAAAACTCTGCCTTGATGACGCAAATCTCAACATTAATGAAGGTAATACTGATGATATAGGTGTAGTTACGGCAACGACTTTATCGGCAATGTGGAATATAGCGGAATTCAGTAAAGAGGCGGAACAGGACGGCCCTCAATTCGTAAACCCGGCTATATTTCCCGCCACCACAATGAACGCGCCTTCAAGCCAGGTCTCCATCTGGTTTAAGATTAAAGGTTTTAACACCACTATATCTACCGGATTTACCGCAAGCTTAGATGCCTTAAAATACGCCGTTGACTTTATAAAGTGGGGTAAGGCAAAGGCGATACTGCTCGCCGGGCTTGAGGGATTGTCTTTTCAGAGTTTTGCCGGATTCCATAAAATTGAATTCCTTGCCGGAATAAAAGGAGAAGAAATATGCTGCCCGTTTGACAAGCGCAGGAACGGGATTATTTTAGGAGAAGGCGCCGGCGTTATCCTGATTGAAAACGAAGACGACGCCTTAAAAAGAGGGGCAAAGATTTACGCGAGCATAAAAAGCACAAAAAGCTGCTTTGACGCTTACCGTAGCGGAAAATATTCTCCTGAAGCAGAGGGCCTGAAAAATTGCATTTCTTCCGTCTTAAATAACTCCGGTATAGATAAAGAAAAAATAAGTTATATAAACGCGGCGGCTAATTCCGTAGTCATACAGGATAAACTGGAGACTATGGCAATAAAAGAAGTGTTTAACAGCGCTGCCTTAAAAATACCGGTCAGCGCCATCAAGTCCATGATCGGAGAAAGTTTTAGCGCCTCCGGGATATTCCAGATTATCTCTTCGTTAGGGAGCATTGAGCAGGGTTTTATACCTCCGACCATAAATTACAAAGAAAAAGATGATGACTGCGACCTTGATTATGTCACTACAGGCGCGCGCAAGTGTAAAGTCGATAATATTTTAATCAATAATTTTGGGCCGGGAGGCAATAACGCCTCTGCCGTCATATCCCGGCATACCCACAGCTAAGGGAGAAAAAAATGGCGAACGAGAATATTGATTTAGAACTAACGCAGATGGTTTCAGAGATTACCGAGGTGCCGGTTGAAAAGCTTACTCCCGAGGCGGATTTCTTTACAGAGCTTGGAGTAGATTCACTTAAGGCAATTGAGATTGTGGCTGCTTTTGAAAAAAAGTATAAGATTATCGTTCCGGAGAAAGATATCCCCAAAATCAGGAATTTGAAACAAATAATTGATTATTTTAAAAACGCCAAAAAGGAGTAACGAGTATGCTCTGGGATAAAGAAAAAATAAAAACAATCCTTCCGCACCGCGACCCATTCCTGCTTATAGACGAAGTAATAGCGGTCGAGAACCAGGATAAAGTAACAGCGGCAAAGTATGTTAGGCATAATGAAGATTTTTTCCGCGGCCATTTTCCAGGCAATCCCGTTATGCCTGGGGTGCTTATCGTAGAAGCAATGGCCCAAACTGCAATAATCCTTTATTATGTGCGTAAGCCCAAAATCGCCGAGGCGCATCCCATTTATTACCTGGGCAGGGTAAAAGCTGAATTCAGGGCGCCAGTGTTTCCGGGAGATAAACTTATTCTGGAAGTATCTTGCGTGAAAGTTATGGATACCGCAGGAGTGGTTGACGCCGTCGCGCGTGTCGGGGATAAACTAGTGGCAAAGGCAAGTTTAACTTTCGGGGTTAAACCAAAAAATGGATAAAAGGAGAGTAGTAGTTACTGGTATAGGAGTTGTTTCGTCCGTAGGAATCGGCAAGGAGCAATTCTGGCGTTCTGTCATTTCCGGTAAATCCGGGATAAGCGAAGTAACCAGTTTTGATACCAGCGCCTTCAGGTGCCATAGGGGAGGAGAGGTAAGAAATTTCAAGCCGGAAGAATTTATCCCGAAAAGGAGAATAAAATTCCTGGGCAAGGCTTCGCAATTTGCCATTGCCGCTTCCTCTTTAGCCATAACTGACGCGATGCTTCCCCTGAAAAATCTGCCGAAATCAAAAACCGGAGTTTTTATGGGGACTACAAACGGAGAAAAGCCGCTTGAAGAGCTGATGCAGGTTTGGGCAAAGGGAGGGCTTAAGGATGTGGACAGGCAAAGAATAATGCAGTCCGGGGTCAACAATATCTCCGCCAACGTAGGCCTGCATTTTAAGATTAAGGGACCGAATTACCTTTTTCCTACTGCCTGCGCCGCGGGAAATTATGCTATCGGTTATGGCTTCGATCTTATAAAAAACGGAGAGCTTGATTTTGCTCTCTGCGGGGGCAGTGATTCTTTTTCTTATTTTGCCTTTGCGGGGTTTCAGCGTATTTATGCCATGGCGCCTGAAAAATGCCAGCCCTTTGATAAAAACAGGAAAGGTATGATGTTAAGTGAAGGGGCAGGAGCCCTGCTACTTGAAGACCTGGATTCGGCTTTAAAAAGAAACGCGCCAATTTACGCGGAAATATTAGGTTACGGTCTCTCCTGCGATGCCTTTCATCCTACCGCCCCAAGCGCCGAAGGTATAGCAAAAGCAATAGAGAAGGGGATGCGGGAAAGTAATATAAGTTATAAAGACGTGGATTATATCAGCACCCACGGCACAGGGACCACTCTTAACGATAAAACAGAGTGCCTTGCCATAAAAAATGTGTTTAAGGAGCGCTATAGAGATATCCCGGTGACCGCCTTAAAATCAGCGCTTGGCCATGCGATGGGAGCTGCTTCTGTAATCGAAGCGGCTGCCTGCTGCCTGTCGGTAAAAGAAGATATTATCCCGCCGACTATAAATTTTGAGGAAGCAGACCCTGAATGCGATATTGACTGCGTCCCCAACGTTGCCAGAAAGAAAAAGGTAAACATCGCCTTAAAAAATGGCTTTGCATTCGGCGGAAACAATGCTACCCTTGTGATTAAAAAATATGCCTAAAGAAAGAAGAGTTGTAATAACAGGATTGGGGCCGCTATGCGCCATTGGTTTTGGTAAAGAAGCTTTGTGGAAATCTATCCTTGGGGAAAAATCCGGGCTTCATAAAGAAGAGATTTTCCTGGATAAGCAATTGTGGGACAGCTTCTGGATGCATAAGATTAAGGATTTTAACATAAATAATTTCGGCATAGATAAAGAGGTGCTCAAAGAAATCTCCGGCTTCAGGCAGGGAAGAGAAGATAATGATTTTCTTTACCCTTTAGCCGCTACTCAACTAGCGTTAAAAGACAGCGGATTGGATTATAACCGTGATGATAACAATATAGGCTTTTTCCTGACAATAGAGCACCCGGGCTTTGAGCCATTCTGCGAATCTCTCACCAAAGAAGGATTAAACTATTTTAAGGAAAAATCCCGGCTTAAGGAAAATCCGTCGGAGTTTGGTTTCTATCAGCACCTTTTCAGCAAGTTTTCCGATTACGGCCAGGAGCTGCAAAGCTTTATGTACCTATATCTGGTAGCAAAGGCAATGGGCTTTCGCGGATACTCCCTGTTTACCAATAATGCCTGTGCCTCCGGGCTTTTTGCCCTGGATGCCGCTTACACGCAAATCAAATTTAAAGATACCGACGTAGCGATTATCGCAGGGGGGGATAACCCTGCCGGCATGCTTAAACACCTATGGTTTAAAGAACGCAATCTTTACGCTGAAGACGGAAAGATTAAGCCCTTCTCCAAGAATGCAGACGGGATAGTTTTCGGCGAAGGATACTCTGCCATTCTTCTTGAAGAGTTGAATCATGCCAAAAAAAGAGGAGCCAATATTTATGCTGAATATACGGGAGGTGGATTCTCTCTTGAGGGCTGGAAGCTGATATTACCTAACCCGATAAGTAATTCTTACGGGAAAGCAATAGAGGGAGCTCTTAAAAATAGTGAAATTAAAGCGCAAGATATAGATTTAATCAACCCCCACGGTGTAGGTATCAAAATAACCGACCAATACGAAGCAAAGGCAATTACGAATATGTTCGGCAATAAAACCCCTGTTTCCGCGTTTAAACCCTATGTGGGCCATAACCTGGGTGGTAGCGCAATCCTTGAGTCAATAATCCTGATCCTTGCGCTACAAAACGGGATAATCCCCGCTTCTTTAAACTGCGATGATTTTGACAGCCGCTACAACATAAACCTTATCCGTAAACAACAAAATAAAAAGCTTACCACCGTAATGAAACTCTCCTGCGGCTTTGCCGGCTACAACGCCGCCGCGGTATTCCGTAAGGTTTAATATAAAATACACTCTATAAATAACAGCAGGAAAGTTGTAAAAATACTTGACAAAACAACTTTTATGCTGTATATATTGGGTATGCTACCTAAAATTATAGAGGCGCAAAATAAGGTATTAAAAGCCCTTACTGGAAGAATTGACGATTTCTATTTGGGCGGGGGAACAGCGCTTTCTCTGTTTTATTTTAACCACAGGGAATCGCTCGACCTGGATTTCTTTACAAAGGATTTCAGCAAAAAAAGGATAGTAGAGATAATCACGGCGCTTTCGGCTTCTTTAAATAGAAAAATTAAATTAATATCTGAGGAATCGCGTAAAGGAAAGATAAAAATATTGGTTTATTCCCTTGTTATAGATAGAAAGGATACCTTAAAGATAGATTTTATTGAGGACTACCTGGATTGCATAAAACCGTTTAAATCGGTTAACGGGATTAATATTCTATCTTTAGAGGATATTTATCTGAGGAAAATTTATGCTGCTACCGGCACCCATCAAACGACTGACTATATAGGCAGGAAGATTTCAGAAGGCGGCAGGCAGGAAGCAAAGGATTTTTATGACTTATACTGCCTGTCGCAGATTTTTATGCGCTTGTCTGATTTTTCCTTTCGATACGGCAATCAGTTAATACGCGAATCCATTATCAGGTGGTTCAGGACATATAGCCGTTTCGAGGTAAAAACAGGCCTGCTGGAACTAAAAATAAAAAAAGATATAAATTACCCTGAAATAGAACGTCATTTTAAGAAAGAGGTTGATAAAATTGTCGAAAAGATTACAGAAAGCTAATATTAAAAACGATTGGCTTTGGGACAGGAATATTTCCTTGCGTATGAGCAAGGCAATATTAAAGGACGCAAAACACGCCCATTTTTTATCTTTGGCATCCCTGTTGTTATCCAGGAAAAATTCCCCGAAAGAGGTTTTTAACGTTTATCTAAAACCCGCTATTTTTGTGAATAATTGGAATGCGATAAAGAGGCAAATGCGCAAAAATGCATGGAATGACCCGAGAATTGAATTCTGGCAGGCCATATACGAGAAATTGCGGGAAAAACACAAGGCTAAAGGCCTGCTTATCCCCAAAAATAATTTTGCGTTAAGACCGGAGAACGAATTCTGCAAATTAGTGGCGGACAAGATTAAAGCTGTGCGCGTGCAAAATGGCTTAACCCAAAACAAGCTGGCAAAAAGGTTAAAAATTTCCCAACAGGTAATATCGCGTATTGAATCAGGAAGAGAGAATATTTCTTTACTGACATTGAAGAAAATTACGGATAGCCTGGACGCTAAATTAAGCTTTGAAATTTATTAAATAAGTTATAAACTATAATAAATATAATTTATAACCTATAATGCCAATATGGATAAATACGACGTAATTATAATCGGGGCGGGGATAGGGGGGTTAACCTGCGGTTGTTACCTGTCTGAATTAGGATTTAATGTTTTAATTATAGAGCAACATCATACCCCCGGAGGTTATTGCACCTCTTTTTCCAGAGGAAAATACAGGTTTGATACCAGCGTCCATTATCTTGGTTCGGTTAAGCGAGGGACATTAAGCGTAATCCTGGATGAGCTCGACCTAAAAAAGCAACTCAAATTTAAGCAATTCGACCCTACCGACAAAATTATAATGCCTGATAACGTAACCTACGTAAGGGCATCCCCTTTTGACACTATCGAAGAATTCAAGAAAAGCTTTCCTGAAGAAAAACTGAATATTGAGAAATTCTTTACAAAAATCCTGAAGGAAAATATCCTGGCTATCCGCACGGAAATAGCCAATCTGACCTTTAGTAGCCTCTTAAATAGCTATTTTAATGATGATAGAATCAAGGCAACCTTAAGCGCTCTTTTAGCGAATATGGGGACCTCGCCTGACAAAACTTCAGCTCTAGCCGGCGTTATATTCCTTAAAGAATTTATACTTGACCCCGGATATTACCCGGCTGGAGGAATCCAGGCATTTACTGATACCCTTGTCAATAAACTTAAAAAAAACAAAGGAGAGCTTATTTTATCCGCCAAAGTCACAAAAATTGTCACTAAGGAGAAAAAAGTCACCGGCGTTCTATTAGAAGATGGAAGAACCCTGAATTCCCGGATTGTTGTTTCAGGTGCCGATGCTACCTTAACCTATAAAAACCTGCTATCCGACGAGGATACAAAAGAATCTTCAGTAGTTGAATCCTTAAAAGCTTCTTCTTCTGCCGCGGCATTATATATAGGAATAAACGTTGATTTAAGTAGCTTAATAAAAGAAGAGTGTAATATATGGCATATCGGCTCTTACGACATAATAGGATTGCTTTCCTCATTAAATAAAAACCTGCTTGAAAAAGAGCTCCCGTATATTTTAGTATATTTCCCATCTTTGCATGATGAATCGGTTAAACTTGGTTCTAATACCATACAGGCGCTAATAAATGCCCCTTTTGAGTCAAAAGATTTCTGGAAACAGCAAAAAACCGAATTGATCGCCAAAATGTTCCAAAAGGTAAAGAAGATAATTCCCGGATTAAAAGATGAACATGTTGATGTAATGGAAGGGGCGAGCCCCTATACCTTTTATAGGTATACCCTTAATCATAATGGCGCGATTTACGGATGGGAGTCAACCCTGGAACAAATCAGCTCTAAACTGGTGCCGCAACTTTCATCTTTAGAGGGCCTCATTTTAGCCGGGCATTGGTGCACTTCGGGTATAGGGGGAGAGGGCGGTATTTCCGGCGTGGCTACTTTAGGTAGAAATGCGGCAAGGATAGCTTCAGGGTATCTCAAGAAAGATTGGCCCTGGCAAATGATTATTCTTAAATAATGGTTAAGATATGAGCGATAAATACGACGTAATTATAATCGGGGCAGGGATAGGCGGCTTAGTCGCCGGAAACATATTGGCCAAAAACGGCATGAAAGTCCTTATCCTGGAGAAAAATCCTGTTCCGGGCGGGGCGGTAACGACTTACTATAGAAATGGATATCCGATTGATATAATACATTCTATTTGTGGACTAGAAAAGGAACATTTCTTAGGAAGAATTCTTGATTATTTAAATATTACCGAACAATTTAAACCTATAGAGACAGATAAAGCTTTTATATATTTTCCGAAGGATAATAAAAAGCCTGTCTTTTGCTATACTGATTTGAACAAATATAAAAATGAACTTAAGAATTTATTTCCAAATGAGAAAATAGGCATTGAAAACCTTTTTAATAAAATGGAGAAAATGTGGGATAAAGAAACTTCACAATGTTATTATGCGCCTTCACTGTTTAAATTATTTCTATATCCTGCCATGTTTCCAAGTCTTTTTAAGTATAGAAATTATACTTTCAATGGTATGTTAAATGAATTTTTAAAATCCGAAGATTTAAAGAACATAATTTCAGTTATTTGGCCATATTTAGGATTGGATCAATCCCATGTTTCAGGACTATATCTAGCAACCGCAATAATTAGTTATCATAAAGAAAAAAATTATTTTGTCAAAAGTGGTTTTGGTAAAATTAGTGATGCATTGGCCGCTAACTTTATAAAATTAGGCGGTATCATAAATTATAATGTTAAAATAGAAAAGATAATTTTGGAAAATAAAACCGTGATTAATCGCATAGAAGATAATCATCACAATAGCTACTATAGCAAATTATTCGTTTCTAACATAGATAGCAAAAAAACTTTTCTGGAATTAATTAATAAAGATTCTTTACCAAGCAGAGTTAATCGCCATATCAATAGCTTAACTATGTCCGTTTCTGCCATACAAATTCATATAGTCGCAGATGCCGAAATAGATAAAGAATATATATCGGCAGGAAGTATTGTTCTTCCTTGTGATATCGATTTTGAAAATAAATTTTTGTCATCAAGGTCGCAAAAATGTAACAGTAAAATATCTTTTGTATTAAATATACGCAAGTTACAAGATTTCATTCCTAGCGCATCAGATAATATTTACACCTTTAATGTAGCTATTTGCCCGACAAATTATACTTTGTGGATTAACTTTAAAGAAAAGCATAGAGAAAAAGAGTACACTGATATTAAAGACAAAATCGGAACATTGGCTGTAACAGAGCTTAAGAAATATTTTTCGATTAGAGAAGTGAAATTTGTTAATGTTCTTACGCCACTTTCTTTTGAAAACTGGCTTAATGCAACAGAAGGCGCAATTTATGACCTTGCGCATACGCCACAACAAACATTATTAAATAGGCTAAAACATAGGACGTTCTTAAAGAATTTATTTTTAGTCGGTGCTAAAACTTTTCCTGGTAATAGCGTGGCTGGAGCGGCACTCTCAGCACTCGCCCTTTCCGATATAATATTAAATGGAACAGTAACAAAAAGAAAATGCATGCTCTAAATTTAGACTAAAATGCACATGAATCCATTCACAATTACTTGTATTATTTCATTTGTATTAGCTTTTTCTGTCGGCTCGTTTATATTTTTAAAGGGCAAGGAAAAAGATATATCGAAATTTGTAGGTTTATCATTTATATTTCCGGCTATTTGGTGCCTTGGGGCATATAAATTTTCAACTTCTTTATCAGAAGAAACAGCTTTATTTTGGATAAAAATTGCACATATAGGAATAATTTTAACACCTGCATTTTATTCACACTTTATTTTTAGATTAGTCAAAAACCATAGAAGAAGTTTACTAATACTGATTTATTTATTAGCGATTCTATTTATTCTTCTTAGTTTTTTCTATAAGAATTTTATTAATGTTACTTACTCCTTTAATCAATTTTATTTCTTCAATCTCGATTTAAACAAAAACCCAACATATTTGATTTTCTATTTGCTTCTTTATGTTGCAATTGTTTTCTATGATTTTTTGCTTATTCTTAGATTCTTTGCTACAACTACAGGTTTTCGACGTAACCAAATCAAATATATGATAATTGGTTCAATAATAGCTTGGCTTGCTCCGCAAGGTATGTTTTTATATATAATCTTTGGTTTACCTATTTATCCATATTCCAATGTCCTTCTGGGTGTATATCCTGTAGTTATTGCTTATGCTATTCTTAAATACCGCCTCATGGATATCAGAGTTGCTATGACCCGCGCTGGGATATTTATTGCAGTTTATACCTTAATTTTAGGCCTGCCTTTTGCAATCGCTTTTAAATACCAGGATTGGCTTACTCACCTATGGGGCGCTAGCTGGTGGATGTCACCCCTCCTGCTGATGGCTGCTTTAGCTACTGTCGGGCCTTTCATCTACATCTACATAGACAAAAGGGCAGAAGAGAAGCTTCTTAGTGAGCAGAGGAAATACCAGAAAACCCTTAAAGAGGCGTCTGTGGGAATGACCAGGATTCGCGACCTGCGGAGACTCCTTGATATGGTTGCCCATATTATTACCCACAGCGTAAAAATCTCCTATGTCGCGGTATATCTCTTTGACGAGCACACAAATGATTTCTCCCTACAGATAAGCAGGGATAAAGGCCGTATCTCAATTCCAAGGGTCTCCACAGATAATCCTTTGATTGCCTGGCTTATGGTTATGCGCGAACCGTTAATCTATGACGAGATAAAACGTAAAGCAGAAGAGAGTAATGACTCTACCTATGCGTACCTTGAGGAAAATATGCGTAAGCTCACTGCATCCGTACTCATCCCCAGTTTCCTTGAGGATAGATTCGTCGGTTTCTTTGTGCTGGGCGAGAAAGTATCCGGACAGATTTATACACCTGAAGACCTTGACGTATTCCAGGTGCTTGCCAGCCAGGCAGCGCTTGCCATTGAAAACGCGCAGTTCTATGAAGAAGCAAAACAGATGCAAGAGCAGATTGCTCATGCCGAAAAAATGGCTACCATAGGAACTATGGCAGACGGCCTATCGCACCAGATTAACAACCGCTTCTACGCGCTTTCCCTTATTGCCGGAGACACTATCGACACAATAAAAATAACAGATACTTCCAAATGCACCCCTGAAATAAAAGAGATGGTTACCAGTATATCCCGCGCCCTTGAAAGGATACAGGTCAATGTAATGCAGGGAGGAGAGGTTGTGCGGGGCCTGCTTAAATATTCCCGCGATGACGATATTGCCCTTGAAGCAATAGATTTAAATAAGCTTCTGGACAATACTCTTGAGATGGTGCTGTTTAAAGTCAAACTCTCGGAAATAGATTTTATCCGCAATTTTTCCGAGGATATACCTAAGATTAAAGGCAATATGGTCCAGCTTCAAGAGGCATTTTTTAATTTTATTGATAACGCCTATGACGCCATTGTTGAGCGCCGCAACACCTTAAAAGAAGAAGGTTACCGCGGCATGATTACTGTCTCAGCACAGGCCAAAGACAAGGCAATAGAAATCACCCTTGAAGATAACGGGATAGGAGTAAAGGAAGAGAATACAGAAAAAATCTTTACCCCATTCTTTACCACCAAAGCCACCTCGCGCAAGGGCACGGGCCTTGGGCTCTATGTCATCCGCCGCATCCTCACCGACCACCACAAAGGTAAAATATCCTTTGAGTCCCATTACAAAGTCGGCACCCGCTTCATTATCGAACTGCCGGTAGCAGTATAGAATCTCAAATAGAAAAACCCATAGGAGCAAATACTTGCAGTAACCTATTATTTGAGATATAATTCACTCTAAAGAAAGGTTCAGTTTTATGCCCAAATCAAAGGCCGACTCCATAACAATAACAAAATTTGTGGGTTTGGCCTTATTCTTTTGCCTGCTATTTAGCCCGCCTGCGCTTGCTTATTTTCTTATAAAAATTCCTCCGGGGACTACTAATCAACCGCCTAAAGTTGTAACAATTAGCCCTGTTTCAGGAACGTTCACAGCCCAAACCAATCAAATTTTTGCTACGGCATATAGCGATGCCAATGGCTGTAAAGATATACAATACGTTTATTTCCTGATAAATACCTCGGCTAACCCTTCAAAATGTTTCGTTGGCTATTACAACCAAATCACTAATAAGCTTTATCTTCGTAACGATTCCAATACTGCCTGGTTGGGTGGTTTTACCCCTCGCTCAAGCAATACTATCGAGAATTCTTATGCCAAATTAGACTGCTCTAGGACCACCGTTTCAAAAGTCGGCACAATTTTAATCATCAGGTGGTCAATAACTTTTACAAACAGTTTCGCGGGCGTAAAAAATGCTTACCTTTATGTAAGAGATACCAGGGGCGCTTACAATGGCTGGGTAAAGAAAGGCACTTTTACTATTGTTCCTGATAATAGGCCGCCGCAGATTAATTCCATCACTCCTGCTGACCAAGAGAATATTCTCTCCGGAGCTAAAATAAATATCCAGGTTAATGCTTCTGACCCTGACAACGACCCATTAGAATACCAGTTTTCAATCGGCGGCGTGGTAAAACAGGCCTGGTCATCTGCCAATACCTATATCTGGCAAACCACTGTTTCAGATACCGGCCCAGTTACCCTCACCTGTGAAGTCAGGGACAATAAGGGCTTAAATGCTTCTCAAACCATCACCTACAAAATCATTAATCCTACAGTTGAGGAAATGCTGCAGAAGGTGGAGGATAATTATGCGATAGTAAATGACAAAACTATGAATGTCACTATGACTTCTAAATTCAATAGTGAGAATTTTGGAGAAACTCTATATACTCGTCATTATTTCAAAAAACCCGATAAACAAAGAACCGATACTTTCCCATCTTCGGATAGGGCTGATTCTGCAAAGACAGAAATCCAGATAACGCTTGGCCCAGATACTTATTTAATAGACCCGATAAATAATGCTAAATCGCACCGTAATATCTTAACTGACCTAAACTTAACTTTAGAACAACTTAACCAAATGGACGAGATTTATCACCTGCAAGATTTTATAGATGCCCATACAATAACAAGGGTAGATACATCAACCGACCTTGCTAACGGACTGGTAATGCTAGAGGTAATTCCGAAAAATGAGAGTAAGATCTACTCAAAATTGGGTCTTCAAATCGATTACTTTAAGGGGCTTAAGACTAAATCTTACACTTATCTGAAAGAAAATAACGAAGAGAAACTGAAACAGTCAATTGAGGTAACTGATACTCAGAATATGCCTAATGGCGCCTGGGTACCTAAAACACAAGTAAAAACTTTATACCTTACCGAAGGCAACCTAATTATGACTTTTGATTTTAGGAATATTCAGATTAATACAGGGTTAGCAGATTATTTATTTGACGCGGAGGGACAATGATAACTAAAGGAATTATTAGAAAGTCGCTACTGGTATTTTTCATATTTCTGATTTTTATAAGTGTTGGCTATCTTTTATCTGCACGAGGAATAGGGGGTAATAAACAAATCTCAATAACGATAAAAGAAGATAGAAATCTTGAGAAAGGTATACAATTGCTCAATGATAATCAATATGAAAATGCCACCCATCATTTCGAGGTTTTTTTGCTTACGAATCAGAAAATTTTTGATTCGCTCATGGCAGTAGGAGCTATTTCTTTCGGAGGTTTTCACTCAAAATTGAATGAAGGCATTCAATATTTTGAGAAAAAAATAAAAGGAGACCACCAAGATTATAATGCTTTTTATTTTATGGCTATTTTGAGAATAATGGGCTTGGAGTTAAATGATAAAGCCAGTAGTTATCTAAAAATGGCTATCGACTCTAGCAGGGATTTTCCTAAGATTCATTATATGTTAGGATTGGCGTATTTATTACAGGGAGAAAATAAGTCGTACGAAACGCAATGTCTACTGTTAGAAAAACAAGATATTAACTTGGCGAATAGATTACGCACTGTTTTAGATGAATCTCCAACTTTCAGGAATTTTCTAAAAGAAACATTTATAGAAAAGAATAGAAAATAGATATATGAACAAAGGATAATCCATAAAATAGAAAAGATGAAATTCAATTCTCCAATAAAATTAGTTTTATTGATTCTGTTATTTATATGCATTATAAACTCCATTGTTTTCGGAGCAATTCTCGAAGACTGGAAAGATAGCAATGCCTATAAACCAGCTCCCATTTTGTTTTTACACGGATTTGGCCCAGGTAATCCTAATGATTGGAATTATATTAAATCCCAACTAAATCAATACCTTACTAAATATAACGGCACGCTCGGTTTCCTAGAAACAATAAATTTTAATGACCCTAATGGCTCTATAGATACTTATGGTGATAGTAGGGCAGGTTGGGCAGATAAAGTTAAAGACAAAGTAGATAATTTGTTGGATATATATAAATTCAAAGGATCTTCTTTAAAAGTTGAGCTTGTCTGTCACTCAATGGGTGGTTTGGCAGCAAGGGAATACAGTACAAATCCTAAATATGGCAATGGTTATTTGAATATAGACAAAATAATAACAATAGGTACTCCTCATTGTGGAACTCCCTTGGCAAATATAAAAGAAAAAACAGTATGTGATCTTAATAAAGTTATCTGGGAATTACCAGGTGTAGATCATGCAGATTTTTATATTAAGTTAGAGGCGAATAATACCCTTGTCCAATTATTAAAAAATACTGCTGGCATAAATCCGAATGGGGAAGCAGTTAAGGATATGGCGATTGGTAGCCAGTTTCTTGCTAACTTAAATGATCCGACACGATCGTCAAGCACCAAAAATTATGTTTTATTTGGAAAAATTAACGATTTCTTGAATTGGTTTTTCTTCAGATATTACTATCCAAATGATTCTATAAACTCCGGTGATACAATCGTTCCCATAGATAGCCAAAAAGGGTATGATATATTCACTAATTATTCTGATCCCACAAAATATCGATGGGTATGGAATGTTGATAAAACTGAAACCATACCCAAAAGTCATCTGGATGAGCTTAATTCTGAAGATACGGTAAATAAACTCCTTTCCTTCCTAGACTCCACTCCTCCTCAGTTAGAAATAACTTCGCCTGCTCAATGGAGTGAAATCAACGAAACCTCTTTCAAGCTCCAAGGTAAAGTTTATAAGGAGTACCTGCCGGCAGATACCCAACTGATTATAAATATTATACGGACGGATGATAACACAATACTCCCAACCCAGACATATCTTCTTAAGCCATCCGACCTCTGGATACCCAATAATCAAGATTCCCCGGTTGCTGAGTTTGATGAAACGATAAATCTCCCCGGTAAAGGAATCTATGCAATCTCCTGCCAACTTAAAAATCCTGCAGGTCAGATTTCGGATACGCAAGTAATATTCGTTCAAGTTAATGCTCAACTAGACGCAAGTATCATTGTCCATTGCCATAATCCGGAAGGAAAAGAGATTAATAGTATAACGGGGATAGACATAAATTCAGCAGTTATTTATGATGGTGATACATTGATAGGTTATGGGGCGCATGATTCCGCTACGCACGGAACCCCAATTCGGCTTACATCCGGAATGCATCATATCAAAGCAATTTTTAACAACATGGAATTATCACAGGATATTAATTTAACAAAAGACCAAACGCAAACATTAACTTTTACATTTGAAAGAATCGAAGAATATAATTCTATTTTAAATGCTCTTGACGCCATGCCTTCATGGGAAGAGGATTTTGATTTGTCCGGATTTGGTTATGGCAATGAATATATGCTGACACAGGGAACTTATCGTATATTCGTACGGGTTGGGTCAGGAGAATTTAAGGGACATATCTCGGTAAGACTAAATAGAAATATTTTCTCAGTAGAATGCAGTAATCTTATTTATATGTATGCGGGTGGTATAGGTAATTCCTGTGGGGTATTTTTTAGCCAATCAGACCTATCATGGTATCCTGTCCTCTTTGTCAATCCAATCCCGCTTTCAATTCCCTTTCAAACATTTCACAGTTGGTATATTCAAGGTTATGAAAATCACATAACAAATTTGTTTTTAGTGATACAAAATAGATGGGGGGATAGACCTTTTGATCTACCACTGTTTTCACAAAGTAATTCTTTAGGATATTTTTGTGGAACTATTCCTGCAGAAAATCTTAGTTTTGTTGGTTTGAAACTTTTCGCAGTAACTCCTACCTTACCTATCTTTCAAGACGTAGAAATTGGCGGTGCTGTTTATACCGGCAACCCTGATTGGACTGGGACAGTAACATATAACCCGGTGAATGCCGACCTTTCAACACTCTTCTTTAGGTTTTCTTCGGTTCCCTATGATTTGGATGGGCATGCTATATGATAAGTATAATAAAAGAGAATAAGCTGACGTTCTCCCCAGGTGCCGCACTAAGCCGCTATAACTGCCGAAAAGATAACCACGTTCTGATAGCTGATAGCGTTCTCCATCGAAATTCCAGCCAAGCCAGCCGCTTCGAAGGGATTTTTGAATTGACAATGGTTTAGTGAGGGGGTAGAATAAAGACACGGTGCAGCTTTCCGATTAGTATGAAAGTTTCTGGTAATTTCTGAAAGATTTTCACTAAAAACGGATAAGGAGTAAAAATGAGTGATAAAATTAAGTGGACGATAGTAGAAAAAATATTGAGGATAATAGAAGTTATAGCTGTTGTTGCTGCTGCCATAATAATTCCACTTCAAATTCATGAATCGCAGAATAATCAAGAGGACAGATCTTTTAGTATGATAATAAGGTTAGATGAAAAACTAAAACAAGGCGCGAATCGTGAAATTCTTTATACCATAAGCAAGAATAAACCAATCCTTAAGGAGAATGGTGGTAAATTTGAAAGTTATGAATTAGACTGTTATTTAGATGATTTGGATTCGATAGAAGATGCCTTTTTAAGAAAGATAATTGACAAAGATGCTACATATGATTGGTTTTCTGATTATATAATCAAAACGTTTAAGAATAAAGAAATCGCCGGATATTTACTGAAAATACGTAAAGAAGATCCTCAATATTTTTTAGGATTAGAAAAATTTGCAAAGGAAATGACTAGATAGAATACGTTACAAATTCACTGCTAGATTTCCCTCGCTTTCCGCGACAAATCCCATAAAACGCCTTGCAAGATTAGCCGCAGTAAAGTATAATATTTCATTCAAGGAGTTTTTATGCCGGAAAGAGACGATATACTTATAGGAGAATTCCTGGTAGAAGAGGGGGTAATTACCCCGGAGCAGCTTGAAGTAGGGCTCATAGAGCAGCGTAAAACAGGGGAATTCATCTGTACCACCTTAGTCAAGCTCGGATTTGCCTCGGAAGAAAAGATATTTAACCTGCTTTCCCGCCACTTAAATATCCCTTACGTAAAGCTTGCGGATAAGGATATTGAGCCGCTGGTTATCCAGAAGGTTCCCGCGAAATTCGCCAGCCACTATAAAATAATACCTTTAAAATTTGAGGATAATGTCCTGACTATTGTCATGACAAACCCCCTGGATATACGGACCCTTGATGATATCCGCCTGCTCTTAGGGTTTGAGATAAAGGGTGTCCTGGCAAGTGAAATAGAAATCCTCGAGGCAATACGTAAATATTACGGCGTAGGTGCCGAGACCCTGGAGAAGATGATTGCGCAGAAGCCGCCTACAGAAGAGTTAAAGATGTCAACGGACACCGCCGAGAACTTAAACCTGGAGGCCCTTGCGGAAGACGCCTCGATTATCAAGTTTGTAAACCAGGTGCTATCAGAGGCAATCAAAGACAGGGCAACCGACATTCACCTTGAGCCATTTCAGAATGAATTACGCAGCAGGTTCAGGATTGACGGCGTGCTTTATGATATAAACATACCAGAGACCATAAAATATTTCCACCCGGCAATCGTCTCGCGCGTAAAAATCATGGCTAAGCTTAATATAGCTGAACGCAGGATGCCGCAGGATGGAAGGATAAAAATAAGGGTCAATGACGAAGAGGTTGATTTACGTGTCTCTACACTTCCTACTGCTTTCGGAGAGGCAGTGCATATCAGAATCCTTGGTTCACGTTTCTTCCTCGAGCTTGAAAAATTGGGCCTGTTTCCCGAGGACCTTAAGATAATAAGAGAAGTAATCAAGAAACCGCACGGAATAATCTTTGTCACCGGGCCGACTGGCTCAGGAAAATCCACGACGCTGTATGCGTCCCTGGCGCAGCTAAATTCCGCGGCAGTAAAAATCATCACCATAGAAGACCCTATTGAATATCAGTTGCGGGGCGTTAACCAAATTCAGGTAAATCCGCAAATCGGATTCACTTTTGCGGTGGCGCTGCGCCACATGTTAAGGCATGACCCTGACATAATGATGGTAGGAGAGGTAAGGGATTACGAAACCGCCGAGATTGCCATAAGGTCTGCTCTTACCGGCCACCTGGTTTTCTCGACACTACATACCAATGACGCGGCAGGAGCAGTAACCAGGTTACTGGATATGGGGATTGAGCCGTTCCTTGTATCCTCATCTTTAGAATGCCTTATTGCCCAGCGGCTGGTGCGGCTTATCTGCCAGCATTGCAAAACCCCTGTAAAACCCAGCGAAGAAATACTGGCGCAGATCAAAGAGTTGTCTTTTGACGCGCACAAAATAGAATTTTATGAAGGCAAAGGTTGCGAGGAATGCAGGTTTACGGGCTATCGCGGCAGGACAGGCATTTATGAAATCATTACCATTACCGAGCCGATCCGCGAATTGATTTTAACCCATGCCTCCAGCCAGCAGATAAAACAGAAAGCCATATCCCAAGGTATGCGCACATTGCGCCACGACGGCCTGCAGAAGGTCGCCAAGGGGCTGACTACGCTTACCGAGGTAATCCGCGTCACGCAACAGGAAGAACTTCCTGAATAAGCATGCCCACATATACCTATACCGCAAAATCCGCGCCGAATAAAATTATCCAAGGAGAGATAGAAGCAGAATCAGAACAGGACGCCATTCATAAATTGTCCGGGATGCAGCTTTTTCCTGTCTCGGTAACTCCCACAACCCTTGCCCTGGCATCCAAAAAAACATTTGGCTTCAAAAAAGTTTCAAGCAAGGACCTTGTGCTTTTTACCCGGCAGCTTTCAAGTCTGATAGATTCAGGGATAAACATAGTCAACGCCCTTAATATCCTCACCAAACAAACCGATAACAGGTATTTAAAAGAATTACTCAAAGACGTCATTGACAAAATCAGGAACGGCAGCTCGCTTTCAGAAAGTTTATCCACTCATAGAAATACTTTCTCTGATTTATATACTTCTATACTGCACACGGGAGAGTCCAGCGGTAAATTAAACAGCGCCCTTAAGGAGCTTTCCGATTTCCTGGAGGAGCAGGACGAATTCAGGAATTCCCTGCGTGCGAGTTTAACTTACCCGCTTTTTGTCCTTTGCGTAGGTATCGCTACCGTAATAGTGTTACTGGTATTCGTCATACCACGCCTCGTAAGTATGTTTGAAGATATGGGACAAGCCCTGCCTTTACCCACGCAACTCCTGATTTCTACTTCGGCTTTTATACGCGGTTACTGGTGGCTTATCATCATCATGGTTTCACTATTGATTTTCGTATACCAGCGGCTATACCGCAGCCCGCAGGGAAGGTTATCCGTAGACAGGTTCAAGCTGAAAATGACGCTCTTTGGCCCGATTATTTTAAAGACCGAAATAGGACGCTTGAGCCGCACGCTTTCTTTATTGCTTGGCAGCGGAATCCCGATTACCTCCGCGCTTGATATATCAGCTACGGTATTGGATAACCAGGTTTTAAAAGAGGAAATGAAAAAAATCAAAAGTAAGATTGCCGACGGAGCAACTCTGTATACCTGTTTTAGGGACTCCGGGCTTTTCCCGGAATTTGTGACTAATATAACCGCGATCGGAGAAGAAACCGGCTCTCTGGATAAATCGCTTTTACGCATTGCCAATGAATACGAAAAGGATACCCAAAGGACTATTAAGGCGCTGACACGGCTGCTTGAGCCGGTGATAATCCTGGTAATGGGGATTGTCGTCGGGTTTATTGTCCTGTCGATGTTACTGCCCATTTTCCAAATCAACTTAATCGTAAAATAGCGTTGTGCGTTAGGCGTTATGCGTCATGCGTTAGGCGTAGAAAAAATATATATGCAGAATTATAGCGATTTAGAAATATACCAACTTGCGCACAAGCTAGCTGTTGAGATACATAGCATGACATTAAAGTTGCCTCAATTAGAAATGTATGAAGAAGGTTCACAGATACGCAGATCAGCCAAGGCAATCTCAGCTAATATCGTAGAGGGTTTTGGGCGCAAGAAGTATCCTCAAGAATATGCAAGATTCTTAATATTCGCACATTCTTCATGTAATGAAACTATTGAACATTTACAGTTATTATTTGGAACGAAATCTATGCAGGATAAAGAACAATACGCGTATTTCTTAGAAGAGTATGATAAACTAGGCAGAAAGCTTAATAAATTTATCCAAGCAGTAGAAGGAGGCCCTAATGAATAAAACGCACAACCCACAACCCACAACCCACAACGCGAACGGATTTACCTTGATTGAACTTATGCTCGTCGTAATCATCATAGGCATACTTGCGGCAATGGTTATGCCGCGGCTTGTCGGCCGCTCGGAGCAGGCGCGTGTTACCGCGGCAAAATCTGATATACAGGGTAGTATCGCCCTGGGCCTGGATATGTTTGAAATGGATACAGGGCATTTCCCTAACAGTTTACAGGAGTTAAGGACAAACCCCGGAGTAGCCGGATGGAAAGGCCCTTACCTGAAAAAAGAACCCAAAGACCCCTGGGGAAGGGATTATGAATATGAGCTGATCAGCAGCGCTGATAAGGATTATAAACTTTGCTCCAAGGGACCTGACGAAACCAAAGCCGAAGATGACATCTGCAATTAAATGGCGGCGCGGAATTACCTTTATAGAACTGCTTATCGTAATAGTTATTATAGGGGTCCTCTCTACGGTATCAATTCCAAGATTCCGCAATACATTCTCAAGCCTTGAGCTGGAGAATTTCACTAAAGAAATCTATTACTTATCACGCTACCTGCAGTCAAGCGCCATCTCACAAGAGAAAATTTTCTACCTTGGGTTAAACCGCGATGAGGAGAAAGCGCAATTCCAGGCATATTACGTAACGCAAGAGAGCACGTTAGAAAAAATAAAGGGAAGATTTTCAGGCGTATACGAAACCCCCCGCGGCATCAGCATTTCTTCAATTACGCCCGAAGAAACACAGGGAGTTTATTTTTATCCTGACTCAAGCGCGGATAATGCTATAATATGTTTCCAAAACAGTAACCAGCAAAAATTTTGCCTCTCAATCAAAGGTGCGACAATTGCTATTAAAAAAGAATAGAGGGTTTTCGTTACTGGAGGTATTGATTGCCCTGGCAATTTTGAGCACGGCAATCGTCTTTATCTTCCGTTCCTTTACCGCATCACTATCTGCCGCGGTATTTGCCCAAAATATAGGCCGCGCCTGTTATATAGCTGAAGAAAAAATCTGGGAGATAGAAAAAGGTTTTCCAAACGTAACCAGCCAGCAGGGCGTATTTAAATGGAATTACAATATAACTGATTTAACCGAAGCAGATATCCCTGACCTCAAGGAACTCCATTTCTCTGTCTCATGGCCCCAAAAAAGGCAGGAGGAGTATTCCCTGGATTTTTTAACCTATCTTATAAATAAATGAGAAATAAACAGGGGTTTACGCTTGTTGAGCTTCTTATAGCATCGTCAATCGCCACTATTATTATTTTAAGTTTGTATTCGGCGTTCCAGACGGGGATTTCAAGCTATAAGAGGGCTGATTCCGTATTTGAGGTATCCACAAACGCAAGGATTGCCTTTAACAGAATAGAATTGGATCTAAAAAATTCCTTTCAATATACCCAGAATGATTCCCATTTTAAGGGGACAGCCGGCTCCATGGATTTTATCAGTTTACTTGATACATACGCCAACGGTAAATTAAACCCGGATATCTGCCGTATAAAGTATGAACTTGTAGACGGGATTTTAAGGCGTTACTGCTATAAAGGAATTGATTCTTTAAAAAAAGTAGAGGCACTTACGCAACTGCCGGATGAAATATGCGGCAATGTAAAAGCACTTTCTTTCCGTTATGCCTATGCCACGAGAAACCCTTCTAGCCCTTATGAATGGCAGGAGAGCTGGCCCGAAGAAAGCCAGCTTAATCTCGTGCCTATCGCCGTTAAAATAACCTTAACCCTGCAGCAAGGAGAGAAACGAGGAGATTTAGTAGAGTTTAACAAGACTGTGCCGCTTGAAATAAAATAACTGCTATGAATAAAAAAGGCTCGATTCTCATGATTACCCTCTGGATACTGGCGATCCTGGCCGTATTCGTCGTGGGATTAGGTTACCGGGCCTCTGTAAACCTTACCCTGGCCAGATACCAGAGAGACAGCTTAAAGGCCTATTATCTGGCAAAGGCAGGAATAAACCAGGCGATTATTTCGGCCAAACCCGATAACCCATTAAAGAAAAACTGGGATGACGGCGGATATTTTGAATGCGCGCTAAGCAATGAAGAGGGAAAGCTAAATATCAACGGCCACTCTGATTTTGACCGTGATAAATTGTCCATACTGCTTATCCTTGCGCAAGTAGAGGATGCCGCAGAATTAACCAATGTCATAATAGATTGGATGAATCCCGTTACGACAATAGAACTCGCTAAAAAAGAACCGTTGAAGAAGCCTGAAGAATTGTTACTGATCCTGGAATATTTCTATCAGTCGAAAGGAATATTTGATTACCGTAACAAGGCGCAGGAAGCTTTCGCCAAAGTTAAGGATTTTATTACTACCTACGGTGATAACAAGATAGATTTAAACACTGCGCCGTTACGGGTATTGGAGGTTATCTTCGGGACCACTACCAAAGAAATGATTGATAGCGGGGAAGCTGATAAAACCATAGAAGGCGCTATTCCTAATTTATTGTCCGCCATAGATGGCTACAGGCAGGGCGCACAGAAAGCAGGTATCGAGCCATTTTCCAGCACAGATATAAATCAGGAAGCTATTAAAAAAGCGCTTGGATTAGCAGGGCAGATTAACGACCAGACTAAAATAATTGACCGTTCTGTTCCCTATTTCACCGCTATACCTAGTAACCTAAGGATAGAGGCAAAGGGAGGATTCAGGAATACGACTAAAAGAATCTCCGTGGTTTACGACCGCACCGCCAAGAATATAGTTTACTGGCACCAAAATTAATCTTGCAATTGGATAAACAGAAGTTATAGTATAAAATGAAGCCTAAACTTATGGAACGCATTGAGAATGAAAAATATCCTTAACAAGTTATTCTCCTTTAAGAAAAAATCGCTTTTCGTCTGCCAATTTAACCAGAATTCCATAAAGGTCATTAAATGCCTACATAGCGGCATAGGAAGAGAGTTTATTGCCCTGGCCTACGAAGAGCTTCCTGCGGATACGAATGAAGAGAATCTTTTTGGCCGCTTGAATCAGATCCTAAAAACCTTAGGATACAATAATGACCGCTTGATTGTTTCTTTATCCCGCCAGAATGTCACTTCCAGATACATAAAAGTGCCTTCGCAAAAACCCGAAGAGATAGAAAGGATCGCGACGTTCCAGTCCCCGAAATACCTGCCATATTCGATGGATGAGCTCGTTACCGGCTATCAGGTTGTGTCTACGGATAAACAGGGATATACCAACATCACCTTGAATATCATGCATAAAGACGTAATCAACCGTCTTGTAAATAATTTCCAGAAGTTAAAAATCAGCAATTTCTCTATTACCCTAGGTTCTTACGGAATCCGCAATTTATATAATTTCTGCGCGGCAAGAGAAGAGCAACCGGTTATCCTTATCGATTCCGACTCTTTTCAGGCAGAAATAGCCGTTATCGGCTCGCAGAAACTACTCTTAAGCAGATACGTCAGGATTCCTCAAAATGAAGATCCTTGCCGCTTTTTGGCAGAAGAAATAAATAAAACTAAAGAGGCGTATTTAAAGGAGGTATCTACCCTGCCTCCGGCAAAGATCATTGTTCTAGGTTCTCCGGCTAATGCCCCTACGTTAGCTGACCGGTTGAAACCAGAGCTTAATTTAGCTGTTACCCACCTGCCTTACGCGGCTAAAATAAATGCCCAAAAAGATTTCGTAGAAAAACTTTCCGGCACGGAAAAATCTTTCGCCGCCCTTATAGGCCTTGCCTTAAAAGAAGTTCCTCTTTCACTTGATTTCCTGCCTCAAGATAAAAAAGAAGAGGCCAAGAAAAAGCTTTTGCTCAAGAAGCGGCTAGAGAGGCTAATGCTATTATGCGGGATAATCTTAATTTCGGCCTTAGGATTGGCCAAGAGTATGAGCAATAAAGCCGATTATCTTAAGCGGCTGAATCGGGAGTTAGTCAAGATTGAAAAAGAAGCCCAGCCGCTTGCGCTATTAGAAAAAAGATCCAGGTTCTTACAGGGCCGTTTACAAAAACCTTCTACCTTAACGATACTGCACGAGCTTTATCAGATCGTACCTGCGCAAGTAAGCCTCACCAGCCTCACTTACGAAGAGAATAGTTCGATTACCGTGCGCGGCCAAACAACCGCAATGGATGGCGTCCTTGCGTTTGTCGACCAATTGGAAAAATCAAAAGTTTTTAAGGCTTTTAATATAAAGCCGAAGTATGCCAGCAAAAGAAAGAGTTCTACGGGAGAAATCATAGATTTTGAAATAGGCTGCTTAAGAAAATGATAAAAGTACTGAACAAAAGAGAGAGGGGTATTTTATATCTGGCGGTATCCGTATTCCTGATAGCAGTATGTTTTAATTTTATTATTTCTCCACTCTTAAGCAGGAATGCCGCGCTTAATAAAGAAATCAATACTGCCCGGAGTAAACTAAAGAGATATCTAAGGTTATTGAACCAGAAGGAACAGATTAAAAATAAATATACCGGCAGATTAAATGCGCCTGAAGGTATAGCGGAAAACCCCTTGGCGCTAACCCTTGCTGAGCTAGATAGCTTAGCCAAAGATGCCAATATTCGTATAATTGATATACGGCCTCAGGCCACTACCAGAAGCAAAGAAGTAGTCGTTGATTTAAGGGCAGAAGGCGCATTAGAGGATTTTATGAAATTCATCTATGATGTGGAGACCTCCCTGGCGCTTCTGCAGATTAAAAGGCTTCAATTTAGCAGTAAGCCGGAAACCGCAGGCCTGGAAGCCGCATTTTCCATCTCCCAAATCCTTTTGGATTAGGAATCATTCCATTAAAAACTTCTTGACAAAACCCGGATTTTGTGGTCTACTCTCTACTTAGAGAGCATGGACATAAAAACTCCTAACATATTTTTAATTAAAGACTTAGCGCGTTCGACTGGCTACTCTATTCATACCTTAAAATTCTATCTCAAGATAGGCCTTATTAAGGAGATTAGCAGAAGCCCTGAGACGCGCTTTCGTTATTTTGATGATTCTACAGTAGAAAGATTAAATAAAATACATACCTTAAGAAAAGAGAAGAAATCCCTTAAACAGATTAAAGATGAGCTACTTTAAAGTACTGGGATTAGAAAAAGAACCCTTTTCCACAAGCCCTGACCCTGATTTCTTTTATCATTCAACCAGCCACAATACCGCATTAAAACGGCTTGAGATTGCCGTAAGGCTACGCCGCGGGCTCTGTGTCATCCTAGGCGATGTTGGAACAGGAAAAACCACGCTTTCCCGCACGCTTCTACAGGCGTTCAAAGACGAAAATGATTATATCTTCCACATGATCCTGGACCCCGGATATAAATCGGAATTCCAATTCCTATTTAGCCTGGTCAAGATGTTTGGCATTACTCCGCCCTTTAAATCCACGCTGGATTTCAAGGAAGCCCTGGAAAAATATTTATTTCAGAAAGGCGTAGATGAAAATAAAACCATTGTCCTGCTTATTGATGAGGGACAAAAAATAACCCCTGAGAATCTAGAGGTCTTAAGGATGCTCCTGAATTACGAAACCAATGAATATAAACTGCTGCAGCTAATAATTCTGGCGCAGGTGGAATTACTCCCCCGGATAACCAGGGTCCGCAATTTTATGGATAGAGTTGCCCTAAAATACACTATCAACCCCCTGGATGAGGAAGAAACCAGGGAAATGATAGTGTTTCGCCTCAAACAGGCAGGATATAACGGCGCACCCACGCTATTTAGCGATGAAGCAATAAAACTTATTTACCAGCAAACTCAAGGTTATCCCCGCAGGATATCCATGCTCTGCCACGATGCGCTTGAAACAGCCGTGATAAAAGATGCCCCGTCAGTAGACGGAGAAATGATCAGGAAGCTGATTTCAGAGAGGACAGGCGCATGAGAGACTCCAGTGCACCGGAAGAAAAACTATTAAAACTAATCCGAGGCCCAAAAAAACAGCCGCAAGAAACACTTTTAAATAAAGAAGGCAAGGCATCTAAAGAAAGAAATAAACCGCGCTTCAATTTTTTTCTCCCCGCTGATTTCAATACGGATAAAGCAATCTGGACGATCTTTATTATTTCCTGTATTTATCTTTCCTTTTCACTGGTTTATCCTTTTTTCGGCTCCAAAAGAATTGAAATGCTCAAGGGCACAAAAGAAAACCCTGCCGAAAACAAAATATCAGATAAGCCGGAAATAAAGCCGTATGAATTTTATGCCGGTGATTTAAAAAACCGTAATATATTCGGGGCGCAAACCACGCAGGGGATGGGCTCGCCTATAAATGCGGCTACTTCGGATATGGTCAAGGATATCGCCCTTGTAGGAATCATCTCCGGAGATAACCCTCAGGCGGTTATCGAAGACAAGAGATCTCAGAAAACATACTATCTGACCGCGGGGCAATTTATCGGAGAAATACAGGTTGAGAAAATCATGGACGGAAAAATAATCTTAAATTACAGGGGGGAGAAATTCGAACTTTTCCTGTAAGGAGGAATGATGAAAAATAAATTTATCTTTGTTCTCATTTTATTTTTATCTGGCGCTATGCCATCCTTAGCGCAGGCCTACGAAACCGGGACCGCTCCACAACCGCCCACAGCCAGCCAGCAAAATAAGATTTCTCTGGATATAAAAGGGATGGATATCGTAGACGTCCTTAAAATGATTTCAAACCGTTCGGGGATGAACCTAGCTATCGGTAAGAATGTAACCGGTAAGGTCACGCTCTTTTTAAAGGATGTAGATATCTTCGACGCCTTTGAGATAATCCTCCTGGCTAATGACCTGGCATACATACGGGAAGGTAATATCATTAACGTAATGACCCAGAGGGATTATGAACTGACATACGGCGGGCGCTTTAAAGACAGAAAGGAAGTAAAGATAGTCCATCTCCAATATGCCAAGGCCGCGGATTTATCGCGGGCACTGACCCAGATGAAAACTAATGTCGGCAGGATAGTGCCGGATGACGGTTCAAATACATTGGTTTTAATGGATTCTCCGGAAACTATAAAAGCGATGCAGGATTTTATCTCTAAGGCAGATGTGCCACTGGAAACCAGGGTTTTTAGCCTCAACTATGCCGTAGCCGATAAGTTAAGCGAAAAACTCCAGGATGCGGTCACAAAAGGGATTGGCAGCGTCAAAAAAGATGAGAGGACAAATAAGGTAGTCGTCACTGACTATCCGAATAAATTAAAAGAAATAGCCCGAATTATAAAGGCCTTTGACGAAAAAACTCCGCAGGTGCTGATTGACGCGCAAATCATTGAGATTACTCCTTCGGATTCATTCACAATGGGCGTGGACTGGGGTTACTGGATTGAAAAATATTTCAAGGTATTAAGCAGCCTGCCTGGTGGTTCTGTCGGCGGACTCACCCTTGGGACGGCAAATACCACTCTTACAGGAGCAGGCCAATATAAAGCGGTGCTTGATGCCCTGCGCACTATCGGCGACACAAAAATCATCTCAAGCCCCAGAATTGTAGCTACAAATAACCAGGAAGCAAGTATTCTTGTCGGAAGAAAACAGACATACCTGACCTCTTCGGCAGTCGTGAATGCGCAAACAACAACTACCACGGTAACGCCAAATACTCTGGAAACCGGCATCAAGCTGCATGTTACTCCTACCATTAACAGAGATAATTTTATAACCATGAAGATTAAACCTGAAATAAGCGAGGGAACCCTTGTTAAAGTAGAGGTGAACGACCAGGGGACCGATGTCCCTGACCTGACAACATCCGAAGCAGAAACAACGGTCATGGTTAAAGATGGCGTGACGATTATTATCGGCGGGCTACACAAAGATAAACACGTAAAAACAGTAAAAAAGATACCCCTTGCGGGAGACATTCCCGGATTAGGATTCCTCTTCCGCAGTGTAAGCGACGTGGTAACCAAAGATGAACTTGTAATTCTCCTGACGCCCCACATCATTACAGGAGAAGAACCTTACTCAAATTTCTCCGATATAAAACCAAAAGAGGGCTTTATCTCAAAAATGGTAAACGGAGAAATCGTAACTGAAAGATTTTCCACCTCTGTAGAGACGGAATCATTAAACTCCATGGCAGCCGCTGGAATTCCCTCTGACTACCGGCAATCAATCATCGCCAAAATCCAGAATGTTGCAAAATCAGCCGGGCCTAAAAAGATGAAAGGGCGGGTATTGCTCAGTTTCAGGCTACTTCAAAACGGAAATCTTATCGGTGAACCCGATATAATCAATACTACGGACAATTCACTGGTTGAGCCAGCAGTAAAAGCTATAAAAGAAGCTTCTCCTTTTGGACATTTTCCTGATAAAATGGCTAAGCCCGAAGAAACATTTAAGATCAATTTAATTTACGAATAAGATTGACCTTGGTCGGTATTTTGATAAAATAAAGAACGTAACGAAACGGACTGATACTCCGCACATAGTGCGGAGTAAATAAACAATAAACGCCGGAGGCATTGTTTATTTAATGGTAAAGCTTTTGATAGTGGATGATGAAGAAGACGTGCGCGAATTCGCCGCTAATTTTTTTCGTAAGAGAAAAATCGACGTCACCACTGCATCTTCCGGAGAAGAGGCATGCACGCTGGTAGAGGCGCAAAAACCGGATATGGTGCTACTGGATATTAAAATGTCCGGGATGGACGGCATAGAGACCTTGCGCCGGATAAAAGAATTAAAGGCCGAGCTTAAGGTCATTATGGTTACAGGAAGAAAGCCGGATGAAGAAGGGGTATTTGAGAAGTGCCGGCAACTGGGCGCAATCGCATATGTACATAAACCCCTTGAGCTGGATGAACTGGAACGCATTGTCTTGAATTACCTTTTCCCTCCAAAAAAATAACCTTTTATCCCAATGCCTATTGACTATAAGAAAGAACTTGAGGGCGCGGCAAAAAGCATGATTCTTGTGCATGAGCCGCAGACCCTTATGAGGATGATAGTGCGCATGATGACCCAGAAACTTAATGTCCGGCACGCCGGCATCCTCCTGCACGATAAAGAAAAAGATACCTACATCCTGACTGTCTCAAGGGGCGCAAGAGGCCTTAAAATCCCCAAAGGTTTTGCGCGCATGGACGCGGATAATCCGCTGATTTATTTCTTCCGCAAGAGGCTGGATAAAAAAATACTGGGAGACGGGGCGCTTACTTACGAACAGATTAAAAAGGCCTTGAAACGGAAAAATGTAACTCCCGAGGATAAAAAGCTGCTAAATAGCATCCTCTATCAGATGGATATATTTGAAACTATTGCCTGTATCCCCAGTTATTTCAGGAATGAACTATTGGGGCTCCTGCTTCTGGGAAATAAGAAAACTAATAAGAAATTCGCTAAAGAAGAACTGGGTTTCTTTGCCGCTCTTGCTTCTGACGTCGCGATGGCGCTCAGGAATGCCCGGCTTTTCCAGGATTTGGAAACCGAGCTCCAGAGAAATAAGCGCCTTTTTATCCATACTACCATTGCCCTGGCTGCGGCAATCGAAGCCAAAGACCCGCATACGCACGGCCACACTGCGCGGGTAACCAACCTTAGCCTTGAAATCGCCAGGAAAATGAGCCGGGATAATAAAACCAAGTTAAAGGAAAACTTCCTAGAACAGCTTCAAATCGCAAGTCTTTTACACGATATCGGAAAAATCGGCATACCGGAATCCATACTCAACAAAAAGGACTTTCTGGATAAAGAAGAAAAAAAACGCATGTGCGAACATCCGCTTATCGGCGTAAACATCCTTTCACCGATAAAAGAACTGCAGGATGCACTTCTAGGGGTAAAATACCATCACGAAAAATATGACGGTTCAGGTTATCCCGATGGGCTAAAAGGCGAAGAGATTCCCCTTATTGCGGCAATCATCTCCATTGCAGATACCTTTGACGCGATGACTACTGACAGGCCCTACCGGAAAGCATTGACCAAATCAAATGCTATTTCCGAAATAAAACAAAAAAGCGGCACTCAATTCAACCCCGGGATCGTAAAGGCCTTTACCTCACTCTACGAAGAAGGAAGAATCTGATTATGGGCATCCGCAGGCGCATCATCTTAATGTATATTTCCGAAATCTCCGGGCACCATAGCGCTACCCTTGCCATTGAAAAGGCGTTAAAGATGCTTGCCCCTCAAACCGAGATATTGAATATAAACGCCTTCAATTACACCAATCCCATCTCTGAAAAAATCGTAAACCGCATTTATATGGAAGTAATAAAACGCACTCCCAAACTCTGGGATTACCTTTACGATAACCCGAAAATCGTAAAGAGCATAGAAAAGATGAAAGATACAATCCATAAATTCAACTCCCCGAAGCTAAAGAACCTTTTTGACCGCTTTAATCCCGATGCCGTGGTCTGCACCCAGGCGTTTCCCTGCGGGATGGTTGCAGATTATAAAAAAACGTATAACTCTAGCCTTCCGCTTATCGGCGTTCTTACCGACTACGTGCCGCATTCATACTGGGTTTATGACGCCGTAGATTACTATATAAGCCCGTCGGAAGATGTAAGTTTACGCCTGATAAAGAAAGGGGTGGCTGCGGGAAAAATCAGGGCCCTAGGAATACCATTTGACCCTCGGTTTAACGAAACGCAGGATAAATACCGCCTGAGAGAAAAACTTAAATTAAGCGCCGAAGAATCCGTTATTTTAATAATGGGGGGAGGACAAGGCTTAGGGCCCATTAAGGCTATCGTAAAATCCCTGGAAATGGTTAGCTGCCCCTTAGAAGAGATTATCGTCACCGCCACCAATAAAAAACTTTACCGCTCTCTCCGTAGAAAAATAAAAAGATGCAAGAAAAAAATAATACTCCTGGGCTATGTCAACAATATCAATGAATTGATGAGCGTCTCGGATATTATAATTACAAAACCAGGGGGAGTAACTACGGCTGAGGTCTTAAGTAATAATTTGCCTATGGTCATCGTAAAGCCCCTGCCTGGACAGGAGATGCACAATACGGATTACCTGATGGAAAAGGGCTCGGCTATAAAAGTAAACAACCCCAAAGATACCCATCTTGCCATTGAAGATTTGCTCAATAAACCGCAGAAATTAAAAACTATGCGAGAATGCAGCAGGTATATAGCCAAACCCGAAGCTGCGCTTGATATCGCCAAGCTACTTCTCGGACTACCGCATGCTTGATTACTACCTCTACAGGATAGGCCAATTCCTGGCCTTACATATACCCTTAAAATGGGGGTACAGGATCGCTGTATTCTGTTCCGATATCCGGTCTCTCTTGACATTCCGTGACCGCAGGTATGCAACAGAAAACATGAGGGTTATTTTCCCCAATAAAACAGAGAAAGAAATACGGGAGTTACAAATCAACATGTTCCGCAACTTCGCAAAATACCTCGTTGATTTCTTCCGCTTCCAGGAAATAGATAAAAAGTGGATAGAAAAGAATGTCCAGTTAGAAAATACCCATTATATTGATGAAGCTTTTAAAAAGGGGAAAGGTATTGTGATTTTAACCGCGCACATAGGGAATTGGGAGCTAGGAGGAATAACCATTGCGCTTTTAGGGTATCCGTTCTGGGTGGTTGCCCTACCGCATAAATACAAGAAAGTGAATTCCTTTTTCAATGCCCAACGGGAAAGTAAGGGTGTGAAAGTTATCCCTCTTGCCAAAGCAGTAAGAGAGTCACTTGCGGTTTTTAAGAAAAATGAGTCAGTAGCTCTGGTAGGAGATAGGGACTTTACCGAAGACGGCGCGATTTTACCTTTTTTCGGAAAACCCACGGTTTTTCCAGAGGGCCCGGCTGCCTTTTCCCTAAGGACTGGCGCTCCGATTGTTGCGGGATTTATGCTGCGCAATAAAGACGATAGTTTCACCCTGCGGATGGAGCCGCCTATTGTAGTAACACCTTCCGGAAACAGGAGGAACGATACCGTAGAAATCATGAAAACTTACCTTAAAATTTTTGAAAGATACATAACCGAATATCCCGATCAATGGTTTATGTTCCGGAGATTCTGGAAAGAATGAAGGCCTGCATAATAATACCGACATATAATGAATCCGAAACAATCGGTTGGCTGATAG
Source organism: Candidatus Omnitrophota bacterium (assembly GCA_050012075.1). GTDB lineage: Bacteria > Omnitrophota > Gorgyraeia > Gygaellales > Profunditerraquicolaceae > JAMWCI01. Next base: position 28,231 of record JBEKHW010000003.1, on the reverse strand, counting down.
GCCGGATTAAAGGGTTAAATTTAAACCTCCCTGTTATCGTGATAGACGACGGTTCAGGAGATGATACCTCCGGCATCGCCGAAAAATCAGGGGCGGTAGTGATAAGAAATGAAAACAATGAAGGCAAGGGCGCCTCGTTAATAAAGGGGTTTGCTTATGCCCTGCAAAACAATTTTGACGCTGTCATAGCCATGGACGGAGACGGGCAGCATCTCGCAGAAGAGATACCGTCTTTTTTACGTGCGGCCGGGTCTTCCGACAGCAAGATATTTATCGGAGACAGGATGCAAACCGTAAAGGATATGCCTTTCGTGCGCCTGTTTACCAATAAATTCATGTCCTGGCTCATCTCGGTTATCGCGAAACAAAAAATCAATGACAGCCAATGCGGTTTCCGCCTTATCAAAAGGGAGGCGCTGGAAAAAATAAATCTTTCTACTGACAAATATGAAATAGAATCGGAATTGCTTATTAAGGGTGCCAAGGCCGGTTTTAAGATTGAATCCGTCCCGATCAAGACGGTGTATGGAAAGGAAAAAAGTAGGATCAATCCGGTGCTGGATACCTTAAGATTCATCGCATTTATCATAAGAGAGATATGGACTACGAAACCTTAAGAAAACGGATGGTAAAAGAGCAGCTTATCCTGAGGGGTATAAAGGATAAGCGCGTTATAGATGCTTTTTCCAAGGTAGAGCGGCATAAGTTTGTCCCTCAAGAATGGCGGGAAAGTAGCTACGCCGATTATCCTATTCCTATCGGAGAAGGCCAAACTATTTCTCAGCCCTATATGGTCGCGCTTATGACGGAGTCCCTTGGCTTAACCGGAAAAGAAAAGGTGCTCGAAATCGGAACCGGCTCTGGTTACCAGGCAGCGATCCTGCGAGAATTAGCGAGAAAAGTTTATACTATTGAGAGGTTTGAGGCCCTCGCAAAAAAAGCGCAAATAGCGTTGGATGCGGCCGGTTATCACGATGTAAAAATAAAAGTCGGAGACGGCACCCTCGGCTGGACGGAAGAAGCGCCATTTGACCGCATTATCATCACCGCTGCCAGCCCTCGCATCCCTTTGCCGCTTGCCGAACAGCTTCAAGATATGGGAAAAATGGTCGTGCCCCTGGGCGAAACCTTAAGCCAGGTGCTTACCGTGATAGATAAAAAAGAAGGTAAATTGCAAACACGCCGCATTTGCGGCTGCGTATTCGTTCCGCTCGTAGGTAAATTCGGGTGGGAGGAGAAAAAATGATCCAGGTATATACCGGTAACGGCAAGGGAAAGAGTACGGCGGCATTCGGCCTTGCATTAAGGGCGGCAGGAAACGGCCTTAAGGTTTACATTGCCCAGTTTGCCAAAGGTAGGGATTACGGAGAGATAAAAGCGTTAAGAAAAATAAAAAATATAAAAATCGAGCAGTTTGGAAGAGGATGTTTTATAAAGAAATCTCCTGCGCCTAAAGATATAATGCTCGCCAAAAAAGGTTTAAAGAAAGTAGGGCAAGTCCTGCGAAAGAATACATATGCCATGGTTATCCTGGATGAAATCAATATCGCCCTCAAACTTAACCTCCTTAGTTTAGGAGAACTGCTGGGTATCATCAAAGAAAACCGGGGAGCGGAACTTATTCTTACCGGCCGCTATGCCCATCCGCAGATCATAAAAATGGCAGACCTCGTAAGCGAAATAAAAGAAAGGAAACATTACTATAGGAAAGGCGTAAAGGCAAGAAGGGGAATTGAATTCTGAATCAACGCGCTTATCCGAGGGGTGACGCGGCAACACCACGAGAGGTTATATACCTGGCGCTAATCGGTATTGCGCCAGTATTGCCCCCGTGGGCAAAAAATATTTGACAAATCCTTTTAAAGTGTTAAAGTAAAAAGACATTTTGGATTATAGGTTAAGGGAAATCCGTTGGCCAGTAGGCCATGGTTTGGCTTCCGATAAGCCAAAGCCGTTAATCGGATGCGGTCCCGCCGCTGTAGAGGCAGACGAAAGCTGCAAGAGTCACTGTCCCGGTAATTTGGGATGGGAAGACGCAGTAAGTAGGTTAAAGCCTGAGCCAGAAGACCTACCTATATGAAAAGCCTCGTGGAAAGGGCCAAGCAAATATTTGGGTGCGACCCGCCAGAAAAAGTGGCGGGTTTTTTATTTGCGCTATCCTGTGAAAAAAATAATCTTAACCGCGGTATTTATTCTTTTATTTTTAAGCAAGGCGCAGGCAGCAGCAAGATATATTTCCCTGGCGCCTTCAACAACAGAGATACTTTTTGCATTAGGCCTAAACGAAGAAATTGTGGGAATAAGCTCCTATTGCAATTACCCTCCGGCTGTAAAAAATAAACCAAGGGTTGGGGATTTCAGCCATCCCAGTATAGAAAAGATACTATCCCTTAAGGCCGATTACATCTTCTGTACCGGCCTGGAGCAGGCTCCGGTTATAAGAGAATTAAGGCGGCTTAAATTAAAGGTATTTGTTTCTGACCCTTCAAATATCGAGGAATTACTTAATTCTATCAGCGAGATAGCAAGAATCACCGGCAAATCCAGGGAAGCCGCAGTATTAATAGATAATATGAGAAGGGATATTAAAGCAGTAACTTCTAAGGTAAGTGCTATCCAGCAGGGCAAGAAAGCAAAAGTTTTTGTTGAAATCTGGCGTGACCCCCTGATGACTGCAGGCAGAGGTTCGTTTATCGACGAGTTAATTACCCTGGCAGGCGGCATAAACATCGCGTATGACCTCACTAGGCCATACAGTAACTATAGCGCTGAAAAAGTGGTTAATGCTAACCCGGACTGCATCATACTGGCTTACATGGATAGAGAAATGCCGTTGAAACTGGTTGCCGGCCGTTTCGGCTGGTCGGATATCAATGCCGTAAGGAACAAACGGGTGTTTAATGATATAAACCCCGATATTTTGCTAAGGCCCGGGCCAAGGATAACCGAGGGCTTACGAGAAATTTACAAAAGGCTGTACCCTAAAAATGATTAGGGATTTAAAAAGAAGCTTGTTCGTGCTGTTTCTGTTGCTTTGTGCCGCCATGATTTTGGCAACCATAAAAGGAACAGTAAATATTCCTGTGGCTGATCTTTTTCTAAAGGAAAACCAGCCTATCTTGAATATGCGGCTCCTTAGAATCCTGGCTGCAATCCTGACAGGAGGCGGTTTGGCAGTTGCCGGGATAGCTTTGCAGGCCATATTAAGGAACCCTCTTGCTGAACCGTATCTTTTAGGCACCTCCAGCGGCGCAGGCCTGGCGGCGGTAATTGCGGTAATCCTAGGTATCTCCCGGCTCTACATGCCGCTGGCAGCTTTCCTGGGAGCAGTAGCGAGCATTCTCATCGTCTATAATCTTTCGCGCGAGAATGAGAAAATCTGCGACAAATCCCTGATTCTTTCCGGTGTAATCATCTCCGTGGCATTTTCTTCGATCATCGTATTCCTGGTCTCCTTATTCGGCAATGAAGCTATGCATGAAATGAACTGGTGGCTGTGGGGGAGCTTACAGGTTTATGATTATAAACTGGTGTTACTGGTAGCCATACCTGTGCTCCTGGGTATATTCGTAATATATCTTTTTGCCCAGGATTTAAACGCAATAAGCATGGGTGAAGAAGAAGCGATACATCTGGGGATAGACACACAGAATATCAAAAAACTCTTAATCCTCATTTCTGCCCTGATTACTGCAAGCCTTATATCTATCTGCGGCATAATCGGCTTTGTAGGGCTGATTGTGCCGCATATGATGCGCTCAATTGTCGGGCCAAACCATAAAATCCTCATTCCCACAACATGCCTGGCTGCGGCAATATTCATGCTTGGATGCGACCTTATCTCGCGCACGTTTTTTGGCCCCTTAGAGATACCTATCGGAGTCATTACTGCCATAATCGGGGCGCCTGTATTTATTATCCTGCTTAAGCGAAAAAAGAAGGCCACGTGAGCATATTGCTTAAAATAGAGAATCTAGCAGGCGGCTATTATAAGGAAGAGGTGATTAAAGATGTCTCTCTTGATGTGGTTTCCGGTGATTTTATGGGTATTATTGGGCCAAACGGCTCAGGGAAAACCACGCTGCTGCGCCTGACAACACGCATACTAAAACCCTCATCAGGAAAAGTCTATTTTCGCAATCAAGATATCCTCGCCATGGAATTAAAGGAATTCTGCCGTAAAGTCGCTTTTGTTTCCCAGGATATTGCCACGGATTTCTCTTTTACAGTGATGGAGATTACGCTTATGGGCAGGATACCCCACCTGAAACGCCTGCAATTTGAGACAAAAAAAGATATAGAGATTGCCGAAGAGGCGCTACGGCTAACCGATACCTTAAGGCTCAAAAACAGGCATATCAATGAATTAAGCGCGGGTGAACGCCAACGGGTAACCATTGCCCAGGCCCTGGCCCAGGAACCAGAATTATTGCTCCTGGATGAGCCAACCTCCCATCTGGACATCGGCCACCAGATACAGGTCATGGACCTGCTAAAAAGGTTGAACCACGATAAGAACCTGACCATTGCCATGATCCTACATGACCTTAACTTAGCCGGCGCCTATTGTAATCGTATTGCCTTGTTGGATAAAGGACGAATCTTCAAGGAAGGCCATGTCGAAGAAGTCCTGACCTATCAGAATATCGAAGCAGTGTACAAAACAGTAGTCCTCGTAAATACTAACAGGGCTACCGGAAAGCCAAATGTAATGCTCGTGCCTGGAGAAAAATAATGCCTACACGCTTAATATTGATACGGCACGGGATAACGCAATGGAATATCCAGCGGCGCTACTGCGGGCACAGGGATATCCCATTAAGCCGGCAGGGCAGGGAACAGGCAAGAAAATTGCGCCGGCTTCTCAAGGGAATCGAGATTGACCGGTTTTATTCAAGCAATAAAAAACGGGCGCTCGAAAGCGCACGCATAATCTTTTGTAAAAGAAAGATTACTAAAGTACAGGCCTTAAGGGAGATTAATTTCGGGGTCCTGGAAGGGTTGCACCATGAAGAAATCATAAAAAAATACGGGAAGATTTACCGCGAATGGTTGAAAAACCCTTATTCTAACCGCATACCGAAGGCAGAAAAGATGGATGAATTTAAAAAAAGGGTCAATTCTGCCATAAAAAAGATCCTGCGGGTTAACCCGGGAAAAACGATTGCCATTGTCTGTCATGGAGGAGTCATCGGTATTTTCCTAAGCAGCATATTAAAAAGCTGTAATTTCTGGCGCTATGTTCCCGCCGCGGGAACAATAACTATAGTCAACCATTCCAGGAACGGTTTTCAAATCAAAGCAGGGGTGGGTCCCCTTGAGGACTAAAAAGAATATTCGAGGTAAAAATGGGTAAAATAATCCTGGTTTTAGGAGGGGCAAGGAGCGGCAAGAGCACTTATGCTGTGGGCTTGGCTAAAAAGCATAAGAAAGTGGCTTTTATTGCCACCTGTCAGGGGCGGGATAAGGAAATGAAAGAGCGTATTCTTAAACATAAAATATCCCGGCCAAAGAGTTGGAAAACCTTTGAGGAGCCGAAAGAAGTAGAAAAAATATTGAGCAGGATGGGGAATAAGTCTGAATGCATCATCATTGACTGTATTACTCTTTTAGTTTCTAACCTTATTCTCTGCGGGAATAAGGAAAAGGAGATTATAAATAAAATCTGCGCGGTCCTTAGGCAGTTGAAGAAAAAGAAAGCAAGGATAATCTTAGTTTCTAATGAAGTCGGCCTAGGGATAGTCCCGGATAATAAACTGAGTAGGGATTTTCGCGATATCGCCGGCAGGGTAAATCAAATACTGGCAAAAGAATCCAGGAAAGTATTCTTTATGGTATCGGGGATACCCTTAAGAATAAAATAGGAAACAGAATCCTTACATCAAAGTAAAACTGCTTACTTAGAAAGGGAAAAATGGAAATAATAAAACGCATAATCTCAGGCATTTCAATACCAGATCAAGCAATTATAACAAAAACCCAGGATAGGCTTGACCATTTAACTAAGCCGCTCGGAAGCTTAGGAAGGCTGGAAGAATTGGCCAAGCAGATCTGCGGCATAACCGGAAAAGAAAATCCACTGTTACGCAATAAAGTCATATTTACCCTTGCTTCAGACCACGGGGTTACCGCTGAAGGCGTCAGCGCTTATCCAAAAGAAGTGACTGCGCAGATGGTCTACAATTTTCTTTCCGGTGGGGCAGGCATAAATGTTTTGGCAAAACATGTTGGGGCGCGGGTCGTCATTGTTGATATGGGGGTCTCAAGCGACCTTAAACCCCATCCACAGCTGGTGATTAAAAAAATAAACTACGGTACAAAAAACATGGCTGACGAGTCGGCAATGACAATGGAAGAAGCCATAAAGGCAATATCTGCCGGCATTGAGATATTTGAAGATGAATTCAGGCGCGAGATTGATATTGCAGGGACTGGTGAAATGGGGATAGGTAATACTACTGCGGCCAGCGCAATAACAGCCTGCATCACCGGCAAACCAGTTGAAGAAGTTACCGGAAGAGGTGCGGGTATAGACGAGAAAGGATTGAAAAATAAGATTGATATTATAAATAGGGCGCTCTCTTTAAATAAACCTGACCCTTCTAGCCCCATTGATGTTTTATCCAAGGTGGGCGGTTTTGAAATTGCAGGATTAACCGGGATAATCCTGGCTGCCGCATCCAAGAAAATCCCGGTAGTTATTGATGGTTTTATTTCCACTGCTGCTGCCTTGATTGCTTTTAAGATTGAGCCAAAATCAAAATACTATATGATTGCCGCGCATAACTCAGTAGAGAAGGGGCATAAATATATCTTAGAACATATTGGATTAAAACCCCTGCTTGACCTGGATTTAAGGCTTGGTGAAGGAACAGGGGCAGCGTTAGCAATGAGCTTATCCGATGCCTCAATAAAAATACTCACCGAGATGGCTACATTTCAAAGCGCAAATGTCTCGGAGAAGAAAAAATGACAAGCCTTTTACTGGCGATACAGTTTTTGACTGTTTTCCCGCTTAAAATCAGTGATGTTAATGAGCGTAAGCTCGCTAATTCGCTTATCTATTTTCCTTTGGTAGGGTTATTGATCGGATTGATTTTGGCGGGCCTGGGCATTGTGTTATTTGACCTGCATTTTTATGAGTTCACGGTAGCGGTAATTTTAGTTGTAGCGCTGACAGTAATCACAGGGGGTATGCACCTTGATGGTCTATCCGATACATTTGATGCGTTGATGAGCGGAAAAAACAAAGAGAAGCGCTTAGAGATTATGCGTGATTCGCATGCCGGGGTAATGGGAGTCATCAGTATAGTATGCGCGCTGTTATTGAAAGCAGCGTTTATTTTTTCTTTACGGCCTCAGGACAGACCGATAGTTTTAATCTTAGTGTGCACCTTAAGCCGCTGGTCGCTGGTTGAGGTGATGTTTTTCTTCCCCTATGCCCGTAGCGAAGGTAAAGCAAAGATATTTATGAATAATATAACCTTTAGGATATTTCTGCTGGCCACGATTATTACATTAATCTTTGCTGTTTTAATCTGGCGGGTAAAGGGCTTATTCCTTTTTCTTGTCGCGGGTTTTACCGCCTGGTTATTTTCCAAGTTGATAAGCAGAAAAATTGGCGGGATAACCGGAGATACGCTGGGGGCTACCATTGAATTGACGGAAATCATTACTTTATTCATTATTTGTATTTATCAAAGGGGGGCAGTATATGGATAGTATTAGAGCGATATCTTCCTGGAGCGGAGGCAAAGATAGTTGCCTGGCTTGTTATAAGGCAATCCAGCAGGGCTATAACGTAAGGATGCTTTTAAACTTTATTTCCCGCGAATCAAAACGCGGTTGTTTTCATGGGCTCGAGGGAAAGCTACTTAAGTTTCAGGCGGATTTAATCGGCATACCGCTCGTGCAAAAAGAAGTCAGCCCAGACATGAAAAAATATGAGGAAGAATTTAAAGCTGCAGTTACCGAACTAAGAGGTAGCGATATCCAAACGATGGTCTTCGGGGATATATACCTGTTGGAACACGAAAGCTGGATTGAGCGCGTCTGCGGCGATTTAAATATTAAAGCCCTGGAGCCGCTCTGGAACAGACCGCCGGATAATATTATTGACGAGTTCATAAGTGCCGGATTTAAGGCCATTATTGTCAGCTGTAAGGCAGACATAATGGGCAAGGAGTTTCTTGGCCGCTATATCGATAAAAGTTTAGTCGAAGAACTTAAAAAAAGAGGTATCTGTCCCTGTGGGGAGAAAGGCGAGTTCCATACATTAGTGGTTGATGGGCCAATATTCAGGAGGCCGATTAAAATATTGGAGGCCGAACCTGTAATTAAGGAAAGTTTCTGGAGGCATTGGTTCTTAGATATTAAAAAATACGCATAAAATCTTTCTGGCAGAAATTTTCTACAACGAGAAAACCGGATAGGCAAAGGAAGTGGAGATGGGATTTCTCACGCTGCCCCGCAACGGTAATAGTTTAATCGATAGCTTTAGATACTAACGATTAACTTAGCCCGGTCGATTGCCTATCGCAGGTAAGTACTCTCGCAGGGAGAGAAAGGACTGTAATGAAAAATATTAATAAAAATTCGCTTGTTTTATGGTTATTGCTTTTTGCTTTACCGGGAATTGTCAGGGCAGAAAATGTTGACCTGGATAAAATAGTGGTTACGGCTTCAAGAGTAGAAGAATACCCTGGGAATCTCTCGCGTAACGTGGATGTAGTTACGTCTACGGAGATGGAGAAGAGCGGGACGCAAAACCTGGCTGATACACTTACTGACCTTACGTCCGTTGATATAAGCGATTACGGCGGTCCCAGTGCCACAAAAACAATCAGGATGCGCGGCTCTACCGCTGCTCAAGTCCTGGTCCTGATTGATGGCAGGCCGATAAATAACCCTAGGGACGGGGAGATAGACCTATCCACTATACCCCTGGATAATATAGCCAAGGTTGAGGTGATGCATGGCCCTGGTTCAAGCTTATATGGCAGCTCGGCAATGGGGGGAGTGGTAAATATCATTACCAAAAAACCGCCAATCTCCGGCCAGGAAGCAGAACTTTATTCAAGTTTCGGCACTGCCCGCACATATATTGAGCGTATGTCATATGGGGCTAAGGTTTCAAAATTCGGTTACCTTTTAAGCGGTGGATACCAAAGTTCAGAGGGTTTCCGGCAGAATTCAGCTCTAAATGCCAAAGATTCCAATCTCAAATTGGAATATGAGCTCAACAGCCAAAACAATATCAGCCTTAACTCCGGTTTTTATACAAGCCGCGTAGGCGTACCCGGCTCACTAACCTATCCCGATCCTGACGACAAGCAAAATACCCTGGAGCGTTTCTTTGATTTAAACTGGAGCTTTAAACCAAATGAACAAACGGGGATCCTGGTCAAAGCTTACCAGAATTACAACCGGCTGGAATTTATGGAAAATAACGCAGAGTTGCCCTGGGAAACTGCTAATGAAAAAGATATCCATGCCACTACGGTGCGAGGGTTTAACCTGCAGCTTGACAATCAACTTTCCGAATACTACAGCCTTGTTTACGGTTTTGATTACGCAAAGAATTTAAATGACAGTACGTCTACCGCAAAACATGAATACAGCCTGCGCTCCGGATACCTTGAAAACCGCTTAGGCATGCTGGATGACAAGCTGAATATTAATTTAAGCGCGCGCATAGATGATTACTCCAACTTCGGGACAGAGGTCGATCCAGCCATAAGCCTCCTCTATAAATTCAATAACGCGGTTAAATTCCACGGCCTGGTCAGCCGTTCTTTCCGTGTCCCTACATTTAACGACCTGTATTGGCCGGATATGGGAGATGGTTTAAAAGGAAACTCTAATCTAAAACCGGAAAAAGGGTTAACCGAAGAAGTCGGGGCCGATATAATAATCAACAAATACCTTACTTCGGGATTGACTTATTACCATAGCAATTATAAAGAGCTTATACAATGGTCTTATGACGCATCCACCGGGATGACGCAACCGGAGAATATCAACACTGCGGCAATCGACGGATTGGAGCTTGAGAATACTGTATCCATAGCCGATAATCTCGATTTAAAAATCGACTATAGTTATTTAATCGCCAAGGATGAGAATACGCATAAATATCTTGTCTATCAGCCGAACTATAAGATCGACTCTTCTTTAAAATATAGCGACCATAACGGGCTAACAGCTGAACTTAAAGGGCAATTTACCGGCATAAGATTCGCTGACGCGAAAAATACAATCAAAGTAAAGGATTTCTTTGTCCTGGGGCTTAGCGTATCAAAGAAATTTAACCACGGAGTTACCTGTTTTGCCTATATAGATAACCTCTTAAACCGGAAATACCAGGTCATACATGACTATCCAATGCCCGGATTTTCTTTTACTGGCGGGGCAAAGGTGGAATTTTAATTTATTTATGGTATTATAATCTTATGGTTATCGAGCGAGAATTACAACTGGCGCTGGTGGTTTCCCTGCTTGCGCATATATTTATCCTTACCCATAAGATCGTTTCCGGCTCTGTTTTTAACAAAATTACCAAAACCCGGGAATTGGAGGTCCGTTATATAAAAAAACTGCCTCAGGATATCGAAATTAGCCAGCAGGCGCAAATGCGGCCTCCCGCATTAAGCCGGCCGCCATCCCTTCCCAGGGAACCTCTTTTAGATACTTCCAGGGTCACTCCGGTAGCCGCAATGAGGCCGCCTCCGCCATTTATCCAAAATAGCGGCCCTGGCGCAGGCATGAAGAACCAGGAGATCATCTTTAATAAGCCGGCTCTTATCAAAACGGGGCTGGTCGGGATTAAAAAGAAGGTTTCCCTGCCGTTACTCGACGCCGATAAAATCAACAACCCTTCTTACATAAGCTACTACCAGATTGTGCGGGAAAAGATTAAACGCGCGGCCTATCAGAATTATACCGGCTCAGAGACAGGGGAAATAATCATTTCTTTCTCGATATCGCAGGATGGCTACGTAAAAGGTATGCACCTTGTGGAGAATAAAACCTTTAGCGCCTATCTGCGGCAAATCGCCCTAAATAGCATAAAAGAAGCCGCGCCTTTTCCCAAATTTCCCAAAGGGTTGCTAGATTATCCCCAACTTACTTTTAACGTCGCCATTACCTTCGAAGTAGAATAATCCAGGGACGGTTCTGAAATCAAAGCTAAAAGTGTCCCCGCTACGGGGACACTTTTCCGATTAGATTGAGAACCGTCCCTGTTTCTTTGGTTGACACTCTGTTTATTTAGTGGTATATTATTTGTTCGCAAAGAGTTCCGGAAAAATACCTTATTGAAAGGAGATGATACTATTGTCCGAAGTAGAGGTTAAAAGAGATGAGCCGTTTGAAGTGGCATTGAGGCGTTTTAAGAAAAAGATTGAGCAGGAAGGCATCTTACGGGAAGTAAGAGACCGCAAGCATTATGAAAAACCCAGCGAACGTAGGAGAAAAAAAGCGCGGGGGGGTAATAAAAGATAAACATATGCCTTTTGCATTATCCACCTCCTGGAACGCCTTCCGTCACGACAATGCAAAAGATATGCTCTTTGAGATAAAAAAGCTGGGTTTTAGGGATGTGGAGCTTGGCTTCAACCTTAGCCCTTTAATGGTAACAGATGCTGCGAAATTGCAGAAAAAAGGTGAGGTCAGGATTCTAAGTATCCATAACTTCTGCCCTATACCCAGAGGGCTTAAAAGGAATATTGTCCTGCCTGACTATTACGCCATGAGTTCTCTGGATGAAGATGAAAGAGCCCTGTCCTTAAAATACACCAGGAAAACCATTGATACGGCAGCGCTGTTAGGCGCGAAAGCCGTTGTCTTACACTGTGGCAGGGTCCAGATACCCGATAAAACACGCGCTCTTATAGCGCTTTACGAAGCCGGCCTTAAAGACACAGGGGAATTCAGGGCACAAAAGTCGTCGATGCAAAAAGAGCGTAAGGTAAGCTCCGGGCCATTTTTCCAGAATACCTTGCGCAGCCTAAACATCCTGAACAGTTATGCCCGGAAAAAAGGCGTGCGGCTTGGCATAGAAACGCGCTTTTATCACCGCGAGATACCATCCATAGAAGAAATAGGGATAATTCTTAAAGAATTCAAAGGCGGTAATTTATCCTACTGGCACGATACAGGGCATGCCCAGCTTATGGAGAATCTGGGTTTTTGGCGGCACATGCAATACCTGGACTTATACGGCAGCTCGATGCTTGGCATACATTTACACGATATAACCAAAGGAAGGGACCACCAGGCTCCGGGAAAAGGCGAGTTTGATTTTCGTATCCTGAAAAAATACCTGAATAGCGCAGTATTAAAAATCCTGGAGATTCATCAACCTGCTACGGCAGGAGATATTAAAGAAGCAACGAAGTATATTTCAGGACTCTTAAATGGTTAGCCCTATAGTAAGAAAACCGGCAGTTGCCGGACAGTTTTACCCGCGGCCCCGGCAAGCCCTGGAAAAACAGATTGCAGGCCTTGTTGAAGAAAAAGCCGAGAAGATAGATGCCATAGCATGCATCTTACCTCACGCAGGCTACACTTATTCCGGAAGAGTGGCAGGGCAGACCGTATCATCAATCAAAATAAAAGACAGTATCATCCTTCTTGGCCCGAACCACACCGGTTATGGTGGCGATTATAGTATTATGACCGAGGGTAGCTGGGAGACGCCCCTTGGCCAGATACTCGTAGATTCTCCTTTGGCAAAGGAAATACTGGCGGGCTCTGAACTCCTGAAAGAAGATCCCCTTGCGCATGTATATGAACATTCCCTGGAAGTAGAATTACCGTTCCTGCAATATTTTAAACCTGATTTTAAAATCGTGCCGATAACGTTTATGTCCGAGAATGTAGAAGAGCTTAACCAGATAGGTACGGCAATTGCGCATAGTTTAGAAAACAGAAAAGAAAATTCTCTTATAGTCGCCAGCTCCGATATGACACATTATGAAAGCCAAACGGAAGCTGAATTTAAAGATAAAGAAGCAATCGCTGCAATCTTACAACTGGATGCAGATACGCTTATAAAAAAGATACGGGAGCTGAATATATCCATGTGCGGCTGGGCACCGGTAGTGGCGATGTTAAAAGCGGCAAAGTTATTGGGCGCGAAAAACGCAACTCTTGTTAAATATGAGACTAGCGGCTCCTCTACAGGAGACACTGAAAGCGTAGTAGGTTACGCGGGGGTGATAATATACTAAATGGATGAGATCAAAAAGAACATTGATGAAAGCTGGAAAGACGCAGTAGCCAATGAAAAAGAGACATTAAAAAAAGAAAATAAGTTTATCCCGCCTGAGCCGGACTTTAACTTCTTTATCACCACACTTGCGCTGCAGGCATCTATTTCTTTAGGCCAGGTGGCAAACCCGGCGACTAATAAAATAGAGGAGGATATAACCCAGGCCAGGTTCCTTATCGATACACTGGGGATACTCAAAGAGAAAACAAAAGGAAACCTGACTGCCGATGAAACTAACCTCCTGGAAAACCTGCTTTATGAATTAAGGATGCAATATATTTCAAAAGTAAAGAAAGAAGCATAAAAAAACTTTTGCCCAGAGGTCTCTGCATTTATTTATTCAGAGACCTCCAAAAGAGGAGAAACAAATGATAGACAAGGAACTGCTTAGTATCCTGGCCTGCCCCGCCTGTAAAGCCGATGTGGAACTTAAGGATAATAAGATCGTCTGCAAGAAATGCGGCAGGAAATACCCCATCAAAGACGGTATCCCCGTAATGATGGTTGATGAGGCAGAGGATAAATAGCATGAAAAAAATACTTGTAATCCACGGCCCGAATTTATCTTTATTGGGAAAGAGGGAGCCGCAGATTTACGGCAAGGTAACGCTGGAGCAGATTAACAGAAAACTAAAAATAATCGCCAAGAAAAGAAAAGTTTCTTTGAAGATTATGCAGTCCAACCACGAAGGTAAAATAGTGGACGCTATAGGACGAGCCAGGAACAGATATAACGGTATCCTTATAAACCCTGCTGCCTACACTCATACAAGCGTCGCCATAAGAGATGCGATTGCTGCCTCTGGCGTGCCTACGGTAGAAATACACCTTTCTAATATTTATTCCCGCGAAGAATTCCGGCAAAAATCCCTGATCAGCCCCGTAGCCAAAGGTATAATCCTCGGTTTTGGCCAACAGAGTTATTACCTGGGCCTGGAAACGCTTATAGATATAAGCTGACCCTATGAATTCACGGCTAATAAGACTGAATTCCATCCTGGAAAGATTTAAGCTTGACGGCATGCTTGTATCGCTACCCGCCAACATCACTTACCTGACTAAATACCGCAGCCGCGATTCCTATCTTCTTGTATCCGGAAAGGAAAATATTTATTTTACTGATTCCCGTTATGCCGAAGAAGCAAAACCCGGCCTTAAAGGAACCGCCTCGATAGCGAAGATAAACGGTTCGCTATTTAAGCTGATTGCGCAGGGCTGTTCGGACCTGGGCCTTAAACGGGTAGCTTTTGAAGAACGATATATGCCTTACGCAGAATACGCAAAAATAAAAGGACACCTCAAAACCAAAAGCAAGCTTGTTCCTACGCATGGCCTAATCGAGGAATTAAGGGAATTCAAAGAGCCGGAAGAAATCAAAGATATCAGGAAAGCAACTCAAATTGCCGTAGCTGCCTTAAGATACATAAAGAAATTAATCCGGCCCGGAAGAAAAGAGATAGAAATTGAGGCAGAGCTTGAGCATTTTATCCGTTACCACGGCGCAGAAAACTCTTCCTTTGATGTAATAGTCGCTTCCGGAGCGAATTCCGCATACCCTCATCATATAACATCGGAAAGGAAAATAAGAAATAATGAACCTGTCCTCATAGATATGGGAGTAGACTACATGGGTTACAAATCCGACTTGACAAGGGTATTCTTTTTGGGTAAAATTAATCTTCTTGCTCAAAAAATTTACACCGCGGCCAAAGAAGCGCAGGAAAAAGCCATAAAGAATATCCACCCAGGAGTAAAAGCCTCTGATATAGATAGGGTTGCGCGCGAATTCCTTACGGAAAAGGGATTTGCTAAATATTTTGGGCATAATTTAGGGCACGGGGTAGGCCTTGAGGTACACGAAGAGCCGCGCCTTTCAGGCAAAAGCGGCCAAATCCTGGCAGCCGGCATGATAGTAACGGTCGAACCGGGGATATACATAACAGGTAAATTCGGCGTACGTATAGAAGATATGGTATTAATAACCGATGAAGGATGCGAGGTATTAAGTGGCGCTCTCAATAAATGAAATCAAGCAGGGGGTAACGGTCTTAGTCGATAACACAGTTTACATGGTTATAGATGCCCAGCATGTAAAGCCGGGTAAAGGCGCTGCCTTTGTGCGGGCAAAGATGCGTAACTTAAAAAACGGGAATATACAGGAATTGACTTTCCGCGGGGATGAGAAGATTGACCAGGCGTTCGTAGAAGAAAGAAAATTACAGTATCTTTATAAAACCGGTAACATGTATCATTTTATGGACCAGGAAACCTATGAGGAAATCGCCATTTCAGAAGATGCGCTCACGGATAATATAAAATTTCTTAAAGATAACCTGGAAGTCCAGGGGTTCTTTTACAAACACGAAATATTAAATATAAACTTACCGTTTTTTATTGAATTCACAATTACCGATACCGAGCCGGGGGTAAGGGGGGATACCGCAAAAAGCGGAACAAAACCTGCTACCATAGAAACCGGCGCTAACATACAGGTGCCCCTGTTTGTTGAGACCGGAGACAGGATTAAAGTAGATACACGTACCGGAGGCTATATTGAACGGGTAAGCTAAGTGAGGGCACAAGTTATCCCGCACCTTTATTTATTAATGTTTTTGAGATAAAATAGATATATATTGAAAAGGTGCGGGTCAATTCGCACATAAACTTACTCTCCGCCTACGGCGGATCGTAAGTTTAGTGCTCATTGAAGGAGAATAAATGAATATCAAAGAAATAAAAGAAATGATAGCCCTTATGAACGAAAGCGGCCTTGTGGAACTGGAGGTTGAAAAAGACGGGATGCGCATCCGCCTAAAGAAGACCTCAAGCGGAACCGAAGTGTTCAGTGGCCCCCTTGTCATTGAAAAGGGAAACTTACCCCAGCAAGCTCCGGGCACCGAGATAATCAAAGAAGCAGCTGTTAAAACAGTAGAAATAAGGGCTCCTATGGTAGGTACCTTTTACCGCGCTCCTTCTCCGGAAGCGCCTCCTTATGTTGAAGTAGGCCAGGTAATTGAAGCAGGCCAAGTGGTCTGCATTATTGAAGCGATGAAATTAATGAATGAAATAAAATCCGAGATAAAAGGGAAGATCCTGGAAATACTTGTCGATAACGCCGAGCCGGTTGAGTTCGGACAGCCGATGTTTCTTATCGAGCCTATCTAAAATATGTTCTCCAAAATACTGATTGCCAACAGGGGCGAAATAGCCCTAAGAATCATACGTGCCTGTAGAGAGCTTGGTATCCGCACAGTAGCGGTATATTCGGAGGCAGACAGAAGTTCCCTGCACGTGCGCCTGGCAGATGAAGCAATCTGCATAGGCCAGGCATCCAGCACCAATAGCTACCTTAACATACCCGCCATTATAAGTGCCGCGGAAATCACCGACGTAGAAGCAATCCATCCTGGCTATGGATTCCTGGCGGAGAACCCGCATTTCGCAGAAATCTGCGAATCCTGTAAAATCACCTTTATCGGCCCTACACCGGAAAATATCCGCATGATGGGAGATAAAATGGCTGCGCGCCTAACTATGCAAAAAGCAGGCCTGCCTATCGTGCCGGGGTCGACTGCCGTCGTAAAAAACAAAGAAGAGGCGTTAAAGATCGCGAAAGCCATAGGTTATCCTGTGATCATCAAGGCCGCTGCCGGCGGTGGAGGCAAAGGCATGCGCATCTGCCATAATGACCTTACGCTTATCTCAAGCCTTATGACTGCCCAGACAGAAGCAGAGGCAAATTTCGGCAACCCTAACGTATATATAGAAAAATACATAGATAAACCCCGCCATGTAGAAATACAAATCCTGGCGGATAAATTCGGCCATATAGTGCACCTTGGTGAAAGGGACTGTAGCATCCAGAGGAGGCACCAAAAGCTCCTGGAAGAATCTCCGTCTCCTGCCGTAGACAATAAACTGCGCAGGCGCCTGGGAGAAGCAGCACTCAGGGGCGCAAAAACCGTAGGTTACGTAAGTGCCGGGACAATCGAGTTTCTCCTTGACAACAGTAATAATTTCTATTTTATGGAGATGAATACCCGCATACAGGTTGAACACCCTGTCACTGAAATGGTTACCGGCGTAGACCTCATTAAAGAACAGCTGAGGGTTGCCGCAGGAGAAAAACTTAGAATACAGCAGGACCAGGTCCATATTAACGGCTCGGCCATGGAATGCCGTATCAACGCCGAGGATTACGAAAATAACTTTATGCCTTCGCCAGGAAAAATAGAAACCCTGATCCTTCCCGGAGGGCCAAAAGTAAGGATAGACACGCATATATACCCGGGGTACGAAATTTCCCCTTACTATGATTCCCTGGTTGCCAAGGTTATCACCTGGGGCGCAAACCGCGCAGAAACCATAAAAACCATGCAACGGGCATTGGGCGAATTCGAGATTGCCCCCATTAAAACAACCATACCTTTTCATCTGCGGCTTTTAACTAATTCCTCATTCCTGAAAGGCGATTTCTCCACGCATTTTGTCCAGGAGATGCTCAAGGAAGAGCAAAAAGGAGAAGAATAATGCAGCGGGAAGAGTCGCGCACTGATTTTGGAATTGTCAGAATCCACGATAACGTCATTTCCTCAATCGCTTCTCTGGCGGCATCTGAAGTAGAGGGAGTCAAGGCCATAAGAAAAAGTTTGAAATCAGGCATCATGGGATTACTGGATAAAAAGGGGCTGTTTGCCATAAAAGTCAATAAGGATAAAAACGCGGAAATCACCGTCCAGGTACCCCTCATAATAAAATACGGTTACAATATACCGGAGGTGGCTAGTAAAGTGCAGGAGAATGTGCGCAACAGCCTGGAAAAGATGACGAACCTTATGATAAAAGATATCAATATCAGCGTCCAGGGGATAGAGAAAAACTGAAGCTCCGCGCATAGCGCGGAGTAAATAAGCCATAAGCGCCAAAGGCATGGCTTATTTAATAGGGAGGTTAAAGATGAGAATTTTAGGTATATTGTTTTACGCCACGGTCCTTACATTGATCGGCCTGACACTCATCTTTTTGCCAATAGGCCTCTCCTTTGAAGGATTCCAGTCGCTTTCTGTAGCCCGGGTAAGCGGGGCGCTTACATACCTGGAGACTAGTGTATACGCAAGGATAATCATGATTCTGTGCGGAGTGATACTGATATTGCTTACTTTTTCCTTTGCGCAATTGATCCTGGGGAGATTCCAGCGCGAGAAAAATATCGCCTTTAATACCGCCTCCGGTGAGGTAACCATAGCACTTTCCGCGGTTGAAGATTTAATACGAAGGCTTGCCGGAGTTATCCCTGAAATAAAAGAGCTAAGGCCCGATGTCCGGGCAACAAAAAAAGGTTCCCTTATCGTAGATTTAAGAGCGGTTTTGAAATCAGAAGCTAACCTGCCGGAATTAACTACCCGCTTACAGGATATGGCGCGTTCAAAAATACAGGAAGTACTCGGAGTAGAAGAACAGATTATCATTAAAATCCACGTAGCAAAGATTATTTCCGGAGAAGAAAAAGACAGGCGCAGGAAGGAACCGGAAAAAGAAGAACCCGCAATACCGTTCGGAAGATACACAAGAATATAAGTGAGGACATAACTTATGGAGTGCAAGCGAACATAAGTTATGTGTCCGAACTTATCCCCCCGCATTTTTGCATAGCAGGGGGGTTAATTCGCAGACGCTGATAGATGAATAAAATGACGGACGCTATGATTTACGAAAACTCCGAAGTAAAGCCGTAAATCATCTGCTCATTAAAGGGAGGATAAACAGGCTATGGCAAAAATCGGCATTCTTACAGGCGGAGGCGATTGCCCGGGCTTAAATCCGGTAATCAGGGCAGTCGTAAGAAAAGGTCTTAATGAAGGATATGAAATTATCGGGATAAAAAACGGCTGGAAAGGGCTGATAGAGAATGACACTATGTCACTTGATATTGATGCCGTATCCGGAATACTGCCTAAAGGTGGGACTATCCTTGGCACAAGCCGCACTAACCCCTATAAAAACCCGGGCGACACAGATAAAGTAAAGGCCAATTTCAAGAAAATGGGGCTGGACGCCCTTATAGCCGTAGGAGGAGAGGATACATTAGGGGTAGCAAATAAGCTTATTAATGAGGGATTGACCAATATTGTAGGGGTTCCTAAAACAATAGATAACGACCTTTCAGCAACTGACTACACTTTCGGCTTTGACACTGCCGTTAATGTCGCTACTGAATGCATTGACAGGCTGCATACGACCGCAGAAAGCCATCACCGGATCATGGTCGCAGAGGTTATGGGAAGGCATGCCGGCTGGATTGCTATCGAGTCCGGGATTGCCGGGGGCGCAGACGTTATCCTTATACCGGAAGTGCCAATTGATATTGAAGAAGTATGCGCCCTCATCCAAAAGAGGCATAGTAGAGGCAAAACCTTCAGCATAGTTGTCGTTGCGGAAGGCGCGCAATTTAAGAAAGGTTCATTAGTCACGCAGGAACAGAAACTGGATTCCTTCGGACACGTGCGGCTGGGAGGCATAGGAGAAACGCTTGCCCAGGAAATAGAGAAAAGGACCGGTTATGAAACCCGGGTCAGCGTCCTCGGCCACATACAAAGAGGCGGCTCTCCCACTGCTTTCGACAGGGTATTAGGTACAAAGTTCGGAGTAAAAGCTGTGGAGTTGGTAAAAAATAAAAAATTCGGCAAGATGGTCGCTCTCTCCGGGACAAAGATAATTGATGTAGCAATTCAGGACGCAGTAAAGGCATTAAAGACCGTAGATACAGAACTGTATGATATAGCTAAGGTTTTCTTCGGATAGAGAGAACCTACTTGAATTAAAAGCGGGTCAGTGGAGGAGGAAGAGGAATGCGTGATAAAATTAAGGATATCCTGTTAGAAAACATCCGTATCAAAGAAGAACTCCTGCGCACAAGCATAACCCGGATAAAACAAATCGCCGATCTGTTAATAGATTCGCTGCGCAAGGGAGGCAAGATAATACTCTTTGGTAACGGAGGTTCTGCAAGCGATGCCCAGCATATCGCCGCAGAATTCATCGGCAGGTTCAAAAAAGACAGGACCGCCCTGGCTGCGATAGCCATTACCACCAATACCTCAATACTCACTTCCCTGGCAAATGACTACGGCTATGAAGTGGTCTTCGCAAAGCAAATAGAGGCGCTGGGGCAGAAGAACGATATAGCCATAGGCATATCGACCAGCGGTAAAGCAAAAAATGTAATTGCCGGATTCAAACAGGCAAAAAAGAACGGCTTAAAAACTATCGCCTTTACGGGCGGAGACGGCGGTGAAATAGCAAAACTGGCAGACGCAGCGTTAATAGTGCCTTCTAATGTCACTGCCCGTATACAAGAAACGCATATTACTGTAGCCCATATTATCTGCGAAATGGTAGAGGAGACACTGTGTCCGGAACCAAAATAAAAAACTTATCGGATCTTCTTTCTACAATCCGCGGCCTCAAGAAAAAAGGCAGAAAGATAGTTTTTACCAACGGCTGTTTTGATATCCTTCATTACGGACATGTCATGTACCTGGAGAAAGCAAGAAAGATGGGGGATATTCTTATCGTGGGCGTAAACAGCGACTCTTCCATAAGAAAAATAAAGGGGGCAAAAAGGCCTCTCGTTGGCCAAAGAGACAGGGCACGGATAATCGCGGCTCTTAAAAGCGTTGATTACGTAATCATATTTAAGGAAAAAACTCCGCTTCAGATAATCAGTAAAATTAAGCCCGATATCCTGATAAAAGGAGCGGACTGGAAGAAAAACAAAATTGTAGGTGCTAGTGTCATAAAGAGATACGGCGGGAAAGCCTGCACGGTAGAGTTCTCGCCAGGCCGCTCTACTACTAATCTCATAAAAAAGATTGTCAAAATATACAGCTAGGTCAATACACAGGATTCTTGATGTAAATATAAACCGGGCAAAAGAGGGGCTACGCGTCTGCGAGGAGATTGCCAGGTTTATCCTGAACAGCCGCTCTTTGACAGCTCAATTGAAAAATATGAGGCACAGGATAGATTCGCTGATAAAGGGTTTTACTTCCAGGGTTTCCCTCATAAGAGAACGTGAAAGCCGTAGTGACATAGGCAGGGATATATTCGCGCAGGAATTAAAACGTAAGGATATCTGCGACATACTTTTTGCCAATATGCAGCGCACAAAGGAATCTATAAGGGTGCTGGAAGAATTTACCAAGCTTATCGACAAGAATACGGCGCGCGCCTTTAAGGAGTTACGTTACAGGGCATATGAAACAGAGAAAAAAATTGCTGCGAAAATCGCGGCTTTACGTCATTTTAGATAAAAAAACCTGCGGCAGAAAATCCCTGTTAGATACAGCAAGGAAAATAAATGCCGCCGGTGCCCATATCATTCAACTAAGGGATAAAGCATCAGACAGGAAGGTACTCCTAAAAGAAGCTTACCTTCTACAGGGCCTATTACGTAATTCCAGGACATTATTTATCGTCAATGACTATATTGATCTGGCAAAGATAGTTGACGCTGATGGCGTGCACCTGGGGCAAGGCGATATTTCCATTAAAAATGCGCGGCTTATTCTGGGAAGCGATAAGATTATCGGTATTTCCTGCCATAACCTGAAACAGGCTCAAAAAGCACGGGAAGAAGGGGCTGACTACATAGGAGTAGGCCCGGTCTTTCCTACGCCCACCAAACCAGAAGGCCGCGCCCTGGGGCTTAGAGTCCTCAAACAGATCAAGAAGAAAATAAAGATACCTCTTTTTGCTATCGGAGATATAAATAAATCTAACATAACAGGGGTCAGTGCTTGCTCAGATAAAAGAGTTGCCGTATGCAGGGCAATTTTAAAAACAAAGGATATTACCAGAAGTATAAATGAATTTTTGAGATTATTGAATTAAATGACACAACTTAGATACGCAAAAAATAAAAGACTCACTCCTCTCATGAAAGAGGTCGCTCGCCAGGAAAATCTTTCCGGAAGTAATATCCTTGAGGGAATAGCTGCGGGCAGGATAGTTATACCCTGCAATAGCAAACACAAAATAAAGGATCCCTGCGGAATTGGATACGGGCTTAAAACAAAAGTAAACGCCAATATCGGGACCTCTACGGATAAACCCGGTATAAAAGAAGAGTTGAGGAAGCTGGCGGTAGCCATTAAATATAAGACAGATACCGTAATGGACCTAAGCGTGGGAGGAAACCTCGTAAAGAATAGGAGAGAGATATTACGGTATTCTACCGTGCCTGTAGGCACTGTCCCTGTTTACGAAGTAACCGTTAACGCGCAAAGAAAAAAAGGTAATTTCCTGCGCTTTGATATAGGAGACATACTGGAAACTTTAGAGGCCCAGGCAGAAGACGGGGTGGATTTTTTTACCATCCATTCCGGAGTCACTAGAAACAGCCTAAAGGGCCTTAATGCAAATAAAAGGATCCTTAATATCGTCTCCCGCGGCGGAGCAATAATTGCCGGTTGGATGAATCTTCACAAGAAAGAAAATCCCTTTTATGAATACTTTGACCGGATCCTTGATATAGCTTCCCGTTATGATATAACTTTAAGCCTTGGAGACGGGCTAAGGCCCGGCTCTATCCTTGACGCTACTGATAAAGCGCAACTTTCTGAGCTTAAAATACTCGGCGAGCTTGCAAAAGAAGCAAAAAGAAAAGGCGTGCAGGTAATGATAGAGGGGCCAGGCCATGTGCCCTTGAATCAGATTAAGGAAAATGTGCTGCTGGAAAAAAAGATATGTAACGGCGCTCCTTTTTATGTCCTAGGTCCCCTGGTCACGGATGTTGCCTGCGGATACGACCATATTACCGCATCCATAGGAGGGGCGCTAGCGGCAAGTTTAGGGGCGGATTTCCTCTGTTTTGTCACTGCCTCGGAACACCTGCGGCATCCTTCCGTAGAAGATGTCCGGGAGGGAGTCATTGCCTCCCGCATAGCTGCCCATGCCGCTGATATCGCCAAAAACATAAAATCGGCGAATGAATGGGATAAAGAAATGTCACTGGCACGCAGGAAAAGGGACTGGAAAAAACAAATTAAGCTGTCGATAGACCCCGATAAAGCTCGCTCTTACCGGGCTTCCTCAAAACCGCTTGATTCGTCAGTTTGCACGATGTGCGGAAATTATTGCTCCATTAAAGTCAGCGAAGAATGCCTAGGCGCATGAATAAAAAATACTGCGGGCGTAGTTCATCGGTAGAACACCAGCTTCCCAAGCTGGATAGGAGGGTTCAATTCCCTTCGCCCGCTATTATAATTCTTGGTTTCTCGTTTTTAATTTCTGCTTTGTGCGGCTGCGCAACTGAACCCTATATCGCGCCGCCTTTGCCGCCGCAGCAGAAAATAACCGGAGTATACCATCGTGTGGAAAAAGGCCAAACCTTATGGCAGATATCCAGGATATACAACGTGGACCTGGAAAGTATCGTTGATATAAACCATATTTCCGCTTCCTCGCATATAGAAAACGGGCAGCTTATCTTTATACCTTCAGAAGAAAAACCTGCCCCTGTAAAAAGGTACCCTTCCGCAGAGACGACCTTTATCTGGCCCATAGAAGGCAGGGTGATTGCTACATTCGGGCAAAATTTCCGCAATATGATAAACAAAGGCATAAATGTAAGGCCTATTAATAGCATGGATGTAGTTGCCAGCTTAAGCGGAAGAGTTGCTTTTTGTTCAGAAAATTTTGGCCCGTTCGGCAAAACCATTATTATCGAGCACAGTAACGGTTTCTCTACGGTATACGCCAGAAACGCGCAGATTATGGTTAAAGCGGGGGATAGTGTCCAGAAAGGCATGGTAATCGCAAAAGCTGGTTCTTCCGGCAGGGACAAAGACGTATACCTGCACTATGAAATAAGAAAAGGCGTTATACCGCAAAACCCTTATTATTATCTGCCATGACAAAGAAAGAATTTTTTGGCCGTGAAGTTTATCTCTCGAAGCTCGAAAAACGTATCGCGGGCCTAAAAGAAAATTACCGCCAGAATATAGCGATAATCGGAGAGGATTCCGTAGGTAAAACAGCGATTATATTTAAATTACTGGAGAAATTCCATGATAATTACATTCTTATCCTCTATATCGAAACAAGACAAGAGACCTTATCGTCCTTTGTAAGAAGATTCGCGGGAACCTTACTCTACAACCTGCTGGCCAATAGCGGGATCCCCCTCAAAGAAAACCTTGATTACCTGCTCCTGAAATCCGAGCGCTATATACCCAAAACCTGCGAAAAAATCAGGTTCCTCTTAAATGCCCTGGAAAAAGGAAAAAGAAACAACGTCCTCACGGAACTATTATCCCTTTGCGAATCCCTGCATGATGAGACCGGAAAGTTCTGCGTAGTCATCATGGATGAATTCCATAATCTGGAAAACTTCAAGATCCGCGCCCTGTACCGGGAATGGGCAAAGCTGCTTGTCGCCCAGAGAAATACAATGTACATAATCGTAAGCTCCAGGAAATTCAAAACCCGGGAATTGCTTTCTAAAGATTTCTCATTGCTTTTCGGAAATTTTGAATTAATGACTGTGGAGCCCTTCGATATAAAAACCAGCGAAGATTACCTCACGGCTAAGCTAGAGGAAAGCAAGGCCACGACAGAAACAAAAGATTTTATCGTGCATTTTACAGGAGGAAACCCTCTATATTTAAAAATAATCTCCGACGCCTTCATTAGAACTCATACGCCTCCGGAGCTGGCGGAAACACTCGAACAATTGCTTATTGAATCTTCCGGCGTGCTAAATCAGAGATTCTCCGGATACCTTGGCAGGATTATCAATACAAAATTATCCACCGACTATCTGACTATACTTTACTCTATCGCCGGAGGAAGGAACAAAATCAAAGATATCGCCCATATTATGCATAAACAAAAAAAAGAGATAGTTTCCAGGATAAATTACCTCCTGGAAGAAGACGTAATCACACGTAATGGAGATTTCCTCAAGATTACCGACCGCGTATTTGCTTTCTGGCTCAAGTTTGTATACCACCAAAAACAGAACTCCCTTGCTTTTGACGAACAATCCCAGAAAGAAAAATTCAGGGAAGGCCTCGCCCAAATGACGAAAGATTTCTCCCTTAATTGCCGCAAGCCCCTTACGGAAAGAATGACCGAACTGCTGCGCCTTTTTGAAGACGAAGTCCTGCAGATAGAAAAGAAAAAAGTGCGCCTTAATCACTTTAGAGAAGTTAAATACCTTGAATTAAACAGGCGCGGGTTAAACGACTGCCTGATCTGCCGTTCCAATGAAAGCATCTGGATAATAGCCATTAAACCGGAATCGCTTTGCGAAGAAGATATCGTGGAATTCTCCAAGGAATGCAAAAGGTACCGCCATAAGTCACAGCGCAGGATAATCGTTACTTTAGCCGATATAGACATGAATACCAGATTGCGCGCCCTGGAAGAAAAAATATGGACATGGGACTTGAACTCCTTAAACCAGATTATGGACTATTTCGCTAAACCATGGGTTATGGTATGAAAATAGGGGTTATTTCCGACACCCATATACCGGAAAGAGCGGCTCAAATACCGCAAAAAATACTGGATGCCTTTAAAGGCATGGATATGGTCATCCACGCCGGAGACCTGGTAGATATAAGAACGCTTGAACAGCTTAAAGCGGTATGCGATAACGTAAAAGCAGTATCCGGCAATATGGACAATGAAGAGATATTGCGCCTTCTTCCTCAAAAAATAGTATTTAAAGCGGGAACTCGCACTATCGGAGTAATGCATGGATTTGGCGCACCAAATCATCTGTTGGAATATGTTACAGAGGCGTTTAAAGAAGATAAAGTGGATATCGTTATCTTCGGCCATGCGCATACCCCGTTTAACGAGACAAGGAACGGCGTCCTTTATTTTAATCCCGGCAGCCCCACAGACAAGGTGTTTACCCAGTACAATTCTTATGGTATAATCGAGATTAACGATAAAATAGAAGCAAAAATAATAAAAATCTAATTTATGGACAGGCTTTGGGCACCATGGCGGATTAATTACGTGGCGGCAAAGAAAAAAAAAGGCTGCCTTTTCTGCTCATCCCTTAAGAAAAAAAATGCCAGGGAAATAATCTTTAAAACCAGGCATTCATTTGTAATATTGAATATTTTCCCTTACAATAACGGCCATCTTATGGTAGTGCCGGTAAGGCATGTTTCCGGCATACGGCTATTAAATGATGATGAAGTTATGGATTTATTCCGCAACCTGAAGATTGCCACGTCTCTTCTGGATAAAGTGCTTAAGCCGGATGGCTACAATATAGGATTGAACCTTTCCCGGGAGGCAGGCGCCGGAATTACCAGGCATTTGCATATACATCTTGTACCGCGCTGGAATGGGGATAATAATTTTATGCCTGTCGTATCCAATACAAAAATAATCCACCAGTCACTGGATGAACTCGCAAAGAAACTAAAAAATGCTTACGCAAAACAGGATTAAAGAATTAGAGGATAAACTACTGGCGCCTTATGCTATGAAAAGCCATTCCAGCAAGGGCAGGGTATATAAGGAAGCTGAACACCCTTACAGGTCCTGTTACCAAAGGGACAGGGACAGGATAGTGCATTCTGCCGCATTTAGGAGGCTTGAATATAAAACGCAGGTTTTTGTCAACCACGAAGGGGATTATTACCGCACAAGGCTTACCCATACAATAGAAGTATCCCAGATTGCCCGGACTATCGCTTCCGCGCTACACTTAAACGTTGATTTGACTGAAGCAATAGCTCTTGCTCACGATCTCGGCCATACCCCGTTCGGCCATGCCGGAGAAGAAGCCCTAAATGAATTAATGAAAAAAACAGGCGGTTTTAATCATAATCTCCAGGGATTACGTGTTGTAGATTACCTGGAAGAACGTTATCCGGATTTCCCGGGACTGAATCTCACCTGGGAAGTAAGAGAGGGGATAGTCAAGCATTCTTCTGCTTTTGACAAGGCAGCTACTGTGAAGGAATTCGCGGCCTCAGAAAACCCTTCATTAGAAACACAAGTTGTAGACATATCGGATGAAATAGCGTATGATAATCATGATCTGGATGACGGCCTTGCCTCCGGTTTGATAAACGAAGAGGAGTTGGGGAAACTTGAAATCTGGAATAATCTTACTAAGGATATCCCCAGGAAATACTCCGGGATAGACAAGAACAAAAGAAAATACCTGATTATCCGTTCCCTTATAAATATGCAGGTTACCGACTTAATTAACGAAACTGAAAAAAACATAGCGCGCCTTAAGCCTGAATCTTACCTTGACCTAAAGAAAATAGACAAGAAAATAGTTTGTTTCAGTAAGCAGATGACGGCCTTAAGAAAACCGCTGCGGGAATTCCTCCTGGAAAAGCTATACCGGCATTACCGCGTGGTAAGAATGAGCACTAAGGCCAAGCATTTCATACAGGAGCTATTCGAGATCTATACAAAAAAACCAGAACAGCTTCCCACGGAGACGCAAAATAAAATCGCCAAGGACGGCGTAAAGCGCGTCGTCTGCGATTATATCGCGGGAATGACTGACAGGTATTGCCTAGATGAGTACAAAAAACTATTTGACCCCTACGAAAAAGTATAAGTCGCTGGTTTCATCGATGCACAGCATCTTCCGGCTCGTGAACTCTACCTACGAGCTAAAAGACCTGATAAACCGCCTTGCGCGCCTTGTCTGCCAGATATTCAATTCGCAATACTGTTTCATAACGCTCTTTGACCCTACCAAGAAATATTCAATCTTAAAATGCCTGGTGAGCCCCAGGGTCAGATACGTCATTGATAAGAAAATGCGGATTACTCACGGCATAGAGAAGAAAATCATTAAGAATTTATCCTGTATCCGCAAGGCAAGATTCCTTGTAGCGCCGCTCATCTGTGAAGATATAATAGGAATGATCACTATAAGGCTCAATAAAAACAAGCTGCCTTTTG
>JBEKHW010000002.1:0-203494 GCA_050012075.1 Candidatus Omnitrophota bacterium | reverse complement strand
CTTTCTTGATAACCCTGGCGTTTTCCTTATGGAACTTCCATTTATCCACCTGCTGGGTAGCCAGGAATTCAGTATCACCGGGATCCTCGATACGCACTTTCTTGAGCATCTGACGGATAATTAACTCTATATGTTTATCGTTAATGCGCACGCCTTGTAGGCGGTATACTTCCTGGACTTCATTTACCAGATATTCCTGCAGCACTTTATCGCCGCAGACGCGCAAAATATCCTGTAATACGAGCGGACCGTCTGTTAATGGTTGGCCGGCAATTACTTTATCCCCCTTGTATACATTAGGATGTTTACCATGAGGAATAACATATTCTCTCTGCATGCCGGTGGTTGACCTTACGATAATGACGCGCTGGCCTTTCTTGGTCTCCCCGAATTCCACAAAGCCGTCTATTTCGCTGATGATTGCCGGGTCCTTGGGCCTGCGCGCTTCAAAGAGTTCAGCAACGCGCGGTAGGCCACCGGTGATATCCCTTGTTTTAACCACTGAACGGGGTGTCTTTGCCAAAAGTTCACCGCCGGTTATTTTCTGGCCATCTTTAACCAGGATATGCGCGCCTATGGGGATAGGATAAATACCTAAGACCTCACCTTTTTCATCCTGGATAACAATCTGGGGATGAAATTCTGCTTTATGCTCTACCACAACGCGCTCAGTAAGTTTTGTAACAGGGTTTAATTCCTCGTTAATGGTAGTGCCTTCCTTAAGGTCCTCGTATTTTACCTTTCCTCCTACTTCGGTAAGAATAGGAATGGTATAGGGGTCCCAGCGGACAAATGAGACTGCCTTAGCAACCTCTTCGCCGTCGGCGATACTGATAACAGCTCCCTGGGGAACGGTATATCTTTCAAATTCCCTTCCCTGTTTGTCGTTAACACTGATAGAACCGTTGCGATTAAGGACAATGAAGTCCTTACCCTTCGCCACCACCCTTAAGCTGTGATATTTTATAGCACCCTTGTTTTTGGCCTTTAAGAAAGATTGCTCTACTATCCTGGATGCGGTTCCTCCGATGTGGAAGGTCCTCATCGTAAGCTGTGTCCCCGGTTCACCGATACTCTGTGCGGCGATTACGCCTACTGCTTCGCCTACTTCCACGATCCTGCCGGTGGCAAGATTTCTGCCGTAGCATTTGCAGCATATGCCTCTACCTGTTTCGCAGGTCAGAGTTGAACGGATACGGATCTTCTCGATGCCGAGTTTTTCAATCATATCCGCTTTCTCGCCGGTTATTTCGCTGCCGGCTTCTACTATAGCTTCATCGGTAATGATATCTACGATATTATCCAACGCAACTCTTCCTACAACGCGCTCCTTGAGGCTTACCACGACTTCATCGCCCTCGATTATCGCGGAAACCGTGATGCCGTTTAAGGTGCCGCAGTCATCTTCGCTGACAATAACTTCCTGGGCAACATCTACCAATCTCCTTGTAAGGTAACCGGCATCAGCGGTCTTTAGGGCCGTATCTGCCAAGCCTTTGCGTGCGCCGTGGGTAGAAATAAAATACTCCAGCACATTCAGGCCTTCGCGGAAATTCGCGGTAATAGGGCTTTCGATAATTTCTCCTGAGGGTTTAGCCATGAGACCGCGCATACCTGCCAGCTGCCTTACCTGCAGGCGCGAGCCTCTTGCCCCGGAATCAGCCATCATGAATATGGGATTAAAAGGATGCATACCCTGGAAGAGAAGGTCTGAAACTTTATCGGTGGCGTGCGTCCAGATATCGATTACCTTGGATTTACGTTCACTGTCAGTGATTATGCCCCGGCGATACTGCTCTTCGACTTTACTTACTTCTTCTTTGGCTTCCTTAAGCACTTCCTTTTTTTCCGGCGGCACCTGCAGGTCGTCTATGCCGATAGATATCCCTCCTAGTGTTGCCATTTCAAAACCGACGCGTTTAATGTCGTCTAAAAGCTTAATAGTCGCGCTGTGGCCAAACCTCTTATAACATTCGGCTACAACTTCACCTACCTTTGATTTATTCAACTCTTTATTCACAAAGCCAAAGCCCGGAGGCAGGACTTCGTTGAATATTACCCTGCCGACGGTAGTGGTAACGATTTGTTTATCAGGAACGACTTTTTTCTCTTCCAAATCCAGGAGGTTGGTAATCCTGACCTTGATTTTTGTATGCAATGTTACGGAACCGTCAGCGTATGCGACCAAAACCTCGTCGGTATTTGCAAAAGTCTTGCCTTCCCCTTTCGCACCAGGCTTTTCCTTTGTCATATAGGAAGTACCTAAGACGATATCCTGGGTAGGTGTTACGATGGGTCTGCCGTCTGCGGGAGAAAATATATTGTTTATGGAAAGCATGAGGATTTTAGCTTCTATCTGGGATTCAAGGGATAATGGAACATGCACCGCCATCTGGTCGCCGTCAAAGTCGGCGTTAAAAGCAGTGCATACAAGCGGGTGTATCTTTATGGATTTACCTTCTATTAAAATGGGCTGGAAGGCCTGGATACCAAGCCTATGCAAAGTAGGCGCGCGGTTTAGGAGAACGGGATGATCACGGATAACTTCATCAAGAATATCCCATACTTCGATTTTTCCGCGTTCAACCATTCTGCGGGCGCCTTTTATGGTATTGACAAACCCTTTTTCTCTTAGTTTCTTTATTATGAACGGTTCGAATAATTCCAGGGCCATCTGTTTCGGTAAACCGCATTCATGTAATTTTAATTCCGGGCCGACTACGATAACGGAACGGCCGGAATAATCTACGCGCTTACCAAGGAGATTCTGCCTGAACCTTCCCTGCTTACCCTTAAGCATATCTGAAAGGGACTTTAATGGCCGGTTATTCGCCCCCATTACCGCTTTTCCGTGCCTGCCGTTATCCATGAGCGCATCTACTGCTTCCTGGAGCATGCGTTTTTCGTTACGGATTATTATTTCCGGGGCACTTAACTCAATCAATTTCTTCAAGCGGTTATTCCGGTTAATTACCCGGCGGTATAAATCGTTTAAGTCCGAAGTGGCGAATCTTCCGCCGTCAAGAGGCACTAATGGCCGAAGATCCGGCGGGATGACGGGAAGCACTTCCAATATCATCCATTCCGGTTTATTGCTCGATTTCTTAAAATCTTCAACGAGCTTAAGGTTTTTCAGATTCTTGCGGCTGCCTAAAATATCCTTTGATTTTTCCAGGTCCCTCCGTAATTTACGGCAAATGGCATCCATATCCAGCTCTTTCAGGAGATCCCTGATTGCCTCGGCACCGATCTTGGCCTTAAAAGCGCCGCCATATTTTTCCTGCGCTTCCTGGTATTTCTCTTCGCTCAACAATTCTTTTTTCTTTAAGGGTGTCGTGCCGGGATCGACTACCACATACTCCTCGTAATAAATAATTTTTTCGAGATCCCGCAGCCCTATATCCAGAAGAGCGCTCATTCTACTCGGGACTGCTTTAAAAAACCAGATATGGGTAACAGCCGTGGATAATTCAATATGCCCCATGCGTTCACGCCGCACTGAAGAACGGTCAATAGTCACACCGCAGCGATCACAGGTAATGCCCTTAAATTTATTACCTTTATATTTTCCGCAATTACATTCCCAGTCGCGCACCGGTCCGAATATCTTTTCGCAGAATAAACCGTCTTTTTCTGGCTTAAGGGTGCGGTAATTTATGGTTTCTGCTTTTTTTACTTCTCCCTTAGACCATGAATGGATTACCTGAGGAGAAGCAATTTTGACGCTTATAGTATCAAATGAGGTTGTCTCTTCCATTATTTTACCTTTTCTGTTTTTATATCCAGGCCTAATCCCTGGAGTTCCTTGATAAGGACGTTAAATGACTCCGGCGTACCGTGTGTCAGGCGCTGTTCTCCCTTTACGATTGCTTCATAAATCTTCGTTCTTCCCTGTACATCGTCGCTTTTTACAGTAAGCATCTCCTGTAACGTAAATGCCGCGCCATATGCCTCCAAGGCCCAAACTTCCATTTCCCCTAATCTCTGGCCTCCGAATTGCGCCTTACCACCTAACGGTTGCTGGGTAACCAGCGAATACGGCCCGATAGAGCGGGCGTGAATCTTCTCATCCACAAGATGAATGAGTTTCATAATATAAAGGTAGCCGACCGTAACTTTCTGGTCAAAGGGCTCGCCTGTATAACCATCGTAGAGGGTAATTTTTCCGTCTTCAGGTAACCCCGCTTTCTTAAGCATCTCTTTGATTTCAGCTTCAGTTGCGCCGTCAAAAACAGCGCAGCTCACATTTAATCCCAGGGCTCTCGCTGCCCAGCCAAGATGTGCTTCCAGAATCTGGCCCACATTCATACGAGAAGGGACACCGAGAGGATTCAGCACTATATCGACCGGCGTACCATCAGGCATATAAGGCATGTTGTCTTCGGGAATGATCCTGGCTACTACACCCTTGTTTCCATGGCGGCCTGCAAGTTTATCACCTTCGGCAAGCCTGCGCTTGGTAGCGATATAGACAACTACTCTTTTTAAAACCCCTGCCGGTAACTCATCGCCGCGTTTAACCTTCTCTATTTCTTGCTCCTCTTCCACGATTAATTCCTGGATCTGTTCATCGAAAGAAGCAACCAGTATTTTTGCTTCTTCATTATCGCTGTAGCTGGCTTTCTGGACTTTATTCTTATCTATGCCTAAGAGCTGAGCTAATCGCGCTATTTTTTCCTTCTCGACAAATTCTATCTCCTGTTTATAGTAGGCCTTTAATTCCTTGATCTTGGCGAGTTCCTTCTGTTTATCTTCCTTGGATTTCCTGCCGCGTTCTTTACGTTGAAATATATGCACGTCAATTACTACCCCTTCGACTCCCGGAGGCACAACCAGAGACGTATCGCGTACGTCCCCGGATTTCTCTCCGAATATAGCCCGTAGGAGCCTCTCTTCAGGAGAGGGCTCAGAATCTGTTTTTGGAGTAATTTTTCCCACAAGTATGTCTCCGGGAGAAACTTCTGCGCCTATGCGGATAATGCCGTTCTCATCCAGGTTCCTGCGGGCTTCGTCACTGACATTCGGGATATCCTGCGTTATTTCTTCATTGCCAAGCCGGGTTTCCGTGGCCTCTGTTTCAAATTCTTCTACGTGTATAGAGGTAAAGGCGTCCTCTTTAACCAGCTTTTCACTCACCAGGATTGCATCTTCAAAATTATACCCGCGCCAAGGCAGGAATGCGCAAAGTATATTCTTGCCTAATGCCAGTTCGCCTCCCTTTGTGCTTATGCCGTCTGCGATAATCTGATTTTTCTCTACGTGTTCACCTGGTTTTACTATCGGCCGCTGGTTAAGACAGGTATCCGCATTAGTTCTTAAGAATTTCTTAAGGTGGTAAATATGTTTGCCTACGGTAATTGAGGATGCATCAACGCTAGTAACTTTGCCGGACTCCTCAGCAACAATTACCGCCCCGGAATCCCTGGCGACTTTCTCTTCCATGGCAGTGCCTACGACAGGAGGGTCAGTAATCATCAAAGGGACTGCCTGGCGCTGCATATTTGAACCCATAAGGGCCCTGTTTGCATCATCGTGTTCCAGGAATGGTATTAAGGAAGCGGCGACCGAAACGAGCTGCTTAGGGGAAACATCCATGTATTCAACCTGTTTCGGAGGGACTTTGGGGAAATCGTTCTTAAAACGGCAGGAAACTTCTCTTTCTGTAAAATATCCGTTTTCGTCAATAGGTACGTTTGCCTGTGCGATAACTTTATCTTCTTCTATATCTGCGGTTAAATAATCTATCTTTTTGGTAACACGCCCATCTTCGACTTTACGGTAAGGTGTTTCCAACAGGCCCAATGAATTTACTCTCGCATAACTGCTCAATGATGCGATTAAACCGATATTCGGGCCTTCAGGAGTTTCTATGGGGCAGACTCTTCCGTAATGAGAAGGGTGGATATCCCTGACTTCAAAACCCGCGCGTTCACGGGATAACCCGCCAGGCCCAAGAGCGCTTAGCCTTCTTTTATGAGTGGTTTCTGCAAGAGGGTTAACCTGGTCCATAAATTGCGACAGCTGGCTTCTGGCGAAGAAATCGCGAATTTGATTTGAAAGCAGCTTGGAATTAATCAGATAATGGACATTCAGGCTGTCAAGGTCACTAAGTAAAGTCAGCCGTTCCCTTATGGAACGCTCAACGCGGGCGAGGCCTATCCTTACCTGATTCTGGACCAATTCACCTACTGTTTTTACGCGCCTGTTTCCGAGATGGTCGATATCGTCGATCTTACCTATGCCTTCTTTAAGCCTGATGAGGTATTCTATTACCTTAATAACTGTAGCGGAATCAAGTATCCTTTTTTCAAGGGATACTTCCATCCCTAATTTCCTGTTCAATATAAACCTTCCTGCCCTTTCAAGGTCATAACGCGCAGGGTCAAAGAAAAGACGATAGAATAAATTCTCCGCGGCTTCCTTGGTTACCGGCTCAGTAGGACGCATCTTGCGGTAGAAATCAAGGTATGCCTCTTCTTTATTCTTAGTGTAGTCCTTTTTTAAGGTATTGGTGATCTCAGGATATTCTTTTCCAAAAGCCGCAATAATTTCCTGGTCGGTGGAAAAACCCAGGATTCTCAGGAGTTGTGTAGCGGGAAAATTCCTGCGCCTGTCCACATAGGCAAGTATCGTTTCGGTAAGGTCGTGTTTAAATTCAAGCCATGCCCCGCGGTATGGAATGACCCTGCCGTAGAATATTTTCTTACCCGTAGGATGCAGCTCCTCTTCAAAAGAAACGCCCGGCGAACGCTGCAGCTGGCTGACCACTACGCGTTCGTCGCCGTTTATAATAAAAGTCCCTGTATCGGTCATAAGAGGCATATCGCCAAAATAGGCATCCTGTTCCTTGGTTTCACGGGGTGTAGTTAGCCTGAACTTAACCTTTAGAGGCGCGGCATAAGTCAGTGACCTGTTCTTAGACTCGGCCATTATATATTTAGGTTTTCCCAGGGAATAACTGATGAATTCAATCTTTACCGAACGGTTTACATTCTCAATGGGAAAAATTTCTGTAAAAACCTCCTGTAAACCCTGTAGTTTTCTTGCCTGAACGGGAATATCTATCTGCAGGAATTCCCTGTAAGCTTCCATCTGCACATCCAGCAGGTTCGGAAGCTCGTAATATTCCCTTAGTTTACCGAAATTTTTTCTTTTTATCATTTTAATGAGCCCACAACTTACGGAACAAAGTGAACGTAAGTTGTTTGGGCGAATTAATCCGCCTTCGGCGGATAAGTTCGGACAGATAAGTTATGTCGCTTGCATTATTTTTAATATATTGCTCCATAACTTATGTCCTCACTTATTTCAATTCTACCGTGGCACCCGCCGCTTCTAATTTCTTTTTCATCTCTTCGGCCTCTTCTTTTGTCAGGCCGTCCTTAAGCGGTTTCGGAACTGCGTCCACTAGGTCCTTTGCCTCTTTAAGGCCAAGGCTTGTCATGGTGCGCACTTCTTTTATGACAGAGATCTTATTCGCACCGGCACTTGCCAAAACCAGAGTGAAGGTACTTTTTTCCTCTGCTGCCGCACCTGCTGCTGCGCCGCCTGCAGCGGGTCCAACAGCCGCCATCATCGGCATATTTGCTTTTACGCCAAACTTTTCCTCAAGGGCTTTGACCAGATCGGCCAATTCCATCACCGTCATACCCTCTATGGATTTAATCAACTCTTCTACTTTCTCAGCCATTTCTTCCTCCTTGTTTAGTTCATGGTTCATTGTTCATGGTTAATGGGCTATGAACTATCAACTATGAACTATGAACCAGTTTTCTTTTGTTTTATCTGTTCTATACAATACACAAATTTCGCGATTACCTGATTAAGGGTAATCACCAAACCTGCAATGGGTGAATTAAGCGTCATTACCACCTGCGCTCTCAAAACCTCTTTAGAAGGTAGTTTGGATAAGGATTCTATATCCCCTTTTTCCAAAAGTTTATCCTTCAGATATCCGCCTTCTACCTTGAGTTGTTCATGATCCTTTAAGAAATTAAATAGCACCTTAGAAGGGCCGACTGGTTCATCCTTAACAAAAACCAGTCCGCAAGGCCCGTCTATATTTTTGATCAAGGGTTCTAATCCGGAATCGCGTAAAGCTCTCCTGGCAACAGTATTTTTTACTACAAATAGGGTTGCCCTGCTGCCAAGCAGGCTTGAGCGTAAGCTGGAAAGGTCGGGGCTCGATAAACCGGAGTATTTCACTATAAAGACGGCGTTTGAATCCTTAAGGGTATTTTTTATCTGTTTTTCGGAGGTCTCTTTAAATGTAAGCCCTAGTTTTTTCATTTTTAAGAAGCTAACCTTACGCCGGGATTCATCGAAGAGCTGATATAGATGTTGCGCACAAATTTGCCCTTCACGGTTGCCGGCTTTGCTTCGGTTATGGCCTCAATGACTCTTGAGGCATTATCGTGAATCTGCTCTTCGCTGAAAGAAATTTTTCCCACTGAAAGATGAATGCCGCCCTGTTTATCAACCCTGAATTCCACCTTTCCCTTACGCACATCCTCTATTGCCTTTGCGATATCGTTTGTGACCGTGCCGGTCTTAGGGCTAGGCATCAGGCCGCGGGGCCCCAGGACTTTTCCCAGCTTGCTTAAATCCCTCATCATGTCAGGAGTCGCTATGGCGCAGTCAAAATCCAGAAACCCTCCTGAGACCTTCTCGATTAATTCCAGGCCTCCCACGTAATCTGCTTTTGCGTCCTTAGCGATTTTTTCATGTTCTCCTCGGCAGAATACCGCTACTCTGATTTTTTTCCCGGTTCCATGCGGTAGCACAACCGTGCCGCGGACCATTTGCTCAGATTTCTTGGTATCAACGTTTAGGCTGAAATGCAGGTCAACCGAACCATCAAATTTCGGCGGCGACATCTTTTTCAAAGCCGAAACCGCGTCTTTCAAGGTATACAACTTTTCCCTGTCCAGTTGCTTTTCTGATTCCCTGTATCTTTTACTGTTACTGTAAGGTTTTTTCATTGTTTTAACCTTCTACGGCAATGCCCATGCTCCTGGCCGTGCCCTCAATAACTTTAATGGCGCTTTCAAGAGAAGTGGTATTTAAATCCTGCATTTTCTGCTTGGCTATCTCTTCCACCTGTTTCTTGGTAACTTTACCGATAATTTCCTTTCCGCTTATCCCGGATGCCTTTGCCAGATTTGCCGCGCGCTTAATAAGGACTGAAGACG
Source organism: Candidatus Omnitrophota bacterium (assembly GCA_050012075.1). GTDB lineage: Bacteria > Omnitrophota > Gorgyraeia > Gygaellales > Profunditerraquicolaceae > JAMWCI01. The sequence goes on along the minus strand of JBEKHW010000002.1, from coordinate 194,303 downwards.
GGGGGGTTTTTATGATAAATGTAAAAGTCCTGTCGTCGTATACGCTAATGACGACCGGCAGAATAAGGCCGTCTTTACCCTTGGTCTGGTCGTTAAATTGCTTGCAAAACTGCATTATATTGACGCCGTGCTGGCCCAGGGCGGGACCTACCGGAGGAGCGGGATTCGCCTGAGCCGCCGGTACGTGTAATTTTATCTGTGCCTTAAGGGCTTTCTTTGCCATATTTTAAGTTTTCTCTACCTGCCAATATTCAAGTTCTACCGGCGTCGACCTTCCGAATATGGAAACGCTTACCTTGACCTTGCCTTTTTCAGGGTGTATCTCTTCTATCGTGCCGTTAAAATTGACAAACGGGCCGTCTGTTACCCTCACCTGTTCGCCTTTCTCAAAAATTGTCTTTGGGCTTGGTTTTGCCTGCGTTTCTTCTGTTTTCTTTAATATGTTATCTACTTCTGATTGCGGAAGGGGCATGGGTTTTTTACCCAGGCCTATGAAACCTGTTACGCCGGGAGTGGCTTTTACAAAAAGATAGGTCTGTTCAGTCAATTCCATCTCTACCATGAGATATCCGGGAAAGAATTTCCTCTGGGATATCTTTTTTTTGCCAGAACGGACTTCAGAAACCTGCTCGGTGGGGATAACCACGCTTGTGACAGACTCCTGGAATCCTTCAGAAGCTATCCTTCTTTCAAGAGCTGTCTTTACTTTATCTTCTAATCCGGTTTGCGTATGTACGACGTACCAGTTCTTCATCCCGTTAGAAATCCCAGTTTATCCCGTTATGAAAATTTCTAACGGGATTCATTTAAATAATATGGTTAACATCTTTGAAAGGGAAATATCAATTATTCCGATATATACAGCCATGATAGCAGTGACGGTGATTACGAGGATAGTTGAAGCGATTAATTCATCCCGCGTAGACCAGGCAACTTTTCCCAGCTCTGTTTTTACCTCCAGCAAAAACTTTTTTATGGCCGCATAATATTTTATGACTAATATTATGGCAACCACTGCCAGTACCAGTAAAATGATTTTTGTCAAATGGCTCAAAAAGAATTCCATAACCTCTATTTGGCCCTTAGGCCTTTTCCTTTCAGATTCAAGTCACACAGGAGCGGCAGGACTTGAACCTGTCGCTTCAGTCGCTTCCGCGGCTTCGCTCCCCAAAGGGGCTTTGCCCCTATGGCGCTCCACTTCGTTACGCTGTTACCCCAAAATCGTGGGGGAACTTTTCCCCCACACCCCTTTAGGTTCAAGTCTTACCAACAGGAGCGGCAGGACTTGAACCTGCAGTCACGGTTTTGGAGACCGTTGGTTTGCCATTAACCGACGCCCCTATTTTATTTTATTTCCTTATGGGGAGTATGCTTGTGACAGGATCTGCAGAATTTCTTAATTTCCAACTTATCCTGATGTTTTTTCTTATTCTTCGTCGTCGTATAGTTTCTGTTTTTGCAAACCGTACATTCTAAGGTTATAATTTCTCTCATAAATTTAATGAGCACTAAACTTACGAACGCGATACTGTGAGTAAGTTTATGTGCGAATTAGCCCGCCGCCACTGATTCGATGGCGGATAAGTTCGTGTATTAAGTTATGTCGCTATCACCTCTTCCAGAGCTCCATAACTTAAGCACTCACTTAAGCTGGAGACGGGGATCGAACCCGTGACCCCGTCCTTACCAAGGACGTGCTCTACCAACTGAGCTACTCCAGCGGTCTGGATCCGGATTCGCCTCCAAAAAGTAAAAAAACCTCCCAACAAGAATTTTTTAAAAATTCCTTCTACTCTTGTTTTAGGTAACTATTGTGGAATTGATTAAATTGAGTTTTCTACGAAATCAGTGAATAGAGAAGTTTATACTATAAGTCGAGGTTTGTCAAGGAATTTTTTATCTTTTTTAGCGGCAGGATGTTACAACTCTGAAATCTTGACAAAATCAGCCAGGCAAAGGGCTTCCGGACGGATGTCTTTTCTGATCCCGTATTTGTCGAAAAACATCATCAATTTCTCTTTTGGGACAATCCCTTTCAGGGCGTTCTGCAGGGTCTTTCTTCTCTTGTTGAATGAGGAGCGGATAATCCTGAAAAGCCACTTTTCCTGTTCGCCTGATAATATAAAAGATTTTTTAAGTTCCAATTTAATGAAAGATGAATCTACGGAAGGCGCAGGGGAAAAACAGCCGGCCGGGACCTTAAAGATAACCTTCGGTTTAGAGTTGTACTGTATAAAGCAGCTTAAGGCGCCATATTCCCTGGAGCCGCTTAGCGCGGTCATCCTGTCTGCAAATTCTTTCTGGACCGTAAGAAAAATAGTTTTGATTTTATCGGCAAACCCGAACAGGTGTTCGATAATAGGAGTAGAAATATAATACGGTATATTTCCCAGCACCGTCATTTTCCCGTCGGAGATTATAAAATCACCAGCGACGTCAACCTTCAATATATCTTTGTGGATAAGTTTGACGTTATTGTCCTGTGAAAATTTCTGCTGCAGGATTTTATACAGATCGTCGTCGATCTCTACTGCGTAGACGGCCTTTGCCTTCTGGGCAAGTAATTCTGTTAATTCCCCTCTGCCCGCTCCTATTTCTAAGACCACGTCGGTCTTACGCAATAGACATGAGTCGACTATTTTGTTACGTATATTTTTGTCAACCAGAAAATTCTGCCCTAAGCGTTTTTTAGGTTTAAAGTGCATTGGACGGCTGTTTTTATTGCCTCGAGCATTGAGGTAGGGTTAGCAAGCGACGGCCTTCGCGCTATATCGAAAGCGGTCCCATGTAAAGGAGAAGTCCTTACAAAAGGCAATCCCAGGGTAAGATTAACCCCGCCGAATTGTTCTGTCAATTTTAAGGGTATTAGCGCCTGGTCATGATACATGGTAACGAGACAATGATAATATCCGCGGAATCCCCTGGCTATAGCAATGTCGGAAGAAAGCGGACCTTCTAAATATGGGATACTTTTTCTTAAAACAGCGGCTAAAGGCTTGATTATATCATTCTCTTCTCTTCCGATTACCCCATTATCCGAGGCATGCGGATTAAGGCCGCAAATCGCAAGGCGCGGTTTCTCGATAAGAAACATTTTTCTTAGGGCATCATAAGTCAATAATATGGTTTCCCGTAAAACCTCCCTGTTTAATCTTGAGGAGACATCTTTTAAAGGCAGATGGCGGGTGAGCAGGCTGAATTTCAAGTAATTATTTAAAAGCATCATCACGTAATGTTTGACGCCAAACTTATGCGCAAGATATTCTGTGTGGCCGTAAAATTTAAACCCTGCTTTATTTACCGCTTCCTTAGAAACAGGAGCAGTAACCAAGCAGTCAATTTCTTTTTCTTTTAGAAGTTCAACGGCTTTATCTAAATAGGCTAAAGATGCTGCGCCATATTCTGCCGCAACCACACCGCGCCTGACCTTTCCTTTCTTTATCCTCCCTAAATCGAGTAACCGGCAACTCTTCATACCGCCTAGAACCGAGGAGTCCCCGATAACCAGAAAATCAGCTAAGCCGTTAAGACGGTCAACCGCTTTTTTGGTAATGATAGGACCAATACCGGCGGGATCCCCGATAGTAATCCCTAATCTAATTTTAGTATATTTTGATATATGATTTTTTCTTGGTTTCATCTAACCATTTCTGCATTTCTTCCCGCATTTTCTGGTCAAAGAGGTACGCGTAAATCGCTGGCTGGGCCTCTAGAAGGGATTGTTGCCTTGGGGGAGTAATACCAAGCAGGTGAAAAACATAATAGACCCCATTGATTGTAACGGGGTTTGAAACACCTCCTGCCTCCAGATTAAAAACCGCATCTTCGATTTCCTTCCTTAGCTCTCCGGTGTTATTGGAGCGCATGATATCGACTTTAACCGAATACCTGGCAGCTAATTTCTCCAGGCTCTCTCCCTTTTTAAGGTTGTAAGCGAAAGATGTGGCCTGGTCCTTATTCTCTAAAGTTATCACTTCAAATTCGCGAGTAGCAGGGGTGTTAAACTTCTTGGGATCCTTGTTGTATAAAGCAGTTACTTCTTCCGGCCTTACGATAATCTGCATCCGTATTTTATAATCTATGAAGTTTAACATAAGCATCTGTTCCCAGATTCTTTTCTCCATGTCTGCCTGAACCAGGCCATGGAGTGCCAAATCATTTTGGAATTCCGTGTCTGAACCGTATTTTTTCTTTACATCCTCTATACGGCTTTTCACCCTGCCTTCCTCCGGCTCTACCCTGACTACGGCGTATGCGTCCTTTTTCGTTTTTGCTTCTTCAAGGAACTTCTTTGCCTCCTGGACAATCAGGCGGTCTTCGATTAATTTCTTAAGCATATCAGTTTTCAGACTATTGATTTTACTTTCCAGTTCCTGCGGCTTAAGTTCCTGGGAAAATTGGCCACGGGCAAAAGATATGAAATCCTGAAGGTCTTTTTCGGTAATGATTTCCTTATTAACTACGGCTATGATTTTATCTTTTGCAAAAAGCGGCTGCATAACGCAAGAGCAAACAATCAACGTGAGAATAAATATTGCGGTTTTTTTAATTTTCATGGGGGATTATCCTTTTAAGGTTATCGACTGCTTCTTTTAGCAGGCGGCAATACAAATCAAACCCTACCGCGGCAATAAAACCGTGCTGCTGGATGCCTAACAGGTTTCCGGCGCCTCTAATCTCCAAATCCTGCATCGCGATATTAAAACCAGCTCCCAGATACGAATATTGCTGAATCGCCTCTAACCTCTTCTTTGCGTCGCTATCCAGAATCTCTGCCCTGGGGATCATAAAATAGGCGAACGCGGGAATATTGAACCTGCCTACCCTTCCGCGCAATTGGTGTAAATCGGAAAGCCCAAAGGTATGCGCGTTATTTACAATTATGGTATTGGCGTTTGGTATATCAATACCCGACTCTATAATCATCGTGCTTAAGAGGCAGTCGATCTGGGCCGCGAGGAACGCGCTCATTACTTCCTCCAGGGCCTTAGCCGGCATTTGTCCATGGGCAACTGCTATCCTTGTGCCTTCAGGAAGGGCTCTTCTTAATCTGCCGGAAATTTTGTCAATGTCGTGGATCCGGTTATGCACGAAGAATACCTGGCCCTTCCGGTCTAACTCTCTAGTAATTGCCTGCTGTATGAGCCCTTCATCATATTCTACCACAATAGTTTTTACAGGCAACCTGTTTTGCGGCGGGGTGTTTATAACGGAAAGGTTCTTTGCGCCCATTAACCCCATATATAGAGTGCGGGGGATGGGAGTTGCGGTCAGGGTGAGCACATCTGTGGTGAGCCGGGCTTTTTTTAGCTTCTCTTTTGCGTTTACGCCGAATCGCTGCTCTTCATCTATGATAATCAGGCCTAAATCTTTAAAACTCACGTCATCCGAAAGCAGCCTGTGAGTCCCGATAACAATATCCACCTTACCTTTACCTATATCATCAATAATCTTTTTCTGTTCGGCCTCAGTCTTAAAACGGCAAAGCATCTGGACATTAACGGGAAAATCCTTCAGGCGTAAATTAAAATTCTGGTAGTGCTGTTCAGCCAGGATCGTGGTAGGCACAAGATATGCAACCTGTTTATTATCCATAACCGCCTTAAAGGCCGTGCGCATGGCGACTTCGGTCTTTCCATAGCCCACATCTCCGCAAAGTAGCCTATCCATGGGCCTGCCCGATTCCATATCATTTTTTGCTTCCAGGACTGCCTTTATCTGATCGGGGGTTTCCTGATACGGGAATGTAGCTTCAAATTCCTTCTGCCAGGCAGTATCTTCGGAGAATTTATGCCCCGAAGAAGCAAGGCGCATGGCCTGCAGGGATAAAAGTTCCCAGGCAAGTTTTTGTATGCCTTTACGCGCCCTCTCTTTTGTGCGCTGCCACTCTTTAGTGCCGAGCCTGTAGAGTTTCGGCCTTCTTACGTGAAAGGCGATATATTTCTGGACCAGGTGCATTGATTCTATGGGGACATAAAGCTTTTCCTCACGGTCATATTCTATTACAAGATGGTCCCTTAACTTATCCTGCACTTTTATTTTTTGAATGCCCAGGAACCTGCCGATCCCGTGCTGATTATGCACTACATAATCGCCGATATCGATATCCACGAAATTGGATAATGGGATTTCTTCGGTAAAAGGAACCGTATGATATCCGGAAGGCCTTTTTAATGCCAGTAGAATCACCATTTTATGCTTCCATAATGGTTCTCCTGACACGAAATTAAATGTTTTGATTGAAATAACGGTGTTATTCTCCAGTTCTATGCGGATGGGTAGTTCGAAAGAAACGGGGAAGATATCGATTATTCCTCCCCTGCGGGCAAATTCACCTTCCTCTGAGACGCTTTCCTGCCTTTTGTATCCGAAATCAATCAAAGCGGCAAAAAGCTTCTCAAGATCAAGCTCCTGACCCGTGTAAACCTTGAAGGACTCAAACATTCGCTTAGGGCTTACGTTTTTTACTCCAGGCAAGGACGAGTGGTGAGGCAATATAGACGGTAGAATATACGCCTGAAATGAAACCGACCAGGAGTGTAAAGGCGAAATTACTTAAGACCTCTCCTCCGAACACCAGGATTGCAATTACCGTTAACAGGGTAACTCCCGAAGTAAGGATGGTCCTGGATAGGCACTGGTTAACACTAAGGTTTATCTGCTCATAAAGGCTTAATTTCCGGTTAAGGCGCATATTTTCTCGCACGCGGTCGTAAATCACTATCGTGTCATTTATAGAATAACCGGCGATAGTTAAAAAGGCAGTGACGCTTAATAAGTCAATCTGCCTTCCGGTCATTGCCATAAAACCCAGAGCCACCAATACGTCATGGATTAAAGCTATTACTCCGGCAGCCGCAAAGTTAAAATGCTTAAATCTTATCGCTACGTAAATAAGTATGCAGATAAGAGACCAGATCAGGGCCCATACGGCTTTACCCTTAAGGTATTGGCCTGCTATAGGGCCGACGCGCTCTATCCTTAATACCTGGATATCATCCTGAGGGAATTTCTCCTTCAGTTTAGAGGTCAAAATGTCGCTTCCTTCTTTTACTGTCCTGACTAAAACGACTTTCGGGTTATCTTTGAATTGCTGTATCGACGCGTCAATTATCCCTGCTTCTTTAACAACCTGACGTACCTTGTCGATATCCGGGATATTCTTAAAACTATATTCCTGCACCTGCCCTCCGGAAAAATCAATCCCATAGGCATTTTTTCCATTCTTAAAGAAGAAAAACAGCCCCGCGCCTATTACTATCAGAGAAATTGCATAAAAGATCTTTCTTTTTCCGATAAAATCCAACTTTGTTTCCGGGATAAAGCTCATCATGGATAATGATTTTATCCATCCTAAATCAAGGAGGATTTCAAATATAGTGCGCGTTACAAATATGGCGGTAAACATACTGGCGATAAGGCCGATGGTTAACGTAACGCCAAATCCCTTGATTGAGCCGGTGCCGATAATAATCAAAATCACCGCGGCAAACAGGGTAGTCAGATTAGAGTCAAAGATGGCGCTAAAGGCCTTGTCATAGCCATTAGCAACGGCCTGCCTTAAATTCTTTCCGCTTTTCAACTCTTCGCGCATACGTTCATTGATGAGGACATTGGCGTCTACTGCCATACCTAAGGACAAGACGATACCTGCTATACCAGGTAAGGTGAGTGTTGCAACAGAAGCCCCAAAGATATAAGGCAGCATTCCAAGGCAGCCCAGGATCATTAAAAGGTTACAGCCCAACGCAATATCTGAAATAAAACCCGCTAACCGGTAATATACGAGCATAAAGAGAAAAACAAGTATGCTTCCTACAATACAGGCGGTGCGGCCTTTTTGAATAGAATCTTTACCTAATAAGGGACCTATGGTCCTTTCTTCTTCAAATTGGATTGATGCCGGCAGCGCGCCGTGTTTTAAAATCTTCGCTAAGTCACCGGCTTCATCGGTGGTGTAGCGGCCGCTTATAACTGCCTCTCCTGAAGGGATCGCTTCCCGGATAACCGGGGCAGACTGCACCTTACTGTCTAAGATAATCGCAAGCCTCCTGCCTACATTTTTGGCGGTTAATTCCGCAAATTTACTGCCTCCCTCGGCAGTAAGCTGTAGCTTAACTATAATCTCGCCGAATTGGTCCTGGCTGAAAGCCACGCTTGCGTCTTTTATGGCATTACCGCTTAAAGCCGCTTCTTTTTCTACCAGAAGCGCCTCATTATTATCTTTGCTATATTTCAATTCATAACCTTCAGGCACATTCCCTGCCAATGCCTCTTTTAATTTATCCTGATCCTGTAAAACCAGCTTAAACTCTAAGAGGCCAGTCTGGCCGATTTTATTTAAAGCTCGCTCCCTGTCGGTTACGCCGGGCAGTTGCACTACAATCTCGTCGGTGCCGTGAGCCCGTATATCGGGCTCACTTACTCCCAGATCATCTATCCTGCTCCTTAGTTTCTCAATCGTCAAATCGCGCACTGCCTCTCTGTCCTCTAAAGAGGCTTTGCTGGTGTCCACCTTAAGCAGTAAATTCATTCCTCCCTGCAAATCCAACCCCAGATTTATCCTTTTCTGGACAGGAAAGGTAAAATAAACGCACAAACCTAAAATAGCGAGAATAAAAATTGACTTATAAGCAATCTTTCTTTCCATATTCTTACTCCTTTAAATAAACAATGCCTCTGGCGTATATTGTTTATTTAACTCCACGCGCTATGCGTGGAGTTTCGGTTCAACTGCGCCTTGCGGTTTCTTGACGCAAGAAACACAGCTTTTTTCTAATTCAAGTTTAACATTGTCGTCTACTCTTATTATAATTGTCTTATCTTTTACGTTGACGATTGTGCCGTGTATCCCGCCGGTCGTGACTATTTCATCATTTTTATTCAGGGAATTAAGCATCTTCTGTTGCTCTTTTTCACGCTGCCTCTGCGGCCTGATCAATAAAAAGTAAAAAACTAAAAAGATAAGTAATAGCGGAAACATCTGTAACATGGGATTTACTGCCTGCTGACTTGGCATTTTCTTGCCTCCTTAGATAAATAATGTATCGGATGTTGATTTCGGCGTGCCACTGGCGTATACGCCGAAATCACACCGAGCTATGCTCGGTGCTAGCGCTTATTTAACGCCGCGCTATGCGCGGAGATTTAAGCTTGTTTTCTCTTCATCAGACTCTTCACGGTTGCGGAAAGTTGCGCGCCGTTCTTTACCCAGTGCTCAATACGTTCCTTCTTTAGCTTCGCTTCTCCGGTTACCGGGTTATAAAAACCTAACTCTTCAAGAAATCTGCTATCACGGGCTTTGCGTTCGTCAAAAACAGTAACCCTGAAATAAGGCCTGCCCTTTGGCCTTTTTCCGATTCTCCTTAAACGAATATGCACTGCCATTAATTTAACCCTCCTTCGTTATAGTTCATAGTTCATTGTTCATGGTAAATATTTTACTATGAACTATCCACTATGAACCATGAACTACTTAATTATAGCTTCAATTAATGCCTTTGCTTTATTTACCGATTCCTGATACTCTTTTTCCGGGACTGAATCTGCTACTATCCCTCCTCCTGCCTGAATGTATGCGGAACTACCTTTGATAAGGACGGTCCTTATCGTAATACATGTATCCATGTTATGGGAAAAACTGAAATAGCCCACGCATCCGGCATACGGGCCCCTCTTGGTATTTTCCAGCTCGTCGATAATCTCCATCGCGCGGATCTTCGGGCTGCCGCTTACCGTTCCAGCAGGAAAAGCCGACCTTAGAACATCATAAATATCCTTGTTGCGGTCAAGTTTACCCCTTACTTCACTGACAAGATGCATTACATGCGAATATTTTTCTACTGACATAAATTCGTTTACTCTAACCGTGCCTGTCCGAGAAACCCTGCCCAGGTCATTCCTTCCTAAATCCACAAGCATAATATGCTCTGCTCTTTCTTTTTTATCCCTTATCAATTGAGCGGCGAGTTTATTGTCTTCTTCTGCGCTTACGCCACGTCTCCTCGTGCCGGCAATAGGCCGGGTCTGTATAAGGCCGTCTTCGCAGCGCACCAGCATTTCCGGAGAAGAACCTATCAGGAAAATATCTTTCAGATGCAGGAAAAACATATATGGAGACGGATTCAGGTTCCTTAAATTACGGTAAATCTCAAAAGGCCGGCGTTTTGTATTGATCTTAAAACGTTGCGAGGGCACAACCTGTATGATGTCTCCCTTTTTTATATATTCCTTTGCCTTCTTAACATTCATCTCGAATTCGCTCTTTGTAAAGTTAGATTCCGTTTTTATTTTCTTTGACAATTTAACGGTGCTTATCTTATTATAATGCAACTGCTGCAATAAATTCTTTTCTGTTGCTTTAATCCTGTTTATCGCATTAAAATAAACCTTTGTTTTTTGCTGACGGGAAATTTTGCTGTGTGGGAGTATAAGATTTATCACAATCTTGACCGTATGCCTGACGTGGTCAAAAATCAGGATATTATCCGTAAGCATAAATACGGAATCAGGGACCTTGAGGTCATCCGGGTTCTTATCCGGTATATCCTCAAAGAATCTAACCATATCATAACCTATATAACCCACTAATCCACCGTAGAAACGCGGAAGGCCGACTACCTTCACCGCTTTAAAACTGGACATGATTTTCTTAATTTCATCCAGAGGCGTTGCGGAAGTTATAAAACGTTTTTTCTTTGCGCCTTTAGAAGTTATTGCTATATTCCTGCCTTTACTTTGGACTATAAGCGAAGGCTGGGAGCCTAAAAAAGAATACCGGGCAACCTTCTCTTGGCCTTCCACGGATTCAAGCAGAAATGCATAACCACTCTGCTTTAACTTCAGAAATAATGATACGGGCGTATCCACATCCGCGTTTATCTCTTTATACAGAGGGATAACGTTTCCCTTGGCGGTTAGTTTCAAGAACTCTTTAAGGATAAGGGAATACATCTTTATCTTACTTTAATCTCCTGTAAAAACAACTATGGTTTCCTGTGTGGCAGGCAACGCCTACCTGGCGCACTTTAATCAAGAGGGCATCCAGGTCGCAATCATAAGCAATGGATTTTACGAATTGGAAGTGGCCGGAGGTCACCCCTTTTACCCAGTATTCCTTGCGGGAACGCGACCAGAAACAGGTCTTACCGAGCTTAAAAGTCTTCTTTAGCGACCCTTTATTCATATATGCCAACATAAGGACCTTTCCTGTTTTATAATCCTGTATAATCGCCGGGATAAGCCCAGCGGCATCAAACTTAAGAGCGCTTAAATTTATCCTTTTCTTCTTTTTCATAAACGGACTGGCACCCCTCTTTCCTTAAGATACGCCTTTACTTCTTTTACCGAATATTCCTGATAATGAAAAAGCGAGGCGGCTAATGCCGCGTCTGCTCCGGCTTTGGTTAAAACAGAATAAAAATGCTCCAAGCTCCCTGCGCCTCCCGAGGCAATTACCGGTATTTTTACTGCGCCGGTCACTGCCGCGGTAAGCGGCATGTCAAAGCCGTCTTTTGTGCCGTCATAATCCATACTGGTAAGGAGTATCTCGCCTGCACCTAATTCTCCGGCTTTTTTTGCCCATTTTACGGCATCCATTTCTACCGGAGTCCTTCCGCCGTTGATATATACCTGCCAGCTGTCATTATTTTTCTTGGCATCGATAGCGACAACAATGCACTGGCTGCCGAATTTTCTGGATGCCTCCTCAATTAAATCCGGGAATCTTACCGCCTGGGTATTGATAGAGACCTTTTCCGCTCCGGCGTTAAGAAGGCTCCTTATATCGCTTATATCGGATACTCCTCCGCCTACGGTAAAGGGAAGAAAAATATTTTTGGCTATCTCCTCAACCAGGCTAAAAAGGGTTTTGCGTTTCTCTAAACTCGCGGTTATATCCAGAAAAACCAGCTCATCGGCTTCTTCCCGGTCATAGAGCTTGGCTACCTCCACCGGGTCTCCGGCATCGCGTAGCCCTAAGAATTTCACTCCTTTTACCACCCTGCCGTCTTTAATATCCAGGCAGGGGATTATCCGCTTTGCAAGCATTACTTATTTGACTTTTTTGTAAAGATGTTCGCTAAGCAAATTCCAGGTTTCCTTATCCATCTTTCCGTCGGCTTTCAGATTATTGGCGGCCTGAAATGCTTTTATGGCTTCCTTTGTTTGCTTGCCTATTCTGCCGTCTATTTTTCCTGTGTAATAACCGGCGTTTTTAAGCGCAACCTGTATCTGTTTGCCATGGGGCCTGGATTTTACTTCAGGAATAATCTTTTTTACCTTTTTTGTTTTTTCAACTACGACTTCAGTGGTTTTCTCTTGTTCTGACTTATCTAAAGCTGCTTTTAAACTACCTATTTCCTGGTCCTTTGCCTGTAACTGTGATTCCATAGCCGAAACCTGGTTTCGTAACCCCTGTATTTCGTCCCGCTGTTTACGCGCAGTCGCGCAACCGGTCAGGGTAAAAACAAACGCGGTAAGAACAAAAACACCTAATAACCTTTTCAACATCTCTCCCTCCTTTTAATGAGCAGATAACTTATGGAGCTATGTAATAGCGACATAAGTTATAGCGTCTGTTATCTTATTCGCCTATAAGCGTCTGCGAATTAATCCGCATGTAGCGCGGAGCTTTAGTTTAACCACGACTTTTAAATCTGTAGTGCTTGAGTTAAGGTAAACCTGCCTTCATAAAGGGCCTTACCGATGATTGCTCCACTAAGGCCTTCCTTCTCCAACTTCTTTAGTTTAAAGATATCCTCCAACCTGGATATTCCGCCTGAAGCAATTATATGTAAGCCCGTCTTTTTTAGCAATGTTTTTATGCTTTTTATATTCGGGCCGGAAAGAGTACCGTCTTTCATGACATCGGTATAAATCACTTCCTTAAAACCCATCTTCTTTAACGCCCCTGCAAAAAGAGCTATATTCCTTTCCTTATCGGAATTCTTCCATCCCTCTATCAGGAGATTCTCTCCTTTTGCGTCAAGGCTCACGATGATTTTTTCCTTGAATTTATCAAAGGCCTTTTTCAGGAAAGAGCTGTCCTCTATCGCCCTTGTGCCCAGGACTACTCGCTTTATGCCGGCTTTCAATAGCTCTTCGATAACCGCTAAATTCCTTACACCACCGCCGAATTCTACAGGCACATCTACCGAGCGCGCAATTTCTTTTACTGTATCTAAATTCTTTATCACTCCGGTAAATGCGCCATCAAGGTCAACTACATGCAAAAACTTCGCCCCTGCCCTTACCCAATGTTTTGCTGTTTTTATAGGGTCTTGCGAATAAACTTTTTTATCGCGCCTTCCCTGTACGTACCTTACGACATGCCCGTCTTTTAAATCCAAAGCTGGTATTATTAACATAATGAAAGAAAATTTTCTATAATCTTAAGGCCGATTTTCTGGCTTTTCTCCGGATGAAACTGCACCCCGTATACATTATCTTTCCATACAACAGAAGTGAAATCTATCCCATAATCTGTAACAGCAGCAACAGTACTTTTATCTAAAGGCCGAGGATAATATGAATGGCAGAAATATACATAGGAACCGTCCGGCACATTTTTTAATAGGGGACATTCGTGTGACTTTGTGACTTTGTGACTTTGTGACTTTTTAAGCTGGTTCCAACCCATGTGCGGCACCTTTAATCCATTTGTTTCTTTAAATTTTCTTACCGTTCCTTTAAGTATACTCAAGCCCTTTGCCTTCTTTGCTTCCTGGCTTTCCTCAAATAACAACTGCATCCCCAGGCAAATCCCTAAAAGCGGCTTTCCTGATTTTATTTCTTTCTTAATGGCAGAAACAAGCCCGCGGCCTGTAAGTTCATGCATGGCATCATCAAAAGCACCTACTCCGGGCAAGACTATCTTTTCTGATTTCGAAATTTCTCCAGGGTCATTGGTGACGATAGTTTCGGCGCCATAAAGTTGAAGGGCTTTATTTACGCTATGAATATTACCCATACCGTAATCAATAATCGCAATCATATCAGTCAATCACGCCTTTTGTAGAGGGCACGCCTTTACGACGGGGATCGATCTGGGTGGCCTCGTCTAAAGCTTTACCTAAGGCCTTAAAGATAGGCTCCAGAGTCGTATGTAAGTCGGGGCTGCTTCCGGCAATGACTATATTTAAATTCATACCTAAAGTTTTGCTAAACGCATCTAAGAAATGTGCTGCATATTCAAAATCATAGCCCTCCTTTGTATCTTCGCGAACTCCAGCACCTGTAAGAGGCCAACTAAAAAATGCCCTACCGCTAATATCCACAGTTACATTTGCAGTTACACTTTCCATGATAAATGAAGCGAAGCCATTTCTTTTAATCCCTACCTTATCCCCCAGGGCTTCTTTAAAAGCCTGTCCTAAAACAATCCCTAAATCTTCATTTGTATGGTGAATATCCACTTTTAAATCTGCTTCTTTGGTAGTAACTTCAAGATCAAAATGCCCCCAAAAAGCAAATAACTCCAGCATATGGTCTAGAAAACCTATACCGGAATCAATTTTCGCCATCCCACTACCGTCGATATTCAGTTTTATAGTGATGTCAGTTTCTTTACTTTTTCTTGTCTTGGTAGCCTCTCTCATCTTTTTCTCCCGATAAAACTTATCTTATAAAAATCTTGCTTTAACAGAATCCAGATGCTTAGTCAGGCCTTCTATGGTAGCAATTTTTTCCAACGGCTCCCTTGCCTTCTCCAGCGCCTTCCTGGAATAACTTATGACATGGATACTCTTCATGAAATCAGTAACTGAAAGTCCGGAGAAAAATCTGGCTGTTCCGTGAGTAGGTAAAACGTGGCTTGGCCCGGCTACATAGTCTCCGACCGCAGTAGGGCTGTAAGGCCCCAAAAATACAGCTCCGGCATTCTTTACGCACTTTAAGAGCCTTTGCGGATTATTCACCAGGATCTCAAGATGCTCTGGCGCGATTTTATTGGAGATATCCACTGCCTGCTCTAAGTTCTTTGTCAAAATGATATAGCCGTTTTCACCTGTAAGCTTCATCTTCACTTCCTTTGCCAGGCTCTTAGAATTAGTAATCAGGATAGCCAGCCCCTTACTGTGCTCTGACTGCGCTTTAAGGTCAGCGATAATAAACTTCGGGTCGCTAAGACGGTTAGCAATTATAACAAGCTCCGTGGGGCCGGCAACCATATCTATATCTACGATACCGAATACCTGGCGCTTTGCCTCGCTTACATAGACGTTACCGGGGCCTACAATCTTATCTACCCGCGGGATGGTCTTGGTGCCGTATGCCAATGCGGCAATACCCTGCGCACCGCCTACACGGTAAATCTCATCTACCTTTAACAGGTCGGCAACTACCAGTATGTGCGGATTTATCGCTCCATGTTTATCCGGAGGGCTTATCAGCACTATCTTTTTGACTCCGGCAAGCCGGGCCGGCAACACCGTCATATATACCGTAGAAACCAGGGGTGCCGTACCTGCCGGGATATATATACCGACTCTCTCTAAAGGCGTATAATTTTCTCCTAAAACAGCTCCCTCCCTGTCGTTTATCCTCCAGGATTTCTTCAGGGTCTTACGATAAAACCTGTTTACATTTTCAATAATCACCTTGAGACTGGGAATAAAATTAGGGCTTATATTCTGGTAAGCTCCGCTGATTTCAATTTGTGATACCTTTAACTGGCGCATCGGCAACTTTATCCCGTCGAATTTCCTGGTATATTTCAGTAATGCTTCATCACCGAGCAGGCGCACATCATCAATAATCCTCTTTACCTTCTCGATTACGTGCTTCTGCCGGTTTATTGAACGGTTATAAAGTTGTTCTAATTTTTTGCTGCCGAAACGTATGATATTCACCCCTTCACCTTCTTCCCTATTCAAACACTTTATTTATACCCCCGCCTTCTTATGCAGTGAATCAAAAGAAGGTGCGGGGTTCATTTTATTTTCCCTATAAACGATTTTATGGCCTCAAATGCCTGGGTAAGCCCCTGGGGATTATCCCCTCCTGCCTGGGCAAAATCTTTTCTGCCTCCGCCGCTGCCGCCTATGAATTTAGCTGCCTCCCTGATTAAAATTGAGGCGTCTAATCCCTTCTGGACTAAATCATTTGTAATACCAATAACCAGTAACGCGCTTCCGTTGTTATTAGCACCCAGGGCAATAAGAGTGTTACTGTCTTTCTTGGCTTTAAGCAAATCCACATGTTTTCTTAAAAAATCCATATCGAGATTATCCCGCAAATAAAGAATACAATCAACTCCATTTATATTCTCGGCTTTATCTTTTAATTCATCTGTTTGCTGTGTAGCTATTTGCGATCTCTCCAAGTTCAAAGCCTTTTCTAAATCTTTTATCCGGTTGATTCTTTTTTCTACCTCTTCTGCTATTCTATCTGCCGGGACACCTAAATCAGAAACAATATCGCTGATAGCAGCTTCCTCTTCTTTTATCTTTTGATAGGCGGACTTTCCTGTGGTTGCTTCTATCCTCCTTACCCCGCTTGCAACCGAGCCCTCCTGCAGTATCTTAAAAAGGCCGATCTGGCCTGTAGCATCAAGGTGGGTACCCCCGCAAAATTCCTTGGATAAGTCGCTGATTTCTACGACACGCACCTTATCGCCATACTTCTCCCCGAAGAACGCCAATGCGCCGGTCTTTTTTGCCATACTCAAAGTCATTTCTTTAGCCTTCAGGGTATGGTTATCCAAAATATAGTTATTTACTTCTTCTTCCACCCGGGCTAATTCCTCTTCTTTAACATCCTGGAAATGGGTAAAATCAAAACGTAATCTATCTTCGGCAACCAAAGATCCCTGTTGTTTAACGTGCTTACCTAAAATTTTGCGTAAGGCTGCCTGTAAAAGGTGCGTGGCGGTATGGTTACGGGCAATTGCAAGCCTACGCGCTAAATCAATTTTAGCTAAAACCAGATCTCCCGCCTTAAAAGCCCCTTCTTTTACAATACCCGTATGCACAATCACTTTATCAAATTTTTTAGTATTTTGGACCTGAAAAATATTTTTCCCTTTGATGAATTCCCCGGTATCGGCAACCTGGCCTCCGCTCTCGGGATAAAAGGGAGTTTGGTCAAGGATGATTCTTGTCTTCTCACCCTTAGAAATCTTCTTAACTACTGCCTGATCCTTAACAATTTTTATAATTTTAGCTTTTACTTCGTGCTGCGCATAACCTAGAAATTTCGTGGCTTTGGCTCCCAGATGCAGGTCTTTGATATCAAAAACATCCCCCTTCATCACGCTCTGCAACTGAGAGCGTGTTTTCTGCTTCTCTAATTCCCTCCGGAAAACATCGATTGAGATTTTTATTTTATTTTTTTCCAGCCAATCACTGGTTAATTCAAAAGGAATGCCGTAAGTATCATAAAGCTGGAAAGTAAGTTCTCCTGCCTTCTCCGGATCCTCTTTTATAGCTACTTCTTTAAATTTATTCTTGAACAAACTGTCGCTTGAATTAAGCGTAGAGAGAAAACCTTTTTCTTCTGAAAGAATAATTTGAGCAATATTTTCCTGGCGGTCTTTGAGCTCCGGGTAAGACTCTCGCATAATTTCTGCCAATACCGGCACTAACTTATAAAGAAACGGCTTTTTAATCCCCAGGGCGCGCAGGTGCATACTGCATTTACGGATTAATTTACGGATGACATACCCCCTTGCCTCATTTGAAGGCATGACACCGTCATAAATTGCGAAAACAATCGCGCGCAAATGATCACTAACCGCATAAATTATCTTTTTATCGTTCTTACCCTGGTCCTTGGCGCCTGAACTTATCTCCATAATCAGAGGCCGGAACAATTCTGTTTCAAAATTATTTTTCTTACCCTGCATTACTGCCGCTAATCTCTCCAGGCCCATACCGGTATCTATATTTTTATTCGGCAGGGTCTCTAATACACCTCCCTCTTTACGGTTAAACTGGGTGAAAACCAGATTCCAGATTTCCGCAAACCTTCCGCAGTTGCAGGAAGGGTCACAGGCCTTTTCTTTGCAGCCGACATCTTCTCCGAAATCAAAGAATATTTCTGAACAGGGGCCGCAAGGGCCGTTAGGGCCTTTGGTTTTTGCCTCTGCCGGCCAAAAATTTTCCTTATCACCTAATTTAACAATTTTTTTGACAGGGACCTTAATCAGGTCTTTCCAGATTTTATACGCTTCCTCATCTTCATGGTAAACCGATACCCAGAGTTTATCCGGATTTATTTTTAAATCTACGGTTAAGAATTCCCACGCCCAGGAGATCGCTTCTTTCTTAAAATAATCCCCGAAGGAAAAATTTCCCAGCATCTCAAAGAAAGTGTGATGTACCGCCGTCTTTCCGACTTTATCCAAGTCATCAGTACGCAGGCAGCGCTGAGAAGTGGCTGCGCGCTTAAACCCCGCGTCAAAACCAAGGAATTCTTTCTTGAACTGGTTCATACCGGCAGGGGTAAAAAGTACCGTAGGGTCGTCCTTGGGCACCAGAGAATCACTTTCCACTATCCGGTGTTTTTTTGCTTTAAAGAAATCGAGGAATTTTTTCCTTAATAGGTCTGCTTGCATAGTTTACTCAACACATCGTATACTGTCTCAGGAGAGAAACCGCGGCGTAAAAGGTAGGCGTTTACCCTATTTCTTGCCTTGATCGGTTCGTATCCTTTTAATTTTTCCAGCTTCTCCTTTGCTAAATTTTGAACAATCTGTGTTTCGGAATAATTGTCC
Source organism: Candidatus Omnitrophota bacterium (assembly GCA_050012075.1). Taxonomy (GTDB): domain Bacteria; phylum Omnitrophota; class Gorgyraeia; order Gygaellales; family Profunditerraquicolaceae; genus JAMWCI01. Next base: position 175,591 of record JBEKHW010000002.1, on the reverse strand, counting down.
TTTATACCTAACAGAGTATCCTGGACAATATCTTTTGGAACGCCTTTTAGGGCTAACTCCTGGGTTATTCTTCTTATCCCAAACGGCCTTTTAAGCCTAGCCCGGGTCCAGGCAGAAGCAAAAACCCTGTCGTCTATGAAATTCTTCTCTTTTAGAAACTTTAACGTTGAATCAATTACCTGCTCGGGAAATTTCTTTCTCTTAAGCCGGCTGTATAATTCTTGCTCGCTACGCAGCCTGAATTTAAGCAGTAGAAAAGCATACGCCCTTGCCTTCTGGGATACTTCCTCTTTACTTTGCACCTTTTATCAGGATAGGCCGGATTTTTTTCTTACTTCTTTTTCCAATTCTTCCTGCAACTTTGGTTTCTCTTTTAGGAGCTTAATTGCCGCGTCTCTTCCCTGTCCTAGTTTTTCTTCGCCGAATGAAAGCCATGTTCCCGACTTAGTGGCTACGCCGGAATTAATAGCGGCATCTACCACAGCCCCTGTCTTAGAAATGCCTTCATTGTGGAGTATGTCAAACTCTCCCTCTCTAAAAGGAGGAGCTACTTTATTTTTTACTACCCTGACCCTCACCCTGCCGCCGATGACGACTTCTGCCTCTTTCAAAGAACCGATCCTCCTTACGTCCAGCCTTACCGAAGAATAGAATTTAAGCGCCCTGCCGCCGGGAGTGGTCTCCGGAGAACCAAACATTACCCCTATTTTCTCTCTGATCTGGTTGATAAAAATTACGCAGGTGCGTGATTTGCTTATAGCGCCAGTCAATTTTCTTAATGCCTGCGACATAAGCCGCGCCTGTAACCCCACATGCGTATCGCCCATTTCTCCTTCAATCTCGGCCCTAGGGGTAAGCGCTGCCACCGAATCAATTACCACAAGGTCAACGGCATTAGAACGCACGAGTGTCTCTGCGATCTCCAGTGCCTGTTCGCCGGTGTCCGGCTGAGAAATAAGCAAGTCATCCAGATTCACGCCTATTATCTTGGCATAAGTGGAATCAAAGGCATGTTCTGCATCGATAAAAGCAGCGACGCCTCCTTTTTTCTGAATCTCCCGTATAGCCGTTAAAGTAACAGTTGTCTTTCCGGATGCCTCCGGGCCGAATATTTCAATTACCCTGCCCCGCGGCAGGCCCCCTACCCCCAATGCTATATCGAGGGTAAGCGCGCCCGTGGAAATAGTCTCAACGTCGACTTTCACTTCCGAACCCAATTTCATAATTGAACCTTTTCCAAACTGTTTCTCAATCTGGGAAAGCGCCAATTCCAACGCCTTTTGGCGGTCGGATAAGTGGCGGCTATCTTCTTTGATTACAGATTTCTTTTCTACGGTCATTTTTGCCTCCAGTTATATTATTTAATGCTTTTGAAAGTTTATATTATAACTTACATCCCCACCCCTGTCAACATATTCATATGCCTACGAAGGCACACCCGCGCAATACCGCTAAGCGCGGGGTGTTAACCCACAAGGGCTAGCTACCTGGCGCTAATCTGAATTGCGCCAGTATTGTCCTTGTGGCCAAACTTGCGCAATTCCGATAAGCGCAAGGTGTATAGCGCATAGGCATCACCCCTCTCCGTCGCTTCGCCTTCGGCTTCGCTCCCCAAAGGGGCTCTGCCCCTATGGCGTCCGCCAAAAGTAGCGGTGGACTGTTACCCCGAAAGCGTGGGGAAACTTTTTCCCCACACCCCTTTGGTTCTTTCGCCTATTTATGTGTATCTTGCGAAAGAACCCACCTAAATGGACGCAACGATATCCTATTTCTAACAGTAACTGGGTTGACATAAGGCAAAAAATATGTTAGATTTACAGGATATGGAAGAGCTAAAGAAACCTACAGAAAAAGAGGAATTAGACCGGATAAAGGGCGATTTAGAGCGCACTAAGAACGAGCTCAATATCCTCTATGAGATTTCCAATGCCATGCGCACGACCCTGGAGCTAGAGGAAATCCTCTATATCATCCTGACCGGAGTTACTGCGCACAGCGGCCTGGGGTTTAACCGCGCCTCACTTTTTCTCTTCAATGAAATAGAAGGCGTAATCGAAGGAGAAATGGGAATAGGGCCGGAAACATTAGAAGAGGCAAGCCGTATCTGGACGCAGATAGAACAGGAAGAAATGGATATGGATGACCTCATCAACGCCTATAAATTCTCCCGTGAGGCACTTGAAAGCGGGTTTAATAAGCAAGTCCGCCATATGAAGATACCCCTCCAGGGAGATAACGAAAGCCTGCTGGCTATGGCGACATTAGAAGGGATGCCGCTACACCTGACAAAGGAAAAAATAGATACGCATAAAAATTCCCCCTTAATACAACTCTTAAAGAGCGAGGAGATTGTCCTCATCCCGCTAAAAGCCAAAGATAAGGTAAACGGAATAATCGTAGCTGATAATTTCATCACCAAAAAACCCATTACCAAGGATGACCTGCGCATGCTTATAATGCTTGCCAACCAGGCTGGCCTTGCGATTGAAAATTCACGGCTTTATGAGAAAACCGTAAAACAGGCGCATATGGATTCCCTGACCGGATTATGGAACCAGGGTTATTTCCGCTACCTGTTCCAGGCAGAACTTGAAAAAGCAAAGGCGAATAAATCCACCATGAGCCTCATTATGCTCGATATCGATGATTTTAAGGTGTACAACGATATACTCGGCCATCAACCGGGAGATAAGATCCTTAAGGAGATGGCGTCCCTGCTTAAGAACCAGTCCAGGAAGATGGATTACGTATGCAGGTATGGGGGTGAGGAATTTACGATTATCCTGCCGCAGGCAGAAAAGAAAAGCGCGTATATGATCGCGGAGCGGCTACGCACGGAAATAGAAAAATATGTTTTCCCGCACGAAGAGATCCTTCCTAATAAGAGAATAACGGTGAGTTTAGGCCTTGCTACTTATCCTGAAGATGGTTCGATTCCTACCGAACTCATTAACACTGCGGATAAAAGGCTGTATGATGCTAAACACAAAGGTAAAAACACTACCTGCTGTTAGGCAGCTGCCACACTATCCACTTCTTTATCCGGCTCCTCGGGTTTTTTCCCGAACTTAACCGACACAATACGCGATACCCCTGAATGCTGCATGGTGATTCCATACATCACGTCGGCATTGGCAATCGTCTTTTTATTATGCGTAATGACAATGAATTGCGAAGTCTTGGCAAATTCCTGAAGGGCGCGGGAGAACCTGTCCACATTTGCTTCATCAAGTGCCGCGTCAATCTCATCCAGGACGCAGAATGGAGAAGGTTTTACCTTAAAGATCGCGAAGATTAACGCTATGGCAGACATGGATTTTTCTCCTCCGGAGAGCAATAACACATTCTGCAGTTTCTTGCCGGGAGGCCGGCAAATAATCTCGATGCCTGATTCAAGGGGGTCCTGCTCGTCAATTAGAAACACCTGCGCATCTCCTCCGTTAAAGAGCATCCGGAAGTAATTGCGGAATTCAACCTTTACCTTCTCAAATGTCTCCATGAACATCTGCTTGGTAGTGCGGTTAATCTTCAAGATAGCTTCGTGGAGCGACTCTTTTGCGCAAAGTAGATCATTCTGCTGCTGTATGAGAAAATCATATCTCTTCTTAAGCTCATCATATTCCTCAATAGCCACTAAATTTACCGTGCCGTAGGAATCCAATTTCTGTTTTAGGGCCTCTATATCCTGGGAAACATTTATGCTTTCGCTCCCTTCTGTCTGTGGGGCCAACTCCTCCACGTCAATTTTATATGCCTCAAGCATCCTGGTCTTTATTGTGGAATATCTGTAGTCAAGGTCTTTGGCGCTCATCTGTAATTCATAAATCTTATCCTTTATTGTGCCTACCTCTTTACGCTCAGCCTCAATCTTAGCTACAACCTCGCTTATCGAGGCCGTTGCCTCTTTAAATTTCTCCTGCGCCTGTTTAAGGGCGTCGTTTTGATTTCTGATCTCGAGAGAGAGTTCTTCGTTGCTATTTTGGCATTCTTTTATTTCTGTTTCTAAAGAACCACTCTTGGCCGCAGTATCGGATATTTGATTTTGCACATTCGTGAAATTATCCATTTCATGTTTGTAAGTATCTTCCAATAACTTCACGGTTGCCGCATCTGAAATAACACGCTTATTCAAAGTTTCCAGCTCCGTCTTTAGCTGGGTAATCGCGACCAACAATTCTTCCCTCAGATTGGAATTAACAGAGATCTTGGTTTCCTCCTCCGATATCAGGCCCTCCGTTACAATCTGTTCTTTGTTCAATTCCTGCAGTTTTACCTGCGAAGAAGATACGTTTTTTTCCAATACGGAGATCTCCCTTTCTACTTCCGATAGTTCGAGGACTATGATATCCTCTTCTTCTTTTATCTTGTTAAATTGCTCAACGACGGTCGAGAGGTTGCTTTCTTTGTTGGCAAGCGCGATTTCCTGGGTGCGTAATTCCTGTTGTATAGAAACAATATCCATGCCAAAGGATTCGATATTAGACTGGCTTAGATCTCTCTTACTGCCCAGAGTAGATATCTTTTCTGCCAGGACATTGATTTTGTCTTCAATCTTACGCGTATCAAGCTCAATGGGCTTTGCCTCCCCGGAAAGTTTGAAGCTTGCCGGCTCAATCTGCGTTTCATCCTGCCTGGGCGGATTGACATTATTCTTAATTTTTACAACCAGGCCGCTTACGTCCTCCCTGGGTAACTTATCAAGATAGATAACTGCATTAAGGGACTCGCCGATATCATCGTACTTGGTTTTTAGTTTATCCAAAAACTCCTTCTGGGAACCCAGGGTCAATTTTTCTCTTTCCAGTTCAACGATTTGAGCGGTTAAGCTATTTAAAATAGATTTTTCATTTTCTATCTGGCTTTTCTTTTCGTCGGTCTTACAGTTCAAATCCTGGACAATATTACGGAGGGATTCTGCCTCACGGGTTATGTTTTTCAGGGTTTCTTCGGTTATTACGTGCTCTTCGTAGGCCTTGGCTTTTTCAATCTCAAGCCTTTTCTTGCGGGAAAGATAGATCTGCTCCTTGGATTTAAAATCGGCTATTTCATTCTTCGCGGCTGCGATATTCCCGGCGAGCTCCAGGATATTCTTTTTAGCGCAAGATATCCTTTCCAATGATTCCTTTATGCTGGCTGCAAGGGCATTAATCTGGATATCCTTCTGGGATAAGAGCCCCGATTTTGTTTCAATATTGCCCCTTAATGATTCAAATTCCTCCCTTACCGTGTTTAGCTTATCCTGTTGGGAAACAAGTTTTTCTTCAAATTGCGCAACTTGGGACTCGAGGTATCTCTTTGTAGAAGACAATTCTTCTAAGTGCTCCTTATTAAAAGCTATCCGCTCATTGTTCCTGATTATCCGGTTTTCTCCGGTCATGATACCGTTCTTTATATTTGAAATTATTTCTTCCTGGAGCCTGACTTCATTCTGGCGGTCGGCGATCCTTGATTCCTCTTCCCTGGCCAAACTTAAAAGCTCTGACTCCCGCGCCTGAAAACTGTCCAGTTCTTTTGTAATCCCTTGTTTCTGTCCGAGGATTTCCTGGCGCTCTAGAGAAGCCAACGTCGCCTCTTTTGCTTTTAACTCTTCGAATACCTCTTTATATTTACGCGCCTTATTTGCCTGGCGTTCAAGGCTCCCGATCTGGCGCTTGACTTCGGTGACTATATCGTTTACGCGCAACAGGTTCTGTTCTGTTTCTTCCAGCTTCCTCGTAGTTTCTCTTTTCTGCGCTTTGTATTTCGTAATCCCTGAAGCCTCATCAAAAACTAAACGCCTGTCTTCCGGCCTTGAACTTAAAACTAAGTCAATCTTACCTTGCGCAACAATGGAATAGCTTTCCGCGCCCACCCCTGTGCCTAACAGTATATCCAGGATATCCTTTAACCTTACCTGTGTTTTATTAAGTAGATATTCACTCTCTCCTGAGCGGAATAGCCTGCGGGTAATCGCTACTTCGTCATGGTCAAAATTAAAAAACCGTTGGGTATTCTCAAAAGTAAGAGTTACCTCTGCCATGCCAAGAGGCTCTTTTACATCCGTTCCGTTAAAAATAACGTCCTGCATCTCTGAGCCGCGCAGGGATTTAGCAGATTGCTCGCCAAGGACCCAACGTATCGAATCAAATATATTGGATTTACCGCATCCGTTTGGCCCCACAACGGCGGTAATACCCGGTTCAAAATGAAGAGTGGTCTTATCGCAGAAAGACTTAAACCCTATGAGTTCCAATTTTTTAAAATACATGCCTATCCCTCCATCAATTTAATGATTTAGTGGTTGAACTGTCAATCCAGGCATCAATTTTATCTTTACGGAAACGCCATTGGCCGACAAGCTTTACTGCCGGGATTTTTTTAAGCTTTAGCCACTCATAAATAGTGCGGCGCGTTACCTTTAAATAATCCGCCAGGTCATCAATTGTCATTAATTCTGCGTTTACCATTTTTACCCCCATAAACCCCGCACCTTTTTCTTATTCAAGTATTTTAGCTAAATACATGAATGGATAAAAGGTGCGGGATAAATTACAAATTTCATTATAAATAAAAAAATGATTTTGTCAAGGAGAATATTAACATTCTTTAACATAATCATACATTTATGGTTGAAACGATGTGTAAATATGAATAATTATGCGTATTTACCCCGTTAGAAAGAAAGATCTTATATATTCATCCCGCATAGATAGGACCTCATTACAAAGAACTTTTGTAACGAGATGAGGCTTTCTAACGGGGTTTACATATGATTGGCTATGAAAAAATTTTAAGATAGAATCTTTTAAGGAGTAGTGTTTTTATGAGGTTTTACCCTATGCAGGCAGGTTAATGTCTTTGCTGGTAATTAACTGCTCGAAGAATCAACGCAATGGGGTTTAATATAGAATCTCTTAATTGTACGCCCACCCTGAACATTCCGGAAGCAATGCTAACGCTCCAGATAACTGTTGCTTTACGATAGATCTTCTGTCCATTATCAGGCATCTGCAAAAATATTTCCACGGGGCTGCCCGCAGGTAAATTCGTGTTAGACATAATGCCTAATCCTGCGGTGCTGATATCGCGCGTCTCCGTATATCCCATATTGCCAAAGCTATCACAACAGGTTAAAGGGATAGTTATAGGAAACCTTTTGTTGGCCCTTTTTTCTTTAAAATCCCCTTCCACTTCCATGGTTACGTCCCGGGTTAATTAAAGGATCCTCCAAATTAATTGTGCCTTAATAAACAGGATTTTTCAAGATAGTAGGCAGGGTTTAAAGAAAACGTTTTCTTTCGGCGGATTAGTTAAAGTGGGGTTAATGCGCCGCCTGTGATAGCGGTATAGGTGATATTGCCGGTATTTCCCGGAATGACGGGGCTGGCGACAAGAATATAGCCGCCGCTGGTTAATATGCAGGAATAATAGTATCCCTGGACTGCCTTTACTGCCCCATTGCCATCTGCGCAATAATCACCGGCAGAGGTAATGAAGGTTTCTAGCTCCGAGATCGAACCGGGATAATTGGAGGCATGAGCAACAGAATAAGTTTCTGCGGCGGTAGAAATGCTGCGGAGGCTTGATTTGGCTGCTGCTTCATTGGCAGTTCTCCTGGCTGCCAATAAATTAGGTATGGCTATAGCGGCAAGCAACGCGATAATTGCGGCAACCAAAAGGACTTCTACGAGCGTAAAACCCGATGAAGCATTTTTCTTCATCTTCTTTATTTCTTCAGGGCTTCGGCAAACCTCTTGGTTAACTCCGGTATGATCTGAAACAAATCTGCGACTATGCAGTAGGTAGCAACTTTAAATATAGGCGCCTCGGGGTCTTTGTTTATTGCGACTATTATCTTTGACGACTGCATACCGACAAGATGCTGGATTTGCCCTGAAATCCCGCAGGCAATATATATCTTGGGGGCGACTGTCCGGCCGGTCTGGCCCACCTGATGCGAATAAGGCATCCACCCGGCGTCTACTGCTGCGCGTGAAGAGCCCACTGCTGCGCCCAACACATGCGCAAGTTTTTCCAATATTTTAAAGTTTTCCTTGCCGCCCATTCCTCTGCCGCCGGAAACTATTATATCGGCTTCCGCGATATTCACAAGCGACTCTATCTCTTCTACAATGTCTAGGAGCTTTGTCCGAGAGGTAAATGCTGAACCAGTAAATTGTTCCTTTATAACTTTGCCTTTACGATGGCGATCCGGGCTCATTGGCGCAAATACCTTATGCCTGACAGTGGCCATCTGCGGCCGGTAATTAGGACTGATAATAGTGGCCATGATATTCCCGCCAAACGCAGGCCGTGTCTGGAGCAATATCTTCTTATCCTGGTCTATATCCAGGCCTGTACAGTCAGCAGTAAGGCCTGCTTTTATCTTTACAGCCACGCGGGAGATAAGTGACCTACCGATAGCAGTAGCCCCGCAAAGCAAGATCTCCGGTTTGTATTTGTTTACCAGCTCAACAAGTATATTAGTATAGGGTTCATCCTGAAATTCTGCCACTTCCGGCGCTTCGACAAGATAAACTTTATCTGCGCCGCAATATATAAGTTCATCTATCTGGTCACCCAAGTTAGTGCCAATAAGTATGCCACTTACATCGGTATTTAATTTAGCTGCCAGGTCCCTGGCCTTACCGAGGAGCTCATAGGATACGGACTGGACTTTCCCTTTTTTTTGCTCAATAAAAACCCATATCCCTTTATATCCCTTTATATCCGGAAGGTCACACTTGGCAGGCGTTTTCTCCAAAAGCACGGCTTTAAATTTGCAGGCAGGCACACAGGCGCCGCAAAGGGTGCATTTATTCAAATCTATAACCGCCTTTTTATGGCTTCGGCTATCGGAGGCCGAACCACTGCTCTCTAGCTTGTCCATTATACGGATGGCATCAAAAGGGCAGGCCGAAACACATAATGTGCAGCCGGTGCATTTCTCGATAATTATTTGAATAGGCATTTTAGTTCATGGTTTCCGCCGGAGGCGGATCAGCCTACGGCTGACATGGTTCATGGTTGATAGTACTATGAACTATCCACTATGAACTATGAACTAATTAATCTCTGCTTTTAACAACTCCACTAACTTTTTGCTAACTTCGCTAACTTCACCTTGAAGCATCTGTCCGCCTAAGCGCTGCGGGGGAGTAAATATTTTTACGACCTGGGTAGGAGAACCGCAAAGGCCTATTGCCTGCGGGTCAAGGTTAAGGTCCTTCTGTCCCCAGACAGAAATCTTTGCGCTCTTTGCCTTCATCATCCCTTTCAAAGAAGGTAGCCGCGGCTCATTTATCTCTTTGACTACGGTAATAAGGCAAGGTAGGGGCACTTCGATAACTTCGTAGCCCTCCTCCATCATCCGTTCCAGGCGCATTGCCTTTTCATTCACATCTTCTACTTTCTTAACGTAAGTAACCTGTGGTATATCCAGGTGCGTAGAAATACCGGGCCCCACCTGCGCGGTGTCACCATCAGAGGCCTGCTTACCGCAGATAATCAGGTCAAAACCGCCGATTTTTTTGATTGCGCCTGTAAGCGTATAGCTGGTTGCCCAGGTATCGCTGCCGGCAAATGCGCGGTCGGAAACCAGAACCCCTTCATCGCAACCCAGGGATATTGCTTCGCGTAATGCGGCGTCAGCCTGCGGAGGCCCCATGGTAACCACAGTAACTTTTCCCCCGAACTTCTCTTTAAGCCGCACCCCCTCTTCAATAGCATACATATCAAAAGGGTTAATAATGGCTTTAACGCCTTCGCGGATTAATGTATTTGTCTCAGGGTTAATCCGGACTTCAGTTGTTTCAGGGACCTGTTTTATACAGACTATAATATTCATTTTTGCTCTTTAGTTCTAATGTTCTTTAGTTCGTATGTTAGTGGTGTCTCGCAAAAGACCCATAAACTTTTGAACTTACGAACTTGCGAACTTTAGAACTTGCGAACTACTTTGCCATTTCCTTAATTAACTGTAACGCGATAATATTACGCTGGACCTGGTTTGTCCCTTCGTAAATCTGGGTTATCTTGGCATCGCGGACATATTTCTCAATAGGGTAATCCTTCATATAGCCGTAACCGCCGAATATCTGCAGGGCGTCAACCGTTACCTTCATCGCCACATCGGAAGCATACATCTTGGCCATTGCAGAATCCTTTGAGACATCTTTTATTCCTGCATCAACCATGCGCGCGGTAGAATATACCAGGCCGCGGGCTGCCTCTACTTCAGTAGCCATATCCGCCAGCATCCATTGAATCCCCTGAAAAGTAGAAATGGATTTACCGAACTGCTGCCTTTCCTTGGCATATTTTACAGCCAGTTCAAGCGCCCCCTGCGCAATACCTACTGCCTGCGCAGCCACTCCCGGGCGGGACATATCAAATGTTTTCATGGTTACAATAAAACCCATCCCTTCCCTGGAAAGAAGATTCTCCGCGGGGACTTTACAATCAGTAAAAATCAGCTCGCGCGTGGAGGATGCCCTGATACCGAATTTATCTTCCTTCTTGCCAAAGGTAAACCCTAGCATACCTTTCTCCAGAATAAAGGCGGACGCCCCGCGCGCGCCTTTTGTTTTATCGGTCATGGCGATTACGACATAGGTCTCGGCATCCCCGCCATTGGTAATAAAATGCTTCAATCCGTTTAGGATATAGTGATTACCTACTTTTTTCGCGGTGGTCTTTATGGCTGAGGCATCGGAGCCGGCTTCAGGTTCCGTGATAGCGAATGCCGCTACTTTCTTACCGCTTGCCAAATCCGGCAAATATTTCTTTTTCTGTTCTTCGTTTCCAAACAGGACTATCGGAAATGTGCCTAATGCCGAGGCGGCATAACAGACTGCGATTCCGCCGCAGGCGCGGGATAATTCTTCTGTCGCGATACAAAGGTTTAAGACACCCACGCTCATTCCGCCGTATTCCGGTGGAATAAATAAGCCAAAAAGCCCTGCATCGGCAATAACCTTCATAACATCCCAGGGATATTCTTCACTCTGGTCGTATTTGGCGGCGACAGGGCGGACTTTTTCTTCCGCAATCTTATGCGCAAGCTCCTTTACCATTTTTTGTTCATCGGTCAATAAATAATCCATATTCCCTCCAATTATTGGGGACGGTTCTCAACTCAAAGCAGAACTGTCCCCTAAATAGGGACACTTCTCGAACAAGTTGAGAACCGTCCCCTTTTGTTTCAGAGATTATACCATAGAAAGGTTCTTTTACAAGCGTTTTAGAAGGGCTGTTTCATTGCAATTAGGGAATTTGCAGCAGTTTATACACTCGGCCCAGATCTTATGGGGAAGTTGAGCGTGTTTTACTCTTTTGAAACCGAATTTCTTAAAGTAATCTGGCTTGTAGGTTAATACAAATACCTTACGCGCTCCAAGTTGTTTTGCTTCCTCTAAACATGCCAGGATAAGGTCTTTGCCTATCCCTTTGCCCTGTTTCTGTTTTACCACTGCAAGCGACTTTATTTCTGCCAGGTCATCCCAGGATACGTGCAGTGCAGCGCAACCGGTTATAATTCCTTTTTCTTGCGCCACCCAGAAATCTCTCAAGTTTTCGTAAAGCTCATTCAAGGCGCGCGGCAACATCAAATCCTGCTTGGCAAATTTATTGATTAAGCTTTGTATTTGGTTTATATCGCTTATTTTCGCTTTTCTAATCATCGCATTTAACCATGAACTATGAACAATGAACCATGCACTATTTAATCTCCGTGCCCTTTGCTACCACGACAATCCCGGAATCCGTGACATGGAAATGCTTTTTATCTTCCTGCAGGTCATATCCTATAACCATACCCTGGGGAATATCCACATCCTTATCTATAATCGCCCTTTTTATCTTGGCATACCTGCCGACATTGACACCTTCCATCAGTATCGAGTCATATACCTGGGAATAGCTGTTTACCCTGACATTCGGCGAGAGCACCGACCGTTGTACCCTGCCGCCGCTTACAACGCAGCCGCCGGAAACAACGGAATCAAGCACAAGGCCAATCCTGCCGGTAACTTCTTCTCCGGCATGAACTGTTTTGGCAGGAGGAAATTGCTCCTGGTAAGTGCGTATAGGCCAGTTCCTGTCATAAAGGTTAAAAATCGGCGCCGCCTGCACTAAATCCATATTCGCCTCATAATAAGCATCTATTGTCCCGATATCGCGCCAGTATTTCGCCTCTTTTTTATTTTCATCGATAAAATTATACGCCATTACCTTAAGCCCCTTTTTAAGCATCGGGGGGATGATGTCTTTTCCGAAATCGTGGGCTGTAGCGCGCTTTTTTGCATCATCGTGCAGCTCCTCCAAGAGTACGCCGCTATTAAATACGTAGATACCCATAGAGGCAAAGATTTTATCCGGGTGCGCCGGGATGGTCTTAGGTTTTGCCGGCTTCTCCTCAAAACCAGCTACCCTTCCTGCTGTATCTACTTCAACAACTCCCAGGTGCGATGCTTTTTCTTTCTCCATCTCCACAACACCCACAGTCAAATCAGCATCATTCTCGCGGTGAAAATCTATCATCGCATAATAGTTCATTTTATATATGTGGTCTCCGGCTAAGATCAGCACTTCATCCGGATGGTCGAGCTCCAGCGTATACAGGTTCTGATAAATCGCATCTGCTGTCCCAAGGTACCAGGAATCGCCGACGCGCTGCTGAGCAGGAAGAAGCTCGATAAATTGGGCTAATTCCGAAGGCAGGATATTCCAACCAAGCCTGATATGCCTCTGTAATGACGCAGATTTATACTGGGTAAGCAGATAAATCTTACGTAACCCGGAATTTATACAGTTACTTAAGGTAAAATCAATAATCCTGTAAATACCGCCAAAAGGAACAGCGGGCTTGGTCCTATCCTTAGTCAGTGGAAAAAGGCGTTCCCCTTTTCCTCCTGCCATAATAAAAGTCAATACTTTATGCGTCATCGCAGGAATGCTCCTACTATGCCCTTACGCACCATCATTACCCCTATCGCAGCAAGAAGTATATACATAAGCTTGGAAACCGCGCGTATCCCGCCCTGCCCCATTATTTTTATAATCGCATCGGCATTAATAAGCGTAAGCCACACGATAAACATATTTACGGCCAGTGATACAAAAGTAGCGCTTATGCCGAAAGTATCCAGCATCATCAATGTAGTAGTTAAGACCGCCGGCCCCGTAATCAAGGGTGTGCCAAGGGGAAATACCCCTATATCTTTATCGTGACCGTCTGACAGAATATGTTTTACTGCCCCCGGTAAAAGAAGCCTGACGGCAATCACAAATAAAAGGATACCTCCGGCAATCTGGAAATCGGATATGGTAATACCGAGGAACCCCAGGACCCATTTGCCGATTAATAGAAATAAAATCGCGATGACCGTAGCAACGGTTACGGATTCCAGGATAACCGCATCCCTTTGTTTCTTCCCTGAGCCGGTTACGAGAGAAATAAACAAGGGGATATTCCCTATGGCATCCACTGCTACAAAAATCGGGATAAACGCTAATATATACGGCTCAAATACTTTCATCATTATTTTTGTATTATATACGAGAGGCCGCTAAAAGGCAACTAAAAATTTCGATTTAGCTGAGGGGTGACGCGGACGAGGGGCATCCCCGTTCCGAGGAGCCACTGCACCACAGGAATGGGGAAACGGACGCGGCAGGACCCCGAAGCTAAATCTTCTTTATGAGGGACAGACATAAGAAACTGGTAAGCGCGGACAAAATAATAAGCCATCTCAAACCTACTATGGGTAATAAAAATGCCCCGGAGAGGTTACTGGCTACCATGGCAAGGTTACTGACACTGCAGAGAAAAGCAAAAGAAGTCGCCTCTAACCCCGCCGTAGTATTCCTGGCCATAAAATCCATAACCATCAGGAATATGAACATACCGATAAAGCTAAAAATGATCTCATAAATAATGGCGGTAACCGGCGTGTAATACAGGTAAAAAAGGGTAAGCACAGCACCCAGAAATACCGAAAAATATAGCCATTTTTTGATGTTAATCTTTGTACTGGACCTGTAATAAAATAATGAGCCGGCAATACCAAAGACAGTGCTTATGGTAGTCAACCCTCCTATCCAGAGCTTGCTCCATTTAAAGCTATCCCTCTGTATAAACCATAGCGGCGTGCCGAATGACGGAGAATACTTATACAGGAAGATAAAAAGCGCGATAATAAGGAGCCGTTTGTCTAAAAACAGTTTTTTCATATCTTGCTTAAAAGAAGAGCGGGCCTTGACTGCCCGGGCACCATTTTCCTTATATTTATACGCGAATAAACCGGCTAAAATATAAAAAGGGACTAGACAAAGGTATCCTGTCCTATATCCCCATTTCTGCGCAATAATTCCTCCTCCTATTCCTGTCAGTAAACCTGCGACAGAGATAGAAATCCACTGGATACTCTGTATCCTGCCTGTAGCGCTGTGTTTCTTGCCTTCTACGCACATAATCCCGTCTACTGCCACATCGCGGAAAGCAGCACTTGTGGCATTTACGAGCAAAATAGATATTAATATAAAGATGGGGAAATACTGTAACCCCACCAGGAGGACAAGGAGTATATCTGCAACTAAAGAAAAGAAAATCCATAATTTCTTAGTGAAAAAATTATCGACAAGATAACCTATGGGAGGTTTCACGAGCCAGGCGCTTATGATAATGCTCGTTAAAAACATTATCTTCTCAGGAGAGAAATGCAACGTCTCTTTCATATAATAGAAGAGTGCCTGGGAAGGAAGGCCCTCTGCCCCTTGCGTAAAATAGACAGCACTGCTTAATGCAAATACCCAGAATAATTTTCTGTCCATAGTAATAAAAAAGGCTATCGCTTTCTTAAAGCGATAGCCTAATGTTATTGCGCTGGCCTGTTATATTATAGCGCAATCGTTTATTTATTGACTGCATTTTCCCCTGTTGCCGCAGCGGGAGCAATTGGCGCGTTTTGCTGTAAAGGCGCGGCTTTTTCAGGCGACTGCTGCGAAACCGCCTTTTGCGGCACTGCCGTTCTCATAAGGGACCTGCTTTGTCTCATTGACAATATCGCAAGGCTTAAGCAGGTAAAAAAGAATAAAATTGACAATATGGTGGTGGTGCGCGTAAGAAAGGTATTTGTTTTTGTACCAAACATTGATTCTACGCCTTGGAAACTTTCAACCAGGCCGCTGCCCCTGCCCCGTTGGACCAAAACAAGGGCTATAAGGGCGGTGCATACTATCACATGAACAATAATAATTGCGATCATTTCACTACCTCACTGGCTTTTTTTACGATACTAGCGAAGGAGTCCACCTGGAGGCTAGCTCCCCCGACTAACGCGCCATCTACATCGGGTTGGCGCATAATATCGGAAATATTATCCGGCTTGACACTTCCACCGTACTGAATACGGACCTGTGACGCTAAATCCTGGCTATACATAGTTCCCAATGTATCGCGGATGTATTTATGGGCCTCCTGTGCCTGTTCGGGGGTAGCGGTCTTTCCTGTGCCAATAGCCCAAACCGGTTCATACGCAATAACTATTTTTTCTACTTGCTCCGCGGATATATCCTTCAACCCTCCCTTGAGGTGATTATCCAGAATCTTAAAAGTAAGGTCTTTCTCTCTTTCGGCAAGTGTCTCGCCAACGCACATAATCGGCGTAAGCGCTTCCTTTAACGCGGCCTTTACTTTATTATTCACGGCCTCGTTTGTTTCCCCAAAATACTGCCTGCGTTCAGAGTGGCCTATGATGACGAATTTACATCCTGCGTCTTTTAGCATCTTACATGAGACCTCTCCGGTAAAAGCGCCCTCCTCTTTCCAGAAAACATCTTGAGCACCTAAAATGATATTACTTGTCTCAAGGGCATCGGCTAAGAATGCCAGCGATGTATACGGCGGGCAAACTATGATATCAACATTCTCTATTTTATAGAGTTCCCTGCTTAAAGCGACCACTAATTCCTGGCCTTCTTTAATGGTCTTATACATCTTCCAGTTTCCCGCAATAATTGTTTTCCTCATCTTACTTATCAGTCAAGGCCGCGACACCCGGCAAGACTTTACCCTCAAGATATTCCAGGCTTGCCCCGCCTCCGGTTGATATATGGGCCATTTTATCTTCTAACTTAAATTTGGCAATTGCCGCTGCAGTATCTCCTCCGCAGATAATAGTCATTGCTTTTAATCCGCCGATAAATTGGGCGATTTCTTTTGTCCCGATACTAAAAGCATCCATCTCAAATATGCCCAGCGGCCCGTTCCAGATAATGGTCTTCGCTGATTTCAATTTATCCTGGAAAAGTTTTATGGTCTTGGGTCCTATATCTACCGCAATCTTGCCATCCGGAATATTTTCTCCCGTCACTTCACTCTTTGCATCCGGCTGTATATTATCTACCACTACGTTATCAACCGGCAAGATTATTTCTTTCTTTAGTGATTTTGCCTTATCCAAAAGGGATTTTGCCAGGTCAAGTTTATCTTTTTCCAGTTTGGAATTACCTATGGATTTTCCCTGTGCCTTAAGGAAAGTATAGGCCATCCCTCCCCCTATCAAAATAGCATCGCATTTGGGCAAGAGATTCTCAATCACGCCTATCTTATCGGAAACCTTGGCACCCCCAAGGATCACCATGAATGGACGCTCGGGAGCTACGACGGCATTACCCAGGTATTCGATTTCTTTTTCCAGCAGGAATCCGGCTGCGGATTCAAGATAATGCGTTACCCCTTCAGTAGAGGCATGGGCGCGGTGCGCTGTGCCAAAAGCATCATTTACAAATACCTCTCCTAATGACGCCAGCTGCTTTGCGAAATCCGCGTTATTTGCTTCCTCTTCGGCATGGAAACGCAAGTTCTCTAAAAGAACAACCTTTTCAGGAGAGGACTGAATCTCCTTTTTTATGTTTTCCCCTATACAGTCATTCAGGAATTTCACAGGCATAGCCAATAATTCCGCTAATCTTGCCGCAACAGGCCGGAGGCTGTACTTCCCTACTACCTGTCCGTCCGGCCTGCCCAGATGGCTCATTAAAACGAGTTTCCTGGCTCCGTTTTGTAAGATATATTTTATGGTGGGCAATGTCGAGCGTATGCGCGTATCATCGGTGATATTTAAGTTTGCGTCTTGCGGAACATTAAAATCAGCCCGCATCAATACGGTTTTACCCTTTAAGTCCAAATCCTTTAACATAAGCTTTGCCATTTCCTAATACCCCCCCTTGATTAATAGAAGAGATAATATATATTAAATAGCTCCTCTTGTCAACCCATTCTTTGCCGCAAAAAGCAGGCCTACGCTGCTTAATTTTAATAGCGCAAGTGCCATACAGGTAGCAAAAACTCCCAAGACAGGAATGAGCACTACGCCTGCCAAGAGCCCCGCGAACCAACCGCCTAGAAGGTCAAGAAAATAAAGGAGGCCCGCGACCTCTCCTGTATTGTTTCTTCCTTCCAGGTATATTTTTCCGGCTAATGGAAATTCAAGCCCCAACGGTAGCCCCGCGATAAAAAACATAACCATAAAAATTAAATACGCCGAAGAACGCATATAACCTAATTGAACCAGTATTAATGCCAGGATACAGGCAAATAACCCTGTTAACGCCTCTGTCTTTATGAAAAGGCCTACCGGATCTTTAATCTTTGCGAGATTACCTGTGATATATATACTTCCCAGGGCAATACCTGCCATAAAAATGCTTATCAGGATTCCGATATTCTGATACAGATAACCGTAGAATACCTGGAAACTGAATATGAGAATAAGGTTTACGGTCATACCATAGAATCCCGTAGTTAGGATAGCGTAGCTTATTCCTGGCTTTAAAAGGCTACGCCTGGAACGAAAAATAGACAGTAGCGCAAGATAGATGATTAATATAATTATAAAAATATGCCTTAATTGCAGCCCCTTTAAAAATTCAAGAATATACACTAACGGGCCGGAAAACTCTTTACTCCAGAGAATAAGCGTTTCGAACATAGCAAAGGGCATAAGATCGCGGTTAACCTTCTCTGTAGCACCTGCCATGGCGCGGTTAAACCAGGCTATCCGTTCCCCGCTTAACCGGTATTCAAGATATTTAGAAGTAAGAATGGGTGCCTTGACATTACGCTTAATTAACCGTTCGTAAACCAAGGCTGCGTCGACTTTATCAATGCCGCTGTCACCTGATGCCATAACTATATTGTAATCACCGGGAATAACGCGTAGATAAGAATAGGCGGTCTTGGCGGCATTAAGTATGCAGCCATTAAGGTCTTTCAGGTCAGGCCCTATGTACGAAGATGAGCCAGGCAGCCAGAACGCGATAACGCCTTGCGGATTAAGCCGCATCTTAAGCGAAAAGAAGAATTCTGCGGTAAAAAAGCGGCTCGTAGATAATTCAGAGGGATTAGATAATCCTATCAGGATTACATCATATTTATTGCGGCTATTGTATACAAAAAACCTGCCGTCTTGCGGGATAACCCGGACACGCTTATCTGAAAGCTCTCTGGTAGTCAACGCAGAATGATGCCTCTCAAGTATACGTATAATCAAGGGATCTAATTCCGCGTAATCGATCTTATTTAAAGGGTGCTTTATGGTTTCATTTATCAGTCCCCCCGCTCCGGCGCCTATAATAAGGATATCCCCGGGATTATTATGAAACAATAGCGGCAGATTTCCAAACTCCTGCATAAAAGTTATATCAGGATAGGGGGTCGTGATTATGGGCAGGCCGTTATAGAAAAATGTGCTTTGACCGTTCTCCTCTGTTACGGCGATATTTCCATAGACTGAATTACGGTAATCTACCAGATTATGCGGCTTCCATTGCTCCTTTAATGAAAAACGGTGGATTGCATTTACTATGCCGGCAGGATACAGGTAACCAATTACAACTATCAGCAAAATGACGGCATACTTATAGACGGGTTTATTCTTCCCAAAGAAAAATATGCATATTGCAAGGTTGGCTATGGCTATAACTGTGGCTATCTGAAAAGAATTAAGATAGCGGGCTAAAATGTAAGTGAATGCAAGGCCCCCGGCAATAGAGCCGGCGGTCTCCCAGAAATAAACTTTCCCCAGGGAAAACTCTCTTTCTTTTGTATAAGAAGTACCTAACTTGCATAGACAAGCAAATAACCCGCCGTGGCAGAAGCTTACAGGCAGGATTATCAGAAAAGATGATAAAAAAATCTCACCCAGCCCAATCCCCTGCCCGTAAGGAACTCCTGATAGTGTTTTGAAAGTGCGGCAAAAATAAATAGCAGCAGGCAATATTAAAGAAAAAGCTACCTGTAGTATGATAAATACATTTAGTTTATCTTTTACTCTTTCAATAAGCCTTCCTACCAGTATGGCGCCAAGCCCCTCGGAGATTATCCAGTTTGCCAGGATTATGCCTATGGTTAATTCATTGCCGTATAAACTTATCAGTAATTCGCGCAGGAGCATTACCTGCGCTACGATGCCGCTTAATCCTATGACAGAAACCGATAAAATAAAAATGGGCTGTCCCTGCAGGGAACCGCCCCTTTTTATAGTTGCGCTTCTAAGTTTATCGATCTTCATTTTTCCATATTTGACTCTAATTTCATCACCGCAACCGCCAATCCCAGCATAAACCAGAATAAGACTACCAGTTGCAACGAATAAAGGTGCGTGTCAAAAAAAGCGTGCACCGAGAATGCCAAAATGCCGGATAATAGCCCTAAAACCAGATAATTCTTACTTTTCTTAAAATGACGTAGCCCCATTTTAAAAAAAGTGAATAGAATCCAAAGGAAAGAAGACAAACCCAGTAAACCTGTTTCTGCCGCCATCTGGAGGTAAGAATTATGCGTATACCCCCCGCCAGAATAAGAAATTTTATACTTTGGAGCTACTACCGAATAATTATTCAATCCGCATCCGATAAAAGGATAATCACGAATGATCTTCAATGACTCCTTCCAAAGACCCAGCCTGATTAAAACAGCTTGATCTTTTATAGTAGCTATTGATCTAATTCTCTCTCTTATTGACTCTTCGGATTTGACATGTAAATTGCCGAAAAGTAAAACCAATAATAAAATAAACAGGCCTCCCAATATAAATAGATATTTTCTTTTGAAGTAGGAGACCCTAATCGCGCAATAACCGAAGAAACTAAAGCCGAAAAGCAAACCTATCCAGGCTCCTCGCGAATAACTTAATACCAGGCCAACCAATAATATAACGAAGATAGATATTAATATGTCCTTCTTAAATTTACCTATAAAAGTGTCATTTTTGACAAGCGTCGACAAGACCAGAATTACCGGTATCATAAATATCAACCATCCTGCAAAGGTATTGGCCGTAGGAAAAGAAGCCCTAAGCCTGGCATACGGATATCCTCTTAAAAAATCAAATCCATGAAAATACTGCACTGCCCCATCAAATATTATTAGGGTTACGGAAAAAACCATTATCGATAGAAAATTCCTCAGGCGCTTATCTGTATTGATAGTTTCAACTACCATAAAATAAATTGCCATAAATTTCAATATCTTCCCAAAGAATCCCCTGATGGATAAAGCGAGGCTCGTGCCAAATATTACCGCAAAAACATTAATTAACACAAATGCTACCAATGCCTTATTTAATTCAGTGGAGGGGATTAAGCCAGACAAGCCGCCTATTCTGTATCCGGCCGCCTTCTTTACGAACCATAAGAATAGAGCCAGCCAGATAAAAGTTTCAACTCCCGCTTTTGCAAAGGGGATACAGAAAAAAGAAATATACAAACAATACGCGATAATGCGGTCGCAATAAGTTACTATCCTGTCTTTCATTAGCTCCCTTTTCTAAATAAAATAACCAAAACCGTCCTGGCAAGGATATTAAGATTCAACAACAACGAGCGGTTCCTGATATACAAATAATCGTATCGTAATTTGTTGCTGGGCTTGGTATGGTAGGAACCTTCTATCTGCGCCAATCCGGTAAGGCCGGGACGGACGCATAAACGTATCCCCTGAAGCGCGCGATGCTCTCTAACACGATACAATGCCTCCGGGCGCGGCCCTACCATGCTCATATGCGCACGCAATACGTTAATAATCTGCGGCAACTCATCCAGCCTTGTCCTTCTCAAAACACGGCCGATAGCGGTAACTCTGGTATCCTCGTTTAAATCCACCCCCGTAGAACGGCTGCTTTGTTCGGAATTGACGAACATGGAACGAAATTTATAAAGATTGAATACCATTCCGTTTAATCCGACCCTTAGCTGCTTATATATCACAGGGCCGGGAGAATCTATCTTTATTAATACCGCTATCAAAAACATAAGGGGCAGGAAAAAAAACAACAATGTTATCGCTATCATAATATCAGATATCCTCAGAAGATGTTCGTCGGTCCTGGCATAAAAATATGCGGGCAATAAATACAGGAATTCATCTCTCTCGTTTTCCTTGCTGGAAAAAACCCTGTCATATAAAGCCGGCAAGACCGAAAGCTTAATATTCATCCTGTTTGCGATATCCAGCAATAAATATATCTGTTCAGAATTTATTTTATTAGTGGTTATGACAATATCATCTATATCGGTACTTAAAAATTTTTGGGGCTCTGTTAATTGAGCTTCTCCGACAAACAGAACATTCCTCCTTAATTTACCGCTATGGCTATAGATAATTTCATTCATGCAGAATAAAAGAAGTAAAATAACCGGAAAAGAGATTACAAAAATACTGCTTGGAAAATTACCCCATTCAAAGCGGAATATATAAGCAAAACTCATTCCGCAGACCATCCCGAACAAGAGAGCCCAAAACAGTGTTTTTAACAGCTTCCATCTTGAGCAAAAACGACGCGGGTAGGAGCCTTTAAAAATAAAACAAGCCAAATATACCAACGTTAAACCGTTACATAATATGAGATGCCGGTTCAGGAACTCAATGAGGGCCGGCAAACTTAAGAAGTGTAAATACGCGGCTGTCAGGAAGCCAAAATACACCGCAGCTAAATCGGCTAAAAATAATGAAATATAAAAAAGCATCGTGTTATTTTACCATAATTAACGGATTAACTGAATAACTTATTAACGTGCCGGGCGATTGCCGGGCTCGCGGTCAGGCCGGGAGATTCAATGCCGACAAGATTCACAAAACCGGCAAGCCCAGACTTTGATTCTTCCTGAATTATGAAATCTCGGAAATCTCCATTCGGTGACTGAAGTTTTGGCCGTATCCCGGAAGTATCAGGCGACATATCCTCTTTTCTAAGGAAAGGCATATATTTTCGAGCGGCGCTTAAAAAAGAGGCTGCATCTCGAAAATCAACATTATAGTCAAACTCATTCCGTTCAATACGCTTATGGTCAGGGCCTAATCGCACCGTACCGCCTAAATTAATCGTAGCATGGATTCCCAAGCCGGTTAGCGCCTTATGAGGCAAAGGATAAACCAACCTTGCGATTAAATTGCTTTTACTCTGGGTGATCTTAAAATACTGCCCTTTCCAGTATTCCAAAACATACCCCTCCTTTTCTATATCAATTCCCGCAAGCCTTGCAATATTATCCGATTCAAGGCCGGCTGCATTTACTACTCTTTCAGAAATAAAAGATACTCTCTCTGCGTCACTGTCAATCACGGTAACCTTATATCCTCCCGGCAGCTTCTCAATCGCCTCTAGTTTGGTCTTAAATGAAACCATACACCCCCTGCCCTTAGCCTCATCCAGATAATATTCCATTAAAGAGTGAGAATCAATTATTCCCGTTGATCTTGAATATATGGCTGTATAGGCATTGATATTAGGTTCCAGCTTGGCAATATTTTCTTTTGAGAGCATTTCAATATCTTCAACTCCGTTACTTCGCGCATTTTCATAAAGCCTGCTCAATTCTACAGCTTCAACTTTATCCAAAGCAACAATCAATTTCCCTATCCTTTTATGGGGAATCCCGTTATTCCGGCATATTTCATAAAGCAGCCTATTCCCTTCTACGCAAGTAGTAGCTTTCAAAGAAAGAGGGGGATAATATATACCGGCGTGAATTACTTCGCTATTGCGGGAACTGGTCTCCATACCAAAATTGATGTTTCTCTCGACAAGCAGAACAGAGCTATTTCTCTTTGATAACTCATTGGCAATTGCAAGCCCTATTACCCCTGCCCCAACGATAGTCGTATTAAACTTATCCATGGCGGTATTGCAGTTACTCAATTTCTTTTATTATAATATTCCCTTCAGTGTTTTTTTCTATTTTAAACAAAATTCCCTTTTCTGGTTTGTCAATGCCCTTAAATAACACTCTATATCCTTTCCAGAAATTATCATCTGCCCTACCGATTAGTATATAATCATACTCCTTTAAAACATCTGATAACTGCGAAGGGGTATAATTTTGAGTCCAAACGTCTCCTTCATAATATGGTTTTCCAACCGACCACCCCCAAGTATTTATCTTTCGCGGACAAATATTATAAGCCATTATCCAAAGATTTAGACCCAAGTCATTTTGCCATATATAGTAAATACGCGAATTTAAAGGGCAATACTTATTGATAATCGGCAAACTCTGTTCCAGTTGAAGGCGGATTTGCAATACCCGCTCTGTTTCAGAATTAGCGCTGAGATAATCCTTTTTCGTATATCCAAAATATTTAAAACATTTTTGTAACTGCGGCTTCAGCGGAGAATAAAATAATTTCGCAGCTGCTGGTGGAGAACAAAGGATTAAAAAAACTAAAATTACCGCTAATAATTTCCGCGATAACCGATACTGCCAGACTGCTTCCTTTTGAATTGCCACAAAAAATCCGATAATTACAAGTGCCCACCCAAGAAAGAATATGCTTATATAACGGCTGAATGAAGCAATACGGACACCTTCATACTCACCGAATACATATAAGTAGCCTAAGAGGAGAATCAAACTAAAGCAAATAAAAGAAAAACTCATGGTTACCTGACAAATCAAAGCACGACGGCGCCTTTCCGGAGTTGGTTGTAGCAATACGCAGATTAAACCCATTACTAAGAAAATCAAGAATAAAGAACCAGCAGACATTGCTTCCTTGTTCTTGATATATTTGCCCAATAAGCTCCTTCTGGATCCTGACAGGACCGGTTCCGTAAGAAATACCTTCGTAAAATTTATTAAAGTTTCCTTATCCTTCTGCGTAGCATGTTCTTTGGAAAATGTTTTTTTTATCTTATCAAGGGAAACAGTAGAAGTCCATCCCTCCTCGATTTTCATTTTATTAAGCTGCCTTTTCCACGACTCCCTAAATACAAAAGGACTGCTTACGAGTCCTGTTAGGAGAATTATAATCAAAAATTTATTTATTATACCTGCTGATTCAGAATTAAGGGGAAGGTTAGATTTTGTACCGATGGCAACAAATTGATTTCCATAAAACCAGTTTCTTTGGCAAAAAAGATAAAGGTAATCAAAAATGACTACTGCGGCAATACTTATTGCAAAAAACAATCCAATAGTTTTTACCAAGGGCAAAAAGAAAAGAATCGGGATAAGGTAAACCAGGCGGCCCTTATTGCTATTGCCCCGAAATAGGAAATAGCTCACGATAGACATTCCAAAAACAGTACCTATAATATGGTCAACATAAAGTGTTAGGCTAAAAAAACCAAAAAAGAATACCATTAAATAAGTAATTAAAATAATTAATGCAATAGTATAAGATTCTTTCCAGGTGTTTCTTTGAAAAAATAACGTAAACGATGAAGCGAGAAATAGATTATGGGAAAAATATACCAAACCTTCCGAATAACCGACAATAGAAGTGATAAAATAATGGAACATCTGGGCTCCCGGAGGGTAATTTTTACAGGCCAAAGCGCTTTCTGAATTTATCAAGGCATTCGTAGAAACTATCTCTTTAGTAAAGAACCCCCAATGGGAAAACTCGTCCCAGCTATAATATGATAAGTATCGGCAGGTAAAATATAATACGCAGAAATAAAAACAGAAAATAATTAATCCTGGTTCAGAGATTTCTGAATAAGGAAATTTCTTTTCTTTGAGGCAAACGAGTAAATAACATGCGAATGACGCAAGGCCTGCATAAAATAAAATATGTGCTCCTAGTGCCAGCCTATTAAAAATACCGAATAAATACAATAGGTTTGTAAGCATGCAAACCGTTAGCAGAGGAATAACGGCGATTGGCCACCGAGAAATCTTTGCTATAAAAAGAAAATAACCGATTAGGGATATGAATAATAAAATAACCAAACTTCCTCCCCTGACTTAGTATCTCACAATATTGATCAACAGCTTATGTAACTTATCAATGCATATATCTTCTGAAAAATTATTTCTCGCGTATTGATATCCACTTTCGGCAAAATAACGAAGGTTGTCTTTATCAATAAAGACACTTTTTATAACTTCCGCGGCTTTTTTTACATCGCATGAATACGCAGAATATCCTGCCCTGGCTTGCCGGATTAAGATATGGGCATCGCTTTCCTTATTAAGAAAAGCTGCCACGGGAAGAGATGCAGCCATAAATCCAATAATCTTTCCCGGAATTACCGGCGTCTTATTCAACATACTCAAACAAACCAACCCTACATCCATTTCCTTTACTAAGGCAGGGTATTCTTTAAGAGGCACATAATCACCGAATATGATGTTCGTAACCATTAACTTGCTTGCCGCCTTACGTAACTTTTCTTTCTCTGTCCCTTCGCCGATTATAAGAAAAATAATTTCAGGAATATCCAATACCATTTGGGCAACCTTAAGTATGAAATCCAGGCCTTGCGACGGCCCGATCACGCCGGTAAAAAGAAAAACAAATTTCCCTTCCAGGTTATATAATTTTCTATAGAAGCCTTTGGGATTGATATTATGGTATGAATCGATGTCGATCCAATTATAAACAACCCCTATCTTGCTTTCTGGAACGTTCTTATTACTAACCAGGAACTTTCTGCTACTATCCGTATGCGCTGTGATTATATCAGCAGACTTATATGCTTTTTTTTCAATGAACTCGAAGAACTTTATGATTGCCTTATTTTTCAGGATGCCTAAATCTACGGCATTCTGGGGAAATATATCCTGGACATTCAGCATGAATTTAGCCTTATAATGTTTTTTTGCCCACATTCCGAATAAAGCTAAAGGCAGCGGAGGAGAATATACGATAACCGCATCTATCTTCTCTTTTATCAACTTTCCGGCCTTAAAAATAAAAATAAAAGGCAGTAATAATTGAAACAGGCCCCTCGCGATATATCCGATATTGCTTATGGGAGGCGCCTTGATCCTGATTACCCTGATATTATCCTCAAGCTCAGTTTCCCTGAATACGCGATTTTTTTCTGATGAGGATAGATTACGCTTAGGGTAAGCTGTAACAACTATTACTTCATGGCCTTTTTTTTGCAGGCCTTCTGCAAGTTGACGCATCATCAAGGAGATTGCCCTGATTTCGGGAGGATAAGATGCGGTTACCAGAATAATCTTCATTCTTATTAAGCTACCCCCTGCGTCTTTTTATCAACTGCTATTCTGTGAAAGAAATCTATTGTTTCTACCGCGATCCTATTCCAATCAAAAAACCTGCTGCGCTCCAATGCCAATTTACTGAGTTTTTCCCGCAGGCCTGTGTTGAGATACACTTCTTCAATCTTATCGCATATATCCTCCGGAGAATACGGGTCAAAATAAACAGCGGCATCTACGCATATCTCCGGCATCGGTTCAGAGCACGAAGCGACTATAGAAGCGCCGCAAGACATGGCTTCAATCAGGGTTTGCGGACAGGCTTCTAACGTAGAAGGAAATAAGAATAAACTGCTTTTCCGGTATAATTTAATTAGGCGCTCATAAGGCAAAAAACCTAAAATAATGATCTTTTGCTCAAGACCATTTTCTTTCACAAAATTATTTATCTTATTAAAATACTTATTATCGAATTTTCCTCCTACAAGCCACAGAGGGGGAAGATCTTTAACTTTTCTGTTTAATAGGACGTATCCGTTTACCAAGTTTAGCTGGTTTGCGTAAGCGACAAACTTTGAGGAAGAAAGAAAATATGGTTTCTGCCCTGGCTCGCTGTCATCACTAATAGAAACACCCTGAAGCGGATTCCCATTGTAAATAACGGTAATCTTATCTTTCACTCCGGGGTAAACTTTCTCTATGGACCTACGGCTAAACGCTGAAACGGAAATAACCCCTTCCGCTCTCCTTAGCGACATCTCGCTAAAGAACTTCTTTAAATAGGAGCGGATATTCAGTTTCCAATCATTATCGTATCTGGTAAAAAAAAATGGCTCCATATTTTGAATCGCGATAACGGCCTTACATGGAGCAAAAAAAACCGTAATATTCTTGGCGGTAAAAAGCAGATCCGCCTTAATCCGGCTTAAATGATACGGCAATATAAATTGTTCCCACAAAAAACGAACAAGAAGCGATTTATGGTTTATTTTGCATTTCTTAAAAAAGAAATTATCCTGCTGCGGTATTTCCTGGAAGAGTTCGGGATTGGCGGCATAAATATAGTATTTATTTAATTTGTCATTTTCTGCCAGGGCCAAAATCAAATTCCTGGCATAAGTAACGCCTCCGTAATCAACGCTGGAAATCAGGCTAATGGCTATTCTCATATCTGGTTTACTTGGCCCTTTTAAAAAGATAATACCCGTCTTCTGCCTTTAATAGCTTCCAGATTTCCGGGGCCTTCTCTATTGAGTCATAATAAAATTGTGGATTGGCCCTTAAGCCGTCCCATGACTCAGGTATCCCCCCTCCGGTCTTAACAGGGTTATTTTTATCTATGAATACATAATCCGCTTTAAATTTACCATCCATACTCACAAGTTGCGGAAAAACCATCGCCCCTCTTTTTTTGAACAGGCGGGGGTGCAAAAAATGCTCTGCGGAAACAATGGCGCCATCCGGTATCATCTTTACTAAAGATTCAACCAGTTTATGGTGCTTATTCGTAATATACGCTGAATAATGAAAATTCTGTGTCCTGAACAGAGCGGGCCTTATATCTCTAAACCAAAATTGAAGTGAAACAGGCGAAGGTCCAAAGAATATATTTGAAACCAACAAAGCGCAGAGCATTGCTGCCATAGCCGGAGAATCAGAATCGTAAATCCCCCTGCCAAAGTGCGTTTTTAAGAATTTGGTGAATTTAGGCCAGCCTTTTATTAGCGCAAAAAAGAATACCGGGACACTGGGAGACAAATAATACATCATAAATGAAACGTGGGTATTGGAACGACTTAATATGCCTACCCCAAAATTGGCAAGCGAGCTTACCAGTAAGGCCGGGGAAAAAAGAGGAGCGAATAAAAGAGGCAGGAAGAATAATATAATATTGCCCAGCTTTATCGGGTCAAAAATAAGAGGGAATAATTTAAATACTCCGCTATTACCTGCAACGGGAAAAAACTTGGCTGCGATGTGCTCATACCTGAGGCTAGCGCTTAATTTCGGCATAATAATTCCCGTAATGGCAATAAATGCGCCTAATCCGATTATAGAAGTTATAAGCCCCTCTTTACGCTTTTTTTCAAAGAAGAATAAGTAAATCCCAAACATCATAACCGTAAGCCCTACCTCTTCCCTGACTAAAACCGCCAAAAAGGAAAATAGATAGTATAACCACTTGCTCCTTTTCTCCAGGAAATAGAACATCCAGAGAATTATCGGTATCGCGAACCTCAGCATCTCAAACTCATATAGGACCGTATATTGAAAAGTGGGATACCAGACCAATAGCACCATCATAAAGACTGCGAACCTTTTGTTTTTGCCGCATAGTAACGCAAGTTTATACAAGGGGATAATTGAAGAAATCATAAGGATGAAATTTAAGACAATGATAGTCTCGCTATACGGCCATAATTTAAAAGGCAGGGCAATAAGATATATGAAAGGGACAAAATGCACGGAGAGGTAATTCTTTGTGCCGGGAAATATCAATTCGTGATTAAAATTAAAAGGTTTACCCGTTGTGATTATGCTGTTAAGAAGGGCTGTCCAGTGCGAGAAATCAACATAAAAACGCAGGCTGGCATATTTAAGATATTGTGCTATCGGCATATAAACAGACGGGATTAGCGACAAGGAAAGCGGCAGGGTAGATATCGTAAGTTTATACCGGATGAATAAACGAAAAATCAAAAAACTTCCGATAATTATACTGAAGGAGCCGATTGCATAGAATAACAGTAATGCCATTCTAAATTAAATTTTGTTAAGGGAATCATCCCTGAATGAATGGGAAATATCCAGATGATAACCACGTGGTTTATGCCTGTCAAATCCTCCGTTTTTTACCCGCTTGGAGATATCAGAAACTATGCGTTCAGAGGCCTTACCGTCGCCAAAAGGATTGATAAACGTCTTCCCATGAAGCGCTTCCAGCTTCATAAAAGTTTTCTTAAAATCAGCGCTTTCTGATTCAGCCGGGTCAAATTTTACGCTTGAACCGACATCATAGACCTGAGGCCTTTCTGTAGATTTACGCAATTGAATCGAAGGTATATTCAAAATACACGCTTCTTCAATGACTGTGCCGGAATCAGTGATTACCCCCCTGCTATTTGTCAATAAAACCAGCATTTCCGTATAGCCTACCGGGTCTACCATGATTACGTTCCGGGGAAGGGCTAATCCAAATTCAGATAACATCTTCTGCGTGCGGTAACTGGCGGGAAAATAGATCTTTCTCTCAGTAGAAGAAATCAACCTGAGAATATTTTTTAATGCTGGGGATGAAGAAACGTTCTCCCTGCGGTGGCAGGTCAAGAGATAATATTCTTTTTTCTCTATCTTATGCTGTGAAAAGAAAGACCGGCTGGCTAAAGAATCGAATTTTTCCTTCTGAGCAAAATAATAGCGGTTTAAAACATCTACAATCGGGTTTGTGGTTACCACTATGCTCTCCGGATTCAGGCCTTCACTAATGCCCTGTTGCTTATATTCGGGAAGATAGGCATAAATGACGTCTGATAGATGGTCAGTAACCGTACGGTATTTTTCTTCTGGCATCCGCCAGTCATAGGAACGCATACACCCTTCAATATGCACAATGGGTATATTTAACTGGGCAGCGGCAATGCACCCCATTACGGTGTTGGTATCACCCAAGAATATTGCCGCCATGGGGGCCATATCAGCTAATACCGGATAAAGCTTCCGGATGACGGAAGCCAACAATTCAGCGTCATTTTTTCCCGTAACGCCTAATTCAACCTGAGGCGGCCTAACATTTAAATCGCGGAAAAATATGTCCTTCAGGTTATCGGAATAATGCTGGCCAGACCAGATAAAAATCAGTTCAAAATCTGGCTGCTGGCGTAATTTCTCCAGTATTATCGCGCTCCTGATAATGTCTGGCCTGATCCCTAAAATAAAAGCGATTTTTTTAGGCATTGTAAAATCCTGTATCTTCTATATATTTCTTGAGCTCATATATCTCCGATTCCAGATCAGAGCCCGGGAAGAAACTTGAAATCCCGTTGTATTTCGTAGCTAAAGTCCTGTCCACCACGCCATCCCCTGCCCTCTCTTCCTTTATTACCACTTCTCTTTTAAAAACATCCTTAAACATACAAAGCATCTGATATTTAGAAACAATATTATTTGGGACAAAATGATGCACGCTTGATATTCCCGCCAAGTAGCTAAATTTATTATCTTTGATTATACGCTCGCAAAGCTTTGCGAACTGTAAAGTAGTCACCCCATTCCAGAGGTGGTTGGAAAAACCGTTCAGGAAAGCTCCCTTGGGCTGCTTCATAAACCACTCAAATAAAAAAGCTTTCTTAACTTTCTCCGGCCCGATTATGGAAGACCTGATATTAAGATAGTGCGGGGACTTTACTTCGCCGAGGCTTTTTGTCTTTCCGTAAACATCCAGAGGGTCATGTAATGCGTCTTCGGTATATTTCCCCTCTCTTCCGGAATAGACGCAATCAGTAGCGATCTGGATTACGCGCGTATTATTCTGTTTAGCTAAATCGGAAAGCTTAAAAGGGAACAAAGAATTAACAAGCAGGGCATTTCGTACTTCCTCCATATTATCATCATGGCAATATGGCTTGGTTATACCGATGCAATTAATAATATAATCGCAATTTTTCATTTTCTTCTGCATTGCCGGATAATCTTCGTTCACATCAAGCCCAAGGAAGCCGGCCTCCTTATTCCTTGACGTGCCGGTCACTTCCAACCCAGTAGAATTGCGCAGGTATCCGTAAACCATGCTCCCCAGCATCCCGGTTGCGCCTAAAACAATCACCCTCATATCACTGTCTCCCGTTAGCTATATGAATAAATATTTTGCATAATTCCAGAACGTTACAATATTATAATTGAATTTAGATGAGCCGGCTATTTTACTCCTTGTCTCCAATATATAAGGAACCTCGCAGAAATTATTTGTTATCTTGCTTACCTTTTTAAGTTCTTCGATTATCACTGAATAGCCATCCTCCTTCAATTCTATCTTTTTAAGAATATTAACTTTTACGGCACGGAATCCGTTGGTAAAATCTTTCAGGGGAAGCCGCGTAACGAGCTTAGCGATACTATTACCGATAATGGAAATAATTCTTCTCTTAAAAGGTACGCCTGACGTTCCGCCGTACTTGATATACCGTGATGCCTTAATGTAATCATAGCCTTCGGACATTTTATCGTAAAAATTTCTTAAGTATTTCGGATGATTGGTCAAATCGCTGTCCATAAAAAGCGCGTAATCATAATTATTCTCAATTGCAAAACCTATGCCCAATTTTAATGCCCCGCCATATCCCCTGTTAATAGAGCTTGTAATAAACCGGAACTCCCTATTGTCGTATTTTACGGCAAGGCCTTCCAGGATATCCCCCGTTTTATCAGTAGAGCCGTCATTAACTGCCACTACGGTGATAAAACCGGGTAATTTTTTCGCATAACCAATAATCTCATTTACGCTTGCCTCAGCAATTTTCTCTTCATTATACATCGGGACTACTATACAGATCTTCATCGCGCGTATTAAAACCAAAGTATTCCTAACCGATGGGCAAAACCTCGTAAGAGCAGCCAAAGATAAGAAATTCCTTCTTTATAAAGCTTAAAATCCTTATTTAAAGGTTTGGATTTTACCTTGGAATCAACATACTCCACCCTTCCTCCGGCAAGTAACGCTTTTAAGGTAATTTCCGGGCAGATACTAAAACCATTTTGGTTTAACCCCAGGGACTGGATAAACACCCTGTCAAACATCTTAAACCCATAAGTAGAATCCTTAATCTTAATCCCCAGTAATAATTTAATCAGAAATCTGTATAACGCCTGATATAGTCTGAATTTAAATGAGACATCATTTTTATTGCTTAAAGAACCTGAGCGCGTAGCTTGAACCACCTGTGCTCCGTTTCTTATCTGATTTAGCATCTTAGGGATAATGCCGATATCGTCTTCACCATAGCCAGAAACCAACACTACATATGAACTGGTAGAATAAGCAATGCCGAACCGCGCCAAAGCGCCGAAACTACGCCTGCCACCCTTAAGCTGCAGCATTTCAAACTTCAACCAAGGGTAATTACTCTGCACGTATCCAGAGAGATTATTCGGCGTATATGATTTTTCATTAGCGACCACAATAATATCCACGTCGCTGGGGTTAGCCATAAGATATCCGGCTAACTCATCAACAAGAGCAGGAAGCAGCTCGGTGGTAGAAATACAGGGGATAATAACAGACAGTTCGTTCATCGCTTAAATGTTAAATTTAATAACTTTGCCTAAAGGAGAACTGTATTCGGTAAGTAACGGTTTTAGATACAAGTAATTAGAAAAACGGGTAATAAATGAATTTTTTACCCTGCCGTCCTCAAGCATCTCCTTTAATTCTCTAATACAGTCTTCTATTTTCAGTTTTGGATTAAAGTTAAGCTCATGCGCCGCCTTTCTACTAGAAACCCGGTAATTGCGGTTATCCTGAAACATTGTTTCGCATATTTCGATATTCAAAGAAGGGAAGAATTTCTTAATTCGCTCTGCTATTTCAAATATCGTGACATTTTCAGAATGTAAATTGTAAATACCGGTATTATCCCTCTCTAGAGAAGAACAAACCATTGCCGCGGCATCGCGCACATGAAGCAACGGCCGGTATTGCCTGCCTCCAAAAACATTAATTTTATTATGGAAAATGGCGCGCATTATCAAAGTATTGACAACCAAATCAAATCTTATACGGGAAAAATTATCCCCTATGCCGTAAAGTGTCCCTAATCTAAAAATAATGGAATTCGATCCTGACAGGATATTTTCCGAATCAAGCTTACTTTGAGCGTAAAGAGAAAGAGGATTTAGGGGCGATTCTTCGCCAAGTTCATCTTCTGCAGCCCCGTAAACCGAACAGGTAGACATGAAAATAATTCTCCCGTTGAAATTCTCCCGCAAAAACCTGACCGATCCAGTGTTTATCTCTCTAGCGACTCTTTCATTTAAACTGCAGGCGGGATCCCCTACCAATGCGGCCAGCCAAATTACTACATCTGCCCATTGTAAATGCTTTTTAAGCTTTTGCGCATTTCTAATGTCGCCATATATAAAGGGGATATTCTTACGGTAAGTTTCTTCGTATAAAAGTAAATCATAAATGCGGACTTCGTAATGAGCGCTGGCCAGAATATCTGTAATGGCTCCGCCGAGATAACCTGCTCCCCCTACAATCAGTATCTTCATTTAATGCTCCCTTTAGCGCTCAATAATCTGCCAGGGATTCCAATAATAAGCATCATACCTGAAATCATCCCCCTTACTTTCTTCTACCGTACGCGTAGAAAAAAATATAAGCTTGGTATCTCTTTCTAAATTCACAAAACCATTGGCATAGCCTTTCGGGATAAATACCACTGAAGGTTTATTCGTAGAAAGCACAAACCTGTGGACTTTTGCGCCTTTAGACGGATTCTCCCAATTATCAATTAGAACAGCGCAGATTATTGCCGCACCGGAAATTACGGTAACGTATTTCTCTTCATTTTTATGCGCATGCCAAGCCCTGATAAACCCGACCTTATGATTCCTAACGCTATAAAATCTCTTTATTCCGGACATATCAAAATTATTCACAAATCCCAATTCTCCTCGATCATCAATCGACAGTTCTCCTGGTATCAACTGCGGCTCACCATTTAACCGGCTAATCTTTTCTTTCATCTTTACGCTCCTTAATTATGCTGTTTTACCCTAAAGACAATACCCGCCCTAAAATAAGAAAGCTTCTGATTTAACTTTTGCTTGAAACGATAAAATATCCCGGAGCCAAGAATTCCCTGAATAAGCCTAAAGTAAACTTATCAAGAAATGCGGTTATCGTCTTTGAACTATAACCGCTAACTAAGTTGCTTCCTACCATAGCCTTTATCTTGCATATGTTTAATCCGGCATCATTAAAAAGCTGATATATTGTTTTTTTTGTAAAGAACCTGAGATGGCTCTTATCCAAAATACCCTGCCATTCATAAGACCATGCTCCTTTGAAAATAAGCGGGACAACTACTCTCCAGCAACGGACATTAGGTATAGTTACAAGCATCCTGCCATTTTGTTTCAGGTATTTATTAATTTTTTTCAAAAATTCCCAGGGGTTTATCAGATGCTCAAGGATATCACCCAAAATGACATAATCAAAATATCCATCCGGTAAATTAAGATCCATTTCTTCAATATTGCCTACTATAACCTTATCAATCCTGAGCGCCGCTCTTTCCGCTGCGGCCTTCGATATATCAATACCAATGACTTCGGAAGCCTTTTTATGCTGTTTTAAAGTTAAGCCGGTTAATGCACCGCCACAGCCTATATCGAGTATTTTGTTACTGCCTTCAGGGATCTCGAAAACAATTTCCCAAACAATATGGTCAATATAGTAATCGGGTTTATTTAAATATAAACTTTCAGATGACATTGGAATCAGCCTTTTTTCTAGGATCAACGCTTTTCTGCCATCCGAGCCATACCCCTAATCCAGCCCAATATTTCATCCTTTTATTATGTAGGCCCAAGAAAAATACTAAACGGAGTGCAATGCCTAAGATAGAAAAAATAAATACGGCTAACCTGCCTAACAAATTAAAATGTTTCTTACTATATATCCTAACGCTTTCCTGCATTAAAATATAGAAGTTGGCTGGATTTTGGTTAGCACTGGCTCCGTGATTATGAATCGCCCTAGCATCAGCATCCCTAAAGATTTTCCATCTCTTTTTAGTTAAACGCAAAGCTAAATCCGTTTCTTCGCAGTATATAAAGAAATTTTCATCAAAGCCACCTACATCTTCAAACGCTCGTCTGCGTATAAGCATACAACTGCCATAAGGAGATTCTATCGGTCCGGAATAGTCATTATTATGCAAACAATCTACATTGCCGGCAAGGAAATTACAGTTTAATTTTTCTGCAAGCTTATCTAATCCCATCATTATCTTTATAATCCTTAATGGCCTAATAAAAAGATACGCGGAAGGCTGCATCCGCTGATCCGGATAATTCAAAGCAGGCACCACAACGCCAGCTCTTTCATCAGTATTAAAAACTTTAACCATATTTAATAAGGCATCCGGATATAATTTTATATCTGCATTCATCAGGAGCAATAGGGGCCTGCTACCTGATTGAGCACCTCTATTGTTACCTCCGCCAAAGCCATAGTTTTGATCAAGGAAAATTATCCTTGCGAACGGCCCAATCTCTTTCTTCAATAAAACAGAGGATTCATCCTGTGAAAAATTATCAACCACAGTAATCGAACCTGGATTATTGTCTAAGGCGGAATGGGCTGCATCTATAGCCAAACGAGAGGTACGATAAGTAAGTATAACTACATCTACGTCATCTGTATTTAACAATTTAATGTCTCCTGGTATTTATTTTTGGATAGATATACATCAATAAGAGATATAACGGCAAATAGGAAATAACAAGTAAATTCAACCAAGGAAAACCGCCCTTAAGATATAACCAGGAGTTACTGATTATGGTTATATAAAATATCACTGCCCCTTTATTACATTTATATTTGCAAAATGAATTATAGATTAATCTGATTATAGCACCAAAAATAAAAAATCCGACAATAATGCCGATTATTCCAAAATCCGCATAAAATTGGCTTTGTAACCCTGGATGATAACCATAGGAGAACCAACCCGGATTTATATCATTCAGTATATCCCTAAATCCGTATGCTAAAGGTTTATCTTTCCATAACGCCCTGGGAATAGGCAAAAGTAAAATCTCCTCAGCTGTCCTCCTGCCATTGTAATACGCGTGTTTTTTGGGAAAAAAATCACAGACCACAGCGAAAGTTTCCATATCATCGAAGGTCTGCGCATACATTATTTTCGTTATGCTGAAAATATTGCTTTCCCCTCTCATGTCTCCGGACATTCTGCGATAATTAAAGTAACTTAAGATTAATACACAGCAAAAAAATACCGCAATTATTTGTTTCGGCTTAATCTTTCTAGCGACATAGTTATAATAGCCAGTGATGAGAAAGATAAGATTAAAAAAAAGAGCTTTACTCGTATTTAAAAAAGCCCCGATAAGGCCATAGATTAAGAATAAGAATACAATCGGGGTAAACCAAATGAGCAGCTTCTTTGTACCCGTATTTTTTGGCAATATAAGATAAAACAAGAGTAAATATCCCATACCCGAACCTAATAAGTTCGTAAATGTATATACCCCCATAGAGTATTCTCTTTTAGTAAAGTTAGTGGCGTAAGAATGGAAACTTAAAACTTTTAATATACTTGTACCCATAAAATAAGATCTTAAGATTAGTGAAATTATATACAGAATGATAGAAATTATTATTACGAGGATGATCCTCTTTACTGAAGGATGCTCTCCTAAATGCAAGTGCCATTCTCTGCCTACTCTATTTGCAAATAGATAACCAATGAGCAAGGAATAAAATGAGACAATAACAAGGAAAACTGCTAATTCAAAAGATTCAAAACTCCAATATCCTACCTTAGTACGTGTCTCTGGATAATGGGTAATAAGTAGTAACGGTATAAAAAACATTATGAAATACCAAAAAATTAAGATATTTATAAAAGCAAAAAGATCGCCTTTGCTTTCAAGATAAAACACCCAATAGGAAGATAAAATAGCTGATAATAACGTAACCGTATACAGATTCAATCTAATTGCTGGAATGGCACACTTCGTAACAATAAAAAAGGTACTTATACCAAAAAAAACAGCATTCAGAATAAGGGCGAACCTAAAATATAAGCCCTTGGTCTTAAAATCAATAAAGTTTAAGCTTTCCATCGGATATTTTCCTGGTTTACTCTAAGTTGTTTAATTTTTATTTAAACAGGCCTTTACTTTGAACTGCCAGTTTATAAGCAATATTCCCGGAGAATCTTCTGAATACATACTTCAACAATAAAAATTCAATTTTGCAATTCTTCAATAAGCTTATTAATTTCTTAGTAAGAGGAATACCGGCATTGGAGATCCACAAATCTCGGAGTAATTGGCATGCCGCTTCTTCTTCAAAAATCCCCATTTCATCTAATCTTGATTCAACCCATCCTTTAAAATTATGCCAAGTTATATTATCCGAGCTTGATGGGTCAGAAAGGCCCATTTTACGCCGAAAATAACAAACAACAGCACAATCTCCATAAATTTGGAATTCTTTAAAATGAACTGTAGAAAAATTAGATGAATGCTTTCGTAATTTGGTTACGACCTCTTGCACACAGCAAAATCTACCTTTTTCGGCTAATCGCAGCCATAAATCTATATCATCAGCGTATTTAAATCTTTCCCTGTAACCGGAAACCTCATTTACCGCAACCCTCTTAAAGCATATTGTAGGCGTCGGTAAAAATGGCTTTAAGGACTCTAAATTATTGATTAGAGTTTTATGTTCAGCGGGGTATTTATTGGACCTTAGTATAATGTTATTTTCGTTTATTTGTTCACAGAACCCCCCAACCAGCGCAAGATCCGGTTTTTCCCTTATTTCATTTAGCTGAAGCTGTAGTCTATTAGGAATAGCAATATCATCGCTATCCATCCTAAAGACCCATTCGCCCTTACATAGTTTTAAGCCATTATTAAGGGCGGATACTATGCCGCGGTTCCCTTGAGTCAATACCTTTATACGGGAATCGCTCCGAGAATAAAAATCCAAGATCCATTTCGTGCCATCAGTAGAACCGTCATTTATAATTATAAATTCAAAATCTGGAAATGTTTGTCCGAGGATACTTTCAATCGCCTCTTTCAGATATTTTTCCCCGTTATAAACCGGCATTAAAACACTGCAAAAAGGATAATTCTTCATTTATTCTTAATAAATTTTCCCAAAAGGGTTCTTAAAAACATAAAAGGTTTTTTCTTTAAAGAGGAGAATAATAGATACTTTTCCCCTTCTGAAATAGTTTTCTTCAGCTGTTTGTTACTCAATTCAGGTGTAGATATGGAGAAACTCCTGATATATAAGTCATCCAGAGAAAAATCAGGACGCAATAATCCCTCTTCTCTACAGATATCATAAAGTTCTGAACCTGGATATGGGGTCGCTACTGATATATGAGGAGTAAAAATGCCCAGCTCTTCTGCCAGGCGAAAGCTATCCCATATTTGTTCTGCGGTCTCATGCGGCATCCCCATCACTAAAAATATCCCAACATTTAATCCTATTTTTTTTGCATATTTAACCAGGGGCTTGACTTTCTTTAAGATTAGCGGCTTTTTTATTATATTATCTAGGACATATTGGTTCCCTGACTCGATAGCAAAATTTATTGTACGGCAACCGCTTTGTTTCATCTTGTATATAAGTTTTTCGCTTAATGTCCATGCAGCAACGCCGTTAGGGGTATCCCATTCTAAATTCAGCTTCTCTCGCGTAATGCCGTCAAATATGGCTTCCGCTCTTTTAGGGTCAAGTGTCAAGTTATCGTCTTCAAACATTATCTCTTCAATACCATATCTCGTCTTAAGGAGTTTTAATTCTCTTATCACATTCTCCGGTGAGCGGGGCCTAAACCCCCTACCCCAAACCGAAGATGCTGAGCAAAACGTGCATTTTGCCGGGCATCCTCTTGAAGTTATGATGGGAGAGAATTTATTTTTCCTTCTAGTACCATGAGAAGATTTCAAGCCGAAATATTTTTCTATATTCAAAAGATGCATAGCCGGAAACGGCAAACTATCCAAATCTTCTATGAACTTTGTCTTGGGCAATATTATAAGCCGTCCATTTGACCTATACCCAACTCCATCCAATCCAGAGATATCTTGTTTACCCTCTATAGAGCGCACTAAGCTAACGATAGCGCGCTCTCCTTCCCCCAAAATCACATAGTCAACTTTCGTGTCAGATAAAACGAGCTCCGGCATTACCGTAGGATGCGCTCCCCCGGCAATAGTTATTATGCCTTTATCTATTGTTTTGGCGACTTCATAAATCTTGTGGGCATTGGCACGTTGCTTGGTAAACAGATTATTGACTCCTATTATATCAGGCCCATAAGCCATAATTACATTTTCTATTTCCTCGAAAGACAAACCTATCCTTAGCAAATTTTTTCCTATTTCAACCCGATTATCCCAGCCCTCCATTAGACAATCAACTATTTTAACTTCTATGCCGCTATCTTCAAGGACTGCCCCTATATACCCCAACCCCAGCGGAGGCAGGGGGTTTATATCTATCCAGTCTTTGAATGTTATTGCCGGAGGAATAAATAAGAGCGCTTTCCTGATCCTTCTCATTTTATTATCTATTATTAAATTAACCTGTTAATCCATCTCTAATGCTTCTTTAATAAATTTTTCTCCGTTATAACAAGGTACTATTACGCTTACTAAGGAACTATTCATTAAATCCTATGCCAAGAAGGTGGAGTTATATCTTCTATGCAGGGCTTATCAAGAATATCCCACCTTTTTGGCGCAAAAACTATCTTATTTGAATTATTTGATAACCATGCACCCCACCAGCTAAAACTGCTATTTGCTATGATATAATGTTTACATAGCGTCATTAACCATAAATCTTTATAAGCATTAGAGGCATCATTATGTATAATAAAGGTAACAGGATAGTCTATTTTTATATGCTTTTGTGCCCAATTATGATCATCTGAAAAAATAAAAAAATGTGGGTTTTTAATAACTCCTGCTAATTCTTTAATTGCGGCATAGTAATACTCGAGCGAACAAGCCCCATGCAATTTAACAGCTTCTTTAACCACTGTTTTTCTATCAGCGCTAATACCATGGAGTCGGCGTAAATGTAAAGATACCGAGTTCTCGTTAATTATTTCTTGCGCAATTCTTTGGTTTATGGGATCGGGGGTAGACCGTAATGTAAATTCTTTTCGAATAGTATCTGCAATATCTACGAAATAATTTTCATTCTGCCAATAGCCATTTAAATAAATATTATCTTCCGTAAGTAATAAATTTTTATCATAAGTAAAATGATGTTTTTCCGGTTCGATAATAATCGAACGTTTATAATACAGCTTGGTTATGTTTAAAATTTTATCAATATATTTATAAAAACCTGTTTTGTTAATATTTGATATCTCATCCTCTTGGGCAAAATCCTCAATAATATTAAAATGCCCCAAGGAGTATGTTCTACCATAAATATCATTTTTAAACCCTGAAATCGCGTCTATTTTCATTAAAGTATTTTTCTTTAATGAAAGGCTGCGGCCCATTGCGTATTGAAAAAGCTGATTTCCTAAACCTCCTTGTAATTTCATTATAATCATTATTGAGTTGCCTAGTGTTTAACTTTATCTGAAATCCAAGTATAAGTTTTGGAAAGGCCATCTTTTAACGACATAGATGGTTTCCATTTAAGCTTTTCAAAAATTAACGCATTATCAGATCTTCTACCCCTAACACCAAGGGGCCCGGGAATATTATTAATTTTCAAATTTTTACCAGCTATTTCCATCACTAATTTTGCTAAACCATTAATAGAAATCATTTCCTCTGAACCAATATTAACTGGTCCGGTAAAATCAGATTTCATTAATCGCGCAACTGCTTCTATACATTCATCTATATAAAGAAACGACCTGGTTTGCTTCCCATCGCCCCATATTTCTATAGAGGCACTATCAGGGGCCTCTGCAACTTTTCTACAAATTGCTGCAGGCGCCTTCTCTTTTCCGTTATTCCATGATCCCTCTGGGCCAAAAATATTATGAAGACGGGCTATCCTAACTTCTAACTTATAATTACGGTAATATGATAAATAAAGGCGCTCGCTGAATAATTTTTCCCAACCATATTCGCTATCAGGCGCAGCAGGATATGCTGAATTCTCAGAACAATTAGGATTTTCAGGGTCTTGTTGATTATGAAAAGGGTATATGCAAGCTGATGAAGAATAGAAAATCTTACCTACTTTTCTTCTTCTGCCTATATCAACCATATTAAGATTAATCATCGCGGAATTATGCATAACATCTGCATCGTGTTCTCCTGTAAAAATATATCCTGCCCCTCCCATATCAGCTGCTAGTTGATATACTTCGTCAAAAGATTTATCTACGATTTTTTCACAAAAAATTGTGCTACGAAGATCTCCTATAATAAACTCATCCGCGGATGACTTACTGAATTCAGGATATTTTAAATCTACGCCACGAACCCAGCAGCCTTCGCTTTTCAAAAAGTTAACAAGATGGGAGCCTATAAAACCGCCTGCCCCACAAACAAGAGCTATCTTCCTTTGTTTCGTCATTTTACCTCCTCATAAATTTTATTATTAACTAACATTATCAAATTAAAATTTGATATATACTGGCGGCCTGATTAAATAACCCTTAAACCTTTATTCATTAATTTAGAATCTGCCAGTTCCACCTTATCTTTTGCCTTAATAAACCTTGCCCATTCTATGAGTTCCTTCATTCCTTTTTCAAAGCTAATTTTTGGTTCAAAACCCAATTTTTTAAGCTTTGATATATCGGCGTAGCAATGACGAATATCGCCTTTTCTATAGCCGTTTGTTACTTTAGGCCTTAAATCCTTCTTATGCAACTTAATAAGCAAATCTGCAATTTCAAGTATAGTTGTGGATCTTCCGGTGCCAACATTAAAGGCCTGATAATCAGCTTTAGGATTATCCATCACAAAGATATTTGCATCCACGACATCTCTAACGTTGATAAAATCCCTTGATTGTAAACCATCTTCATAAATAACAGGAGCGTGATTATTTTTTATCATGCCTGAAAATATGGCGCAAACTCCCGTATAGGGATTTGAGAGAGATTGCCTGGTCCCATATATGTTAAAATATCTTAAAGCTACCGTAGGAATACCGTAGGTTTTCCCTATCAATAACGATAAATCCTCCTGTTCTTTCTTAGAATAAGCATAAATAGAAGTCGGAAATACCGGCTTATCTTCATCTGTAGGAATGGGCTTGAGCTCTCGGTTGCAGTCAGGGCAATACAGCTCCCACCTTCTTTGCTTCATGGAAGCGATGCTTCTTTGATTAGGATAAACCTTTCCGCAATCCCTGCATTCATAAGCTCCTTCACCATATATACTCATAGAACTGGCAACAATAAGTTTTCTAACTTTATGCTTTTCGTTGACGAGTATATCTAAAAGATTGGCGGTTCCATAGCTATTGGAATGTATATACTTTGAAACCTCATACATAGACTGTCCTACTCCTACCATAGCTGCTTGATGAAAGACAATTTCCGCCTTTTTTAGAGCTTTTTTTAGCTTATTTTTGTTGCGCATATCGCCAATAATATAGCGGGCGCCCTTGTTAAGATACCCTGGCTTCTTACCTTGATGAACTTGCTTTTCTAAGTTATCAAAACTCACTACTTCATAATTTTTTTTAATTAAAGCATCGACTAAATGCGAACCTAAAAATCCCATACCTCCAGTTACTAGAACATTCATAGTAATAACCTTTCTTTTTTTAACTTGGCTGACTGATTGCTTTAGAAAATTTTTTAAAAGTGAATACCCCTAAGGCATAACGCTCCCCTGCTAAATCGGAAAACCTCTCTTCGGGAGCTAAAACCTCCTCTAACCTCCATCCATCACGGATCAAGGTAAGAGCGGACAGCTTTAGCGAATTTTCAATGGCAAGATTAAAAATAACACGGGGATCAAAAACTCGGTGCGCATTAAACTCAACTCGTTGGGAACCGATAGGAACAGATAAATAAAAAGTCCCTTCTGTCTTCAACAAAGATGCCATATTGGCTAGACCACGCTCAAATCCTTTAGGGTCAAGCGGATCACCATACCGGCCCAAGCCAAAGTGTTCCAGCGCATGAAGACAGGAAAGAGAATCACAATAACCTGCCATTCCTTCCACAGGTTTCATAAGATCGGCCTGCCTGAATATAATGCCTGGTATTGGTGTTGTAATTGGCCTGATATCGAACACTTCGATTTCTCGAAAGCTGGCTACATGGGCAACAAACCCATCCACACGCGAACCGATATCCACATGCTTAACTGGATTAGCTTTAAAAATCCATCTTGCCACTAATAAATCCTGCCAAAAGTACTCATTCTTAGTTGCTTCGTCCTCTTCAGTCCAATCATGTAGACAAGGCAAGAGATTAAGGCGGCCACGATAGTTACAACGAAATCGGAATAAATCCCTTATA
Source organism: Candidatus Omnitrophota bacterium (assembly GCA_050012075.1). Lineage (GTDB taxonomy): Bacteria > Omnitrophota > Gorgyraeia > Gygaellales > Profunditerraquicolaceae > JAMWCI01. Next base: position 131,921 of record JBEKHW010000002.1, on the reverse strand, counting down.
TAGCGTGGAAAACCCAAAAAAGCACGGAATGTTTTTCTTAAATCAATTCCGAATTGAACACTCATAAGCCAATAAAGCTTTTTAAATATATTACAAACATCTATCATATTAATATGAACTCAACCATTTTCTCAGTTTAAATAAATGGCATTTCCTTAAAACAAATTTCATTAATTCATAAATAGAATAGTTGGCAATCACCTTCATCTTGGTTTTATAAAACCTCCTGCGGCATGAAATGATTTCGGATTTGGTAAGTTCCGAAATGACCTGCGAAGCGCTGTCACGAAAATAATGTTTTATCTGCATTTTAAAAAGTTTATTCCGGTATTCAGTAATCGCCTTCATGTATCCTTTATAAGCAATCAATGCCATCGCTTTCATCTTCTCCGAATGCCCTTGCGCATCAGAGTGGATCCTACCGTAATTCGCAATGACCGGCACAAAATTAGGCAGATACCCTGATGTCATGAAATTATAAACGAAATCAAACTGAGTATTACCGTTAAACCTGCAATCCTGAAGCGTTGGCGGGAAACATCTCGCATATACATCCCTGCGGGTGCATTGATTCCCTTCATACATTACATGCCCCGTAGCCAGCCAAAACCCAAGAAAATCTTTTTTTTGAGGCGGTGGCTCACAAAAATATTCCGGAGTTGTTATCCTCTCCAGATTACCTTCTTCAGTCATATACTGCGGTAACCCCCAAACTAATGATACATCATGATTATTATCCAGCACCTCCACACACAAACGGAACCAGTCTTTATTTAAAAACCCATCCGATACGCAGCATTGAATCACATATTCACCCTTTAACATTGAGGTCGCTTTTGTAAAAGCTTCAGCCGCTGAGTCATCTTTCTCAGATATCCACTTAATATGAGGATATTCTTTTAATATTTCAATAGTTTTATCTGTGGAGCCCCCGTCTACAACAATATGCTCATAATTACTGTATGACTGGTTCAAAACAGACTCTATCATTTGCCTTAAAAATCTCCCCTGGTTTAAGGAAACCGTTATAATTGATAATTTTGGATGTTGATTGTCAATTTTGTCTGGTAGCATTTTAAGTTCCTTTTCTAATCATTAATGATTTAAGGGCAATGAATTTTTGATTTTTAAGACAAAAAAGCTCTTCTCCTCCTGGCCTAAAAAGAAAATCCAACTCACTACAGAATAACCAATTATTAAGATCGTGATATTGCCGAAAATGACTGGTATATTCATATTTCCAACATGCTTAATAAGTAAATTTAAAAGCAGGCATGGAATGAGACAAAGAATACCTAATAATAGCTTCAAATCAATCTTATGCGGCCTTGTAATGTATCCTTTCCTGATAAAATAAATGCCATATGTAACTGTGCCTGTGATAGATAAAAAGAGCCAAGCGTATCCACAACCATTAAAACTGAATTTCTTTGTTAGAAACCACAATACAAATAGATAACAAGGCACCGTTATAGATGAAAATAAAGATAGGAAACGTGGATTATTGATTTGGATAAAAATTGAAAAAATCCATGAAATACCTCCCAGGAATATCGACACAGCAAGAAGTTGCGTAACAAAAACACTTTTTATAAAATCATTCCCTACCCACAAAATAAGTATTTCCTTTGCAAATACTAACAACAATAAACACCCCAGTCCATATAATACCATCATATATTTCAAAGAAGCATGGAATAGGCGCTTTGTTTTCTCTTGGCTTACTCCATCAAAAAGGCTCGCAGCAGGAAAAATAACAGGGGCGATACCAGCTCCAATTAATCCAATCTTAGTGGCGAGCGAATAAGGAACGCTGTAGTATCCAACCATAGAAACAGAAATGAGCATTCCAATTATGATGGTGTGGGCATTAAATTGGATCCAATTCATGATCCTTTGAACAAGTAACCAAAAACCAAAGATGACGATTTCTTTAAAAGGCGAAAAAGCAAGAAACCCTCGGAATTTACGTTCGGGAATAATCCTTAAACTGACCAGATACCAAATCATAGTAAAAATAAATTCTACAATCACCAACCATATGATAATTTCTTTCAGGCCCCCTCCCTTAAAAAGCACCAAAACCGGTGCGAGGGCTGAACAGATTATATTTGGTATAGTAATAATATTGACAATATCGAATCTCTGATAAGCCTGCGCCGTCCCGATGAACACAGATTTAACAAGTAAAAATAATATAGTCGGAGATGCAATGATAGCTATTGCCGACATTTCCGGCAATAAATTAGAACTGACGATAAAAAAACGGGCTGATAATGCGGGGACAAAAATGCAAAAAAGGCATACGCCGATAACCCCTAAACAAAAAATTAAAAATACAGAGGTCCAATACACTTTACTAATATCTAATTTATTATCTTTACCCAATGCATCCGCAATGAATTTAGTTGTGGCGGTACCGAGCCCGCAATCGAATACGCTAAAATAGTCAATAATAGTGCGCACTATGACAAACACGCCAAACCGGCCCATGCCAAGATGGCTAATAATATATGGGACAGTAAAAAAAGTAACAAGCAGAGGAACAAATTGGCCACTTATATTTAAAATGGAATTCTTGATGACTAATTTTTTAGTAATAAATGGCATGTTATACGCTAATATAGGAACCCGGATACTACTTCCGCAATTTACCTAATAATCCTTGCGCCTGTTTGAAACGCTCAGGAGTCCCAATATCAATAAAAGGCTCCTGTATAATAAAACCATAAAAATCTTTCCCGACCAGATTAGGAAAGAAATCATATTCAAGGGAACAAGGAGTCTTGTTTGGAATCAATGATAAAACATCTTTTTTGAATAGATACATACCGGTATTAATCAACGATTTCGCACTGTTGTCTTTTTCGCCAAACCTGATGATTTTATTATCTTTGTCCAAAAGAATGGAACCGTAATCCGCTGGATTATCCGTCTCGGTAACGGCTATTGATAATAATGCTTTATTGTGTTCATGGAAACCAACAAAATTATTTAGATTTATTGGGCAGAAACAATCTCCATTCATCACCAATAAACTGCTGGTTTTAACCAATCCCTGGGAATCCCTGATTGCGCCCCCGGTTCCAAGAGGGACTTTTTCTTCCGATATGACCAGTTCAAATGTCAGATTTTTATTGCGATAATAACTGCGTATAACATCTGCCATATATCCTGCGCAGAGAATAATACGTTTAGCGCCATAACCTGATACATAATCAAAAAGTATATCCAGAAAAGGCCGGCCATTTATCTCTGCCATGGGTTTCGGCCTGTCTTTAATAAATGCCTGCAGGCGTTTTCCCTTGCCTCCGCATAAGATTACAACATCAAGATTTTTCATTTTAATAGAAATCCTGAGTAGAATACATAATAACCTGGCTTCCTAATTTCTCGAAAGCAAAAGGCACATAGAGAATATTTTTTAGCTTTTCTTTTATCTTGTATTGAATAGCTGGCTCTGCAAACAAAAGAATAAATCCTCCCCCTCCGGCGCCTAATAACTTCCCTCCCAGGGCTCCTGCCCTGCGCGCAGTTTCATAAATAGTATCGATTTCATCAGTAGATATCATATGCGTAAGGCTGCGTTTAATTTGCCAAGACTCATGCAGTAATTTGCCAAAACCCTTGATATCGCATGAATCAATATTAAGTATATCAATCGCTTTATCTACCATCCCTTTCAGTTGATGAAGTTCATTTTTTAGCACCGGGGTTTTTTTAATCTGCTCTCCTGCTATGTCAGAAGCATTTCTGGAAAATCCGGTAAAAAATAACATCAGGTGGCTCTGGAATAAGTCTATTCTTTCTTTAGATATTGTTATGGGGCTCACATAAAACTCATTTCCTTCTCCTCCAAATTCTATTTTGTTCAGGCCGCCGAAAGCAACGGCAACTTGATCCTGTGAGCCTACATTCTCTTTAATTAAATTATGCTCTACATTAATTGCGTCCCGTGCTAATTGCCTTTTGGTTACCATTCTTCCTTTAAGGGCGTTCAGGGCTTGTAAAAAACCGACAGTAAAAGCAGAACTTGAACCAACGCCTGACCTCGCAGGAATATCACTGGTATGCACCATTTCAATGCCATGCTCGATATTCAAGAATTTTAAACATTCACGCACGGAATTATGCTTAATCTCGTCAATTGTCTGCGTTTCCTCGCGTTCCACATATCTTATCCGATACTTATAGCTAAAGAACGGCGGAAGATAGCGGCAGCTGATATAACAATATTTATTTATGGTAGTATTTAAAACTGCACCTCCGTTTTCCTTATACCAGGCGGGGTAATCTGTCCCCCCGCCAAAGAACGAAATACGCAAAGGAGTTCGCGTTATAATCATGATGGTCTCCTTAAGAGTTTACTTTTGCCCTGTAACTATTCCTATACCAGCCGATTGTCTTAATAATACCTTCCCGTATGTCCGTTTTCGCCCTAAAACCCAACATCTTCTCTGCTTTGCTTACATCAATCAATCTTACCGGGATCATCGATGGCTTGGTTGTATCGAATACGATATCTGCATTTTTATATCCATCGATATCTAATGCGACCTGCAGGATCTCTTTTACACTGTAAGCCTTTCCTTGAGCAACATTCACGCAATCAAAGAGAGGAATTTTCTCGGCGGCTAAAATTAACCCATCAATAAAATCATCGATATAAATCAAGTCCCGCACATCATCACCTGTCCCCCATATCCTGATTGGAGAGTTTCTTTCAATAACCTTTCTAATGGTAGCCGCCATCATGTGGGAAGTCGCGAAATCAAAATCATCATACGGGCCGTATATATTGGAAGGCCGCACAATAACACAAGGCATGGGATTTTTAAGTTTTTGCGAATAAAGACGGCACAAAATTTCAGTAAACCTCTTCATCCACCCTACGCCGAAATACACGTCGTATGGATCGGCATCAAACATCTCATCTTCCCTAACCGGCCTGTCCGCCGATGGCGGATAAGCGGCATTGCTGCTTAGCCAAATAAATTTTTTAACCTTAGCCGAATACGCAGCCTCTAAAATCTGGGAATTCATTATTATATTGGGCGTTACATGTACAAGAGGGGTAGACGCGATTACTGCAGCTCCGGAAGTATTGGCCGCGCACATAAAAACATAATCTATGCTCTCGACTATCCTTCTGCAATCTTCCATCTTAAGCAAATCGCATTTGGTATATTCAATTTTACTATTAATAATAACGGGCTCTTTTTTATGGATAGTGGCGCGGACATTGGCTCCCAACGAAAGAAGCCGATTTAGCAAATTAGAACCTACGAAACCAGCCCCTCCGGCAACTAAGACATTTTTTCCTTTAAACATGGCTCTTCCCTTCATCTCTTAGCGATAAATTAGGGTTTTTAACAGGCCACTGGATATTTAACTTTGGATCATTCCATAAGATGGTAAACTGCTGAGGACGATCGTAATAAGTTGACTGCTTATAATGAAATATCGCCTGTTCGCTTAAAACAAGGTGGCCATTTCCGAACTTCGGAGGAATCAAAACCTGAAATCTGTTATGCTCCGATAAAATAAATGACTCCCATTTCCCGTATTGGGAAGAATCTTTATCCCAATTGACAACTACCAAATAAAGTTTTCCATAGAGGCAGGAAATCAATTTCCAGGTTTTATTATCTCCATGTATGCCGCGCAAGACATCCTTTTTTGATACCGAGATATCATCCTGAATAAAATCCACATTAATTCCGGCTTCTTTAAAAAGCTTTTCATTATAAATTTCTACATAAACTCCCCGGTGGTCCTTAAAGATTGTCGGGGGCTTAATCAAGATGACACCGTTAAGCTTAGTCTTAAAAGTCTCCATTTTTATTTCTATCATTTATTATATAAGCCGGAATAGGGACTTCTCGACCATACGCAATAATCCATGCCCAGTAGCGCATTCTACCGTGGGTAAGGTCATAGTCGTAATACCCGGATTTATCTCCTGACGTAACCAGTTCAACAGGTTTCAACATTGAACCTTGCTTTAACTCCTCAGCAATGGCTACTGGTGAAGGTTGAATATTCATCTTATTCTTAAGAGCATCTTCAAGGGTTATGTATATACGGTGTGTCTCATCAACATCATAATTAAGCACACGTATCCGCTCTGTTGGAACAAGCACCGATTCACGAAAGAAAGCCCTGTTCATTTCCTCCATGTCTGCTTGATCCAGGATAAAATTTGCCGCCCGCCCATTCTCTCTGATGTGCTCTACGCTCATTGTCTGTGTAAGGGCCGCAATATTTTTGCGGGATATTAACCAGTTTAGAAAGATTTGGGGTATGGTGGCAGTATACTTCTTGCACAGGCCGTTAAGTATTACTATTTCATGCTCTCTGAGGCTCAGATTCCATCTGCTCAAAGGGCTGTAAGCTATTAACATCAATCCTGTACTTTCGCAATATGGCAGGATTTCCTTCTCAATATCCCGGTTTAAAAGGTTATATTCGGTTTGTATTGACACAATTTTCTCACCGGAAAGTTCCCTAGCCTCCTTGAGTTGCGCGTATGTGAAATTACTCACTCCGAGGAATCTCACTTTGCCCTGCTCCACAAGTTTCATCATTGCTTTCAGGGTTTCTGAAAGCGGTACCTGAGGATTTGGCCACTGTATCTGATAAAGATCAATGTAATCAGTTTTTAACCTTTTAAGGCTCATTTCAGCCGCTTTCAAGACACCAGCGGAAGTATTGTTTACCGGCTTGAACTTGCTGCTGATGAAAACCCGCCCCCTTAATCCCTTTACGGCTTTACCAAGCACCTCTTCGGCATGGCCATCTTCGTAATCCTCTCCCGTATCTAGAAATGTAATGTCCTCTTCAATGCCAGAAAGAATCACTTGAATTCTTGTGCGGATTTTTTCAGGAGTTGTGCTAGAATGGCTTCCCGCACCTATTGACCCCTGACCGATAGCCGATATAGTTGTCTGTGTATTCCCAAGATTCTTATATATCATCTCGCGCTAACAATTAGAAATACTACCCCTGGCTTATCTGATTTTACTCAAAATCAGGATGGTCCCTGAGGAAATCCTTCATTGCCCTAGTGACACTAAGCGTTTGCCTACCTTTTTGGCAACAAACCAAATGTTTTTTATGTCTCAATACTTCAAATTTAAGCACATATTCTTGCAATTCTCGTACTTCCATATCGTATGGTTTATAGAAAAATCCGGTAGCTTCGTTAAGAATATGTTGGTACCAATCCGTTTTACGCCACAGTGCCCCCCCCTCTTCAGGCCTTGTTAAAAATAAATTGTCACGCTGACATTGCTCAAAAAGTTTCGTTCCCGGGAATGGAGTTGCAATTGCCATTTTAAATGAATCAATATCAAGCGCCTCTATGAGCTTATATGTTTCATCCAATGATGTTTTAGTTTCTTCTGGCATACCCAGGATAAAAAAAGACGCTAAATGGAAATTTGGATACCTTCTAAATGAATTTACAACACGAAATATTTTTTCATTGGATACCTGCTTATTCATTACCTTGTTTCTTATAAAATCTGACCCACTTTCAATAGCAAGATTACAATATACGAAACCAGCTTTAATCAGCAAATCAATTACATCATCATCAAGGGTGGCTGGCATAATACCATTGGACATATCGAAAGAAATATCCATCTTAGAATCGATAATATACTTACAGATTTTCTTAATTCTTTCTTTATCAAGCGTACAATTATCATCCAATATACTGAAATAACGCACATCGTGAGTCCTGTACAAATATTCAATTTCTTGGAATACTTTTTCGGCACTTCGCGCACGAAAACTTGGACCCATAACAAGATTATTATTGCAAAAGTTACATCTGAACGGACAACTCCTACTTGTCAAAATTGGCACAGAAGTGCCTATATTAAGTTTTTTAGGGTTATACCAATCACTTGAATCAAGTTTATAATCTTCAAAATTGAACATATCGTATGCTGGCGATAACTCATCAAGGTCTTTAATAAAAGACGACTTATTACTAATAATAACCTGTTTTTGCTTATTCTTAAAAGCAAGCCCCTCAATGCTATCCCAATTGTCCCTATCGGTTGTAAGTATTTTTTTTAAAGTTTCTTCGCCTTCTCCGATTACGATTACATCAACATTAGGACAATTAAGCAAAATATCTTTATGAAAAACTGTTGGGTGCATACCGCCGAGAATAATAATTGCAGAAGGACTTATTTCTTTTACAGCATCAACAATTTTTTGAACCATATCAAATTGTCCGGAAAATAAACATGTAACACCAACAAAGTCAGGCATAAGCCTTCTTATTTCTTCTTTAACCACATCAGTATAAGAAAACTCCCCAATATTTTTAGACAATAAAAATTTCTTTTTTCTAACACTTAGGTCAAGTATGCTCGTAGTCGCAACTAATTTGGAAGTTCCGGCTAAATATAATAATGAAAGTGGCATTAAGAAGTAGTCGGGGGCTCGAATTTTGTCAGAATTTGTTGGATTAATAAACAAAATAGATTTCATTTTGCCTTCTCCTCTTTAAAAGTGTTTGTCTTATAATTTCATTAAGGTTGCCATTACTTTTTATAGCCTAATCCTTAAAATAGTTTTTCTTTTTTAAATATTCATCCTGATTTTTTATAAACCAATTCCATGTCTCTTTAAGTCCATCTAATAATGATGTTGTCGGACTATAATCAATCATTTTCTTGGCAAGAGTGATATCCATTATCCTCTTGTGAAAACCAGACGGTTTTGAAGTATCGAAATAATAATCAAAATCTATAAAACTATGGAGTGTTTCCACTAATTCCTTGATAGATACTCCTTCACCACTCCCTAAATTTACAAAACCAGAATTTGTTCCATGATAAAGCGCTAAGATAATCCCTTCTGCGACATCCCTGCTATAAGCAAAATCCCTAACCGCAGTCCCATCGCCCCATATGACAACAGGATTTTCTTTATGGTAAATCCTGTACATCAAAGAAGGAATTACCATGGCGTTATTTGGGTCAAAATTATCCCCGGGCCCATAAACATTGCAAGGCCTGACAATAGCAAAATTATCTAATCCGTATTGAATTTTATACGCCTTAATCTGCATCTCCGCCATCCGCTTAGCCCAACCAGGAAACATATCCATAGGAGGGCCTTCGCCGCTATCGGTCTCCCGAAAGATTTCAGCGCTGGGATATGCACCTATGGAACTCGTATAAACTGTTTTTTGTACCTTATTAAATCTGCATGCTTCCAGCAAATTAGAATTCATCATCAACAAGGGGACGAAAAAGCTAGCTGGCTTATTCACCGTCACATCAATAGACCCTTTGATACCGGCTACATGAAAAACAAAATCCACGCCCTTGGTTACTTTCTTGCAAAAATTATAATCTGTGAGATCTCCAAAAATGTTTTTCACACCTGCGGGAAAACTGATTTTATCAAGCGAGACTACTGTTACATCTGCGCCCGCATCTCTAAGCATGCTTACTATCTGCCTGCCTATAAGGCCAGTCCCTCCGGTGACTAAAGTATTCTTGCCTGAAAAAAACTTTAGAACTTCTTTTTCAATCACAGATTATTCCTTTATGCATGCGTGAATCGGCCGGTTATTACCGTAAACATAAACCCATGCCCAGTAGCGCAGCCGGCCCTGAACTAAATCATATACAAACTTACCTGAAGTATCTGAGCTGGGAACTAACTGGACTGGTTTTAAGACTTTATTCTCTTTAATATCTTTAGCAATCTCTTGAATACCGGGCTGCAGGTTGAACCTGTTTTCAATAGCTTCATTAAGTGTGGTGTATATTTTTTCTTTCTCCGAACCAGACACGCGGATTAACCGCACAGGCACCTCTAATAACCGAGGCCTGAAAGCATTACTTAAATTTTCGAAGTCTTCTCTTTCAAGACAAAATTCGCTGGCTAGGGCATTTTCTTTAACGTGCTCAGGATTTAGAGTCTTTGGTATCGGCACGACATTATCCTGCATAAATAACCAATTAAGAACAATCTGCGCAGGGCTTCTTTGATATTTCTGGGCAACATTCCGCAATATTTCTTCTCCTTTGGGAGAGCGCCTTAAAGGGGTATAGGCTATGATCATTAAATCATTTTCTTTAGCGTAAGGAAAAAATTGCTCTCCCATACTGCGCTCAAAAAGATTATATTCAATTTGATTTGATTCAATTTGAAAATTACTTAACTTCTGCGCAACCAAAAAATCGTTAATATTGAAATTGCTTACACCGATATGCCGGATTTTTCCCGCAGCTTTAAGCTCCAGCAGGGCCTTCATAGTTTCTTCAATAGGGATGGCTGAATTTGGCCAATGTGCCTGATAAAGATCAACGTAATCCGTATCCAGCCTTCTTAAGCTCTTCTCCAGGGAAGATTTCACATCTTGATAATGGCTATGTTCAGAACTAAACTTTGTGGAAATGAAAACTTTTTCTCTTATGCCTTCAATGGCCCTGCCCACAACCTCTTCAGAGTGACCGTTGCCATAAACTTCTGCGGTATCTATTAAAGTCATTCCCAAATCGATACCAAGGCGTAAAATATTTATCCTGTGATTATCGCCATAAGGATCCTCCCCTTCAGTACCCTGGCCAACGCAGGACAGCGTGAAATTTTTGAATTTCTTCAATTTTAACATAATTAGCAGTGTCTTCAAACTACCGGGGTAATATCCAAAAAGAGTGTTTTGCGATGGTTCATTTTTTAGGTCTCCATAAAATTAATGAATAACCATCATGGTATAGGCTTCCAAAGTTTATTCTCTGCACTTTTAGTATCTGAATCTTCTTGTTCTTCTCTAATTCACGTAATCGCTCCAGGAAACCATCCAGGTATCCCCGCTTATTGTCAAACTTCAAAGCTAAATAATCGAGCAGGCATCCATTATCGTATAGCTCTTTTATTGTTTCAAGATGTAAACATACAGATACTTTGTTGGTTCTTAGATATTTTAAAAACGGTTCGAAGTTACGACCCAGTTGTTCTAATGTGCCTACAGTGAAAACTGCGCAGTTAGGAGAAAGTTTATAACTAAAATCCGGCTTAAATAAATTGAAATGCTTACCCCTTAAATTTATTTTGTTTAACTGCGTCAGTTTCTTAATAATTTTAATGGCTGCAAAAGTCCAATCCAGGCCTATTATCTGTTTTTCCGGGAATAATTCGGATAAAACTACCAGATGCTGGCAGGACCCGCAACCAAATTCGTAGATTACGTCTTTATCTCTAAAATACTTGGAAAATAACCACCTTCTTAATACATCTACAAAATCAAACTCAAATCTATTGCTTCTAGGCATAATGAAATCGCGATTCAACCTTAACGGCTGGCCAGGCCTGATAAATTTTGGCGTAAGAGAATAGGCATCATGCGTTCTGGTATATTCTTTAAGGTTTTCGCTCCAACCGCATTCCCATTGAGACTGCCGCCAACGACCTGCTACCGAAAGAGTATTTGAATCTATTTTTTTAAGTATGCCGGTAATGATCTTGTCGCGCCGAGCCAAATCCATTTTGCGATACCTGAAATCTCTCACCCTTATGATATCCCTGCACTGAATAGGAAATTCTTTCTTCTGTATATTAAATAATTTTAAAAAGTCATCTTCTTTTAATCTAAGATATTTCATTACTTTCCTTTATTTTCCCAAGCCTAAAATAAACGGTGAAAACCACATTTTATTTTTATAATCCAGGAACGTTGTCCTTCTTTTAGACTCGTTAATTTCTTTTGCTTCTTCAAGAATCAAGTTCTTAATATGATTCCTGATGCCATTAAGCTCTTGTGCAAATTTTAATAACTTAAAATAACTTTTGCGTTCCGAAGACATTCTATCCTTAAGAAACCACACATGGAGATTAAGCTGAGAAAGCAAGATTATCAACCTTAGAAATTTAGCGGATATCTTAATCCGTTTTTGCTTAATGAGTAAATCTATATCGTGTTCAAGCTCTTTTAATTCAAGGCAATATTTTTTTGCTGACACCTGCGGCAACAATACTTCCTTAATTTGAGAGATAGTCAACTTATCAACTAACTCAGCAAACGTAAAATTAACGGTCCTCTCTTTCTTCATAAGCTAATCCGCCAACCTTTTAAGTTATCGGTATTAATGTTAGTTTTTTTTCTAACCGGATCACCCGAAGATACCTCTTCTATAATCAAGTTTTTTACTTGGTTTCTAATCCCGTTTAATTGATGCCCCAGCTTCATAGACTCATTAAAACGGGAAGAGTCATTTATCATGATTTCTTTAACCTGCCATATATGCAGGTTAATCTGGCTTAGGACAACCAATAAACGTATAAGGCGCGCGGTTAACTTTATCCTTTTTCCTTTAATGATGAGTTCCAGATCAGCCATAATATTCCGCATTTCTTTTGCGTAACTGCGGCGGTGCTTAGCTAGCTTCACTTCTTTAATCTGGTTAATAGTTAAATTATCCAATAACTCTGAAAAGTCCATCAAACATTTCCTTTTTTTATTAACCATGTAATTCTCTCCCCCTGCGCTTTGCTAGATCTGAATTGGCCAGATACCACTCTATAGTTTTCTTTATACCGTCCCGCAGAGAAGTCTTGGCTTCAAAACCCAAAATCTCTTTAGCGCGTTGAACAGCTAAAATCCTAATTTTATCCCCTGTAGGACGACTGGTATCCCAGAATACTTTTGGTTTATCCGGAGCAAAACTTACAATTGTTTCAAGAACTTCTTTAATGGTACAGCCAACGCCGCTACCCAGATTGACCGGCACGCATGCCGGAGCTTTTTCTATTGCAAGTAACATTCCCTCTACGACATCCTCTGAATAGATAAAATCCCTTACAGCAGCCCCATCTCCGGCTACTTTCACCGGATTTTCACCGCCCATGATACGATTAATAAGAGCCGGAATAACGTGAGCAGTACGCGGATCAAAATCATCATAAGGGCCATAAACATTGGCGGGCCGAACAATCCTGACTGCATCCCAACCGTATTCAAGCAAATATGCCTCTGCCTGCGTTTCTCCTGCGCGCTTGGCAATACCCATGAACCGATCATTAGCCTCTGGCGGCCCTTTCCACAAATCGTCCTCCTGACGGACGGCTAAGGCTGGATACTCGCCAATACTACCTACAAACAAATATCTCTTTACTTTACAGCGAAATGCCGCCTCCATCATGTTAGTATTGCAGAGCAAAAATGGGACATAAGCACTGGCTACCTTGGAAACGCCAATCTGAGTATTGCCTTTGACAGCCATTAAATGAAAAACATAGTCCTGATCTTGCGCGGCTTCAAGACAAGTTTTATAATCCCGTAGGTCTCCCCAATGAAATATTGACACATCGGGTAATACTGCCTTCGCCCGTTCTTTACTATCAATTGAAACAACCTTAACTTTCGCCCCTTCCTCAATCAACCTTCTTGCCAAAACAGTCCCTATGGTGCCTGTGCCGCCTGTTATAAGTATTTTCTTATTTTTATACATAGATGCCTTCATTTATAGTTAACTAATATCTTACAAATATTTTCTATATCTAAGCCATAATCCTTACGCATCCACTCCCTGTCGCCACAACTGCGGCAATATTCGTCAGCAATCCCTATTCGCTTCAGCGGTAAAGCCATACCCCTATCCGCTAATATTTCGCTAACCGCGCTTCCGATTCCGCCGATAATTGAGTGCTCTTCCAGGGTTGCTATCCGCCTTGCCTTTTTTACCGCGGTTAAAAACAAATCTTCATTTATGGGTTTTATCCTATACAGGTCGATAATCCCTGCATCTATGGAATGCCGTGCTAGCCTGTCTGCCGCTTTAAATGCCTGATGCACCATCGTGCCGGTAGCAATAATCATTAAATCACGGCCGTCCTTAAGAACGGCCATACCCTCAGAAAAATTATTTTTTTTGTCATACAACAATGGCAATTTACCTTTATCGATCCTGACGTATACAGGACCGTTACTGTTGCGCGCGATGCGCACAACTGCTGCTGCCGTTACTGAATCAGCCGGGTTAAGAATTGTCATTCCGGGTAATGCGCGCATTATCGCGATATCCTGGATTGCATGATGGGTAAATCCGTCGCTATTATAGACGATGCCCGCACCCGCGCCGATGATTGTCACGGACAGGCGCATACAAGCTAAATCGATCTTTATCTGCTCATAACAACGTTGAGTTATAAACGGCGCAATAGCATAAACAAAAACTTTTTTCCCTCCTAATGTTAATCCGGCAGCTACGCTAATCATATTCTGTTCGGCAATTCCAACATTTATGTACTGGCGGGGCAAATCTCTCTTAAACTTCTCAAGGCTTAATGCCCCCATATCTGCAGTCAGGAATAAAACTTCCTTATCTTCCCTGGCTATCTCATATAATTCATCAAAAAAAGCATCTCTGATATCAATATCAGACAACTTATCCTTCTGATCTAGCATCTTCTCTCAACTCTCTCCTAGCTGATTCCAAATTATCGCTTTCCGGAACATTATGATGCCAAGCTAAATTTCCTTCCATAAAAGAGACGCCCTTCCCTTTAATAGTGTTGGCTATTATCATCAAAGGCCGCAAATCACTACGTGTGCGAAAATCTTTTAAAGGAATAAGTAATTCTTCGTAAGAATGGCCGTCAGCTAATCTTACTTCCCAATTGAATGCTCTCCATTTATCTGCAAGCGGCTCCAGCGAAAGGCAGTCTTCGGTGAAATCTGTGACACATTGATGATTGCGGTCAACAATCGCCACCAGATTGTTCAATTTATGATGACCCGCAAACATAGCCGCCTCCCAAACTGAACCCTCATCGCATTCGCCATCACCCAGTAAAACAACATTCATAAACTTTTTTCTATTGAGTTTTGCGCTCAATGCTAATCCCGCGCCAATGCCTAAACCGTGGCCCAAAGAACCGGTATCCGCTTCGACCCCGGGAATCCCTCTATCAGGATGACCGCCTAAAATAGAATTATTACGGCAAAAATTTTTCAGCTCCGAAACGGGGAAAAAACCTAAATCCGCTAAAACCGCGTATAATGCGACGCCAGAATGCCCCTTGCTTAAGATAAATCTGTCCCTCTGCGGCCAATCAGGATTTTTGGCATTAACGCGTAATATCCCTGCATAATAAAGGGCGACAATAATATCAATGCATGAAAAAGCACCTCCTATATGCCCTTTTCCGGCAGCGACAATCATCTCAAGCACTTGCCGCCTAACCCATAAAGATTTTTTCTTTAATTCTCTAGCATTCATTAAAACGGGCCTTTAAACTTATTTTCATAACTGTAGAACTCTTCACCAGAAAGATCGCTCTTAGGAAGACCCAGCTTTTCTTCAACCGCGCGAATAATATTAACCGCGTTAGGGTAAAAACAATCTTCAAGCGACCGGGCGCAAGGGCAAGGAACCGGTGCAAACCCTATCCTCTTAATCGGGCTTTTCAATAATCCAAAGCATCTTTCATTAATGCGGGCTGAAATTTCAGCGCTGAATCCACAATACACCCAATCGTTGTCCGCTATAATACACTGCCGGGTCTTCTCCACAGAGGAAAATATTAAATCCTCATCCAGGGGATATACCGACACCGGATCAATGACCTCTATGTTGATATTGTGTTTTTGGCTCAATATCTCCGAGGCTTTTATGGCCTCAACGTTCATTAACGAAACAGCCACAACGGTTATCGCATCTCCTGTTTTTAAAACCCTGCCCTTGCCCAAAGGAAAAGGTACCGGCTCAACAGGTACTTCACCGCTAACATCGTAAAGAAGGCGGTGTTCTATTACAATAACAGGATTGTCTTCTCTTATAGCACTAATGAGACAACCCTTCGCTTCCTGAGGAGTGGATGGCAAGACAACTTTGAGGCCGGGGATGTGCGCAAAACAGGAGTGCATGGCCTTGCTGTGCTGAAAGGATTGTCCCCATCCTTTACCGATAACTGCCCGTATGACCATTGGCACCTTTAAATTACTGCAGGTGGAATAACGAAGGCTGGAAATCATATTTGCCAATTGATTCATTGCTAACAGCATAAAATCCACGCGCATATGCACGTGGACTGGACGCAGCCCATTTATAGCCGCACCCAAACCAAAACCAGTCATAGCGTCTTCTGATAAAGGAGTGCTAAAGCATCTTTGAGAACCAAATTTTTCAAGCAGATTATTGGTACTACCGAAAATTCTTTTATGGTCAGCTACGTCTATACCATAAACAAAAACGTTATGGTCTCTCTCCATTTCTTGGATCAATGCTTCATTTATAGCATCACGATAAGTAAGGTTTCTCATTAATACAGGTCTTTATGCAGCTCGCTTTTATCAGGAAAAACAGCGCCTTGCGCCCTGATAATACTACGGTCAATCTGCCCAGCTATTTCTTTTTCTATCCCAGTTATCTCATCCTCTTTAAAACCGGACTTAAGAAGTTTGTTCCTGTAAGACAAAACAGGATCCCGTTTCTTCCAATCTTCAAACTCAGCTCTAAGGCGGTAACCGGCGTTAAAATCCTCAAAAATTCCCACGTGTTCAAGATAACGATAATATTTTAAATGCAGGAAACACGGTTGGCCTGTTTTCTCAATTTGCCCTAACGATTCTAAAACAAGATTATATATTTCTTCGACATCAGTAGTGTCGGATACTTTAACTAAGCAATTGAATTTTTTTATTATTTCTGCAATTGAATAATACCCATGTCGTTGCGTAACCGGTGAATGTACGGCATAACCATTATCCTCATAGACAAATAAAATAGGAATTTTCATAAGACAAGATACATTTAAACTTTCCCAAAAAACCCCTTGATCAACGGCGCCATCTCCGAAGAAGACAGCAACCACTTTTTTATTACCCAAGCGCTTATTAGCAAAAGCTGCTCCCACAGCAACCGGAACATTGCTGGCCACAATAGCTGACGTTATCATAAAACCATGTTGGGGCTTAGATAAATGCATAGAGCCCCCTTTGCCTTTTAATAAAGCGGCGTCTTTACCGTATATCTCTGCAAAGAAATCATCGGTATCTTGAGTTTTGGCTAAATAAAGAGCATGGGAACGATACGTTCCAAAAACCTGGTCTGTTTCTTTAAGGGCGGAGCAAACCCCGACTGCTATCGCTTCTTCTCCCATAGACATATGCATAGGGGTCTTCATCTGATCTTCAGGATAATATTGGATAATTTTCTCTTCTGCCATTCTAATAAGATAAAGTTTTCTATAAAGTTCGGTTTTAAAAATTTTTCCCATACAACTCCTATTACTACTTTTCAACAGTTAAAACCTTCCAGGGACAACGTTGGAGTTCAACCCTCCAATAATTCAAGATATCCCGTAAAGTCTGTTCCAGGGGAATTGTCGGCTCCCAGCCGGTTTCATTTCGGAATTTATCAATACAAGGTATCTGCAGAGTAACATCGGAAGGACGCAAAAGGTCGGGATTGACTTTTACCTCGAGTTTAACCTTGGAAAACGAAATTAAGATATCGAGTGCCTCGCCAATAGTAACCGTCCGATTACCCCCGATGTTATAGACTTCTCCCGGTTTACATTTACTAATCATAATCCAATACCCTTTCACCGCATCACGCACATCACAAAAGGTCCTCACAGATTTGAGATTTCCGACCTTGATAACCGATTCGCTTAGTTTTAATTCCGCGGCAGCAATCTGTTTCGCGAAAAACGATACCGCAAAAACATCCCCTCTCCTGGGACCTGTATGGGTAAACATTCTGGTGCGGATAGTTTTAATGCCATGCGACAACCAATATTGATATGCCACCATATCTTCGCCAACCTTGCTGACTGCATAAGGCGATGCCGGCCTTAAAGGGCAGCTTTCTCTAATCGGAATATCTTCTTTGCTTACCTGCCCATAAACCTCAGAAGAAGAACAAATATGAACTATCGGATCAATCTTCAAGATCCTTACTGCTTCAAGCAAATTAGCTGTTCCAATCACATTAGTCCATAAAGTCTGAATGGGGGAATTAAAACTTGTTAGAACATAGCTCTGAGCAGCCAAATGGAAAATAACTTCCGGTTTAACCGTGTCCGAAACCCTGATTAGCGAACTTAGATCCGTTAAATCTGCCTCTAGAAGCTTAACTCTATTATAAATATTCTCCAGGTTATCTTTAGGGCTTCTCCACCGGCATAGACCATAAACTTCGTTTTCCTTGCCTAAACCCAGTATATATTCAGCCAAATAGCTTCCCACAAATCCTGTTATACCTGTAATTAAGATACGCATAATTTACCTCTCTGTGAATTATTGTAAATAATCCCTGTTTCAATTAATTCTCTTTTCCTCATATGCACTTGCGGATTCTTATAGTGTTTATTCTGACTCCTGCCTATGTTCCATAAAAAAGCTAGTGCTGACTTTCACTTGCGTATTGTCCAGAAGTCGGCAGCAAGGGTTTCTAGATACGCAAACGGCATAGTACAATAGCCTGTCTGGCCCCACTGCGAGCCCCAGGAATTGCGGATTAAGAAACGCTTATTTTTCTGATTGTAACCGACTGCCGTGACTGCGTGGCCGCCGATAACCCGCTCGTTCTTTTTCGGCATATTGACAATGCCGGCACGTTCTACTTTTTTGGATTGGAAACTTTCGTAAACCGTGAAACCAAAAACAAAGGGATAGCCTTCGACAAGGCAAACGAGCATTTCCGCTAAGGTATGAATACGGTGGTATGAGGCAATCCGGTATTTTGCGGCTTCGTTATAGCAGCACTGAGGGGGCTTTTGCGCAAAACGCTCAATATCATAAGGCCAAGTTTTCTCCCAGCAATAACCTGTCTTTTTCAAGGTTTTTATGCCGTCGCGTAAAGAGGCTCCGGCATCATAATCCTCATTACCGCGCAAGAGCCGTTCGTTGTAGTAAATGAACAGCCTGCTCACATCGGTATAGGCTGCATCCGGCCGCTTATCCAAGAATTCCAGGTTTCCGGCAAGGGCACAGGCGGTGCAGCTGCCCAGGTTACCCTGCTGTTCCACTAAAGAACAATAGCGACGCAGGTCAATCTTACGAGGTATTTTAAGCTTGGGTTTAATGGCACTGTAGAGAAAGTCACGTTGGTCGGGTATATCCGGTATCCAGCCATATATTTTGCGATTACGCATATTTATAATCTCCGGATGGATAATTTACGGATGTTTCTATCTCCTTAATTATCAAGAGGTTTGAGCCCTTTAAAATCTTATTTAGACAAAATTATATTATAATATACATTCTGTGAAAAACAAGTGTTTTTATGTCGATTTACAGGTAATTTAGAAGGGAATATGGACTCCAACCTCAGCCCTGCCTTCCTTTCCCAGGAGAGTTTCCAATCTTATAAATGCCTCGGCATCATGCATTTTAAGAAACTTATGGGTAAAAGTAAGGATCAAGCCAAATGGCTGGTTGCGTTGGTCTTTTAAATTAAAACTGAATTTATTATTTGGGCTTAATACCACACTAGCGCCAAACTCCAATGCGCGGAACCTGCCTTCTCCGTAATCCATCTCAAACAAAAGCCCAAGGCTACGGCTGAATTTCCAGGTTCCAAAAAGAGAGATTGTCTTTTCTCGCGGCCTGTTCCTGGTGCTTGCGCCTATTCCGATACGGTATTTTATTACTCCCGCGGTAGGATAGAGATTTTTGCTTTCTAACTGGATCCGGAAATTAAAACTA
Source organism: Candidatus Omnitrophota bacterium (assembly GCA_050012075.1). GTDB lineage: Bacteria > Omnitrophota > Gorgyraeia > Gygaellales > Profunditerraquicolaceae > JAMWCI01. The sequence continues at coordinate 112,234 of JBEKHW010000002.1, read as the reverse complement.
GAACCGGTGCTTTCCGAAAGTATATACCTTAGCTTCTGTGAATCCCCTATTTCCCAAAAACCTTCAAATTCTATGGTACTGGTAACCCTTGCCTTCGTGCGCAGGTCTTTCTTCACGCAGGTATAGGTAATCTTCTGGTTTTGGTTTATCCACCAGGCACCTTGAAAAGTCATGATATCCGGGTTAACATCTTTTTTTACGGCGAAGCTAAGTTGATTATATTCATCTGCCCGCCAGATTCCTGAAAGTTTAAGCAACTGAAAGCTGTACTGGCCAGGCTCGCTCTGTTGACCGCGGCTTATTTTCTTGCTAATCGCCTCAAAAACCAGGCAGTTATTTTCGGCGGAGATAATTTTCCCGTTAATGATAAGCCGGTCGCCTGCGTGCTGTGTTTCGGACTCCTCAAGAAGCAACTCTAAATCATAATTTGAATCCAGCTTCCAGGTTCCAGTAAAAGCAATCCTTTCCGGTAAGCTGTATTCCCTACGCCAGGAATCCGACTCATTGATGTAATAAACCAACTGGTTATTTGTAACGGAGAAACTGCCGTTACAAAGGATGGGAGTTTTAGCGCGAGAAGACTTGATAAGAAGTTGATTATCAGGATTGAGAGAAAATTTATTTTTCATATAAACAAAAGGCGCACCATCTAAAATAGTACGCCCTTTATTCTTAACTACCGGCTATCACAGCCCTTTTTTTACTATAAAATCTGCTAAATCTACGACCCTGCACGAATATGCCCACTCGTTATCGTACCAGCCCATGATTTTGACAAGCCGGCCGTCGATAACTTTGGTCAATTCCGCATCTAATATGCAGGAATAATTTGAGCCGTAAAAATCGCGGGAAACCAGTGGTATAGTAAGATACTGCAGGATCCCTTTGAGGTCGGTTTCGGAGGCTTTTTTGAAAGCCGCGTTTACCGACTCAACCGTAGCGTCCTTTTCGACAATACAGGTTAAATCCGTGATAGAAACATCCGGCGTAGGAACGCGTATGGCAAGGCCATCCAGTTTCCCCTTTAATTCCGGCAACACTTCGCCTATCGCTTTAGCAGCTCCGGTTGAAGTAGGAATCATCGAAACCGCGGCAGCGCGCGCCCTGCGCAAGTCTTTATGCGGCAGGTCCAGGATTCTCTGGTCGTTTGTATAAGAATGTATCGTGGTCATGAGCCCGCTTTTGATTCCAAAGTTATCCAACAATACCTTGGCCATGGGCGCAAGGCAGTTGGTGGTGCATGAGGCGTTAGAAATTATATTGTGCTTCTTGGGGTCGTAAACCTTGTCATTGACTCCAAGGACAATGGTTACATCTTGGCCTTTTGCGGGTGCCGTGATTATTATTTTCTTAGCGCCTCCATTCTGCATGTGGCCGATACACTTTTCTCTGTCGGTAAATACCCCAGCGGACTCAATAACCAGATCTACCGCGTAATCTTTCCAGGGTATTTCTGCTGGAGATTTGGCGCTTAAAACCTTAATCGTCTTTCCGTTAACGACCAATGCATCTTCTTTTGCTTCGATATCGGCGTTTAAGGTCCCAAAATTAGAATCGTATTTCAGAAGATGCGCTAAAGTTTTTGTCCCGACGGGTAAATCATTAACTGCCACTACGTCTAAATCCTTGCTGCCTTTCGCAAGAAGAGCGCGATAAACAAGGCGCCCTATCCTGCCAAAACCATTGATACCTACTTTTACCGCCATGTTTTCCTCCTCGTATTAATTTGCCCGCTATAACTGGTCTAAGCTATGTCGATTGACTAACTTAAACCGCTATCTCCATAACTTATGCGCTCACTTATTGTTTTTCTCTCAGGTATTTTGCTGCGAGTTCCGGAGGGGTGGGTACTAAATAGAATCCTGTCCCCCACTCAAAACCTGCCACGCGGGTCAATTTAGGCATAAGTTCAATATGCCAATGGTAACCTTCGACTCCGCCATCCCCGTTAACAGGAGACGTGTGTATAATAAAATTGTATGAAAGATTCGGAAACACGGCTTTTAATCCTGCGATGGTCGCTTTCAATATTCGCGCCAGGGCAGGTATTTCATTACTCTGGGAAATACGGCAGAAATGCTCATTATGTTTCTTTGGTATGATCCATATTTCAAAAGGGAAACGCGAAACAAAAGGACAAAAGGACAGGAAATCCTCGTTTTCAAGGATAATCCTTTCTTTCTCCTGCTGCTCCTGCCTGACGATATCGCAAAAAATACACCGTTCGCGGAATTCAAAATAACTGTGCGCCCTCTTTATTTCATCCAATACATTCTTAGGAATCATGGGCAGGGCAATAAGTTGCGTATGAGGATGCTCAAGAGACGCGCCCGCAGCAGCGCCGAAATTCTTAAAAATCATTATATATTTAAAGCGCTTGTCCTTTGCCAGGTCTAGGGACCTACGGCAATACATACTCAAGAAATTCTCCACCTCGGAATCCAGAAGCTCATGGATATCCTTCTGGTGATAGGGATTCTCGATTAAGACCTCATGCGCTCCGATGCCGCTGGACATATCATAAATCCCTATCCCGCGCCTGTCCAAATCCCCTTCAATCTGCAGGGCGGGAAATTTATTCGGGACAACGCGCACCTGCCAACCGGAGGTATTAGGGCCGGTAGAAGGGTCCCTTATGGATTCTATTTCTGGAGGAGTCATTGCTTCATTGCCGTAACAAAAAGGGCACACTCCGCCTTTATATGCCTGAGGTTCGTATTCAAAATCTTCCGGCTTATTCGGGTGGTCCGTATCCACTATCACCCATCTTCCGCAGATGGGGTCTTTGCGCAGTTCAGACATCTCTAAACCTCAACCTCTCTTAAAAACTTAGCCGCGTCTTCCGGGGGTAAAGGGCAAATATAGAATCCAGTCCCCCATTCAAAACCTGCCACGCGGGTAAGGCGGGGCATTATCTCTATATGCCAGTGATAATCATAATCAATACTTTTCCAGTAACCTGCCTTTGCCCTTCTAAAAGGCGCGGTATGGATAATATAGTTGTAAGGCGGGTCATTCAGGCCTTTCTTCAGCTTTGCCAGAACCTTTTTCATGGTCGTGGCTAACCCAAGTTTCCCTGGAGTATCCAGGCTTGTAAAATCACAGGAATGTTTTTTCGGTAAAATCCATGCTTCAAAAGGAAATCTTGCCGCAAAAGGAGTAATAGCTACAAAGCCGTCAACATCCAATATGATACGCTCCTTTGATGCCAACTCCTGCCTGATTAAATCGCAGAATACGCAGCGGTCATGGTAATCATAATAAGTCCTGGCTCCTAATAATTCTTCCTTTACGCGTTTAGGATTAACAGGCGTGGCAATCAACTGAGAGCGTGAATGTTTTACCCTGCCGGCCCCGGCTGTCCAGCCGTAGTTTTTAAAGACCAAGACATACTTGAAGCGTTCATCTTTTTCCAAATCTACTATTCTATCTATGTAAGTATCAATAACCTTAACAATCTGCTCTTCGCTTAAATCCGCCATATTGGCTGTGTGCTTGTTGGTCTCAATGACAATTTCGTGCGCGCCAATGCCGTTCATCAGGTCATATAGCCCTTTACCCCTGCGTTCCAGTTCTCCCTCTATGCGCAAGAACGGGGCAATGCTGGGGACAACCCTTATTTCCCAACCAGGAGTATTTGGTGCTGTATGCCTTGGACGGAGGGCATAGATTTCAGGAGGGGTCTCTTTCTCGCTACCTTCACAAAAAGGACAGGTTTTTTCTGCAGGCGCATTCTGGTCGCCTCCAGAAAACTGGTCCGGCCGCTTTGAACGCTCAGTGGCTATAATTACCCACCTGCCGATAATAGGGTCTTTTCTTAATTCTGGCATTTTCGTTTAGTTCATAGTTGATAGCTTATGATTCATAGTAAAATCCTGTTTCAAAGTACCGATTGTAGAGCTAAATTGTAGCATATCTAATCATAAATGCAACTAAAAATTTAATGAACAGACAACCCCGAAGCTTCGGGGTTGTAGCGTCTGTAATTTGCTTGTCTATCAGCGTCTGTGAATTAGCACACCCAGATAACCATAGCTATGTAAGTTTGTTGGCTGGGTGTGGGATAAGTCCGCACGTATAATCTATGTCCCGAAACGTTCGCCTGCGGATATTTTATGCCCGCTTAAGAATTGGGCCGCGCTCATAATCCTCTTTCCTTCCATCTGCAATTCCTCTATGATAATGTTACCCTTCCCTGTTAATACAACTATTCCTTCTTTGGAGGCTTCCAGGATTTCTCCGGGATTAGAACTTGCGAACTTGCGAACTTGCGAACTAATTTTTGCCTTATATATCTTTAATAATTTACCGTTGTAATACGCGAATGCCCCGGGCCAGCCGGCACAGCCCCTGATAAGATTATATATATCTTCTGGGGGACTGTCCCAATTGATCGCGCCATCGGACTTCTTTAATTTTGGCGCAAGGCTAGCCTTCTTTTCATCCTGCTGGATCAGCTTATAACTTTTATTACTTATTTTCACCATTGCTTCCATAAGGATCTTTGCGCCTACCTGGGCTAATTTATCCTCGAGGGTTATAACCGAATCCTCCTTTATAATAGGCGCTTCCTCCTGCAAAATAACCGGTCCTGAATCCATTTTTCGAATAACCTTGACAACCGTTACGCCAGTTTTGCCTTCTCCTTGGATTATCGCCCAGTTGATGGGGGCGGCCCCCCTGTATGCCGGCAAAAGCGAGGCATGCAGGTTTATCGGCATTATTCTCGGCAAATCCAATGTTTCCTGAGAAAAAATCTGGCCATAAGCGATAATTATAAAAAGGTCTGCGCCGATTTTTTTAAGGTATTCTAATGATTCTTTGGAATTAACATCCCTGGGTTGAAAAATCTTAACCCCTAGCTCAAAGGCTGCTTCCTTAATGGGGGTCCCTTCAAAATGTAAACCCCGGCCTTTACGCCTGTCCGGCTGGGTAACTACGCAGGAAATATGATAGCCTGCTAAAGATAGCGCTTTTAAAGACGGGACTCCGAATTTATCGCTTCCAAAGAATATGATTTTCATCTGCTATGAACTATCAACTATGAACCATGTCAGCCGTAGGCTGATCCGCCTCCGGCGGAAACTAAACAGGATCGACATCTACGGTCACTATTATACCTGAATGCGGGAAGCCTTTTAAAACTTTTTTTATGAAAATGACTGCTTTTTTGACACCGGAGGTGCTAAGCAATATATGCCTGTAATAATTCCCCCTTAACCTTGCAGGTTGAGGTACTACTACCGAAACTAATCTTGTATGTTTAGTTGGGCCTTCCAACTTCGCAGAGAGAGTAGCGGTTATTTCTTTGACGCGCTCTTCCCGGGGGCCTCGTACTTTTACGTAAACTATATGCCGCCATGGAGGAAAATTTAGCTGTTTCCTCTGCTTGAGTTCTTCACCATAAAACTTCTCTAAATCTTTTTTTGCTAAAGCGACAAAAATATTGTGGTGCGCAAGTTGCGTCTGGACTATCATTCTTTTACGGGTAAACCTGAGCAAACCGCTTAATAAACCAAAGGCGTGTTCGCTGGCGCGAAAATCCACCCGGTTAAGCGAATTATCTATGCCAAGGACCCCTACGAGATCAAAAAGACATGGCTCCTGTTTAATTATAGAACTCGTTGCGACAAATATATCGGCATCGTCGCAATTTGTTTTCTTGCCGGTCTGGCCTCTTGCCACCTTTGCCTGCGGAAAAATCCTGCATATTTCGCTCTCCACCTTCTCGGCTCCCGCACCGGAAAATTTGATATAGCCGGCATTGCAATCCGGGCATATCTTAGGCAGGTCCATTTTAAAGGTGCAATAATGACAGGTCAATTTATTCTCCTGGAAATGGTAAACCAGGTTGATGCTACAACGGGGGCACCTTAGGGTTTTCCCGCAATTATGGCAATAAGCTACCGTGGCAAAACCTTTGCGGTTAAATAATAGAAGTACTTTACCATGGCTAGCCAATACCGCAGAAATAGCATCGAGCATAAACTTTGAGAAAAGCGCGCCTTTTTCTTTGTTAAAACGGTATTGCTGGCTCATATCTACGGTATCTACTTGCGGAAAATCCTCTCCCAGCGGAATAAACTTATAGTCAATCTTATTTTTTCGCGCCAGAAGAAAGGTCTCTAGTAAAGGTGACGCGGAAGATAAAATAAGTTTTGCCTTCTCTGTCTTTACGCGCATAAAAGCAACGCCTGTGGCATGATAATGCGGGACCTGGTCTTGTTTATAGGTATGCTCCTGTTCTTCTTCGATAATTATAAGCCCTAATTTGGCGACGGGAGCAAAAATAGAGGACCGTGTTCCAACAACTACTCTAGGGCCCGTAGAACGTATCTTTATCCACTCCTCTAGCTCTCCTTTTTCTTTCCTGAACAAGACAGAAACAGGCGCATTAATATTTGAGGCGATTGTTTCCCTGGCCGCCATGACGGCCGGAACATCCGCAAGTATGATTATGACGGATTCTTTATTTGCCAGCGCAGATTTTATTTCACCCAGATAAATATCCCATCTCTTTTTTATTCCGGGGTCATAAAGCAGCATAACGCGCCCGCCAAAGTATTGTGGTGGGCGCTCGCCGATGGTTTGTGGCGGACGTTGCGCCTTGGAAAACTTATGTTCCTGGATACGGAAGGAAACATCTGGGATCCTCCTGCCACCACGCAGAAGGGCAGGTATCGCTGTTTCAATCGCTTCCCCCCATGAACAGCAATAATAATCTGCGATTTCTTTGGTAAGTGAAAGCATATTCCTGTCAAGGATCGGAGCATCGTCAATGATGCCGGAAATTTCTTTTAAATTCTGCACTCCTGTTTCGTGAATAAGGCCCACGACATAACCGAGCGCCTTCTTTTTGGCGCCGAAAGAAACCCAGGCCCTTGCGCCTATTTTTATCTTTTTTTCTAAAGGTGGCGGGACAATATAATCAAACGGCCCGTCAACCGGAAGGCCTAGCGTTATCTTGGCATACAGCATTATATAGCTCCTGAAGGGTAGCGTATTTTTTAATCTTTCTTACGGCAGCCCTCTTCTCTTCTAAATTTTGCGGATTATTCTTCAAATCCAGGATTATGTCTCTTATTTGCTTTCTATCCTTCGGAATAATGCCTACTCCGTATTGCATGAGGACCTCTTCGTTCTTGCTTTCCTGTCCGGGGATAGCAGAAATAAAAACCGGAACCAACTCCATGGCTATAACTTCCGAAATAGTGAGGCCTCCTGGCTTAGTTATAATTACATCTGATACAGCCATAAGTTCCTGCGGGTTATTTACGAAACCAAAGGATACGACGTTGGGGATCTTTCTCTTCTTGAGCCGCTCGTGAAGTTTTTTATTGCCGGCGCAGACGACAATAACCTGGACTTCATCGTGCAGCATATTTGCGATATATTCCAGAGGCCCTATACCGAATGAACCGGTCATTAACAAAACAGTGAATTTATCCTTATCGATTCCCAGGATTAGGGCTACTTCCTGCCTGTCATATTTTTTAAAGAATTTTTCATCCACCGGTATCCCTAATTCCTTTATTCTCGACGGAGAAATGCCTTCCCTTATCAATACCTCTTTTGTGTACCCGCAGGCAACCACATAATAATCTGTGCCCTTAGAGATCCAGAAAGGGTGCACTCCGAAATCAGTGATGACTGTATACAGCTTTGAGGTTATTTTATTCCTTAGTTTTAGTTTTGCGGTTAATTCTGAAGGAAGAAAATGGGTAGAGATGACCATATCAGGATTCTCGCGGATTAAAAAAGAGTTGAACCGGCGGCTATTAAAGTAATTAAACGCTGCTGAGATACCCCTCGTAAAAGAGCGCAGAGGCCTGATTTTCGTCAGCCAAAAACCCAACCACCAGAAATAAACAAGGTGCGTAATTAAAAGATGGTATCCTTTAGTATAAAGGAATTTAAGGGATCCAGAACTATCCGTCAATACGTCAATTAACCGGATATCATTATCCCCGCACGCCCTTTTTAAAGAGTTATATATTGCCTCTGCTGCTTTACGGTGGCCTGCGCCAGCCGTAGCGTAGGTGATGATAATTTTCATTATTATTTAAGAATTATTGCGACTGCCTCATAAAGGCTGCGGGCAGTAAAATCAGGTTTGATTTTCCAGTTGTCTTTATTATCCGGTTTTTCTTTACCGGAAAAGACAAGGATTGTCCTAAGGCCGGATCTCTCTCCTGTCTCGACATCCCTGATTGTATCTCCGATAAAAAAACTTTCCTTTAAATCGACCTTATGACCTTTATTTGTAAGCTCCTGCAGGGCTTTTTCAATAGACCCTGTTTTTGGTTTCCTGCAGGAGCAATCGTCTTCTTCTCTATGGATACAATAGTAAACCCCGGAAATCTTTACCTGGGGACCTAATTTCTTTAGCATATTCAGTGTCATTTCCTCCAAAGCGTCCCTGGAATAAATGCCTTTTGCAACTCCTGCCTGATTGGAGATAATAAATATCGCATAACCCCAGGCAGATAATTTCTCCAATGCGGCTTTTACGTTTGGAAGAAATTTAAACTCCTTCCAGCTCTTTACATACTCCCTGTCTCCCGGGTATCGGTTTATGACACCGTCCCTGTCAAGAAAAACTGCCTTCATTTCCCTTCCCTCTTCAGTTCCCAATATTTAGCGTAGGTCATCAACTGATACGCAGATGAAGCCAGGGCCATCATAAAACCGATAAAACCATCTTTCCTGCCCTTCTTTACAAAGTAAAACTTGATGAACCTCGAGATGGCCTTGACCATACACAGGCCAAAGCTCATCTTCCTTTTATCCCTGACCCATTTCTTTGCTTCAAAATCAGTCTGGTGATTGAGCTTGGAAAACAAGTTCCTGAAATCCCTATAGGCGTAATGGATTATATCTGACCGCAAGGTAAAGGTCTTTCCTTCCAGTAATGCGCGCGGATGATACTCCGCTTCCGTCTCGTAGCTGAATTTATTCTTATCATACATCTTTAACTTGGCATTAGGATACCATCCTCCATACCTAATCCAGTAATCCCCAATGAAATTACGGTGGGGTATATTGTAACCTACGAACTTTGGCCCCTCCTTAAATATGCCTATAATTTCATCCCTTAATTCTGGGGTAACACGCTCATCGGAATCAAGGCTTAAGATATATCCAAACTTGGCCAACGAATAGGCGAAATTCCTGTGCGCTCCTTCTCTTTCCCATTTCTTACTGTAAACTCTATCCGTATATTTCCTCACGATATCCAGCGTCTTATCAGTGCTCATGTCATCAACAACCACTATCTCGCCTGCCCACTCCGAGACGCTCTTCAGGCAGTCTTCAATAATCCCTTCACTGTTTTTGGTCAATGTTACTACGCTCAGGTTTATCTTATCCATTAATAAATCCCCCTTTATTTATAGGTGAAAATTTTATTTTACATAAGGCGCAATATAACATAAGCGTACCGAAAGTAATAAACGAATAAATCCCCGTAGAGTGATACACGGAACTTATAAACAATTTATCCGGCCAGTTATTCAGCATGAAAGACAACACCGTCAAAAACCAGACAAACACGTCCCGGTTATTGGTCTTGAATAAATAATATAAGCAAACCATGTAAGGGAATAGCAGGAATATGAACGCGTGCTTCCAGGCATGAGGATTAAGCAGTGCCATACTCAAAAAAAGCATACCGAAATTAATACACTCTAAGAACCGGATGTTTTTAAACACTTTGGCTGGTTTAAGTAAAATTAGCATGTAGAGAAAAGAAACAAAAACGAAAAATACGATTTTTACTTGCGGCCAGTTCAATCCGGTACTATTTATATTAAAATAACTTATCCTGGAAAAATGTCTGAGCAGCATAGCCATCAAAGACATATTTTGATAATCCTGCATTGAGCCGATATCGGTAGACGTTTTAAACACAAAAGGCAGGAAGGATTTCTGTAAAAACAGGTTGTAATCCCAGCCAAAGAAAAAGGCGGGAACAAGCAAAAAAAGGAATAAACTTAATAAAACTAAAAGAACAAACTTAATTTTTCTTTTATATAAAAAATAGGGAACAAAAACTACGGACATATATTTTAAAAAATAGGAAAAACTAAGGAATAAAGCCGAAATAAATACTTTTCCTTTTGTCAACATATATAGACCGAAAGTTAAACTTGCCATCATCAAAATATTAGCCTGCCCTTCATCAAAATTAAGCAGAAAAAATCTTAAAGTAAATAAACAGGTCAGAAAATAAACCCAATTCCTCTTTCTATTCTCAAATTCCTCGTCAAATATGAGAAACGCGGCATACCGGAAAAACAGGAGTATCAGTATATAATTTACGGAAAACCACAATATGGCCGCGTGATTTTCTGACAAATAACCCAAAGGATAAAAGACCAAAGCAGCGATTGGAGGATACTTAAAATTGGCGACCTTCTCCTTGCTATAAGCTTCGGCATCATAAATATTCGCTTTTACCGCTAATTTTTGCGCGGTGAAATAATAAACATTGAAATCAGCAAAGTTCCTTCTCGGCATTTTATATTCGTAGCGGCCTAAAGAAATCATAAACAGAAACACTATCAATACCGTCCTTATTTTATATTTTAGGATCAAATCAAGCGTCTTCATTTTTCAATTTGTTATGCAAATAAAAGATGTCCTTTAATGTAGTGAACACGTGTGATACTTTCACGGTGCTTTTTCCCAGCTTCCGGCTAAAATGCCTTACCGGCAATTCTTTAATTTTAAACCCACTGTTTTTTGCTTTAATGAGCAGCTCCGTATCCACAAAGAAACCATCCCTGTCAATGCTTAATTGAAAAAGGCAGCTTCTTTTGAAGAGCTTGAAGGAACAATTTATATCCTTTACCTTTAGCCCGAATATAAAATGAACAAGCTTACGATAAGCGCCAGATGCAAATATCCTAAGGAATGAATCCTTCCTCGCCTGCCTGTAACCGATTACCAGATCATATTCTCCTATACATTCAATGAATTCTAAAATCTGGGTAATATCAAACTGATTATCCGAGTCAGTATAAAATACCAAATCTTTTTCAGCGGAAAATAATCCTGTCCTTAATGCGGCCCCGTATCCTCTATTTTCCTGGTGGCGAGTAATCCTTAAAGTATCTCCTAATGCGGACTTCATACCGGAACACACCTGCCAGCTATTGTCTTTGCTGCCGTCGTCAACCACAATTATCTCAAAATCAAGAAAATTCCTTTTTAGAAAGTTATAAATATTCCCCAAGGCGATCTTTATGTTTCCCTCTTCATTAAAAGTCGGCAATACTACGGATATACTCTGTTTTATCATAGCGCCTTTAAACCCTAATTAAATCTTTTACTGAAGCAATAATATAATCTTTTTCCTTCTTGCTTAATTCAGGATAAATCGGCAGCGTGAATACCTTTTGAGCCGCTTCCTCCGCCTCAGGAAAATCGCCTGATTTATATCCCAAATATTTAAAACACTTTTGCAGGTGCAGGGGGAGTGGATAAAATACGCGCGAATCAATTCCTTTTGCCTGTAGGCGGCCTATGAAATCCTTATTTGAAACAGGCGACCTTAAAACATACTGATGATAAATATGGGTGGTATAATCCGGCACAAACGGCGTCTTAATATTAAGCCCGGATAAGTTACGGTTATAATATCGCGCTATCTCTTGCCTTTTCCTGTTCCACTCATCCAGGTATTTAAGCTTAACATCCAGCACCGCTGCCTGAATCGTATCAAGGCGGTTATTGCGGCCCAAAACCAGATGCTGGTATTTATTTTTATTACCCTGATTGCGCAAAATGCGTAATCTCTCGGCAACGGCTTTATTATTGGTTAAAATCATCCCGGCGTCGCCAAAAGCCCCGAGATTCTTACCCGGATAAAAACTTAGCGCTCCGCAATCTCCGAGTGTCCCGGCTTTTCTGCCTTTATATTCCGCTCCGAATGCCTGAGCAGCATCTTCGACTACTATAATCTTATGTTTCCTGGTTACTTGAAAGATTGCATCCATATCCGCGCACTGGCCATAAAGATGCACCGGAATAACTGCTTTAATCTTAAGCCGATTTCTACCGCTTAAAACTTTTTCGATGCTTTCGGGAGAGATATTATAGGTATCTCCATCAATATCGGCAAAAACAGGCACAGCCCCGATATTCGCCACGGCGCCTGCAGTGGCATAATAGGTAAATGCGGGACAAATCACTCCCTCGCCGCTCTTAATCCCCAAGGCAAGCAAAGCCAAAGATATAGAATCAGTCCCGTTTGAGGTGCCGATTGAATATTTGACGTTACAATATTTTGCCGCGGTTTCTTCAAATTTGCTTACACCTGGACCCAACACAAAACTAACATTATCAATTACCCTTTTTATCGCCGAATCCAGTTCCCGGCGGATAGGGGCAATTTGTTTTTTAAGGTTTAACGCGTTTATCTTCATTTGATTTACCCTCAATTAAGAAGTTGCCGCACCGCCGTAAACACTTCATCCGCGCTTATTGAATTTAAGCATTCCTTATCTTTATCGCAAGGCGGTAAACGGAAATTACTGTAACAGGGCCGGCATCCAATATCATGTTTTATCACTTTATGGAGCGCCGAAGGCGGATAAGGGCCGTAGACCTTCTCGTCAACAGGGCCGAATATCGAAACGGTTTTTACCCCTAACGCGGAGGCGATATGTAGCGGCCCGCCGTCATTAGTCACCAGAAGATTGACGCTACCTATAAAGGCCATCAGCTCTAAAAGGGTAGTTTTGCCCGTCATATCTATAACTGCGCTATTCATGGCGCTGGTCATGGTGTCTGTTATATCTTTTTCTGATTCATCGCCTAGCACTAAAACCTTAGCGCCTAATTCCCGGATTATACGGTCGGCGAGCTCGGCGTATTTAAGCGGCGGCCAATGCTTTAATTTCGCATCTTTACCCCAACTTGCCCCTGCCCCTGGCGTAATACCAACCACAAGTTCTCCCTCCCGCACGCCAAATGCCTTAAGTATATGCTTTGCCCTCTCCCTGTTATTCTGGGGGACAGATAAATACAGGCTTTTATTTCCGGGGTTAGCCTCTATAAATCTTAACAGCTCCAGGTAGTATTCAACCATATGCCGGCCGGAATACCCCTGTAATGGAATTTTATCGGTAAGAAACCTGCCCCTGTTTCTATAATCAAAACCAATCCGTTTTTTTATCCCGCAAAAAAAGGAAATCAGGGAATAGCGGTAATCAAGGGAATAATCAAACGCGACATCAATCTTCGCTTTTCTTATGCTATTAAACAGCCACCAGTATTTCTTTATTCCTTCCAGAAAAGAATCTTCCATTATTTTTTTGATATCTCCCCGCGAAAACGGGAAAACCCCGGCGATATTGGTATCATGCTTAAAAATACCGTGCACCCGGTCATTACACCAATAGTAAATCGAGGAATCAGGGAAATTTTCTTTCAGGGCCGAAATCACAGGCGTAGTAAAGATGACATCGCCTACGCCGAAAGGGTTAATTATCAGAAATTTTTCCAAAAGTGTTTTACCGCCTTCTTGCCTTTAGCAGTTGGCCTATCTTTTTTACTTCCTGCGCCTTGCCTTTGGAGCAGACCAGGACCGCCTCATCTGTCGCAACAACTATCATATTGCTCAGGCCTACCGTTCTTTTACTTTCTGAAAAACCTCATCAACAGAAATATCAAACAAATCACCCTTCTCAATAACAATGTTATCATTACCGGCCGGGCCCCACCGCCTTGCTGATTTCCCAGGGATATCATTTCTAAATATGGCAATAACTGGTGTCCCTACACAGGAAGCCAGGTGCACCGGCCCGCTGTCTCCTGAAATAAGGAGCCTGCATCCTGCTAAAACAGCGCCCAACTCCAAAAGGGTGGTTTTACCGGTTAAATTTATAACGCTTTCTCCAAGATTACCAAAATATTCCAGGCCCAAATCGCCCTCTTCCTTGCCTCCCACAATAACCACTTTCTGTCCCAGTTCTTCAACAATCCTACAGCTTAAATTGCGAAAATTATCCAAAGGCCACTGCTTGATGGAGTCGCTTGTCCAGGGATGTATAGCTACCGGCCTATCCGCCTCTTTTATGCCAAACCCCTCTAATGTTGCCGTTGCCACCGCAGGGATATTTAAACGTAATCCCCTATCTTTGGTGCTACATCCTATAAGCCCGACCAGATCCAGGTTATAGTCAATCTCATGCTTTTTGGCAAGATATTTGGTATCCTTTAATCTACGGGTCAATAAAAATCCCCATTTCCTGCCGTAGCCAACGCGCACCCGGATACCGGAAAAGAAACTGATAATATTGAACTCGCGGGAAGGATTCAGGATGACACAGATGTCAATTTCTTTCTTCTTCAGATGGCTAATAAAATTAATTATTTCTCTTACGGAGTGTTTTCTATTATCCCAGACGATCACATCATCTGCTTGGCTTACGGCCCTGGCCAGTTCTAGAACACTGCTATTTACAACCAGGGTTAAGCGGCTTTCCGGAAAAGTCTCCTTAATCGCCCGCAGGGCCGGGATATTGAGAAGGAACTCCCCAAAACGGTCATTCCTTACTGCTAGTATATTTTTGCCTTCGTTCATTTTTTCCTGCAGATAAATACAAACTCCCTTGCCAGATTCAAAGGGCATAAATATTTTATCAAAGACCTCCTGATATATTTTGATAGCGACTTCAGCTTAACGGTTCCTTCCTGGAATAATTCAGGCCATAAGTTAGAGCCATATACAGATTCCACTAAGAAACCGTTTTTATCAAGCAATCGCATCCATTGTCTTTTAGTGGCTGTTCTCTCTAAAATCTGGAAATCATCAACTGGCTTATCCCCTGCCCGCCTTACGTGCAAAAATAAATCTATGCTCAGGGAATTCGGAAGCACTATACAAAACTCGGCGCTCTCCTTGGCAACCCTGGATATCTCCCGCAAGCCCTTTTCCGGCTCAAGGTAATGTTCCAGGCTTCCCAGGCAGGTTACATAATCAAAAACCTTATCGCGGAAAGGTATCTTTTGTCCATCGGCTACCAATAGCACCGAGCCGGGCGAATTCCGATTAGCCACAGAAACGGCAGTATCAGAGATATCCAGTCCGAATGTCTTGACGGATTTTGCCCTTCTTGAAATCTCCCTTAAGAAAAACCCCTCACCGCAGGAAACATCAAGCAAAGTCGAGGCCGGCTTAGGCCTTAACAACCGTATTAACCACCGGTAATACGCGGAGTTTGCCCTGAGTCCGCTTGAGGAATAAATCCTGTTGTAATCCAAAATTATATCCTCGCTGCTTGGTTGTTTTTTATCCATAGGCTATTTAGCAGGGATTAAAACCCTGTATATGTGTGACAATGGATTACTAAATAATAACTGGAAATCTTCAGGGTGCGACAAGGCCCACTCGTCTTCAATGGGAAACTTAGCAGGACCTTCCGATTCCCTATTATCAGGGAAGGGAAGCGCAATATATAGATACTCGATTTTTTCTCTTTTTAGATTCTCCCGCCAGGCATGGAAATTCTTATTTTTTCTCCATAACCCATCTGGTTTATTGTAAGGGGTGGCTTCCTTTTCATTGACAGAAACATATTTCACATCATTTTTAAGCCTTGAACCAAATAAAGGATAGAACTCTTGGCAGCCGGTATAGGCAACCCGCGAGCCTTCTTTAGTCTGTTCATTAAGCCACTGCCAGCTTTTTCCTATATCCATCTGCAGCCATTGGTCTTTTTTACTAGGACCGAAAGGGTAACGTTTAAATTCTTCCTTATTATATTTCCCATTAAAATACGCCAAAAATATTAACACTGACACTGATATAATAACCATAACTTTACCAGACACATTGCTTTTATAGAATGCAATAATTTGCTTCTTATAAAGGACCAGCGTTATAAATAATGCCAATGAAAGTAAAAGCGAAAAAATAAGCTCGTACCGATGGGCTAATTCAAAAGCCGAAGCAGAAATTGATATGAATGAAATAAACGTAAAATACTTATCTGCGCGAGGTAATTGGGCCATAAAGATAACAGCAGTTATTAACCCCATGCTTATAAGTGGAAAAAGATAGCGCACTGCATATACATCAAGAGAAATCCTGTAGAGTATGAGCATTATAAACGGAGTAATAAAAAGTAATAAATACTCTCCAAAAGGACGTAACCTTCTCCTTGAATATCCCAAGAAAACTAGTGACCCAAACATACCAGGTAAAATTAAGAGTAAAAGCTGCGCGCCTAAACCCTCTGCAAAAAATATCCTCTTCAAATTAAATGTATCACCTGCGGCATATAGCACTTTATAAGTAGCTACATTCGACAAACCCCTAAATATGGTCTTGCCAAAGATTATTATCTGGTTAGGAAATAAAGGGTTGCCGGTAAAAATAAAGTTTTTTATAAACATATAGCCGCCAAATAAAATAACCATTAAGATAATACTGCTAAATAAAACAACTATTTTCTCTACCCCAAACTTATTTGTTTTAACCCCCCTATATAATAAATAAAAGATTAGCGGGATTAAGGCAGCTAACCAGATTATATTAGTGAACTTGGTCCCCACAAAAAGTCCAACAGAAATCCCAAACAAGATTGCGTTCTTGAAGGTAAATTCCTGCTTAAGCAGTAACAGGGTATCAACTAACAAAAACAATAACACCGCACATATTACATCTATCTGGGAGCCCGTTTTAAGCTGCTTAAAAATATTCGGGATAAGAACCCAGAGAAAACCGCTTAATAAAGCAATTCTTTTATTTACTGCATATTTCCTTAGTATTGAGTATATCGCTATTATCCCGATAATATAAAATGGGGCCTCTCCTAAGTCGGCCAAAAAGGCATTCCTTAAAGGTAGCATAAGCCATGCAAAGAATAACTCTGCATTGATGGGAAAATAAGAGATACCGCTGGTTTCTAATGACCTCTGACCAGAAATAAATACTGCTCCAAATATATTAAATGGATTATCTAATCTTCCGCTTCTTATCCAAGCAGCCGGGAAGGCAAGATGATACTGCAGACTATCAGGGCTAACCGGTGGATTAATCAGATTAACGAATGCCTTTACACAAAAAAATGCCAAAAAAACCGAAAAAGCAAAAAGGAGTAAATTACTGTTTATAAAAAAGCTTATATCCGGTTTTATAAAGGGGGATGATTTTTTCTTAAAATAGATTAAGGAAATTATCAGAAAAATTAATAGCTGTGCCAAAAAAACTTCTCGAATATAAAACAGTTTGATAGTACCCAAGAAAAGTTCAATCAAAACTATTTGAGCAAAAAATAGTATAAAAGCTGCAAGAATATAATCATACCATTCGCTAAATTTGAAAAGACACTTAACTAAAATTGTTGCACTTGCAATTACGATTAAATTTAATAATATTGAGTTCAACATTATTTATGTCTCTTCAACCAAAAATCTTCACCTTTAAGATCGCCAAAAGTGCCGGGATCATATCAAAAACTCGTATGGTTTTTCCTTCTTTATGTGTCCGGGGCTTGTAATAAACGGGGATTTCCCCGATTCTATACCTGCCCTTACAAAGCTTACTTACCAACTCAAATGCAAAAGCCTGACTGCAATCTTTACAGTTAATTTCCTTTAAAACACTGGTTTTGATCAGGTTTGTACCTATAATATCGGTAAAATTCTTACGGTATAATATATTTATTAAAGACGTCGCGATGATAGACCCAAGCCAATATGGCCTTTCCTTAATCAAGGCAATACGAGAGACATTCTTTCTATCTGCCAGCCTTGAGCCGAATACAACATCTAAATCTTCTTTCTCCATTTTATCTATCATCTTATAAACATCATCCATTTTATATTCTAGGTCGGCTCCGGGGCCATAATGGTAGGCACCTTTAGCAAGATAAACTCCTTCGCATGCGCTATATCCAGCACCCATATTTCTGGAATGAAAAACTATTTTAAGCGACTTATCATCCTTCAAACTTTCTAATATTTCTTTAGTGCCGTCGGTTGAGCCGTTATCTATAACAATTATTTCCTTATCAATCTTTAATGCCTTGGCTTCTTCAATAGCTTTTAAGATGGTAGGTTTTTCATTAAAACAGCCTATAATAATCGTCAGTTTCGTATTCATTTTCTGAAGAAATTATGTAAAATCCTCTCCACATAAGATAGCATCGGCTTTGTAAGCCCCGGATAAACTCCTATCCAAAACAGATTATTCATAACTAAATCAGTATTTCTTAAATCTCCTACTACCCTGTGCTTTATGTTTTTATAAGCTGGCTGCTTTAATAAATTCCCGCCAAAAAGCATTCTTGTAGCAATCTTATGCTCCTCCAGATAACTAGTGATATCCGCCCTATTAAATGGGGCTGTGTCTTTTACTAAAACCGGGAAACCAAACCAGCTTGGATCGGAATATTTCTCTGCCTGCGGAAGTATAAAACAATCCTCATATTTTTGAAAAACATTATAGAGGAATTTAAAGTTCTTCTTTCTCGCCTCAATAAACCCCGGTAATTTCTTTAATTGCGCCGCTCCTATAGCTGCCTGCATATCGGTAACTTTTAAATTATAACCTATATGCGAATACACGTATTTATGGTCATAGCCATAAGGCAAATCTCCGAATTTCTGGTTAAACCTTTTTTTGCAGGTATTATCGCTCCCTGTTTCGCAATAACAATCCCTTCCCCAATCACGAAAAGAAATAATTATTTTCTTCAATAGCGGGTCGCTGGTCAAAACAGCCCCGCCCTCTCCCATAGTGATATGATGGGGCGGATAAAAACTGCAGGTGGAAATATCCCCGAAGTTTCCTGTATATTTATCTTTATATTTTGAGCCCAGACTATCACAGTTGTCTTCGCAAAACCAGAGTTTATGTTTGTTCACAACCTTCGCAATCTGATCCAGATCTACGGGGTTACCCAAGGTATGGGCAATAAAGATTGCTTTTGTCTTATTGGATATCGCCTTTTCAATTTTATGCACCTGAATATTATAAGTCCCCAAATCCACATCAACAAAAACCGGAACCAGATTGTTCTGTAATATAGGGTTAAGTGTCGTGGGAAAACCACAGGCAGTAGTGATGACTTCGTCCCCCGGCTTAAGCCTTCGTTCCTTTAATAGCGGTGAAGTCAGGCTCGATATAGCTAAAAGGGTTGCCGATGAGCCGGAATTAGTGAGGATACCGTACTTTACCCCTATAAACTTAGCTAATTTTTCTTCAAAGTCATGGGCGTACCTGCCGGCGGTCAGCCAGAATTCAAGAGCAGAATCAACGAGATTTATTATTTCTTCTTCATCAAAGACCCTTCCTCCATAATTTATGTGGGTCTTTCCCGGAATAAACCTATCCTTTTGCTTATTCGCTTTATAGAACTTTGCTACATTCTTAAATATTTCCCTTTTTAATTGTTTGGCTTTTTCCATTTTCTAAACCCCGTAAATATACGTATTTACTTGGCCATATCCTTATAATACTGTAATCCGAATATAGTTCTGGTTATTTCTCCCGATACAGCGGTACGAGCATATTGCCCTTAAATTCTTTTCGCTCTAAAAATGGGGACATATCCTCAATAGGCTTAGAAACAATTCTTCCATCCGGCTTTCTTTCTGAAGATAATTTCGGCATGAATTTATAGTTATCGTCGAGTTTTACTTCACAGATAACCGGACCCCTGCAATCAAGTATGCGTTTTATCTTTATCCTTATGCCGTGATTTTTATCGATAGTGTATGATTTTATGCCATAAGCCTTTGCGATCTTGCCCATATCGGGAAGACTCAATCCAGACGTTCTGCCGGAGCCTACATACGGTAAACCAAAAAAACTCTTTTGAGTCTGCCTTATGGAAATATACCCGTCATTATTTAAAACAAATATTTTTATCGGCAGTTTATGATGGATTATAGTCTGTAGCTCCTGGATATTCAGCTGGATGCTGCCATCTCCTGTAATACAAATAATATCTTTTTTGCTACTGGCAAAACAAGCGCCTATCGCAGCCGGTAAATCATACCCCATAGCCGCGCAACCGGAATTCATTATAATCCTCTGCCCCTTCTTAACCATGGCGGCCTGGAAATAGCATACACTTGCCGTGCCATTTCCGGTAACGACAACAGTTCTTTCTTTTATGCATTCGCTTAAAAGATTGATAAAATAATACGGATTGATTTTCTTGGATTTTTTGTACTTAGGAATAACCACGGGATATTTATTTTTTCTCTCAATGCACCAGCGTAACCACTTATTCCATCCTGGCAGACCGGTTTTTTCTAAAACTTTGGACATATTTTCCAGGAAATACCTGGCATCAGAATGTACTGCGATATCAGGGATTAAAGTGCTTTTCTGTAACTCTGCAGGGTCTATATCAACTACTACTTTTTTAGCTTCCCGGGCAAAAGTTTTCCAATTATAACTAACCTGCCTGATATTATTTCGTGAGCCAATTGATAATAACAGATCTGAATTTTGAAGGGCAAAATTACCCGCCCTGTCTCCCTGGGTACCTATTCTTCCTATGAAACAAGGATGATTGCTTGCTATAAGGTCCTGGCCGTTAAAGGTAGATAAAACCGGCACCTTCAATTTATTTACCAGTTCCAGGAATAATTCCTGCGCATTCGCAATGCGGATACCATATCCGGCTAAAATGACCGGACGATGCGATGCCTTAATCAACTTAATTACTTGCGGCACTTTAGTCAGGAGATCGGCATCATTAAATATGGCGGCCTCTTTTTTATCATACCCTAGCATTTTACTCTCATCAACCACGGCTCCCTGAACATCAAGAGGCAAATCAATCCATACCGGTCCGGGCCGGCCATGCGTAGCTATGTATATAGCTTTATCAAGTATTCTTTTTATCTCGTTAGGATTTTTAACCATAATCGCGAATTTTGTTATCGGCTTTACTATGTTGACGATATCCACTTCCTGGTCGCCAAGCTGCCGTAATCCGATATCAGGACAAGAAGAGATACTTGTTTCGAGTTTGACCTGACCGGATATATATAACACGGGTACTGAATCGGTCCACTGCCCCATAACTCCGGTCAAAGTATTTAATCCCCCTGGCCCGGAAGTAACATTAACTACTCCTAGCTTAGCGGATATCCTGGCATAACCCTCTGCAGCAATAGCGCAGGCCTGTTCGTGATGATTAAAAACACATTTGAGATATTTATCCTTCCCCAATGAATTATTAAGATGCATAGCCCCGCCGCCGGTCAACATAAAAATATGCCTGATTCCACTATCGGCAAGCCGTTTTGCTATATAATCTGTAACTTTTATCATACCCTGCCTCTTATAATCCCCTGCTGTATATTACCTTCTTTAAATCCTCATTGTTAGCGTAAGGGCTGTCTATCATATCAATAGTTATGGGTTCATCTTTCTTGCATCCCCTCAATAGAACTTCTCCACTCATCAATTCTCTACAGGAAATCTGCCCTTTCTGTAACGGTATCGCCAAGTAAATATCCTGCTCTATATCTTCATGATGAAATACATATCCTTCAGGCAGATTCTTTTTGGCATATACACCCCTGACAAGGGCATTGAGATACTCAGTTTCCTTCTCAGATGGCATTCTCTTAGATGTACCGGAGGCGCCACACATTTCTTTTGCCTTTTTGAACGCCTTAAACCAGGCATCTACCTGATGCGGCAAAGAACAATAAGGAGAAATTTCATATTGCCCGTCATCTATATCTATATGCCTTTCAAAGGTCCTCGCGCCTTTAGCATAAGCAATCATTATTGAAGAAACCCAATCGTGATATTCGTGAGTAGACAGGCCTATCGTATGGTTTGGGTATCTATTCTTCAAGAAATCTAGCTGATTGAGTTCGAGTTCGCAATCTTCAGAAGGATATAATGCTATGCAGTGGTTTATGGCAAGCGGGATATTCCTATTTTCAAAGAAAACAACTAAGTCATCAAGGTCTTTCAAGGACGAGCCCCCCGTGGATACGATAACCGGTTTCTTGGTCTTCGCGATTTTTTCTATTAACACCCAGTCATTTAAGTCGGAGCTGGCAATTTTTAAAATCTGGATACCCAGCTCAGAACAAAAATCAACGGATTTTTCATCAAAAGGCGTTGCCGATGGTATGCACCCGCTCTTCCTGATAAACTGCACCATAGTTTCAAAGTTCTCTTTGGGCATTTTGGTGTCCAGCGTTTTTTTAATATAACGTATATCAATACTGTTACGAAAAGCCTTATGTATGAAATTATCCACATCCCTGATTTGAAGCTTAATCGAAGCCCTGACATTATTGAACCGGATTATCCTGGAGAATTCAGTGATAATCTTTAACCCCCTCTCCAGTTTTCCGTAGTGATTGTTAGCTAATTCAAGGACAAACAAATCTTCAAAAATATCCTTATTCATGCCAACCTCCCCATTTTTTGTGACTAATTTAGTGAATCTTTCTATTTATCAAAGAGTAAGAACTCTTTGTTAATGCTTGATTTATTTTCTGAATACCACGCATAGAGTTTTTCTATTGCAGCTTCTACCGGCATAAACTTAAAAACTGGCATCTCCTGCCGTAATCTCGCATTATCCCCGCTATACTCTAATCCCATCCCCTCCCGGGCAACTTTAATAGGGAAATCCTTACCGGATATCTTGCGAATTGTTTTTGCAAGCTCATAGAGGTCTACTGCTCTGTCTGGCGTAATATTGTAGGATCTATACTTGCCACTGTTTTGCAAGAAATGTTCTGTAATCCTTAAGAAATCTTCGATATAAACATAATCAAATTTACGATTTTGCTTTATGGTGATAGGCAAATCAAAAATGGTCTTACAGATAGCGTTTGAAATAAATCTTATCGCATAATCTTCGTATTTACCGAATATCCCGAATACCCTCAATTCCACGGCATTATCCATTTTTCCAATATACTTTGCAATTATATATTTAGAAAACCCACCTTCATCTGCAGGCATATGCGTACCGAGATATTCCTCCTTCATTTTCGGAATATAAAACCGCTGGTCATAGACCAAACCAGAGCTCAGGACAATGATTTTTTTAAATGAGCTCGAGTTCCTTATAAGATTAAAAAACATTCTTGCATTCTGATACAACTCGTTGGATGGGTCTTTCGCATTACGGTGGCCTGGACGGATTGCGGCATGGATTACCGTGTCGAAATTACGACTTTTGAAATATCCTTTAACCGCATCTTCATCCAAAAGCTCCAGCTCCGCATGAGAAGGTGCGGCGACTTTATGCTTTAAGCTTAAATACTCTACGAGGTTTCTTCCGATAAACCCACTACCGCCAGTAATCAATATATCCATCTGCGAGATTCCTTTTCGTAAATAAGTTATCCGGTTTTACCAATAACTTCATTTCTAATTAAGAACGACAATCTCATTATCTAGCCCCATCCGCTTTATCTGAATGACGATCTCTTTAGAATATAGCGCTGAACAAATAAGTATCGGCCCCCTGAAATTGTTCAGAATCTCCAGTGGAGGGCAAATGGGAATGTTATTTATGGAACTCCCATATTTCTTCGCATCATTATCAACAAAACATTTGATATTGCATTGCGCCAATTTATTATTTTCCATTAACCTGAGGGTAAAAGACCCTGCCCCCCAGACTACGATTTCCTGCCTGCCCTTAATGAGTTTTGATATTTGCGGGTAAGTATTTTTCTTCATAGATTCAGCGATATATCTCTTAACGATGTTCTTAGTCCTGAAATCAGGAGATACCGCGCGAACAGAAGAAACTGGATTCTTTAAATACACCGCTGAAATAACCGGGTAAAACTTATTGATGAACCTTAATCTTTTTTCCCGAAAACCAAGACGTTCAAACCCCTTAGATAATAGAAGGTTATCCAGGGCGGCAATATCGAAATGATTGATATGTTCACAGTCAAAATAATAATACGGGACAACATGACATTCAGAATAATTCGCGGCATCAGGGACTTCAATATACAGCATGCCATCTTTATCTAGAATAGAAGCTGTATTATTGATGGCCAAATTCAGATCGCAGATATGCTCTAAGACATGAGAAAGAATTATGCAGCCGAACTTTCTTTCTTTTACATTTTTCGTGACTGAAAAGATATCCCCCCTGGACGCCTTGATCCCCAACTTATTAACATTAGAAACGCACTTTGGGGAAGGGTCTATGCCGTATAAATTAGAATATCCTCTTTTCTTTAATTCCGACAACAAGCCTCCGTTAGCGCATCCGATATCCAGAATAGATCTACTTTTGTTTTTTAAAAACCTTGAAATAAAGCCAGTGGCATCTCTCAATCTGATTAAATCCCACTTATTAATGCCTCCTCCAGAGGATATTTTCAAATCTTCATATTTTGAGAATTCGCGGTAATATTTGTTGTAATTCTCCTGGATTGCAGGAGTATCGGCATATACGAAACCGCACCTCCGGCAACTTACGATATTATATTCTTGAGGCAGAGGGTGGCCTTTTGGAATTGCGAATTTCTGGTTACCTAAAGATTCGCATTTTACAGAAGCACAAACAGGACATGACCGGTTATTTTTTATATTTATCTCCTGCTTACAAGCAATCATATTTCTATACACTTGCCATCTCTTGCTGTTATGGTGTTCTTAAAAATCTTCCGCGCTGCAGTCCCCGCTGATTGTATATCGCTTTCCCGCGAATAATCTGCGGCATCAAAATGAACCAATGCCAATTTCCCGGCAAACCCCTTCCTTGCCACTGTGGCGGCCTGCTGCGGGTTAAGGTGCGGCCAGCCCCTGTCAGGTTCCCCCGGCCGCAACGACGATTCCAGGATCAGCAAATCCGCATTCCTTGCCAATGAAGCGAGGTTATTGCATAAGCCGGTATCAGTGCAAAACGCCACTACTTTGCCTTTATACGATAACCGATAACCGAAACATACAGTGGTATGGATTAACTCCTTAAATTGTATATCAATAGGAAGTTTTAACCTGCCAGAAAGCTCTTTTATCCTTACCCTGGTTTTTAATTTGGCTAGGGGCTTAGAATACGGGGAATTAATAATAAGATTGAACATCTTCTTTATCCCGGATGGCCCGAATACATCGATGCCTTGCGGAAGGTCAAATTTATTGAGCGCGTGCAGCCCTATTATATGATCAAGATGAAAATGGCTTAAGAATAAATAAACCGGCTTATCTTTCCTTAAATACGAGTCGGCTTTTGCGAAGCCGTTACCAGCGTCAAAAATAACGTATTCGCGTGGAGTTTCTACGAGCACACAAAGGGTATTGCCCAATTCCGTATCATACCAGCCCATCGTTCCCAGAAAATGCACTCTCATCATTTGGAAAAATAATTAAAATACCACGCCAGAGTCTTCTTCAGGCCATCTTCTAGGTTATATTTTGGTTTCCACTTCAGGATGCGCCTTGCCTTCCCGGAAAATAGGGATTGTTTTCTTATCTCGTATTTTGCCAGATTTAATATTTTATACTTAGGTTTCCTGGTTACAGCCTTCAAAGTATCGAGCTTAGCCAAGAGCTCAAGCACTGTAATCGGCCTCTCATAGCTTAAGTTAAAGGCCTCTCCCGCAAGATTGCGCGCTTTTAAAAGCTCTGCGGCCTTTAGATATCCCTCTACTATATCATCTACATATACATAATCACGCACAAATTTTCCGTCGCTACGGATGAGCAGTGTCTTGTCCCTAAAAAGGCACCTCATCATATCAGGAATAAGGCGGCTAAAATTGAAATCGCCAGGGCCGTAAATGTTACCACAGCGCGTAATAACTACCGGCAGGCCATACGTATGCGCATAGGTATTGGCAATTAAATCAGCGCAGCTTTTTGAAACATCGTAAGGATGGTTTGCGGCTAAAGGATAGCCTTCTTTATAAGGCAGCTTATCGTGTTCGCCATATGCCTTATCGCTTGAAGCAACAATAACCGCCTCTATTCTCCCCTGCTTCCGGCAGGCCTCCAAAACACTCCAAGTGCCAGTGATATTGGCATGGAAAGCGCGTACGGGATCCCCGTGGCTGCGGCCGACAATAGCTTCTGCTGCCAGATGAAAAACCACGTCTATAGAATGCTTACGCAGGATTTTTTCAATAAGCCCGTAATTGGTAACGCTGCCTTTATATACGGTTATATTCCTGTAATCTTCCTGATTAAATAAAGTCTCCTTGCGCAAAACTTTTATGTCAAGGCCAACCACCTTTGCCTTTGTTTTAAGTAAGGCCTTGGACAGATTCGACCCGAGGAATCCTTCAAAACCGGTTATCAGGATTTTTTTATCCTTCCAGAAATTCTTATCCATATCTTCACCTCACCCTAATCACTTTGCTGCCGCAACTCATGCACGGTTAGCTCTCCATAATCAGAAACCACGTATTCCTTATTCAAATAATCTTTTAATTCTTTAGGAAAATAAGTGTATTCTCCGCGAAAAAAAACAGCTGTTTTGAAACGCTCCTTCTCAAACCTCAGGATCATTTCCTTTGTGTTAAATTGTGGCTCCCACCATAGAGGCATCCTCATGGCAGGGTGTATTCCATAGACCGCA
Source organism: Candidatus Omnitrophota bacterium (assembly GCA_050012075.1). Taxonomy (GTDB): domain Bacteria; phylum Omnitrophota; class Gorgyraeia; order Gygaellales; family Profunditerraquicolaceae; genus JAMWCI01. Next base: position 85,679 of record JBEKHW010000002.1, on the reverse strand, counting down.
TAAGCGAAATCAAGATTCCATCCAAAGAAGACACTCGCATTTGATTGGCCGGCATATCCTTCCTTTTTAATCACGTCATCAACCTGCTTCAGGATTCTGGTTAACCTGGGAGTTGCATACGTGCCTTTAAAAAATAAAGGGTAATCTAACCGGACTAAGGAAGGCTTTAACTCTAATCTTCTCCTCATCGATATTAATCCATCTGCCGTAAAGAGAAATAAGCTCAACATCAAAAAATAAGAAACTAGCATTCTATCCCGGCCCACAGGCATATATGGCCTTAAGAGCAATATTGGAATAACGAAACTGAATAAAATTATTGCTATGCCATTAAGAAAGATCTCGTGATTTGTAAGTATGCTGACAAAACCGCTTATTACACCTCCTAGTGCCAATACAAAATATGGTATAGCACTCTTACCTGCCTTAAAAACGTAATCTAAAATGATCCCCAGGCCAAAAAGACAAGGAACAAAAAAGATAAAAAGTATAAAAATCTGCTCCCAGGAATGATTTACGAAAGGGAAAAAGTAGAAAAGATGCTTAAGTAATCTAAATGAGGCCGGAGCAGAAGCTGATATATAACTTGAGAAAACTTCAAAGGGATTAATTTTTGCCGATAGCAATAAAAGTGTGGCCAAAAGAGCCGCGGAAACCAGCAGCTTGACTATTAGAAGACGGAAACCCGGGATGCTTATAAAAACCAGGAATGTAAATAACACCAGTGGTATCATGACATTCGGTTTCGTAAGCAACAAAAAAGCGGCTATAAACAAAAAAACCAGTTGACTGAAATTTTCTTTAGGCTTCTTATATAATAATAGTGAAGCGGAAATAAAAAGACATCCTATAACAGAAGTAATCTGGTTAAACCACCACCGTGGAAAAAGAAGCAGTGTCAAGGATTGTACTGTAAATGGCAGAAAAATGCTCCACCAATTCCCAATCCTCATTTTATAGAGTATTGCCACATGCGAGAGATATGTAATTTCTGCAAATATGAGAGTAAGAATAGTCAAGGAATTCCAGCGTACCCCCCATAAATCAAAAGCATATTTACAACCCATTATAAAAAGCGGCGGAATACTAGTGAGAAAATCATGGTAAGGCCTGTAACCCAAATGCATTTGCCAGGCAACATTCACTATTATGCCGGAGACGGCTAATCTTCTATCAGCATGCATGTTACCATACTGTAAAATAAAAATAGCCAAAATAACCGATATACCCAGAACGACGGCAATAAAAAGAGGATTTACCGTTCTAGCTTCCAGGGCGCCTTCCCGCTCTCCCATAACCGCTCCAATTCTATTTTATCCCGTAATGTATCCATGCATTTCCAGAATCCGTTATGTTTAAACGCCTTGAGTTGGCCGTCTTTGCCCAAGTTCTGCAAAGGTTTTTTTTCCCACGTGCAATCGCCTTTAATGTAACCAAAGATACCCGGCTCAAGGACAAAGAAACCGCCATTAATCCAGGCGCCATCACCTTTGGGCTTCTCCCAGAAAGAAGCCACCGTATTTTGCCCTTTAATCTCAATGGCGCCGAATCTCCCTTCTAACTGAACGGCTGTTATCGTAGCTAATTTTCCGTGTTTCCTATGAAAGTCCATCGACTCTTTTATATTGATGTTTCCCACCCCGTCACCGTAAGTAAGCATAAATGTATTTTTACCGATATATTCCTCTACTCTTTTAATTCTTCCTCCAGTCAGTGTATCGGGTCCGGTATCAATAAGCGTCACCCTCCAGGGTTCGGCTTTTGAACCGATGACTTTCATGCTGTTAGTGCTTAAATCAAGCGTAACGTCGGCAGAATGCAGGAAATAATTCGCGAAATATTCCTTAATCGCGTACCCCTTGTAACCGAGACAGATAATAAAATCGTTAAAACCGAAATGCGAATAAGTCCTCATAACATGCCAGAGGATGGGCTTGCCACCTATCTGAATCATGGGTTTAGGCATTACCTCTGTTTCTTCGCTAATACGCGTTCCCCTGCCTCCACAAAGAATCACAACTTTAGTTTTGTTTTTTTTCATAAACTACCCCCTTGGCGATTTTATTCACACCGAAGAATAAACCGATCATAAAAAATAATAAGGTGGCGACTTTTGGATTATAAAGGTTTGTTTCGGTTAAGCCATTAACAAGAAAAGCGATTATCCCGGCAATGATACCCATGCCTGAAATTTTCAGGAAAGCGTCTTGCGTCTCTCGGTTAAACTTTACCCATGTCTTAAAAATCAGGAATAACATATATAAAAATATCGCAAGGCCAACGAGTCCAATTTCAGCAGGCAGGTGCAGGTAGATATTATGGGCATACCAGTCCCCTGGATAAGGAAAATCTATTTTACCAATGGCTTTATAGATTTTAAAGTTAATGCTGAAGGTATTGACACCTACTCCGATAAACGGATGGGACTTAATCATTTCCAGCGCGACCTTAAAAAGAGGCAACCTCCCTGCGCTTTGACTATCGCCATTTAAAAGAACTTCCCAGATTGAATTCGAGCTGTTTATCCATCCCTTAATCTGGCGCGGCATAATAAAAGGGGTTATTAAAAGCGAAAGTATAAGCAAAAAAATAATTACTTTATCCCTTTTCAGTATCCCCATAAATAATAAGGCCAGCCATACGCCGAAAATAGCACTGCGCGACAAGGTAAAGATAAGGTTGACCAGAACCAGGACTGAAACCAGAAGCATAATGCCTTTTAAGCGGCCCTTGACATGATAAAGTGTAATTCCTAACAATACCGGAGAAAATAAAGCCAGGTATCCTGCAAATAGATTGGCATCGGGAAAAGCGGCCCTGATACGAATCAACCCTATTACATAATTAGGCGGCATCTGCCTGAATAGGTCCTTTCCGAATACCATCGAATAAAAACCGTCCAGGGAAGCCATAACCAATCCTGAAATCAAAGCAAACAAAATCCATTTGAGATGCTTTTTGTCTTTTAGCGAATCAGCCACTGTTACAAATAAAATACCATACTTCAACAGCTTCTCTATACCATGTATGCTTGATTTCAAATTTATGGTATTAAAGAATGAGACAAGGGAAATTACTATTAAGCATATGAAAGCGCCTAAGATGGGGATATTTACCGGAGAATGGTCTTTCCTTAATATTTTTTTAAGCAAAAAGAAAAATCCCGATATGCCGATCATGGCGTCCACCCCGGCAGAGGAAAAACTCGCCACAAAAGGAAGCAGGATTATCGCGCAATAAACAATCCTGTCACAGAATCCAGAAATAATTTCAGATTTATTTGGCATTTTAGAATAGGGTATATATAAAAGGCGCAACTGCCGATGATTGGGTAAAAATTATCAATATGGAAAAGATTGTCAGAATAATAATAATCGGCAATAGCCAGTATCTTTTTCTGATTTTCATAAAATCCCATAATTCCTTCAGCAGATAAATTTTGCCCATTCACCCTCCTGCCTAAAACTGTCGATGGTATCTACCTATGGAAGATTCTTCTTTTTTTTCTACCCAATAACTCTGTAAAGCGCCCATACCCGTTCCAAAGAAATCTCCCTGTATCAACCTGCGAAATATGCCTAGCGGCGTAATTATCAGATAAAAAGTCAGCGTCAGCACAATAAAGCTTAATATCCTGGCTATAAGATCGGGAAGGAATTTAAAGAGCTTGCCCTTCTCCATCAATCCAGCTCCTGGTATTCCAGCGGCCTGATTTTCTCATTTAAAAGCCTCTGCTTACTTTTATCAAGCAGGAATGAGCCTATAACCAAATAATCCATATCCGTACGCATAAAACAACGGAACGCCTCTTCCGGGGTACAGACAATCGGCTCCCCTCGTATATTAAAAGAAGTATTAATAATTACGGGGCAGCCGGTCCTTCTATAAAAAGCGCTGACCAGATCATAGTAAATCCCGTTATCCCGGCGCTCTATGGTCTGTATCCTTGCGGAATAATCTACATGGGTAACTGCTGGTATAGGCGAACGGAAAATCTTTAACTTATCCAGGCCTCTGGGCCCCTCTTTCTCTTTTTGCTCTTCCAGCCTTTTTTCTTTTTTCACCGGGGCAGTAAGCAGCATATAGGGGCTTGCTCTATCTAACGCAAACCACTCTGAGGTATGCTCTCTTAAAACAGTCGGGGCAAAAGGCCGAAAGGATTCCCGGAATTTAATCTTAAGGTTCATCCTGGATTGCATTTTCGGGTTCCTGGCATCTCCTATGATACTACGGGCCCCCAATGCGCGCGGGCCGAATTCCATGCGGCCCTGAAACCAGCCGATTACATGCTGCTTTTCAATCAACTCCGCAGTAGAATCCACCAGCCTTTCTCTTTCAATATGTTCATAAGGAACCTTCTCTTTTTTCAGGAATTCCTCTATCTCGTCATCGGTGAACGCCGGGCCAAGAAATGAACCTTTTAATGAATCCCCGGCTGAAGCAATCTTTCTCTCCTTGCCAAGATACCTGTGCCATATTGCCAGGGCCGCGCCCAATGCCCCTCCCGCATCTCCGCTGGCAGGCTGTATCCAGATATCCTCAAACGGCCCTTCGCGTAAAATCCTGCCGTTTGCGACACAGTTTAAGGCTACGCCGCCTGCTAAACAAAGTTTGTTTTTTCCGGTAACTTTATATACATGGCGGGCGATCCGTAACATTATCTCTTCGGTTACCTGCTGGATAGAGCTGGCCAAATCCATATCTATCTGCCTGATTTTTGTTTCCGGCTTTCTAGGCTTTGTGCCAAAAAGTTTATCAAACCGCAGATTTGTCATCCTGAGGCCATTGCAGAATCCAAAATATTTCATATTCAGCCGGAAAGAACCATCTTCTTTTAAATCCAACAGTTCGTTCAGTATCAAATCCTTATAAACCGGCTCACCAAATGGCGCAAGCCCCATTAATTTATATTCCCCGGAATTCACTTTGAAACCGGTATAATATGTGAACGCTGAATAAAGCAGGCCAAGAGAGTGCGGGAATCTCAAAGAATGCTGGATTTTGAGTTCCCTGCCTTTACCTATTCCAAAACTGGCTGTATCCCATTCCCCCACGCCGTCTATAGTCAAAAACGCCGCCTCTTCAAAAGGAGAAGGATAAAATGCCGAGGCCGCATGAGATTCATGATGCTCACAGAAAAGAATCTCTCCTTTGTAACCTAAACTCTTTGAGATGATATCCCTGACCCATATTTTCTCCTTTAACCATACAGGCACTGATTGCATGAATTGGGTTATTCCTGAAGGGGCAAAACGCATAGCGGTTTCCAATATTCTTTCTAATTTTATGAAGGGTTTATCGTAGAATACTACGTAATCAAGGTCCTGCGCGGTAATGGCGTTTTCTTTCAGGCACCAGTTTACCGCATTAACAGGAAACCCTGGATCATGTTTCCTGCGGCTAAAGCGTTCTTCCTGGACAGCAGCCATTATTTCTCCATCCTTAATCAACGCGGCTGCGCTATCATGGTAAAAAGCCGATATTCCTAATATGTAATTAGGCTTCATTTTGGGCATCGTATATTTGGCGCATAGTATCTTCGATACCGTACTTATACTGCCACTGGGGATAATGCGATTTGAATTTGGAGACATCGCTTATCCACCAGATATGGTCGCCTACCCTGTTTTTATCCGTGTATTCATAGCTGAACTTTTTTCCGGAGATCCTTTGGCATATATCAATTGCCTCTAATATAGAAACATTGGCGAATCTGCCGCCACCTATATTGTATACTTCCCCGGTCCTTGGCGCCTTAAAGAAATGATAAAAGGCATTCACCAGGTCATATGAATGGATATTATCCCTGACCTGCTTGCCCTTGTAGCCGTATATTTTATAAATTTTCCCGCTAACGCAGCATTTTACAAGATATGAAAGAAATCCATGAAGCTCGACACCGGAATGCGCCGGACCTGTAAGGCAGCCGCCCCGGAAGATGGCGGTAGAGAGGCCAAAATACCTTCCGTATTCCTGAGCCAGGATATCGGCAGCCAGTTTTGATGCGCCGAAAAGACTGTGCAAACAGTTATCAACACTCATTGACTCATCTATGCCTCTATAATACCTGTGGCCCTGCGGCAATTCATAGCGTTTCTCCAGTTCTACCAGAGGCAGAGTGTTCGGCAGGTCACCGTACACCTTGTTCGTCGAGGTAAATATAAATGCTGCCTTGGGGCAATGCTTCCTGAACGCCTCAAGCATTATTAAAGTAGCGCAGGCATTTACGCTAAAATCCGTCTTCGGCTCTCTTGCAGCCCAGTCATGGGAAGGTTGAGCTGCGGTATGCACTATCAAAAGTATATCTTTTGAAAATTTCCTGAATATCTTATCTATCCTGCCGTCATCTCTTATATCGGCATCAAAATGTTTATAGTTCTTATATTTTTTTAGCAGCCGTTTTTTATTACCGACGATACTGCCATCTTTACCGAAAAAGTACTTTCGCATATCGTTATCTATTCCGGCTATGTCAAACCCTTTCTCGGCAAAAAAACCCGCAGTTTGCGAACCAATAAGGCCGCATGAACCGGTTATGAGGACTACCGACATAATGCGCTTTTTCTCCTTCCGTATCTATGATAAAGCGTCAAAATTATCAATAACGTGATGAGTGTCACGCTATTGGCAAACACTATTATAAAATCCCTAAGATACAGTCCGTAGATAATCCACAGGGTTACACCCAGAGAAAGCTGGATGAGTGTAATTATACTGACATCATGCGCGGATTTTGTCTTTATCACCTTTATAATCTGCGGCACAAATGAAAACATGGTAAGCGTAGCTGCGACTAAGCCTATAATTTTGTAAATCATCTTTTCCTGTAAAGCCAGCTGATACCAGACCACTTACTTAACAGCCAATCCTTATGCAGAACGCCCCACTTTACTGTGTATTTAATGCCGTCTTTAAACTCTACCTTTGGCCGCCATCCTATCTCATCACGGAGTTTATCGGAATTAAGCCGGTATCTTATATCATGTCCGGGCCTGTCTTTTACAAACTCAATCAAAGACTGGCTTACGTTCATTTCCTTAAGGAGTAATCTTACTACCTCTATGTTTTGCATTTCTTGACCGCTGCCGAGATTATAAGCTGAACCGGATTTTCCTTTCCGGAGTATCTGGAGGATACCTCTTACGCAATCCTCTACATAAAGCCACTCGCGCACATTTTTTCCCTGCGCATAAATAGGAACCTTTTCTTTACGCAATATTTTCAATATGGCTAGAGGAATGAGCTTCTCAGGATATTGCCATGGGCCATAATTGTTAGACGGTCTTACAATAATTGCCGGCGTGGCGTAAGTACGGATATAAGAACTAACCAGAAGGTCTGCCGCGGCCTTAGAAACTGCGTAAGGAGAACTTGGGTTTAAAGGCGACTTTTCCGTAAACTCTCCCTTTTTAATATCCCCGTAAATTTCATCGGTAGAAATCTGGCAAAAAAGCCCTACGGCATGCTTCTTAGCGGCATCCAGCAAAACCTGCGTTCCGGTTACGTTTGTAGCGATAAAATCCTGCGGCTTTAAAATACTCCTGTCAACGTGAGATTCAGCGGCAAAATTTACTATTGTATCCGGATTCCGGCGTTTAATAACCAGCTCTATCGCTTTCTTATCGCAGATATCGGCTTTATGAAATCTTAAAGGTATCCCCTTAAGCCGCCTTAAATCACCGGCATAAGTAAGCTTATCGATAACCGTAACCTCAAGGCCGCCTTTTACTGCCTGCCTGACAAATTCACTGCCGATAAATCCGGCGCCTCCGGTTACTAATATTTTACGTATTCTCTTACGCATTCCTCAAGAATCCCTTTTATCGGCCTTACTTTGAAGCCGCTCTTTTCCAGCTTTCTCGTAGAAAGTATCAGATTAGTCCTTACCAGATTTAACTTTGGGAAGGAAACGACATTATAGTCAAAACCGGGTACGTATTTTTTATATACTCGCATGAGGTCGGGATAAAACAACCCATCCTTATTTACTACATTGTATATCCCGCAGGCTTTTATCCGGATAAGGTGCTTTAACGCCTTGATAAAATCAGGCAGGTAAGTAACAGAATTCGGTATGTTAATCACCTTTTTGTATTTTATCAGTTTCGTAAGGAGGTTCCTTGGATGAGGTTTATTATCCAAAGGAATCCTGAGCCTGACAATAAGGATAGGGTATTTACCGGAAAGCATCTTAAGGGGTGCTTCAGAATAAATTTTTGTCCGGGAATAAAAGAGTCCGAAGAAATCGGGTTCGTCTTCTTCCGTAATGGGTGAATCTTTACTGTAATCGTAATGAAAAATACAACCGCTGCTTATATGCACAAGACGCATTTTATTGCGTAAAGCAACTTCTGCCAGGATTAAAGGCAGAAAAGAATTGGCTACCAGGGCCTTATCCTTCTTTAGCTCGCAATCGTCAACGTTTCTTCTGCCAGTTACCCCTATGCAGTTTATTATAACTTTTGGCCTAAACTTTTTTATTTCGCTCTCGGCGCCAGCATAAGAAGAAATATGCCTGCCTGTAATAGAAGCCCCCAGCTCCCGCGCCACTTTCTCTCCAAGGTAACCCCTGCCCAAGACAAGAATCCTGCTCTTACTCATTCAGTATTCCTTCTAGATATTTCCCGTAGCTTGTGTTTATTTTCCCGGCAAGGCTGCGTAATTTCATTTTAGTGATATAGCCCATACGATATGCGATTTCCTCAACGCAGCCTATCTTTAAACCCTGCCTCTCTTCGATAGTGCGGATGAATATGGAGGCGTCGATAAGAGAATCATAAGTCCCAGCGTCAAGCCATGCAAACCCCCGGCCTAACAATTTCACATTCAATCTGCCCTGTTTAAGATACACCTTATTTAAATCGGTAATCTCAATTTCCCCTCTTCTTGAGGGTTTAAGTTTCCTGGCAAGGAGAGGCGCCCTATTATCATAAAAATAAATACCGCATACTGCCCAGTTAGATTTGGGATTACGGGGCTTTTCTTCCAGGGAAATGACCTTACAGTATTTATCAAACTGTATCACGCCGTATTGCGAAGGGTTTTTTACATAATAACCGAATACAGTAGCACCTTGCTTAAGGACTGCGGCCTCCTGGACTATTTGCGCAAGCCTATCTCCATAAAATATATTATCTCCCAAGATAAGACAAACGCTGTCATTACCGATAAATTTCTCGGCGATAACCAGGCTTTGGGCAATACCCTTGGGGCTTGCCTGCACAGCATAGCTCAATTTTATCCCTAAATCATTGCCGCTACCTAAAGCATCTCTAAAACGTGGCGTATCCTTGGGGGTAGAAATAATCAATATTTGCCGGATTCCTGCCAACATAAGCACGGATAACGGATAATAAATCATCGGTTTGTCATATACAGGCAGCATCTGTTTACAGACCCCGCGCGTGATAGGATACAACCGGGACGCCTTTCCTCCTGCCAAAATTATACCTTTCATACCTTGCTCTCCCTTTAAAATAAACGATATACACCAGAGGTATCGTTTATTTTACTCCGCGCTATGCGCGGAACTATAATTTAAAAAATTATTATATCATTAAATCCTTTGATTGCAAAGAGTTAATTGCTGGAAAAGAATGCAAATATCCGCCTCAAAACGAGATTTTTGCGGAATATTTGTATCTCATGGGAAGGAAAGTGTAACGGGAGGGTGAGTAGTTATTTCTCAAGCTTCAGGAAACGGCGTTTACCGACTTTAAGCACGCCTGCTTTATTAATAACAGCATCTTCCTTATCGATCCGCTCGCCGTCGAGGTAAATCCCGCCTCCGGCGATAAGGCGCCGGACTTCATTCTTGCTGGATACAAGCCCGGATTCAATGATGATATCGATAAGCTTCTTTTCCCCGGTAAGCCGGTAAAGCAGCATACTAGAAGGAGATCCTTTCTGGGCAAAAACCCGCTCAAACTCCAGAGCTGCCTTATCGGCATCTTTCTCGGAGTGATACTGGCCGATGATAATCTTGGCGAGCCTGATTTTGGCATCTTTAGGATGCATCTTCCTTACGCTGCCTAAATCTTCATCCGTAAGAAGTTCGTAGTATTTAAACATGAGCTCGTCGGGAATGGACATAACCTTGCCGAATATTTCTGTGGGCAGCTCATTTATCCCGATATAATTGGCGTAGGATTTGCTCATCTTCTGGCCGCCATCAGTGCCCTCTAAAAGCGGCATGGTGATAACCACCTGCTGCTCTTGGCCGAAATCCTTCTGCATATCCCTTCCCACCAAAAGGTTAAAAATCTGGTCTGTGCCGCCTAACTCTACATCCGCCGAAAGCTTCACCGAATCATACCCCTGTAAGAGCGGATACATAAACTCCAGGAGCGAGATGTCTTCATTCTTTGACAATCTTTTCTTAAAATCTGCCCGGGCCAGCATCTGAGAAACTGTCGCATGCGCAGTAAGCTTTAACATATCCAACACCGACATTTTTTCAAACCAGCTGCTGTTAAAAACAATTTTCAGCCTTTCGATATCTAAAATCTTGGATATCTGTTTCTTGTAAGTAGCAGCATTCTTAGAAACCTCTTCCCTGGTTAACTGTTTTCTTGTTTCCGACCTGCCGGTAGGATCTCCTATCTGGCCGGTAAAATCGCCGATAAGGAAATAAACCTCATGCCCTAATTCCTGGAATTGCCGCATTTTCCTAAGTAGCACGGTATGTCCCAGGTGTATGTCGGGTGCCGTCGGGTCGAATCCGGCCTTGACCTTAAGCGGTGTGTTACGAGCCAGGGAGCGCTCGAGTTTCTTTCTCAGTTCATCCTCTGAGATTATCTCAACCGCCCCTCGCCTGATTATCTCCAGCTGTTTATTAACATCAACCTTCTTCATCTTCTATTATATCTTTGCGCTAAGACCAATCTTTGCTTGCTCCGTATCAACCTTTATCACCTTCACCTTAATCTTATCTCCGGCTTTAAGGTTAGCAGCTACTTCCTTATCAATCTCGCTTGAGTAAACCAACCCTTCCAACTCCGGTTCTAATTTCACGAACACGCCGAAATCAGTAAGGCTGATTACCTCTACCTCTAATACAGTATCCAGAGGATATTTTACCGATATTTCCGGCCAGGGATTCGGCTGCAGCTGCTTGAGCCCAAGGGAAATGCGCCGGTTTTGCGCATCTACGGTAAGGATTACTACTTCCACCTTCTGTCCTTTTTTTAATACCTCCTGGGGATGCGCTATCCTTTTTGTCCAGGAAATATCAGAAACGTGAATCATACCTTCGAGGCTGTTATCCAGTTCCACAAAAGCGCCGTATTCGGCAAACCCTCTCACCTTTCCCGATACCTTTGTGCCTACAGGGTATTTTGCCTCGGCCTCAAGCCAGGGATTAGCTTCCAGTTGCTTAAGGCTAAGGGAGATTCTACGCGCATCCTTATCGATATTCAATACCTGCGTCTCTACCATATCCCCTACGGCAAACATTTCATTTGGATTAGAGACGCGTTTGGTCCAGGATATCTCCGAGATATGTATCAGGCCTTCGATACCCTTATCCAATTCCACAAAAACACCGTATGCAACGATATTAACTACCTTGCCTTTTATCTTATCGCCTACTTTGAATTTTGTGTCTATCTCCTGCCAAGGATCAGGCAATCTCTGTTTTAGACCCAAGGAAACCTTGCCATGTTCTTTGTCAAAATTAAGAACCATTACCTCTATCTTGTCGCCTATGGCAACCGCTTCAGAAGGATGGCTGATCTTAGACCAGGACATATCGGTAATATGCAGTAGCCCGTCGACTCCACCCATATCGACAAAAGCGCCGAAATCAGTAATTGCCTTTACCGTGCCTGTACGTATATCTCCTATCTTAAACTCCTGCCACAGCTTATCCTTAACCTCGTCTCTTTCCTTCTGCACGGCCTCGCGGCGGCTTACGATAATACTGCGCCTGAGATTATTTACTTTGACAATCTTGAATTTAAAGAACTTATTCATAATCTCCCTGTCAGGCACATTTTTAAAAGCAGAAAGCGATGAGGGCAGGAATCCTTCGATACCCATCACGTCTACCAGGAATCCGCCTTTTACTTTCTTGACAGGCCTGCCGTCGGTCAATTCACCCGTCTGGGAGAATTTTACGATTTTATCCCAGCCGTGTATACGTATCGCCTTCTCGCGCGATAATCCGATACCCCCGGCATCGTTCTCAAGGGAATCCACAAAGAATTCCAGTTCTTTGCCTACCTCTAAATCATGTTGCGTAAACTCTGCAAGCGGGACGATCCCTTCGGACTTAAACCCCACGTCCACCAAAACTTCTTTACGGCCAACGGAAACTATCTTTCCGGTAATTATCTGGCCTTCGCGAATCAACTTTATGCTTTGATTATAAAGCTCTTCTAATTCATTTCTTGTATCGGACATTTGAGTATTTCTCCTTTTAATGAACAGATGGCTTACGGAACCCAGCACTTATTTGAACTGACTTTAACTTAAGCAAATAAGTGCTGGGGACGTAAGACATAGCGTTTGTTATTTTAATTGTCTATAAGCGTCTGTGAATTAACCCCCCTGCTATACAAAAACGCGGGGGGATAAGTTCGTCCGCCACAGAACTTTGGCGGACTCACTTATTTGTGTTCTAGGCCTAAAGCCCTTATGTGCGACATTACCGTAGATGCTATCTCCTGGTACGACTTCCCCCTTTCTATCTGAATTTGTCTGCCGAAGCAAACAGAAACCTTCGCAGGTTTTATAAACTTGGAACCCTTGGATAACGCTTTTTCTGTTCCTCTTACGTAAACAGGAATAACCGGAACATTTAATTTCGCTACCAGAAAACCTATTCCCGCCTCCGGCTCTTTTGCAATATGAGCCTCCTGGCGCGCCCCCTCGGGAAAAAGAAGTAATCCTCCTCCGTTGTTCACCCGGCGTATTGCTTCTTTTAAGGCGGATATATCCGCGGAGCCCCTTTTCACCGGGAAACAACCAATAGAAGGAAGAGCCCAAGAAAACCAATGATTACTGAATAAATCATGCCTTGCCATGTAACTTAACCTGCGCGGACAGGCAACTCCGACGCCTGGCGGGTCAAGATAACTGATATGATTGGAGGCGATAATAAAACCTCCCCGCCGCGGGATATTCTGGCGTCCTTCTACCCGCAGATGCAAAAACGTGCCATATATCAAAAAACAGAGAAATTTTCCTACATAATAAAGCATCAATTAGCTCAAAATTATCTTCTCGCCAAGCTTCAATAATGCCTTTGCCTGCTTAAGGCTCTTACTTTCAGAATAAATACGCATTATCGGCTCTGTGCCTGAGCCCCGGAACATAAGCCAGCTATCATCGGAGAGAATAAGTTTTACGCCGTCATAATCCTTGATATTGACCACCTTTTTACCCAGAAGTTCACGGGGGAGGTCGTCTGCTTTCGGCTCTCTGTGCTCTTTTAACTTAAGGTCGCAGCGGAGATAATAGTATCTGCCGAATTGTTTTTCCATTTCATTCAAAATCTTTAAAATATTTTTATTGCGGTAAGCCATCATCTCCAGCAACAATAGCCCGGCCATACTGCCGTCGCGTTCCGGAATATAATTTTTAACCCCCATGCCGCCTGCCTCTTCTCCGCCTGCTACGATATCTTCTGTTTCCATAAGGTTAGAGATATATTTAAATCCCACCGGAGTCTCATATAGTTTGATTTTAAGGAAATCGGCAATATGGTCTACCATCGTCGTGCCGCATATCGTCTTTACGATACCGCCGCTTAGGTGCCTATCCTGGTTAAGATGTAACACGAGTAACCCCAGGATTTTTTGCGGATGGATGAAAATTCCTCCGGGGGCAACTGCCGCAATCCTGTCTGCGTCTCCATCCAAAGCAATACCCAAATCAAATTTTTCCTTTCTTACCCTTTCTTTTAGTTCTTCTAAGTTTTCCTCCACCGGCTCCGGCCGCCTTCCTCCAAAAGAGGGATTAACGGTATCACGCATAAATTCTATTTTTATCTTTGTGCCTTTTAATACCTCGGCAACAAAACTATGGCCGGAACCATACATGGCATCAACCAGGACTTTGAATTTCTTGTTCCTGATGATCTTGAGGTCTATATAAGAACGTAGAAAACGCACGTAATCTATGGTAATGTCTTCTTTCTTAATGAGGTTACCAGTGTGCTTATCTGCCTTAACCGGGTTTTTCAGTAACAGGGACTCTATCTTGGCTGTAACCTCAGACCCTGCGGCACCGCCTGAAGAAACCTTGATCTTGTAACCATTGTATTCGGCAGGATTGTGCGACGCTGTAATCATTATCCCCAAGTCCATAGACCTGTTCTTTACCGCAAAACTTAAAGTCGGAGTGGGTATCGGCCTATCAGATAAAAGCGCCTTTATACCATTATTAGCCAGAACCTCTGCCGCGGCATAAGCAAATTCTCCGGAGAGAAAACGCGTATCAAAACCTACGGCGACACGCTTTCCGCTCCCCAGATAATCAGCCACTGCCTGGGAAATAATTCTTACGTTTTCAAAAGTATAGGTATCCGCAATAATCGCCCGCCAACCGTCGGTGCCAAACTTAATTGGTGTATTAGCCTGCATTCCTTATCCTTTCTATGGCTTTTTTCCTGTTCCTGGACCCAAAAATATAGGAGCCCGCCGCAAGAATATTCGCGCCTGCTTTTATTACGCATTTTGCGGTCTGTTCATTTATTCCGCCGTCTACGGCGATATCCTTATCGAATACAGAGCGTAACTTTCTTATTTTAGTAACAACTCCCGAAATAAACTTCTGCCCTCCGAAGCCCGGATTTACCGACATAACCAGGACAAAATCAACGTAGGCAAGAGCCTCCTTGATTTTCGATAAAGGCGTCGACGGATTCAGAGAAATCCCAAATTTAATCTTTCTAGCCCTTAACTTTCGGCTCATAGCCCTTAGCCCGGCCATAGAGACAACCTCAATATGGACGGTAATCATATCGCTTCCCGCCAGAATAAACGATTCCAGGTATCTTTGGGGATTCTCAATCATAAGATGCACATCCAAGGTAAGATCCGTAATCCTGCGGATATACTTTACCACAACCGGGCCTATTGTGATATTGGGTACAAAATGCCCATCCATTACATCGATATGCAAAAGGTCTGCCCCTGCCCGTTCTACGCTTTTTATCTCCCGGGCGAGATTTGCAAAATCAGCAGACAGTAATGACGGCGCTACCTTTATTCTCATTTATAGAGTCCTTTTTTTGTAATATATTTATAAACCCCATCCGGGACAAGGTAACGGAAAGACTTATTCTCTTTTATCGCTTCGCGTATCTCAAAGGCGGATATATCCACTGCCCGGATAGCCATTGTTTTGATATAAGAAGGAATTTTGTCTAACGGATAACCTGGGCGCGTCGCAACAATGAACCTAACCATCTCCAGGATCTGGTTCAGGTCTTTCCATTCCTCCAGATATTTCAGTAGGTCTGAACCGATAACAAAATACAACTCATCATCAGTATATTTCTCTTTAAGCTGCCGGATAGTGTCTATAGTGTAAGAGCGGCCCGCTCTTTTTATCTCTGTGTCAGAAAAGGAAAAATACCTGTTGTCCTTTATGGCGAGTTTTACCATCTTTAAACGGTCAGCGGCACTCGTTATATCCCCGTTATCTTTATGCGGCGGCAGGAATGCAGGCACAAATATGACTTTATCCAGGCCTAATTTCTCCCTTGCCTCCTCTGCGAGGATTAAGTGTCCGGTATGAACGGGATTAAATGTGCCGCCTAATATACCTATTTTCATAGCACTTGGTTATGTGTTTTGCGTTATGCGCTATGCGTTCTACGTTTAAAGAACTCACGATGCACAACGCAAGACGCACGACGTAATTCTATGTTCTTATTTGCCCACTACCATGGATCTGGTATTTATAAGTCGTCAGTTCTTCAAGCGCCATAGGCCCCCGGGCATGCAGTTTATCCGTGGATATGCCTATCTCAGCTCCCATGCCGAATTGATTACCGTCGGTAAAACGGGTTGAGGCATTAACGTAAACGCAGGCGGAATCAACTTCCTTAAGAAATCTTGCGGCGCTCTCCTTATCATCGGTAACAATGCTATCAGAGTGATGTGAGCCGTAATGATTGATATGCCTTATCGCCTCATCGATATTCTCGACAACTTTTACCGAAAGGATCAAATCCAGGTATTCGGTAGAATAATCTTCTTCTTTTGCCTTAACTACGCCCTTTGCACCGCGGCTGATCTTTATGGTAATGTCGCAGCCGCGTATTTCTACGCCTGCCTCCAGGAATTTCTTCAGCATACCGGGCAGGAAACGCACAGCCGCGTCTTTATGCACAAGCATGCTTTCCATGGCGTTACATACGCCTG
Source organism: Candidatus Omnitrophota bacterium (assembly GCA_050012075.1). Lineage (GTDB taxonomy): Bacteria > Omnitrophota > Gorgyraeia > Gygaellales > Profunditerraquicolaceae > JAMWCI01. Next base: position 69,306 of record JBEKHW010000002.1, on the reverse strand, counting down.
GACGCTCTACCTTGGCATTAAAACAAATCTTCTCTGCCATATTCAAATCTGCCCACTCATCAACATATACGTGGCATATCCCTTTGTAGTGTTTAATAACGGGTATGCGCGAGAGCTCGGCCACACGCTTAATCAGGCCTTGGCCTCCGCGCGGCATAACCAGATCGATATAGTCGTTTAATTTAAGCAGTATATCTACTGCCCGGCGCTCGGTTGTGGAAACCATACTCACCGCATTTTCCGGTATATTATTCTTCCTGAGCACTTCCTTTAACACGCCAAATATTGCGAGGTTTGAATTCAGGGATTCGCTACCTCCGCGCAATATAACGCTATTACCCGCCTTAAAACACAAGCCGATACAGTCGCTGGTAACGTTGGGCCTTGATTCATAGATAATAAACAGAACCCCTATAGGAGTGCGCACTTTGTTTATGGAAAGGCCGCTTTCCGCCTTCCATTCTTTTATCAACTTCCCCACAGGATCCTCGAGCTCTGCAATTTTCAATAACGAATCAGACATCTCTTTGAGCCTTTTCTCGGAAAGAGTAAGCCTATCGATAAAAGCCGCGGATAACTTATCTGTCTTTGCCTTGCGCAGGTCCCTGGCATTTGCATTCAGAATCTTTTTTTTCTTAGCGATAAGCGCTCCTGCCATCTCCTCAAGAACCTTATTTTTGGTCTGTGAAGGCAGGTTCACTAACTGTCGGGCTACCTCTTGTGCGCCTTTAGCTAAATTTGTAAGTTCCTCTTTTAGGTTCATAGCACTACGATATTATCACGATGCACGATCTCTTTCTCAAAACGCCTGCCTTTAACACTTTCTAATTGTTTGGCGCTAACCGCCACTTTACCCCGCGCAAACTCAACACACTCCTTATCACAGATACTGACGATATCTCCACTCTTAAAATCGCCCCGTAATGCCGCCACTCCTACAGAAAGCAAGCTTTTGTTATTAAAGACCGCTTTCTTGGCGCCTTCATCAACAATAATATTTCCTTTGGCCTTGGCGCCAAACCCTATCCAGCGTTTTCTTGCTGTTAGCGAAGTAATCTTTGGCAAGAAAAGGGTGCCGGTATTGTGCGCCTCTAAGACGCACGACTTAATGACGTTCTTTTTCCTACCGTTAGCTATGATACACGGTATAGCAGCGCTTACCGCGATCTCTGCTGCCTTTATTTTTGTAACCATCCCGCCCACGCAGGTTTTTTTGCTGGTAGGGCAGGCGAGCGCTTTCAACTGGGGACTTATCTTCTCTACCATAGACACAACTTTCTTATCGCTGTCCAAGAGACCATCTACATCGGAAAGTATAATTAATAAATCGGCGTTGATAAGCGTAGCTACTAACGCAGAAAGCTGGTCATTATCGCCGAATTTAATCTCCTCGATAGATACGGTATCGTTCTCATTAACGACAGGTATACTTTTCAATTTAAGCAGGGTAGAAATAGTATTTTTAGCGTTTAGATAACGCCTGCGATTGTCAAAATCTTCCCAGGTCAAAAGCAACTGCGCGCAGTTAAGCCCTTTTTCCTTAAAGAAATCGCGATAAATATCCATGAGCTCATGCTGGCCTATTGCTGCCGCTGCCTGTAATACCGATAATTCCTTAGGACGGGTATGCAGTTTTAAAATGGACATACCAAGCGCAATGGCACCGGAAGAAACCAATATTATCTCCTTGCCCGCAGAGCTCAATTCCGCAACCTGGGAAACAATTTCGCCGATTTTAGCACGGCTAAACCCGCCTTCTTCCTGATACATGAGGCTTGAGCCTATCTTGACGACAATCCTCTTATATTCTTTTTGCAACTGCTTCAATTATCTCCTCCAGGCCTTCCCTGTTTAACGCTGAAATAGGATAAACTGTTTTTTTAACCGCTCTTTTGAACTCTTTCAGATTTTCTTGCGCACCTTCCAAATCCATTTTATTCGCGGCAATAATCCGTTTTTTACTCGCTACCTCTTTACTGTAATTCTTTAATTCCTGGCTTATAATCTTATAATCATCCAGCGGATCGCGGCCTTCCATCCCTGACATATCCACTATATGAATAAGGATCTTTGTGCGTTCAATATGCCTTAAAAACTTATCCCCTAATCCCTTGCCACGCGAAGATCCCTCTATCAGCCCTGGTATATCCGCGATCACAAAACTTTTACCGTGCCCGTGCACAACCCCTAATACCGGAATCTTGGTTGTAAAGGGGTAAGCCGCTACTTTTGGATGGGCATTAGAAACAGCGCTGATAAAGGTTGATTTACCCGCATTCGGAAACCCGATAACCCCTGCCTCTGCGATAAGCTTAAGGTCTAAAACCAGTTCCTTGTCCTGGCCCGGCTCACCGAGAGTAGATTCCCTTCCTTTACGGTTACCTAATCCACCCCTGCCGCCTGCTGCAACTACGAACTCCTCGCCATCCTCTTTTAAATCCCGGAGTATACACTGGCTCGGCACCTCTTTCACTACGGTGCCAATAGGAACGCGTATAACTACGCTGGGGGATTCCTTACCTTTTCTATTATTGCCTGAACCGTGAGCACCGTGGCGGCCGGTAAAATGCCTGTTATATTTAAAATCCAGAAGCGTATAGAGGTTACGATCGGCCTTTACGATAATATCCGCGCCTTTACCTCCGTCTCCGCCGTCAGGAATACCGTTACGCATGTATTTATCACGGTAAAAACTACGGCAGCCGCGGCCGCCGTCTCCTGCTTTAACCTTTATCTTTACCTGGTCGACAAACACGGCTTAAGGAATCTCTATCTCTTTGATTTTTAGCCGGCTAAGTTCCTGACGATGCCCTTTTTTCCAATGCGAAGATTTGCGACGGCGATATTTGTAAGATATACTCTTTTCTCCCCTGATATGTTCGATAAGGACGGCTTTAACCTTTACGTCTTTTAGATACGGCTGGCCGAATTCGACCTTCTTCTCTTTTGCGGCTAAAAGCACCTTATGCAAGGATATCTCTTTACCTGCCTGCGCATCCTGCCTTTCAACATCAATTACGTCATCTTTCTTTACCTTATACTGTTTTGCTCCAACTTCAATTACTGCATACATTTGTTACCCTCCTTTAAATAAACAATGCCTTTGGCGTATATTGTTTATTTAGCTCCGCACTATGTGCGGAGCATAGTTCAGCACTACTCCTGGCACCCTGCTTCATTTTTGGCTACAAGTAACCTATTATTATATAGTCCGATAGCACCGAGGTCAAGTAAAAATAGCGGATCTTTTAGGCTATTTTTACCTCTTCCATATGCGTGGTAGGAAGGGAGATAAAGTTGATTTTGGTCCGGAATTGGCGCTCTAACGTCCTAAGGCCCTCTTTATCCTTAAGAATCTCGTCAACTACCGATGGCGCGAGGGTAACATTGACTTCCTTTGGCCGCTTATCCTTTAAAAACTTCTTTAATTCTTTAAGGGCATAAATCGAGGTGGTAACGGCAGAACGGATCCTGCCTTTACCCTGGCAGTATGGGCAGGGTTCGAAAGAAAGCATCTGCGCGGTACGATGAACCCGCTCCCTGGTCATCTCAACTACTCCGAATTTTGAAATACCTAGAATATCGTATTTTGCCTTATCCCTGCTTAGCGCGCGCTTAAGGACAGATAAGACCTCCCTACGGTGGAATTCCTTTTCCATATCGATGAAATCGACAACGATAATGCCTCCAAGGTTACGCAATATAAGCTGTCTGGCAGCTTCCTCTGCTGCTTCACAATTTACTTTGAAAGCCGCTTCTTCCTGCGAGATATTCTTCCTGAAGCCGCCGCTATTTACGTCAATTACTACCAGCCCCTCCGTAGGCTCAATAACCAGATATGCCTTTGATTTCATATATACCTTACTTTCAAAGATCCTGGCAATCTGGCGTTCTATATCTTTTTCCAGAAAAAGGTCATCGCCTTTATACAACTCCAGGCGGCGCCTGAGATAGTTCAGAAAAGTTTTCATGAAGTTGCTTATGCGGTAATATTCTGATTTTGAGTCTACAATGAGTTTAGAAATATCCTCGGTAAAAGAATCCCGGATAACACGAAGGGTAAGGTCATATTCCTCATAAATAACACTGGGCGCTTTACGTTGCTTTATTATGCCCTCAAGCCTCCTCCACAGTTTAAGCAGGAATTGTGCGTCATGCGTTAACTCCTGTTTTGATTTACCGCTGGCAACGGTGCGCACTATAAACCCCACTCCGGCAGGCAGCTTAAATTCGTGCAATAGTGCCTTAAGGCGCCTCCTTTCATCCTCATCCTCTATCCTGCGTGAAACGCCTATCTGCCTGCTCCCGGGCATAAGCACCAGGTATCTTCCTGCCAGGCCTATCTCTGTAGTCAGGCGCGGCCCTTTTGTACCGAAGGCCTCTTTCACAACCTGAACCAATACCTCCTGGCCCTTCTTTATTTCTTTTTGCTCGACATGCGCGACACCGGTATCCGCCTCAAAAACAGATTCTATTTCGGACAGGTAAAGAAATCCTTTCTTAGGCAGGCCTATATCTACGAAAGCAGCTCCTATGGAAGGCAGGACTGCTTCTATTTTCCCCTTATAGATATTGCCCACTATGGTTTTATCCTGCGGCCGCTCTATATAAAATTCTTCTAACTTTCCTTCTGAAACTATCGCGGCGCGCTTCTCGTGCGCCGTTACGTTAATTAAGATTTCCCTCGACATCCTTTATCTCTATCCCTTCCGGCAACTGCCTTTGTAATTTCTCCTTAAATTCCTGGTTATCTACAGTGTCTTTCAAAACTATTATACCTTCTTCATCCTGGCTTTCCAGGCCTAACTTCAGCGCTCTTTTTAAGCTTAATTTCGGATGCGGGCTAAACCCTTCAGTTAACTTCAAAGGCAGAGCGCTCCTGCGCATTGCCCGTATCAACAACCGCATCAGGTCTAAATGCGAAATATATCTCATCGCGTCTTTCTTGGAAAAAATGAATTTTATCCTGTACATAGTATAAAAGGGACACTTCTTTTTGTTTTTAAGTTTTAGAGGTGTCCCCCTTTATAAAACTTATTTTTTCGTCTCTTTCTTATCAAGCGCAGCAGGAGTTTGTTGTTTTAGCGTCGGATATACCGCGTAAGGGTCTACGCCCTTCTCAAGCTTTGCTATTTCTTCTTCGGTAAATTCCCCCTCCTTAACGATGCGGGCGGTAATAAAAATCAGGAGGTCCACTTTCTGGGTATCAGTGGTTTCCCTTGTAAAAAGCTTACCGAGATAAGGTATTTTGCTTAAAAATGGTATCCCTATATTCTGTTTGCTTTTTACATCTTTAAGCAGGCCACCGATAACAATGGTCTCTCCGTCTTTTATTAAAATCTGCGTCTGCGCCTCCCTGACGTCGATTACCGGATAAGTCGTTGTCACCGTAAGCCCGCTTGCTATTGAGGTTGCGCTTACCGAAGAATTGGTGGAGGTAACGCTGGGATGGATGAGCATATTGATGTAGCCTTCGTCATTGACCTGGGGGACAACATTTAACCTTATACCTATCTCCTGATAATAATCCAGGGTCTGGGTAATGGTAGAATTTTGCGTACTGCTGCCTGCTGAAACAGTAGATGCAAGAATAGGCGTATGGAATCCTACCAAAATAGACGCCTCCTGGTTATCCAATGTCAATATGCGCGGCGCAGAAAGCGTATTGGTATGCACATCTTCTTCAAGTGCATGCAGGATGATTTCAAACTTATCTCCAGTCACCTTCTTAAAAATAAAATTCAGACCTTCCGCATAAGGATATTTCCCGGTAAAACTCGTTGTTCCTTCCGTTGGAGAAAATACACCCGGAGCAAATTGGGAACCAAGGCTGTTGAGCGCTCCCTGATAATTCTTAGTTAACCCTATGCTCGTAGGAGTAGAACTTTCAGCTCCTGTAGTCCCTGTCCCGAAATCAACTCCCAAATCTTTTAAATAATTCTTGTTTACCTCTAATAGGCGGGTTTCTATAAGAACCTGTTTTGGCTTTTTGTCTATTTGCGGCAATATAACATTGCGAATTCTGTCTAAGGAAGAAATAGTATCTGTGATAAGGAGCACTTTGGATTTTATGGAAGATTGAAATTCTGCTTTGCGGGAAAGTATATCTCCCGTAGCTGTATTTTCTACATATACCGTCTCGGTTGTCTTGCCTTCCTCTTTTTCCTTAGTCAACTGTTGCGAAGAAGTAGCTTCCCTTCCTATCTTGAAAGTGCCGAATTGCCAGCCCTTTTGCCCGCGCGTATAAAGTAAGGAAATCTTCCCGCGGGGGGAAAGCAGAGGGATCAGTATTTTCATGGCATCCTGGGCATCAAGAAATCTAAGTGTAATTACGTCTGTCTGCAGGGGCTCTTCTGATTGTATCTTGGAGATATTTTCCATCTTGGTGACCAGAATCACGTTTGCCTGCCGTTGGTAGCCGTAACCGTAGGTTTTAAGAATAACATCCAGGGCCCTGTCCCAGGGGACATCAACGAGACGGATGGTAACGTTACCGATTACGTCGGGAGTAGTAACGATATTCATCCCTGATTTATAGGAAATAATCTTCAGGACATTCTGTATATCCGCGTCTTTAAAATCAAGGGTGACATTTTCCACAGAGCTTAGAGTTGCGGTGGCAGTGGCGCGGCTGGAAAAAGACTCCTCTTCCGAGCCCTGTCCGGGCCCGGCTACCTCCTTTACCTTCGCGGCTTCCTCGGCAAAAGAACTATGATATATTAGATATCCCGAGAGCAAAAATGATAACGTAAGATAAAATATTTTTTTCACTTTTCCTCCTTCGTAAATTCTATTTCTCTGGTTTCTCCATTTCTAATCAACGTGACCTTATTCTCTTCAATCTTTAGGATCTGGTAATCATCCACAGAATCTCCAACACCCACCACATTACCGTTGATAATTGCAAATGAGCGCCCTTTCTTTGCGTAAATAATCCCTTCTACCTTCAACTCTCCGGAACTGACCTCTTCTTTATCCAGTTGCATAAGCATTCCATTAGGGGTAACCAACGGTATAAAGGGATTGCGTTTTCCTTTTGCATCATAAACAAAAGGTTCCTGCGCAAAAAGCGCGCTTATAGAACAAACGATACAGGATATGACGCATAAAGAGAGGAATGAACAGCATATCACCAGTGGCGTAAATTTATTTTTTAACATAAGTCCTCAATACAATGGTTGCCTTCTGACGCAGGTATTCTCCTTCGTGAGGCGAGATCTTTATCTCTGAAACAGAAATAAATATCGGCGCATTTTCTAAACTATTAATAAAAGCACCTAAATTATGGTAACCCCCTACTGCTTCCAGGGTCACTAAAAATGGGGTAATTTTCTCTGACGCCGCTTGAGCGGCTGCAGATGTTTCTCTAGCCGGCTTAATCTGCAGCAGAAGAATTTTGTTTTTATCCGCGAAATCGGAAACCTGCTTTAAAAACAGGGGAAGTCCGCCTTCGGCAATAATGTTCTTTTGCCTTGTTGAAGGTCGCGCCGCCGTATTTTTATTCTTCTGGAAATCCTGCATGCGCGCCAGATTCCGGTAAAAAGTATCGAAATCCTTCTTCTGCTGCGCTATTCTTTTCTCGTTATTGCTTAACCCGTTAAGCTGCGCTTTGATTATGATGGAGAAATTGAGATACAAAAAAATCAGGGAAACAATTGCGATGAGGAGCATCGTCTTATTGTCAAAATCAAATTTAGCCAGTAGGCTGTTTATGCGCGCTTTGATATTCATACCGCCCTATTTTTTAAAGGCAAAAACCAGAACAAAATCAGTGACCTCTGAACTGCCGGCTAATCTTTTTTGCACGGCGCCCAACTCCATTGATTTAAAATCCTTTGAGAAAACCGCGTCTTTCTTAAGGCTATCGATAAATGTATTAATAAGGTCCATCTCTTCTTTTTGCAAAGAGAAGGCGCTGGCCTGGATAATTAACTCCTTAGAAGAAAGGGTAATACTATTAAACCAGATACCCTTAGGCAGGTAAAGACTCAACTTGTTTAATTTCTCAGCCCAGGCAATCCTCTTATCAAGATAACCCTTGATGGCTATAGCATCCTGTGATAATAGCCAATTTTCCCCGGCGAACTCATCTACTGTTTTTCTTTGTTCCTCAAGCCCTTTCCATTTGCGTTCCATACCCTGGAATTGAATATTCTTGATAACGGATACTCCTGCCAGATACACGGGCGCCACAATAGTTGCCGCGGCAATTAGCGGCAGGAGCAACAGTATCTTTTTACGGCCGGTCGCTATTACGTCCGATTCCGCCTTCTTAACATTTGCCTGTACCCTGGTTTTTAATTTCGCCTTTAATTCCTCTGGTAAGAGATTTATTTCTATCATTTTTTATCTCAATGCAAGCCCTATTGCTACCGCTAGATGGCCGGAAACGGCTTTCACCTTGTCCTGATCTATCTCCTGCGCGAAAGAGAAATTCTTCAATGGATCCCACATTTCCACTTCCATCCCAAGAAGGTTAACAAGCATACCCTGTAAAGAAACATAGAAGCTGCTGCCTCCGCTAAGAAATATCTTTTTCACCGAAGATGTACTCTGGCTTTCGTAAAAGTCAAAAGAACTCCTCAATTCACTCCCGAGGTTACCCAACACTGCCTCTATAGCTGTGGCTACTTTTGGATCTTTGGCGCTATCGGGATTTGATTTCATCTCTTCAGCAGATTTTAGCTCCAACGATAGCATATCCATAATCTTATGCGTGAAGTTATTCCCACCTATATGTATGTCACGGCTTAAACGGGGAATTCCATTTTCCAGGATATTTAAACTGCTTACCGCAGCACCTATATTAAGCAAAGCAATAGCTTTGGCTTCCGAGGTGTCGGAAACCGGATAATTAAAATTAAAAGCATTTATAAGTGCGAGGGAATCCACGTCGATTATATTAACCTTAAGGCCGACTTCCTCTGCCATCTTCAAGCGCTGATTTACAAAATCCTTTTTAGCCGCTGCCAAGAGCACCAGCATCTTGTTATCCGGTAAATCCGGCTGTAACACATAGCTATCTACGCTCGTCTCTGCCACAGAAAAGGGTATGTGTTTCTGAGCCTCGAATTTAACGGCTTTCTTCAGCTCATCCCGGCTCATACGCGGAAAAGATACATACCGTATAACGGTTGCAGGACCCCCTATCCCTAAATTTACTGTGTCAATACCAAAAGACTGGCTTATTTTCTTAATGGCCTCGCGTGCTTCAATTCCGACCGGCTCCAGGATAAAATTGCACAGCTCGACCGTATCTTTAGCGAATCTAAGCTTAACCGCTTTAACCGAGCTTGTCCCAAGGTCAATACCCACGGAAAACCGTTCTTTTTTACTCTTTATCTTAAAACCTAATTTCATTTATTTTGCTCCTTAACAGGGTTTTCCCCTACCTAATCTTTCTTTCCGCAATCATCCGCCATAAACAACCCGCCGGTATTTATGGTGTAAATTTTTGTTCCGTTAATCCTGCATTTTACGGGTTGAGCGCTACAGGTGTAACCGGAGGGCTCAAGCCGCGAACAGCTATAATTATAGCCCTTAAGAGAAGATTTCGAGAGATAATCTTTATCGAGATAAGGCGGCTTGGTTTGGGTTATTGCCGAAAGGCTACCGGGATAGACACCCTTATTATCCCTGGCATAGTTCTCCAGGGCAATGGAAATCAGCTTTAAAGTTGCCTGGGCGCTGGACTCATTTTGCGGAATAGCTACCTTGATAATCCGACTGATCAATAACCTTAGCAGAAACGCAAATACCGCTATAAAAATCATGATGGTAACAAAACTTTTCCCCTGGCAATTTCTCATAGCGAGAATAATTTTAGCATAAAAAAGCGCAAGCGCAAGGAATATTTAGGCTTTAAGATATCTGTTGAATAGATTCTCCTGGTTATGGTATAAGAGATTTGACGGCAGATGAAATCTACCTTTCTTAGGTACGAAATACGGTAATTTAAGGCGGCAATGTTATGTCAATTAAAACCGGCATATTAAAACCCTATATAGAATTCCTTAGAATTAAGGACTGGTGGTACCTGAACGGAATTTTTATTCTGGGGGTAACCTGCGCAGGTTCTTTAGCAGGCAAGAATCTATTAAAAGGCTTGCTTGTTTCCTCGCTCTGCTTTGCGTACGGATATTCTTTAAATGAGTATTTTGACAATTCTAAGAAACATGTATCCGGCAGTAGGCGATTTAACGGGATTTTATATAAACTCACCCCCTGTATTTCATTGGGGTTAGCTTTATATTTCGCGTATTTCATTTCTAAAATCCTGTTCCTTACCGTTATATCCGTAGGGATAATCTCGTGGCTGTATTCCGCGCCTCCATTCCGCTTAAAAAAACATATTTTTTTGCGGCTATTTCTAAGCCCCCTGGGATATTCCCTGTTTTTTCTACTGGGAGCGGGGCTGGATAAACGATTATCATCGCAAGAATTCTTTATGTATATCTATATCCTGCTTTTTTATATCCCCGTCGAACTCATGCATATGCTAAGCCATATAGATGTAGACAAGGCCGCGGGGACCCCTACCCTGCCCCTCGTCTACGGAACAAGAAAAACAATGGTCCTTATGCTGCTGCTTTTTATTATCCTCGCCTTATACTCTTGCCTGCTTTATATTGCCGGGGTTATGTCTGTATATTTCTTATTATGGACATTGGCTACCTGGACGGCTATCCTTGTCTTATTAGGCAGGTCTTATGCGCAAAACAATATGGAAGCATTTATAAACATGAAATTAAACGCGAGATTGGTATTTTCTATTTATGGGACGGGATTGCTGGTGCTATTTATTCGCAGGATCTAGAAACGGTTATCCCTTTAGGGCAGGAATTTATCTTGGATTAGATATTACTTTTTTTCAAGCTCAAAAAATTCGGAATCACTTATTTTTATCAGGTTATATTTATTTTGTATTTCGTTTTTTAAAACCGCGAACTGCTCTTCTTTAGCCCCGCGCATTAGCATTTCTTCCTCCAGGCCATAAGGCAGGGGATTAAAATAATAAACCTTACCTTCGCATGCGCGCATTTTTACCTTCAGATTATCATCCGATAAAAAAAGCCAGGTTTTCCTGGGGAATAAAAACGGCAAGTTAAACTTCGTTATCAGGAAATCGTGGGTTATAATACAGCTTTTCTCTGAATCTGTCTTTAACTCCTGAATCAGCTTTTCCCATGAGTACGGCTTATTTTCGCTCATTTGGCGTTCATAGCCCAGGAAATAAAAAAAGCACAGTAAAACTAGTAGTATGTATCTAACGGCCCTGCCTTTGAAAAATATACTTATGGCCTGCGATATAACATATGCGCTTATAATAAAGACTGGAACGAGAATCTGCATTGTATGCCATATGGCATCTACCTCTACGCCTAAAAAATAAACCAATAAACTTAGAAAGAACCACCCCAATATCAGGTAATCCATCCTGAATGATTTTTTCATCAATTTTAATATCACAAGGGCCAAGAGCATAAAAAGAGGGTATCCTTTTAGCCTGTAAATGAAAAATAATAGAATATTGCTTAAGAAAGCGCGGAAACCTACTAAATCCGGGATAAACGCAAAATACCTGGGAAAGCTTGACACCATATTCCCAACAAATGGCAGCCAAAAAAGCATAGAAATCAAAAGCAAAGGAATAAATATTAATGAATAATGGAATAACTTACGCTGGTTATCCTTTAGCAGTTCTTTTGCGCCGATAATGGCGAAAAGCGGAAAAAGAAATGAATTCTCAATCTTGATATTTACTGAAATAAGGAAAAGCGAGATAAATGTCAGCCATATCGTCATATTCCTGGTTTTTAGCCATGCCACAAAATATAAAAACTCCAGCGTTACGAAAAATACCGAAATCGACATAGGGATTTCATACCCGCTATAAAAAGTATGTAAGGCAGATAATGCCAAAGCCAGGGCAGCCAGAAAAGATGCGTCCTTATCTTCCGTAACAAGATAGGTAATTAAATAAATAACCGGTATTGTCAAAACACTGAAGCAGATATTGAAGCCGGACACGACGCTTATATTCTCTAACAATGTGAGCGGAAAAAAGATAAAAAAAGGATAGCCTGGTATATGCCCTGTGCCTAGAAGCCCGGAATATAACCCTGGATAAAGAAAATAACTTTTTATCCTTAGGGCATCCTTTATATAGCCCCAGCCGTAGGGGTCCAGGTCTATATGGGCGGTGTATTTTAATCTAAATATGAATCCTGCCAGCAAAAGCACCAATAAGACAACGATATCTTTTGAGCTGATATTAATCAATAAGCCCCTGAAGGTGCGGTAAGATTTAAAAAATACGGATATAAAGAATAGCAGTAAGCCAAGAAAATAGAGCGGGTAAAAATAAGCGGTTAATTGAAGCAGCATATTGGTATTGAGCATATTTCCTACCTATAACACTATGTTTAAAAAGTCTTAAAATCGGAATCGGAAGGGTCTGGACTGTCGGTCCTTTTTAATGTGCCGCCGGTAATAACCTGATAATTATGCGCTGCCAAAGCTGAATTTAGCGCGATTGCCCTGATATCATAACCAGCGGGGCCGACTTCGGCTACTGTGTAACGGAAATTACCCAGCTGCGGCATTGCGGTAAGGTCCTGGTTAAGACAACCGCTGTCCACTAAGAACTGCAGGTTAGTCTGTTCTTCAGGCGCATATGACAGGGCGTTACGGGCCGCGTACACCTCAAAACCGGAAGCAATCGCCTTGAGGTTAGCCTGACAGGTAGATTCATTTGCTTGTCTTCTGAATTTAGCTGTTTCTATGACTGCCATAGAGACTAACAGCGCCACGATTGCCATTACCGTCATAATCTCTACTAACGTAAAAGCTTTGTTTTTATTGTTCGATTTCATAGGTAAGAATTATAACAAAAATTATTGACTGCGGCTAACATTTTTCTTTATCTCCAGTAAAAGGCTCCTGGCGCGATGATGCTGCGGATCTATCTTGAGCAAAGAGTTTAATTGCGAAACTGCCCTATTCCTCATCCCCATCTTCAGGTAACTAAGAGCGAGATTAAAATGCGCATCTTCATAAGCCGGCTCGATCTCCAGCGCCCTCTTAAAAGCAGAAGCTGCCGCATAAAAAATTCCGCTTCCTGCTAATTTTGCTCCCAGATTATTATAAAAAATATCCGCGGAATTTAACATTTTTTTCTCTTCAAGAAAACGGGTAATTATCTGCCGGATGATAACCCCGTCTGTCTCTGCATTATCTACCTGTAACCCCAGAGAAACAACTATCTCTTCAACAGATGATCCGGTTTTTCCCTGCCCCATATAGATACGCGCGAGATTAAAATGGGCATAATAGAGGTTTTTATCCAGTTGCAAGGCTATCTTGTATCTTTTTATGGCCGCCTGCGGTAACCCTTGAGCCTCCAATACATTACCGATATTATTCTGCACCTGCCCTGATTTATCTCCAGGGTGAGTCTTTTCAATAACAGAGTATTCATCCAGCGCTTCTTTTAATTTTCCGGTCTTAAAATAGAGGTTAGCCAGGTTAAAGTGCGCATCCAAAAGTTCAGGCATTATCTGTAACGCCCTTTTGTAACAGGATATCGCTTTTTGATAATCCCCGTTCTTTTCGTATTCTAAACCCAGGTTATTGTATCCCTGAAAGCTTCCAGGCGATAGTTTCACTATCCCCTGGAAGAATGCAAGGGGGCTAGACCATTCAAGATTACGGGCGTAAGTAAGGACGCCGTAAGCGGCAAAAAGACAAACAAAAGAAAACAAAAATAATGGTTTCTTTAAATACCGTTGTAAAATTAATAAAACTCCTGTAAGAAAACTTATCGAAGACAAATATAGAAAGTGTTCAGCAAAAAAGGCATTGATAGGCAAAATCCCTGACTGCGGAAGAAGAAAAATCAGATACCAGGAAAATAAAAAACAGAAGAGGGCATTTTTCTTTTTATTGCGTAAAATATATGCAGCAAAAACTACAACCACACCTGAAATAAACCAGGATAAGAAAATCCCTAAAAAAGTCGTCGGCATTACTAATTGATAAGACATATGCAGATTAACCGGCAAAATCAGGAGCTTGGCCTGCATAAACAGCGCTTTGAATAAAACCGACATCCTAAAAAGAAACGGGACGCCTGCCAAAGTCGGTGGCCTAAAAGTAGGGAACTTTAACAAGGTGAGCCTTAATAAAACGTAAACCAGTGAAATAACAAAAAATGGAGATGTTTTCCAGGATATCGCTGCCTTGTTAGATTTCCTAAAATAAAAAAGATAGGCAAGTATGGCCAGCGGAAAAACCACTGCCAGTTCTTTCGATAATAAACCAAGAATGAACGCTACCACTGATAATAAATAAAGCGGCAAACGGTAATTCTTCCGGCAATTTTGCCCCTTGACAAAAAAGATAAATGATGTCAGCAAGAAAATCCCCATCAGCATCTCGGCGCGTCCGGAAAGGTAAGTCACTGATTCTGTGTGCAGGGGGTTTACCGCAAAAAGAAGCGCACTAAAAAAAGAGATTTCCGCTCTGCCAGACAGCATAAAAAGAAAAATAAAGACCAAAAAAGAAAGTGCGGCCTGCAGAAGTATATTAGTAATATGATACCCTAACGGCTTAAGGCCCCAGAAGTAATAATCCGACATATAAGAAATTGTCTGTAGCGGCCGGTAAAAATTTGAGCCGGAAGCTACGCCATAGAAGAGATCACTCGTAAACGCCTTTCCCAATAGATGCCAGTCCTGGATCAGGCTGTTATGCACAATAATCGCGTTATCATCCCATATAAAAGGATTACGCAGGGTATTGGAATACACGGACAGCACTGAGAAAAAGATCAAAATAAAAATAAGAAAATATGTTCTTTTTTTAAGTATCATAGGTTAAACAAAAAGGGGAAAGAATGAACCTCTTTCCCCTTTTTTACTAAAGTACAAAATATCTTGTTACAGTGGAGTGAGTGCTGCACCTGTAGTAGCTGTCCAGGTTATATTTCCTGTCGTGCCAGGAGTAACCGGCGCTGCAACAATAGTATATCCGCCTGAACTTAATGTACAAGTATAGTTATAACCTTGTACGGCCTGGCCGCAATAGCTAGGAGCAGTAGTAATAAACTCTGCCAAGGCAGTTACATCAGTAGGATACGCACCGCTATGAGAAGTAGCGTATGTTTCAGCTGCGGTAGAAATGCTACGTATCGATGCCTTTGCCGCAGATTCATTCGCGGTCCTTCTTGCTGAAAGAAGATTGGGTATGGCAATAGCTGCCAACAGAGCGATAATCGCAACGACAATCATGATTTCAACTAGCGTAAAACCTTTTCTGTTCATTAAGAAACCCCCCTTTCTAAGGTAAAATTGACTTCGGCGCTTTCTTCTGCCGTCCTGTTATTCCTCAAGAATCTGACAAATTATAACTTGTTTGTTTCCGGCAGATCATTTTGTTGCGCCAGTCGCCTTGATTTTTTATATATAGCAGCTCTATACTTATTTGTCAAGGATTATTTTTCTTTCAAAAACATAGACACCCCATAGGGTTATGTTATGGCTAGACACGGCTATTCAAGGCCTTCTCTATTCTTTTCAGGTTTACCGTTGCATTCTTAAGTTTCTTGGCGCAATAGTCAAAATTAAAAAGAATTATTTTTGCCAGCTTGTGTTTGCCGTCTTCCTGATGATAAAGGCTAAATGCAAGGTCGAACCAGTTATCTAAATTTTGCCTGTTCTTATTCAGGGCTTTCAAGAAATATTTTTCTGCTTGTGTAAAATCTTCTTTAATGTAATAAACATACCCGGCAATAGCATAAGTAAGTTCGCTCTTTTCAACTACCAGCCAATATTTTATCTTTTTCAACAAGAGGTCTAACAAGCGGGGATTATCAAATATCTTTTCGGCAAGAAGTGTAAATATGACATCCTTCCTCACGCTAAAATCATTCAGTTTATTGGCTCGATGCAAAGGCTTAAATCCTAATATTGCGGTAAAATCATCCTCTACTTTTTTCAGCAACCCTAACCTCCGCTCTTCAAAACACCGGATTAAATTCCCTCTCCCCCATTTTTTCTACATACCTTGCGTAAACGCCTTCGCATATGCTGTCGAATTTACAAAGCTTACACCGCCCAAACTTCTGTTTCTGCTTCTCCCTCTCCGGAAAGCAATAGTACCGGCTTTCTCCGGAAGCGGCAGGATATACGCCGCATCTACAATATTGGTCCGCCTGCTTTTTATCAAGAATAAGTTTTCTTATTCCCCCGTTTACGCAACAAAAAGGGACTCCCTCTACGGCTATCTTGGGACCTTTATTTCCTCCGAGCAGCTCCACGGCCTGGCGTATATACGGCTTTACTTCGGAATAATGCGGGGTTATCAAATCAAAATAAGTAAACGCGTGGCCGTAGGGAGTCAGGTAAACAAACCATACCTCATCCACTTTTAATTTCTTTAGCCAGCGCGCGGTAGTTGGAATATGCCTGTAATTCAAGCTTGTCATCATTATCTTTACCGATATGCTCGCGCAATATTGCCTTAAATTAACTATGGCGCTTACCGTCTCATAAAAACTCCCTTGTACCCTGGTAATTACATCGTGTATCTTCGGTTTGTAGCTTTCCAGGTGCGTGATGATATCCAAGTTTAAATATTTTATGCTCCGGCAGAAATCCTTATCGGCAAATTGCCTGGCATTGGTCTGCAGGGTGATCTTATATCCGAGCCTATAACAGAATTCCAGGATATTAAGAATATCTTTCCGTGAAAGCGGCTCGCCCCCGGTAAGCGTAACCCTCTCATAAAGCCCCCTGTATTTCTCCAGCGTTTTTACCAGGAAGCTGAAATTCACGAATTCCCGCGGGGTATTGTCTCCGGTTACGCAGAAAATACAGTTATTATTACATAAATAACCGGTCTTCAGGACAAGGGTTTTTTCTTCTTTTACAAGAAGCTCTCTATACAAAGCTATGATTTCATTCGCATAGGTCTTGATGCCCTTTGCCTTGAATGAATCGGGCATCTTTTTCCTGATTCTGCGCGAGATGATCCCCTTCATTATTCTTACCAACATATCGGTATTTTTGAAGACCCTGGAGTTCCTGTTACCCCGGATCTTCTCAACCATACTTTTACGATTGGAAATTATAACCGGCACTTTATAAAAAAATGCCTCAAAAAGGGTCATCGGCCCGGTCTCCTCCCAAAGAGAAGGAATAATTAACCAGTCGATTTGGCTGAAAAACCTGGTATAAAGCTCGTTATACTCAACATTATGCAGCAACTCTATGTTATTACACTTCTGCAGCCTTTTTAAGTATTCATTTTTGTCAGGAGCATCATCTCGATAGTGTATAGCCATCAGCAACCTGAATTTATGCTGCGATAGCTTAGGCACCGCCTCTTCTAATATCTCTATACCCTTTAAAGAAGCTAAATTACCAAGAAAGCCGAAGGTAGCTATACCTGACTTTTTCTTTATTCGCTTATGAACTTTAGGCAACCCTACGCCGTAGTAAAGAGTAACAAATTTTTCATTTTTTCCGAATAGCTGCTCGAGTTTTTCTTTTTGCGCATCAGAACAACAGATTATTTTATCGCACATATTAACTACCCTTCTGGATAGCTCTTCCCGATAAAGATTGAATTCCTTCGGTGATCTGTCTTTCGCCTTCGCATGATACTGATTGGTGCTGCATGAGCATTGCATAAATGAATCCATACTGCATACACCGCGGCCATCATGCATTGTGCCACGGATACAGAAAAGAGAATGGTCATGCAAAGTCAGCGCTTTCTTTATTTCCAGGCTACAGGATACAGCCAGTAGAGAAAAAAGGTTGATTCCTGAAAAAACATGGATATGGATGACATCGGGATTATATATTCTTAATAAATCACGGAAAACATCCTCTAAAGAGCTATCCTGATTATAAATCACTGCTTTTTTCGTATCTATTTCCACAAATTGGACACCATCTTCATTATATTTTTTGCCTATCGAGGTACTGTTATATTCTCCAAAATTCAGCAGGAATAAAGAAACATCGTTATTCCTTGCCTGCACCTTAATCATCCGCCATAGGCAGGGATGGTATTTATTGCAACTAATATGTAAAATCTTCATGGTCTTTAAGAGAACTGTATCAAAAATGGGTACGCAGGGGCAAAATTATTAAGAGGAATATCTGCGATCTTAATCTTTTTGTTTTTACGGTAGACGATCAACTTTCTGCCTTCTAGCTCCAAACGGTCGCCTTCTGCCAGGAGCTTTCCGTATGCATCCTGCGCTTTATCCGGTGAAGGAAAATATACTTTATCATAGCTCAGGAGCCCGCCGTTAATCTTTCCTGAAAAACAATAAAATTTCCTTTCGTAAAAAACTAAGAAAGGCATCTTAAGATGCTTATCAGCCAATTGCACGTATGCCGGTTCCCTTCTCTTTATCGCTTTCCTTAACTTGCCGGCTAATCTTATAGTTTGCGTGCAATCATAGCCGCAGGGCATATGATATATATATGAAAAGGTCGTATCTTTAAGAAACGGATTGCACAAAAAAGAGGGTTTATTATGCGTATTTCTGTATATTTCATAAAGATGGCTGTATTTTATCCAGTTGTTATATTTCCGGAAGAATTTGATGCAGCAGTCAGGATACCCCAAAACATATCCGTATCTCAGGCTGTCCATCCGCGGCTGAACGATTACCCTGTTTTTGATGATAACAGGATACCACATCCCTTTCCTTAAAAGAGAATTACTTTTGGATATGAATAAATGGACCTGTCCTCTGCTACCGGAATTTAACGGGCTTGCGAAAGCGCTGGTAGTAGTGATGCACTCCCTGCCCAGGATAGAAGGCGAAAGATTCTCTTTTGGAATGCTTTTAAAAATAACGTCTTCCCTTATCTTCAAGCCGTATTTCCTGCAAACCTTCTTAAACTCATTGAGCTTGGCTACCGGCACCCAGTCATCCATTAACGGCTTTATTCCGAGCACAGTCGCCATAAACATGGACAGCTGCGTAGATGCGCCCATCACTTCTACGTATTCCCGGCAAAAAGATTTTGGGTAATACCCTTGAAAAAGCATAGGTTTATTATATAATAAAACATGGTCAATAAATCAAAAATCTTACTTGATATGCCTAATCACAAACGATCTCTTCCCTTGATGGATATATTTCTTGATAGAGTATCCAAGGGGCCGATAGCTATCACCATAAAGATAAATTCGATATGCAATCTAAAATGCGAATTCTGTTGGGTTCATTCTCCCCTGATTAATAATAACCCGCCGCGTAATATACTGCCTTTATCTTGCATCAAAAAGATAATTAAAGACGTAAAAGAGCTATCTTCAATAAATTCAATTACGCTTTCCGCAGAAGGAGAAATTTCCCTACATCCGAAAATCACAGAAATAATTGATTTTATAAAAGAAAAGGGATTCTTTTTACAGCTAAATAGCAATCTTACTTTTGACAAAGATTTCTTACGTTTAAGCTTTGCAAAAGCGGATAAGCTGCTGGTTAACATATGCGCGCACGATGAAAACGTTTATTCTAAACTATGTCACCCTTCCAGTAAGAAAGCGTACCACAACCTGATTAGAAATCTAAAATTATTTTCTGCCTTGCGCATAACGGAAGGCAAACCAGATATAATGTTAAACTGTGTAATCACCAGGAATAACTACAGCTATTTAGAAGCAATGTTAGAATTTGCTGATTCTCTTAATATTCCGCGCTTAAGATTTGTAGCATTGGGTCCGACGCCATATACAAAAAAACTACTCCTGCGCGAAAAAGAATTCAACGCGTTCAAGAAAATAATAAAAAATGTAAGCTGTAGCAAATATAGAGTAAAAGCTGAGATTACAGAATTCATCGGCATCAAGGAGAACAATGACCCTCAGTTAAAATCATGCTTCGCCGCCTGGCTTCGTGTTCTAGTCGCAAGTGATGGGAGCATTATATTCTGCCATCGAAATACCGAATTAAAAGCCGGCAATTTGAAAAACGATTCGCTTAAAAATATCTGGTTTTCGAAAAAGGCGCATGCATTAAGATTAAAATTAAAATATGACCTTGATTCGTGTAGGCCGCCATTTATAAAATGCCGCTCTTGCGACCACACGAAAGAATATCTGAAAATAGAGAATGCTTGCGAAGAATTACGGAAATATTACGAACAAAAGTCAATATAGGAAATTTGAATAGCAGTCCATTCAAAAGAATCTGGTTTTAAGAGAACCTTGCGCATTAAGATTAAAGCTGAAATATGAAGTTGACTTGGGAAAGCCAGAGTGGAAAAGCCACCTCTCCTGCAGAATGGAAAAAGTCAAAGAAATCTACGACTGCCTGCAAAAACTGACCCAAAAAACAATGGTCAGCTGCCAAATCTCGTTATAACATCTATTATATCTTCTGAGGTTATATCGCAACCCCTTAAAGTGGGCCCGTATTTTTGACGCTGGGTAATTTCCTTTCCCTGTTTATTGTTTAATAGGTTATCCAAGCGCAAGATACTGAAATGCCCCAGTTCCCCCCAAACGCATTCTTTAATAGAGTCAATATACGGACTCATCCCTTTGATAAACCCCTTGGTATCCTCAATATCCTTTTTTCTTTCAACCCCCAGCCCAGTAAGCAATGTTATATAATTATAGATACCGAGATGATGGGCATTTTTAAGAACCTCTTTTATCTCTTTCACACTTGTTTTCTTACCAATAATCTTAAGCATCCTTTCTGATGCATATTCAACACCCCACCTTAACTGAACGCAGCCCGCTTTCCTCATTTTTACTAGCAGCTCATTATTTATATTGGGTATTGCTAAGGCACTCCATCGTATATGAGGCAACCTTTTATTAAAGACTCCACACAGCTTCCCCAGATAATCATCGTCAAAATTTATTTCCGCATCCATAAAGTGGAAATATTGGGTATCGTATTTGCGCGATAAATATTTCAATTCATCCGTGACTTTATCTATGTTTTTGTAGGCCATCTTGCCTTTATGAATATAATAACAGAAAAAACAGTCATTAATGCACCCCCTGCTTATCTCATACGGCAATACCAGTTTCCCATTGCATTTATATTTTTTAAGATCGAACAAGGCAAATTCTGGAACGGGATATTTATCCAAGTCTAACTTCCTGCCTTTACGTGAATAAATTAGCCTGTTTTTTTCTCTATATGTAATCCCGTCTATAGGAGAGCACCTCTTATAATTCTTAATATATTGCAAGGCAGAATACTCATTCCCATCTTCTAGGAAAGCATCAAGGAAACTGAAATTTCCCATAATTTTTCTCGCGTGCTTCTTAGGGCAATTACCGAAGAAAACTATTTTTATCCCCGGATACTTTTCCTTCATCTGCCTGGCGATACAAAGAGATGAAATAAGATACTGCAAAGAAAACTGCTCAAGAACCGCAACAGAGAAGATCATAAATTCCATATGCTCGGGCTTTACTTCTGATAATATTTTTATGGAGGTATAACTTATTAACGGGTCTTGCTTTACGAGAAGATGGTCGAAACACCTTTTGAAATCATTAAATATGCTTAAATTAATCCCTTTTCTTTCCCAAAACGAATCCTCATTTAAAACATGGGCCCTTGAATCAATAAGCTTAACATCGAACGACTCATTATTTCTCAATATGGCAACTAAATTTGCGATGTCGAGAGGAGGAGACTTAATCATCCCTGGACCGCGAGGGGAAGGCGACAGAAATATTCCTATATTGGAATGCCCAATGCTAATGCTCATATATTCGTCTAGGGTGCTGCCTTAGCAGCTTTATAAAATATTCTTCTGGCAACAAATGCGGAATGCCATTATTTTCCAAGAATGCCTCCAAATCATGTAATAAAAATTGCTGCCTTTCGCAAAACTCTTCCCATTTCGAACCATTAACCTCATCGAATTCCAGATAACGGTTATCATTATGGGTATTCTTTCTTACTTTTAACCCTAATTTATGCGCTATTTTTAAACCCGCAGTCCCCCTTCTCAGCTCAAAGGGATATATTGTTATTGAATCGATATATTTCATATTCCTCTGAATGAATCTCTTCTTTCTTATATTTTCGGTCTTCTTTTCCATCGGCAACCCTACCATTAAAGTCAAGGTTTTCTTGATAGTGGCATAAAATGAATTTCGTAAAGTTTCCTCGATAGATTCCAGGGTTACGCCTTTATTAAAACCATCGAGGATATCCCCATCCGGACTTTCAATCCCTATTCGCAGATGAAGACAACCTGCTTTATGCATCAAATTGAAAATTGATTTCTCAAGTCGGGAAGGGATTAAAGGAGCAGACCATTTACAATTAAAATTATTCTTGATAAAAACATTGCAAAGTTCTCTCAAGTATTCTTCCCTGAAATTAATCGCAGCCGCATGGAACCAAAAATACTTTATTCCTTTATTGCGGTAAAATCTTATCTCCTTCATCAGAGTAGAAGTATTCTTTAACTGGAACGTAGGTACAAAATGTTTATAGTCACAAAAAAAACAATTAAATGGGCAGCCCGTGGCATAATCGATTGGAACAATTTTTGGGCGCCTGAATAACAGGAGGCTATTCGGCATGGGCTCATTATTCAAATCTTGAGTTTCTTGCCTTCCCATGATTATTCTAGCATTGATTTTAGTAGTGGATTTGTTTCTCCTGGGCCCCAGCCCCCTTAAGACACGGCTTATAGAATTAAAAAGATTGCCATCTATGATATAATCGATGAAACTGTATTGTCTTAGTTTTTTAACCCGTTCAATTGAAAAATAGGTACCGCAACAGATTATATTATTATGGTACTTTTTCTTGATCTCCTTTAAGATGCATAGGTAAGTATACAAATTGTCTTTGAAGCATGGCTGTATATAAAAAATATTTTCTGTGGCACCCAAAGATGGCAAATTAAATGCTATTTTTTGCAATACCCCTTCCAAATAACTATCGTCTCTTGCGCCATTTAAATAGTCTATCGCAATTTTTTCATTCTTAGAAATAATATCAGTCAGCCTAATAATGAGAGAAGCAGCTTTGCTATATTTGCTAATAGAATTTTCATTTGGATTCAGGATCTCGAACATTATCCTATTTTGTTTTAATTCAGTACAAATCCTGCTTAAACATAAGGCCTGAGAGCTTATCTGGAAAGGCAGATAATCACGGGATAGGTATGGAATCATTATCAGTACCCTAGGGTTTATTGAATCGTTCATAATCATTGATTTACTTTTACCAAATCCTATTTCTTATCCAGTAATTTATTTATTTCAATTATCTGGCTTTGCGAAAAGCTTTCGGTATTATAGCCGATATTGACCTGCTCAGTATATTTATGCGAATTATAGAAATCCAGGAAAGAATTCCTAGATAGCCTTATTTTAAATTTTCTTGGATTTAAAAACATCGGGGAAAAAGGGTCCAAATCTGCTGCGCGGGATTTAGTTCTTACGAAACGAAAGTTATTATTAATATATTTTATTATCGTTGCGGTTTTCTTAATGTCTGCTATCTTTTCAAAGGGAAGACCGCCCGCAAAACAAACCAGCGTATTGACTTTCTTATATTCGAGATGATCCAGAATCTGCATTAAATCAATATTAGAGTAATAGAAACCTTTATTGAACCGTCTTATTTTTTCTGATCCGCTTTCCGGAGACAATACTAACTGGGATTTGCTAGTAAACGTCGAAGAGAATGATTCTATAAAATCTTTTGTCGGAAGGGCCCAGACATCAAAATTAACAGTTAAATATATTTTTGACTTCCTGATTTGTTCAAATAATTTTAGATAATATTTTTCTGACCCCGCTGGATAAAAAGAAGTTTGCCATAATTCTATCCCGTAAAATGCTAACCGTTTCAATTCCCTTATTACTGAACCATGTCGGATAAATATGGGTCTTGGCCTGTTATTAATTATCCTTTGAGCGATCTTAGAACCGCCGCAATAAGAACAGTTAACGGAACAGCCTCTTCCGCAATTATAATGGAACTGCAGCATTGGTTTAAAAGTTTCATCTTCGAGTGTTTCCATTGCGAGGTAATAACGGTAATTGCTGATCAGATCGAAATTGGTAAAGCTTAAATTGTCGATTATTTTTTGGTTTACGGTATACGCATGTGCGTTTTTTATAATTTTCTTGCCATTTCTCCAGACTAGATTAGGGATTTTTGGGAAAGCCTCTTGTTTTCCCAGGCTTTCTAGCAGGCTAGCTAAGGGTATTTCAGAATCACCCATGATAATAAAATCTACAACTCCAAATTCTTTAAGGATATCTTCTGAAAATAAAGAAGCGGTAAACCCCCCCAGGATAACTATTGCATTGTTAATTTTTGACTTAATTTCTGTTGCTAAAGAAATTACCGAATAACTCTGTAAATGCCAGTGTAAATCAAGGCAAAATATTCTTATATTATTTTTTTTGGCATATTCAATAATATCGAATCCCGGTTTTGCCTTTTTTTCTACATATAAATGGATTATTTCTGCTTCGAATCCTTTTTTCTTCAAGAAATCAGCTAAGGCGATTGTACCGATAGGAAGGCAAAAAACTTCGTCTCCTGAGGATTCCCCTTTTGTGGCGTGTAAAAATAATATTTTCTGCCTTTTTATATGCATGTCCTAACGGGCGAACTCACAAATCTTATCGGCAATATAGTCAATTTGTTCTTCTGATAACGCATGTGAAATAGGCAGCCATAACAACTTATTGAAAATCTTTTCTGTAACCGGCAAATCTACTTTTTTAAATCCCGGCCTTTTATAGTATTCGGTGAGATGAAGGGGCACGGTATATCTAACCTTCGTCTCTATCCCCGCCCTTTCTAAATTGCTTCTTAACTCTTCCCTATTTTTGCTCAATACGACAAAATCTCTATATGCATGCCTGCTTTCCATTTCTACCTTTTGGAATAGTAACGATTTTGGCAACTTCTTAATATACATGGCAGCATTATATCGCCTCTTTTTATTTATTTCGCCCAAATAAGGTAATTTTGTTTTTAATACTACGGCCTGGAGTATGTCTATCCGGCAGGGAGTCCTTTTGCTTATCTCGGGATGGGGGTCATTCTTAACCTCTATCATCTTTTTTATTCTCTCATATGTTCTAACATCATTTGTACTGATTAAACCGCTATTGCCTATACCAGAGAAATTCTTGGTAGTATGGTTGCTAAAACAGCCGATCCCAAAATTGCCGACTTTTGTACCCCTATATTCTGCCCCGTGGGCATGTGCGGCATCTTCAATTATTGCTAAACCATATTTTTTTGCGATTTTCGTGAACCCTTCCATATCGCATGGATTACCGTGGATATGAACCGCGACCACTGCTTTCGTTTTTTTGGTCAAGCTTTTCCTGATTCTATCTGGATCCATAGTAAGGGTGTCCTCTTTTATATCCACGAATACCGGCTTTGCTCCTGTATTTGATACTGCGAGAGCGGTTGCAATATAAGTATAAGAAGGGATGATTACCTCATCGCCCTCTTTTACCCCGCAAGCACCTAAAGAAAGCTCAAGAGCCGTAGTCCCTGAATTTACCGCTATTACATATTTTGATTTGTTATATTTTGCAAATTCTTTCTCAAAATCTTCTATATATCTTTCATGTTCATATTCTGAACTTAATTTCATGGCGCTAGAAAGATTCAAAACAATTTTCTCAAAAAATAGCTTATTCTCTTGCCAATAATCTTCAAAATTGATCTGCATATAACTCCTGTGCTGATATTGAGTTACAGAGAGCATGTTATGATTCTATTTATCCTATTGTCTTCGACTTTAATCAGTTCATTACGATAGAACTGTGTGTTCCCTGCGAGATAGATATTTCTGCCTAATACTTGAATAGTGCGCACTTTAGAACGTAAGCAGATTTTATCACATTTATAAATCTTATCCCTTAAGCCGCCCCCTTTTTCTAACAAAGGGGTCAAGCAATAATTAGAGGTTGTAATGTATGCATACGGATAATACAAATCTATATTAAATTTGCGATAGCCCGATATATCTATTCCTTGCAGCGTATTATCCAGGCCGATCCTTTTAATACCGGCAGCAGAAATAAAATCCATCATATAACTGTTTTGAAGGACAGAACACTTCAGATAACTCCGATCGGCTTTTGTGAGCCGCAACTTCCTAATCAATTCGACTCCGGAATCTTTACTTTTAACAAAAAATCCCCGCTTTTGCCTCGTAAGCAACCTTCCCATAACTATTTCCAGATCGGGTAAATTGTTTTTTATTAAATGAAATACACCCCAGTCATTAACGATAATCTCCGTATCCGGGAAATTTCGATTTATATGGCTTAAGAGCTTTTCCGCATTCCTTAGGCTACGCTCATTTAGATAAGGGGTAACAATACTGACTTTAATGCCGGGCTTATTAGTGATATCAAATAGCCTATTAATTTCTGATTTCCCGGGAATGAGAAAATCGCAGAATTCATTGCCAAAATAAACCCTTGATACATTTTTATCTATTTTTTTTATACCGGACAGCTTGCATAGCAAAATTACTTTTTCCATTTAAGGATAGAATATACGGCTTGCTTTCTGTTATCGGTGACTATTTTCCGATATCCTGTTAATCAATGATATCACAAGTCTATTCTTTCTGAGCATCTCTTCAGCAGTTTCCCCTCTGCGCGGCAACTTCAGATAGGTGATACCGTTTTTGAATAACTGGTATATTCGCTGCAAATCATCTTCTGGCACATTTATTCGCGCGCGTTTCAAATAACGGTATTCTTCATAACAGGGAGATATAGTATTATCTTTTCCATGATGGTGGGTACAGAGGCCGTCAATATTCAAGCAATCCTTAGTGGTAGTCATAGCTTCCAGCTCTATATTTCTATTCCTTGCGCATATTGAGGCTATTTCGGAAATGCCAACAGAACGCGGAAGGATTATGCGGTCTGCCCCTATCTGTTTGAAAAAATCTGCCGCGTATGAATTGAAGCAGCCCGCAACACAGCTTATATGAATTTTTATTCCTGGTAAATACTTCTTTATTGCCAAAATAAGCCCGATATCAGCCACAATTACTGCACCAAGGCCTATGGAATAAAAATATTCTACTGTATTTACTATCTTATTTATCTGTTTTGTAGTATAGAGAGGCGCGTTTACGGCCATCGAGAAATTCGTATTCTTATTCTTGAATTCTTTAATAATCTTCTTGATAACCCTTATCGAATCGCATTGTTCAAGCGGGGCATATCTTCGATTAATTGAGTTCAGTAACGAATACTTTTCTTTCCACCATAACGGAATATAACCGAAATAAAATTCGGTTATATTGCTGCGTATAAAAGGTAAAAGGTTATAATCAGCGGGTATAGGGACAACCAGTTTCATCGGCCAAATAGATTAATCAAAACCGGGATTAGTTTATTTATCTTTTCCTGACTTAAAGTAAAAATCATATGTC
Organism: Candidatus Omnitrophota bacterium; assembly: GCA_050012075.1. GTDB lineage: Bacteria > Omnitrophota > Gorgyraeia > Gygaellales > Profunditerraquicolaceae > JAMWCI01. Next base: position 41,848 of record JBEKHW010000002.1, on the reverse strand, counting down.
TTATGGAACATGTAGTTTTCTATCTCGTTTAAATTATTTGTATAGGCCTTGCTTATCCTCTTGCCTGTTTTAAAATCCAATGTAGCGCATATTTTTTTACATGAAATATTAGGGAAATAATACCTGCAATCTAATTCTGGTGTCTCCTGGCAAATGCGATAATTCTGGAATAAAGATATTTTTTTAATATCGACCCCTTCGTGGATCGTCCCAAGATAAAATCTTTTCCTAAGCTTTTCATTTCTTTTTAAATGTATCACCGCTAAACAAGCATATGCTTCACCGAAGGGAGTAAAAGATACCTGCTTTCCCATATCGCAGTTATTATGGGCTATCTCAGAAAAATTAGATTGCTGTATCATTTGTATGTACCAATCAATAGGATCAAGTGACATTTTCTTATTTCGTGATTTTAAATAGCAGTGCAGTCTTAATATCCGGTCAAAATTACTCAAGAATTGTTTTTTGTCCGTATCGCTCCATAAGACGCCAAAAGCCGGTAATATTTGTATCTTGTTGAGGCCGTTGATTAACAATGATTTCACGTTATCGTAAAAAGAGTTGGAATTGTCTGGATTTACGGTTAATTTTATGCGGGGAACAGTTTTTGTCTCGGCCATATATAGCCTCAAATTATCCATTAATTTCTTATATAAGCTATTATTAGTGTAACGGAATTTATTGTCATTAAGACCGTATCCATCCAAGCTAAAAGCAAATTCTATATTTAAAGCCTTTATAGCTTTTATCATTTCTTTTGTAAGCAATGTTCCGTTTGTGGGTATATAATCAAACTTTATTTTTTTATCAGTGTCATTATCCCTTACGTACTCTGCAGCCTTAATGATAAGATCAAAACGAGAAGTCGGTTCACCGCCTGTTAATATAACCTTGGATGGCTCATTTAACGAAATTGCCCAGCGCAGAATCTCCCGAAGAGTAGTGTAATCCATATTCGCATTGCGATCGTGTGTCACAAAGCAATATCTACAATTTAAGTTGCAGTTATAGGTTATAAATATTTTGATTTCCATTATGCCCCTATAGCAATCTTTTAAAATATATTTCTGGATCGATATTCTTCAGATTCAAAGCTTTAATCCGCTCCTCAAGGATTTTAGCATAATATGCCTGCTGTCCTTTTTTCAAATGCCAGTCCAATCCCTTGGTTTCGCTAAACGGCATATCGTCTTTCCAAAAGCTATCTTGAGCTGATAATATTTCTATCCCAAAAGCCCCGGGATTCCTAAAAACTATGCTGTTTCTGCGGGGCTTAAATTTATAGACATTTACGCAATCAAGATTCTCGCGATTATTCTCTAAGAATTTTGTGGTTAAATCTACGTCCAATTGACATTCATAAGGATAGCCCACGGTAAAGGCAGCCTGGTTTCTTATCCCGCTTATTCGAGCAGCCTTGAGTATCGCTGCTACTTCATTTAAATCCAGCCTTTTTGAAATAATCCTTTGGCGGCTGGGATTTGCCGTTTCAATTCCCCAGCGTATATGAATACAACCGGCATGATGCATTTTCGAAAGGACTCTCTCATTAAGCCCTTTAGCCACCATATAACTTGACCATCTGATATTCAGTCTGGCTGAAATGATCTTATCCATTAAAGTTTCAAGATACTTATTGTCAAAGTTCAATTCATTATCTACGAAATAAAAATTCCTGATCCCGCTATCCTTAACGATTTTACCTAATTCTTTAATTACGAAACCGGGCTTTTTGAATCTTAATTTCCTCGCTGTCAATAAAGAACAGAAAAAACAATTATATTTGCAGCCTCTGCTTGTCTCAAAATAAAGGAATTCGGGAAAAGGAAATTTGTATTTTCTAAGAAATGACAAATGCGCGCAATAATCTAACTTATGCTTTATATTCCAAAGATCTAGCGGCTTTTCTTTATGCACGCATACGGCTTTTCTTTTCCGATACGCAATATTTGCTATATTCTCAATATTAGTGCCTGAAATTATCTTTAGGAGGGCAGTTTCCGGTTCCGAGGTAATGATAAAATCAAAAATATTGAATTGCGTCAATATTTCTTTGGGGTAAAGTTTGCAGCATGGCCCCATAAGGATCATCTTTGAATCAGGATAGGATTTTTTCAGAAGTTGTGCCAACTTTGCAGAAGGACCGAGATTCTCGCTCCAGAGCGGTATATACATGATATAGCAATCGCTTTTAATGATGAACTTAAACATCAGCTCCTGTATCTTAAGCGCCATTTCTGCATGGTTGAGCCGCCTTAAGAATACGGAGATAGAACTTTTCCCGGAGAATAAAATAGGGAAATTAATATACCGTATATCAATGCCATCCAGCTTATTTTTAAAGAAAGAAATGGTTGAAAATATCTCTATATGCGGCATTTTCTCATCGCCGCCTTCCCCTTCTTTTACAATTTTGGGGAAATATTCATTGGGGACTATTATAAATGATGCGACAGTCCTGGCCATAGTTTAAATGCCGCTACCGTAAGTCACCTTTTATTAAGGTTTCGATCTCTGATTCACGCAAAACTGGCCTGCATACTTCCAGCCACTTAAAAATATAATATAACTCTTTTAGCACCGAGCAAATATTATCTTTTGCCTTATGAACTATTTGATTTCTTTTCAAGAATTTCCTGAATTTCTTATCATTTAGGAATGATATATTTAAATCATTCTGCCCTGTTTCCGGAAAGGAAAACCGGAAAGCTGTTTTTTCAAATTGTTTCTTATTCTGTATCTTTCGTCTGTCCAGGGAATATTAAGATATTCAGAATAATACTTTTTATAAATTCTTGTGTAAAGCCTGTAATGCATGTCTTGGTCGTAGTCAAGGGTGCATAATAAACTGAGGAATTTAGAATCCGTAAAGGGATGTAAATATAAATATGAGAAAAAATACGTCGGCCTTTCCCAGGAGCCATCGTAGAGCATATTAAGATAACTGCGCCCAATCTGCGTCAAAAATAAATGTATGCGTTTACTAAAATTGCTGCTCATCGTAAAACCGGGGAATGGTTTTCTTGACTTGCCGCGATATAATCTAGCTGAAAAATGGGGAGTAAAAATTCCCTTGGCGGCAGGAACAAATTCCAGATTAATCCTTCGCGTAAACCAACCCGGTAGATAACCCAGGAACTCTGTTCCGAATAGCCCTGTAAACTTCGGCGAAGTAAAGAATTTAACCTTTGTTAAATACTCTAATTTTTTATTAGAAATATTATTCAGATTATTATCGGGAATTACCTGCCTTAACCTAAACCTAAGGGTATCGGTTACCGGATTCCCACTGTTAACCATTAACGGATTCCTTAGGATATGGTCTAACTTCATCTTTTTTGCAATTTTCTTGGAAATAATAACATCCTCTTCGCAAAGATTCTCGGTAAAAAGAGAGACTTCTTTATCAAGCTTCATAAGATTGCCCAAGACAAAGCGCGTATCCCAGCCGCCAGAAAGTTCAGAAAACACCCTTCCTTTATTGACCCTGATCCTGACGCCCTCATTAAATACCTCGTTAGTAATTTTAATCTTTTGCCTTTGGATCGCCTTCTTTCCTTTCATTGATTTGAAATTAGCATATTTATTGACAGATAATTTTGTTTTATCAATCCGAATAATTGTCCCCGGGGGCTGATTATTGAGCCCTCGGATGAAGGTTTTTCCATTCGGCACAAAGCCATAAACCAGGAACTCCGCTATTGAACTGTAATCAATACGGTTATCTTCATTCATCCATACTATTGGTTCAGCCTGGTTAGAAAATAAAAACCCTTCCTTGATACGGTATGTGTACATGGGAGATAAACCCAAGGTATCATTTATCAATAACAGCTGCCTTTTGGTTATTAGAATTATATTGAACTGGCCACGAAAGTATCTTAAAGAATCCATCAAGCTCTTTTCTTGATATCTGTAGGCAATCATCTTTGCGATATTTATTCCCTGCATTATTTCAAGCCGTTTTTCTTCGTAAGCATAAATATTCCCGGTGATGAAGCATGCTATCTGCTTATCTTTATCAATGAAATAGAAATTATTAGAATCTTTTGTATTCACCGCTTCATAGTCAAAAAATGCATTATTCTGATTAAAAGTGATGAATTTTGTAAACTTACTCTTTATTTCAAGGTTCTTTCTCATTCTAAAGATTATACCTTTAGAAGGTTGACTAAAACTATAGAACCCGAATATTCTTAACATAAAGGCTATATCCTTTAATTAAACAGCGAAACCATAGTAGGCCACACAGTTATTGCATCCAGATAATGATACGATATTCCTAGCCATAGTTTAAATACTGCTGCCGTAGGTTATTTTCCTATTAAGGATTCAATCTCAGATTCATGCAAAACCGGGCCGTATACTTCCAGCCACTTGAAAATAAGATATAGTTCCTTGAGTCCAGAGAAAATATTGTCCTTTGTCTTATAGACTACCAGATTTGTTTTCAAGAATTCCTTGAATTTCTCATCATTTATACTTAGCTTATATATATTGCTTGGCCCTTTTGCGGGAACAGGTCTTTTGAAATTGCTTTTTATTCTATATTTCTCATCAGTCCAGGGAATATTCAGATATTCGGGATAATATCGTTTATAAATTTTTGTATAGAGCCGATAATACATGTCTTTGTCATAATCAAGGGAACATAATAAACTAATAAGCTTAGAGTCAGCAAAGGGGTGCAAAAATAAGTATGAGAAGAAATATGCTGGCCTTTTCCAACTATCATACAGCACGCTAAGATAGCTTCTCCCGATCTGCGTTAAGAATAAATACACCCATTCACTAAGATTACTGTTGATTTTAAAACCGGGGAATGGTTTTCGGTATGGGCTGGAATGCAATTTAGATAAAAAATGAGTTGTAAAAGTTTTAGTTGAAACAGGAATAAATTCCTGAGTGATCTTCCGCCTAAACCAATCTGGCAGACGGCCCATCAGCGATGTCCCAAATAGCCCCGTAAACCTGGGTGAGGTAAAAAATTTAACGCGCGTTAAATAACTTAAACTTTTATTGGAAATATTATCGGGGCTATCATCAGGAATTGTTTGTCTTAATTTAAATTTAAAGCCATAGTTCTCCTGCTTCTCCGTGCCTACCATTGATGGATTCCACATAATATGTTCTAAATTAAACTTTTCTGCAATCTCCTTGGAAATAACAACATCTTCCTTAAAAAGATCCTCTGTAAAAAGAGTTATGTTCTTATTTGAACCTACAAGATTGGCCAAGACAAAACGAGTATCCCAGCCGCCAGTAAGATCAGAAAATACCCTTCCTTTATTGGCCCTAATCCTGACAGCCTCATTAAATACCTCATTAGCAATTTTAATCTTCTGCCTTTGGATCGCCTCCTTTCCTTTCATTCGTTTAAAACGAGCATATTTATTGACTGACACTCTTGATTTATCAACCCCAATGGCTGTTCCCGGAGGCTGATTATTGAGGCCGCGGATAAAAGTCTTTCCATTTGGCACGAAACCGTAAACCAGTAACTCCGCTATTGAACTGTAATCAATGTGATTATCTTCATCCATCCATATTATTGGCTCGGCCTGGTTAGAGAATAAAATCCCTTCCTTACTGCGATATGTATACATGGGAGACAAACCCAGGGTATCATTTATCAAGAATAGCTGTTTTTTATCCACTATGATTATATTGAATTCTCCCCTAAAGTATTTTAAAGAATCAAATAAATCACCCTTTTTGAACCTGGCTGCAATCATCTTTGCTATATTCTTTCCCTGAAGGAGCTCAAGCCGGTTATTTTCATAGGCATAGATATTACCCGTAATAAAACAGGCTATTTGCCTATCCTTATCAATGAAATAAAAATTCTCTGATTCTTTTGAATTTACCATTTCATAATCAAGGAAGATATTGCCCTGATCAAAAGAAATGAATTTTGTAAACTTGCTCTTTATCTCAAAGTTCTTTCTCATCCTAAAGATTATATCTTTAGAAGCCCGGTTAAAGTTATAAAATCCAAATATCCTTAGCATAGATTTTGCATTCCCTGATTAAAGACCGGAGCCATGATAAGATACGCAGTTATTACATCCCGATCTCGCAACATCACCCCTGATATATTTTGCCTTTTTTGAATTCCATATATTATCCAGGCTATCCGTATTTAAATTCCCTATGGGATTAAAATGGATGCATGAATAAACTTTCCCTTCGGGCATAATAAAGATACGTTCGCTGGGAGCTCGGCAAGGAGTAATCCTTTTCCCAATATGCAGGAATTTTATTGTATTTTCTATAAAAAGCGACTCCTTCCTGTTTACGTTCTTTAATTCTTTATATATTATAAAGAGGTCTTTAGTAACCTTCTTCTTGATTCCGTCATCAAATTCTTTATCTGGTATGTTAATTTTATTTGTATAATTGGCTGCGTTTTCTACCAGCTTAATTTTAAAACCCAGGCCGTATCTTTTACTATAACCATATGAAGATAAAATCTCATTGTAATTTATCTGAGTTATTGTGAATTTCAATTTGATAGCTATGGCAGGAAAACTTTTTTTAATTAGTTTTATGTTGCTCATAACTTCCCTTGCAGGGATACCCCTAATCCTCTCATGGTTTTTAGCTCCATCAAAGCTTATGTGTAATGCGAAATCTTCTGGAAAGCTAGAGTCAAATGTATCTAAGAAAAGCAGAATATTATCTACCAGTAACCCGTTCGTAGAAACCGTCTTTAAAGAACCTAGGCGCTTTTCAGATATTAATTTGCAGATATCAAGAAAATCTTTGTGTAAAAATGGTTCTCCTCCGGTTAACGTTATATCTATATTTTTATCCAATACCCGTGCCTTGAATAGCTTACCGATAAGGTCCGGGGAGATATCATTTTTCGGGGCTTCTTTCCAGATATCGCAGTATTTGCAGGTCAAGTTACACCTATTAGTCAACGCAATATTCATGTATTTAATCCTATCTATCATTTAATCTTATCACCTTATAATCGAGCGAGATATTTCCTTCATTGCAATTTGTACAACAGAAAAGAATAGATTTTCCGGTAGTGGCTTTAGTAATAAAATCTGTGTACCTATCGGATGCCATAATTTCTTTTAACGTCTGTTTAAAGATATTGCCTAACTTGAATTTTCCGATGTTTTCTCCGACTATATAACAACACGGTATAATGCTGCCATCGCAATTTATCACTAATTCTTCAAGCGGCTTGGAACAACTGTTATATTTTTTAGCACCCGCATACCGATTGAATTCTTTATCCCTGGGCAGGAGATAATTCCATTTCTTGTTTTTGACTAATAACTTTTTTAATCTTAAGACATCTACTTTTAAATCTCTCGCCAATTTCTCAATAGCTCCAACCTGATGTTCATTATGCCGCATAATTATGAACTGTATTTCAACTTTTAGATTATTCTTTATAGAATCCCTTAGATTAATCAAAGCCTTGATATTAGAAATTACTTCCGTAAATTCTCCTTTAATCCGAAATTGTTTATACGCTTCATCTGTAGCGCCGTCCAAGGATATGCTTAAATAATCCAAACCGGACTTCAACAGGTCAATTATAAGCTCTTTAGTCAAATATATTCCGTTTGTATCTATTTTTATAAAACCAACTCCTTTTCTTTTTGCATAGGAAACCATCTGGGAAATACTTCTATTTAATAGCGGCTCTCCATAATTATATAAACTGATGTTTCTTATTATAGGGACATTCATGTCTATTATCCTTTTAAATTCAGGTAACGATATATCCCTCTTTTTTCTTCTATCCTGATGAGAAAAACAGGTGGGGCACCTTAAATTGCAGCGATTGGTAGGCTCTATCATTAAGTTTATTATTCTCTTCTCATGCATTTTCAAAACACTCTACAATCTTTTTCATATCTTCATCTTTTAAACTCGAATGGGTCGGTAGTAATATATAATGCTCCCCTAACCATTGATGTCTTTTAAGGATATCATGGCTAGAAGGAAGAAGTTTGATATATTCATTCGGGAATCCAGCTGAGGAGGTAAGTATTTTGCATAGGGATTTAACTACCTTCTTACATTTTTCTTTACTATCTATATAAATAATAAATTGGAAATAATTTATCCTTACAGAAGAATGGGGATTAACTATTTTTAGCCATCTAAATTTCTGTAAAGCTTTTTTGTAAAATGACCATTTATCTTTTCGTGCAGAAATCTGTTCTTTTAGGTTTTCGAGGTTTGCTAATCCTATTGTTGACCTTATATAATCTAATCTCAAACTGTATCCCAATATAATATCATTTCTATTTCTGTAGTCTCCATTGTCTAATAGCCTGCTTATTCTTTCTGCAATTCTATCATCATCTGTCACAATCATGCCTCCTTCAAGCGTAGTCAATAATTTGAATACGCCGAAAGAAAATATTCCTATGTCAGAGATAGTTCCCAAGTTCCTGAAACCGCCATTTATCTTTACCTTGCCCCCCAAGGCCTGACAAGCGTCTTCTACGACATAAAGGTCTTTATATTTATCTTTAAACTTCAATATGTCTTCTATGTTCTCGGGAAAGCCATTGAGATGAACAGGTATGATAACTTTAGTATACGGGTTTATTTTTTCCCGTAGATCTTCTAAATCCATAAACCCTTGTTCATTAATTCTTGTAAAAACAGGCCTTGCCTTACATTTAAGTATCGCGGAAATCGTACTTATATGAGTCAAGGGGTTTGTTATAACTTCGTCTTTCTCTTTTAAATTCAACGCCAAAAGAGAGATATGGAGCCCACTTGTTCCATTATGGCAAGCAAAACAATATTTGCTGCCTATCATCTTTCTAAACTCATTCTCAAATAATGAACGCACATTACCTATTTTGCCATCTTTAAAGCTTTTAAGGGCCTTAAAGACACATTTAAATACCGCTGGGTTTAAATATACGTTATCGATTTCAATCATCTGTTATCAAACATTTTCGGCAGGTCATGATTTTCTTAAAAATATATCTCTTGAACTCATCCATCTTGTATAAATATTTTATCGGTCTATCTAAAAAGAATGGATTATCATCGCGATAATGACAAGGAATGATTTTCCTGTTATCCAGGACATTAAGATGATGAAGCAGATAATTGCATTTCTCTTCCTTATTATTCATACTGGGGTAACCTATGAATTCTATCTTTGTCGCTGTATTTGTAAGTTTCCTAAACAATAAGATTTGTTTCAGATAATCTACTTTCAGTTTTTTATAATTATTATTGCAATTCCTAAGATTGTGAATGGTTACTGAATAGACTCCCATTTTATCCATCCACTTGATAAGGCGGGGAATTTCTTTATAATTATTTTTCATAATCACTGTATTGATTTTTACTCTAAAAGAAGGATGTTTATTTCTTATATAACATACCATGTCTTCTATGTGCTTAGACAAACCAGGCATTCCTCTTATGGAATCATGTGTTTTACCTAAAGCATCTAAAGAGAAGGTAATTTCATCTGCTCCATCATGAATTATTTTATCAAGAAACAACGCATCGAGTAAGCTGCCATTTGTCGTTATTAAAACCTTTATGCCTTTTTTCTTGCACCTTTTGAAAATATCAAACAGGCCATTTTTATCTAACAATGGCTCACCTCCGAAGAGACTAATCGCGGAAACTGTATGACTATCAAGAGTTTCGAGTATCTTCATAACAGAAGTATAATTAAATTCATTGCTTGGATCGTACCTGGCTCCATTACACATCACACAGTGAGCGTTACATCCTATATTTAGCACAGTCCGCACAATTAGTCCTAGCGGTGGCAAGCCTAGTAAAATCCTTTTTAAATCCGGAGCAAACAAGTTATGCCAATTATCAACGGGTAGTCTATTTTGCATTAACCATTCCTTATAAATTGAGGATTAATTTTAACAGAATGAAAGTAAGTACTATCGTGATTTCTATCTAGTTTGCAGCAGTATTGGCAAATCGGAAGAAAAATATTGTTCAAATAAACTGCTATTCTCAAATTATATCTATTTCTTATGAATTCACAAATAATCCTCTGCCCCTTGCTGTTAAATCTGTAACCAGAAAACTGCCTGCAAGAAGCAGAAGCTCTTGGCATATAGCTAAGATTGTTCATTAAGATATCCATCATTGCTGATTTATGATTTTCATAGGGAATACAAATTTTATTTTGGCTTACAAAAGAATCCATTATTCTTAGAAAGGCCTTAATCTTCCCCGCATCAGAAAGCTTAAGATGCTCATTAAAATATGGGCCCTGGATCTTTAATATTGGTAATTTCTCTTTGCTTTCTTTTCTTGCTTTCTCATTTATACTCATACCGAAAATGATTTTTTGTCTTTTTATATTTAAACGGATTAGATACTTTGTTAACTTCGGAATCTCTGCTAAATTGTCACTCTTTAGAACAGAAGAGACGCCTACATTAAAAAGCCTATTACATAATTTGATGGCACCGATACACTTATTAAAGGTACCCTTGCCTCTCTCTTTATCATGATAGTTCTCCAAACCATCCAACGAGAAATTAATATCCTTCAATCCAGCGTGATCTTTTAATTTCTCAACTTCATCTCTGCCAAACAGGCTGCCATTGGTAGTAATCTCATAGGTTATGCCTTTCTTATCTAGTAAATCCATCATGCTGAAGAAATCCTTATTCAAAAATGGCTCTCCTCCTACAAAAGAAACATGAGCTATATCTGAATAACCCGCCATTATCCTCTTAAAGATACGCATATCCATATCTTTCTGCCGGCTTTTCCGCAATTCTCTCTGCGAGCACATCTTGCAGCTTAAATTGCATCTTACCGTTGTCTCCAGGTTTGCGACTTTCTTTTTATAATAGCCATCAGGATAATCCTTATAGGAGCCGCACTTTAACATACAAGAAGGGCACTCCTTGATTGTATTTGTTTTCTCTTTCCATATATATTTTATATTCTTGGTATTAATATTGCCTATGGAGGACAACATAAGGCATGTATAGACTTTCCCGTCAGGCATAATGGTAATATCATTTTCCAAGACAGAACATTTTGTCTTTCTTCGCTTAGAAAATAAATAAAAAGGGATATCGCTAAAGAATCTGGCTTCTTTAAAATTTGCTTCTTTATACATCTCATCAGAAATGAAAAAAGATTGGTTTCTTATGGAGCATAGTTGTTCTTTATTAAAAGAGAGGTCGATCTCATTTATCTTATTTGTATAGCTTCTTATATTCTCTGCCGGTTTAAAAGAAAAACCACAACTTAGGCGCCTGGCCAATCTATAGACCTTTATGATTTGATTGTGGTTTAAAGGGATTAATGTAAATTTCAATTCTATTTCCTGCTTTGGATTTATTCTTCTTATTTTTAAGATAGTATCTGTGACCTTATTAAAGGCCCCCTTAATGCCTCTGATTCTATCGTGAATCCCGCCCAAACCATCAATGCTTATGTTTAACTTGAAATTCAGGCTTCTATTTTCATTGACGAATTTTAAGATTGCATTAGTGCAAAGCCCGTTAGTTGTAATAGCCTTAAAACTACCGGGAAGCCTATTTTCGATAGAATTCACTATCTCCTGTAAGTTCTCTAATAAGAACGGTTCTCCGCCACATAAAGAAATATCAAAATTTGAGCCATATTCCCTGTAACTATCCGATATAAGCCGGTCATTTAAGACTTTTTTGATATCCGGTAAAGAAACATTCAGGCGGGAGCGACTTTTCCAAATGTCGCAATGTATGCATTTAGCATTACACTTATCAGTAATTATCCAATTTATGCTCTTGATTAAGCCCATTCTATATTTTAAAAATATTCTGAATATATTTTATACCCTATATTGCATCTCTTGCGGCAGCTAATATCAGGTTTTGCTGACGAAATAAAATCAAAATATTTATCGGACGTTACAATATCTATTAAACCTTCATTATAAATATTCCCTAAATTAACCGGGTAATCATCCAGATAGCAACACGGGGATACTTCTCCATCAGAGTTTATTCTTAATTGTTTTCTTTTTATTTCACAATCCTCTGATGGCCCTGACTGAAAAACAGATTTCAGTTTACCAGCATAATATTTATTACTACGCATTACTTTTTGATTATCAGAAAAAGCCGGAAATTCTTTAAAGAAAGGAGTTATTTTTACTTCTACTCCATTATTTATGCATTCTTTTAGAATCAGCGGAACTTCTACGAAATAAAAATATAACAACTGTTCTTTGCTGGGCCTCAAGTATTTTAACTTATTCATGCTTATGTCTATCAAGGTAAAGGATATGGAATGTATATATTTAGACAAAAAAGGGACTATTTTATTGATATCCCGTAAATTATCCGGCCTGACTGTTACGTTAACATGGATTTTTATATTCTTACTCAGTTTGTTTAAATTTATGATCGAATGCATAGAGCGCATGAAGGCCCCGGTTTTACCTTTGATTTTGTCATCCAATTCTTCTTTATGTGAATTTAAGGAAATATCGACAAAATCGGCAAACTTAGACAAATAAACTAATCCCTTGTTTCCGATATTGCCATTTGTAGATACAGATAAAGAAAAGCCGTGTTTTTTAACATATCCGATCAGATTATAAAATTCTTTATGGAGCGTGGGTTCCCCTCCGGTAAAGCTTATTGTCTTGATATTCAAAAGTTTGGCCTGATCCAGGAGTCTTTTTACTACGGAAAAACTCAACTCTTCTGTTTTAGTTTTCCAGCTGCACATATCACAGCTGCAGTTACACTCAGTAGTCAATCTGACCTTAATATAATTTAGACTTAAAATCCTGTTGATTAACCTTGCGGTAATAATTGCCCCTTTCAAGGTTAAGCGGTTATTTACGGAATTATCCTTCTTAAGGATCGAGATTATTTCTGAAGCTAATTTTCTACGCGGTTGCCTGTAATCGGATATGGTTAATAATCTACTGTAATATTTTGCTCTTATAGCCTGCTCGTTATCGTTCTGCCTGGGAAAAATCAAAGTTTTTGTCCCCGTAAAGATGGCATTATTTATTGAATTGTACCCCCCCATAGAGATATATAGATTTGCCGCATTAATATAACCGGGAAAACCGGTGATGAATTTCTTAAACACGATTTCATTTTTATCTTCTGCCAGTTGCCTAAGTTTATTGAAGTAATCACGAGGGAATGACGGACCCGTAGAAATCAGATAAAATGTCTTAATTTTTTTATCAATTTCTTTCTTAATCTTAACCATCTCCTTAATAATGCCGAAACCGTCTATCCCTCCTCCTATACTTATGACAATAAGTTTCCTGCCATTACATCCCAGCTTATCTAAAATATGCCTTTTCCCTGCCATCTCTTCTCTGCTTATGGGGTAAACCCTACCCGTAAGAACCATTTTTCGTTTCAATTCTTCGGTCATCATAAAATCGGCCTTAAGACCCATTTTTTTATCAGAATGAACAAGAACCCCATCAAACAAGCTCAGCCTCTGGCCAATTTTGGCTACATCGGACTCCTGGTCTATGATATCTCTTACGGAAGAATATATTATTACATTATCTTTCTTTAAATATTTTATAAACTCTGTAATTTCTCCTTCCAAAGAATCCCTTCCTAAAGGAAAATGTTCGAATATTGCCAGATTTGGCCTGAAGGTATCGGCAACAAGGTTCAATATCTTTTTTCTTCTCGAAAAAGTAACATGCGGGCCTCTTTCCGAAGAAAGCCCGGAAAATAATCCTTTCCTTGCTTTAAAGGGGGGCAAATTTACTATCTCCGCATATCTCTTTATATCTAACTCTGGTTGCGGTGGCCCGCTATTAATAACCAAGAGCTTATAGGCAGGGCACAATTCTTTGGCTGCCTTACAGATAGAATAAATCCTCATGCCGTGGCCTAATCCTCCAAAGTGATGGTAATAAAATAGCACTCTCATTGTATCTTTATTTGACGACAACGGCATTATATTTTCCTCTCCTGCTTGGTAATATAAATTCTGCTAATTCCGTACGGAGCTTCAATTTACTATCTTTAAAGAAATCCTTGAACTTTTCTGCAATAATATGCATATCGGTCTTTTTAGAGTTATCTTCAGGGACTACCCTAATAACAAATTGATCCTGATTAAAAATTATCTGATAGATCAATATGTTGGATAAATGAAGGAACAAATCATCCAATTCTATGGGAAAAGCTACCTTTCCCTTATAGTTTACTATCTCTTCTTGGCGCCCTATGACCCTTCCCATCAAAGGAGTACGTAAATCGCACCTGCATTCTTCTGCCCCGTTCGTATAGGCGAAATCACCGTTAAAATACCTGATAAACGGCATAACCCTGTTTTCTAAATCCGTAATAACTACTCGCCCTATATCTTTGCGGCCCAATTCTTGCGCAGGTACAATCTCTACATAAACTGAATCGGAAAACACATGATAATTGCCATACTTACATGCGAAACTCACCGGACCTATTTCGGAACAACCGTATTGATCATAAATATCGCAATCCAGATAAGTTTCTATCAATCGTTTAGTTGAAGGCAAAAGAAGCTCATAAGTGGAATTTATTGCGTAATGGCCATTTAATTTAAGATTCTCTTTTTGAAATCTATAAAGAAGCAGCTTCAAATACGATGGGTTGGCATGAATTAACCTTACCCCAGAGTCATAAATTAAACTATATATTTGTTTAATCTTTGCGCGTGATTCTTTAAGGAAATTCTCGCTGGGTGGAATCACTATTGCGTTGCTTTTGTTAATATTGCCATCTATCCCGTAATTATTTTTCTCTGCGGTAAGAGGCTCAGCCGTTTCTAAACAATTCAAAGCCGTCAATTTAAGCCAGGCTGAATTTATCTTCCAGCTGCCCGTATTAAGAAAACAGGTCGCCATGCGATAGTACCTTCTTGCTTTTAGCGGCCTCGCATACAGGAATGACTGCGAACCGCAAGAAGATGTCCGGAATGTACCCTGATCCTCTACGAAATAATTCGGCACGATATCTTTACCCGGGAAAATACCTCTTATTTCACTCTTTTTTATTACGGGTAATTCGGGAATGTTATTTCTCCTACCTAGATAAAATTTATCTTCAAATTTTTCACGATAAAACTGCGATGAGAAGAAAGCGTAATAGAGCATCATCTTAAGTTTATATTCTGACATATGCTTGCTATACCGGAATTGATTTAGGAATTCCTGGATAATCTTTTCATTATGATTAACAGCACGGCTATCCTTTTTCAGGTATTCATTTATTTCTGCGGTCTCTCTAAAATTCCTGCTGCACTCATTCTTAAACTTGCATTTTCCCTGCATTATCTCCTGCCTGTATCTGGCATATCTCTCGCTCTTCCATATCTCCTGGAAACTATCCTTAATCACATTGCCCATAGCCAATGACGGAGAACGGGGCATAGCGCAGCATGGATAAACATTGCCTTCCCAATCAATGGTAACATGGTCGAGAATGCCATAGCAGGTATTGTGGCTGTAAAACTCACTGCCGTATAGGCCTTTTGAAAAATTCCTTATTTCTTTATCAAAATTACCGGGATTTTCTTTCAATTCTTTAATCTGTGAAGGTACCGGCATGCCTACAAGAGATTCGAAATAGGGGTCTACGCTTACGGGTATCTTAAACTGCAGGCTCTTAGTAAGTATCTGCGGCCATATATCATAATAAAATTCCTTAAGTTGGCTTTCCGTCAGCATAATTTCTTTTATATTTTTTTTATTCTTCGTATTAAGATGCACAAAAGAAACCTTATCAATCTTTAGAAGGTGCGCCAAATCCAATATGCCAGCCAGGCTCTTATAATTAAGCTTGGTAACTACGGAATTAGAATATATTTTTGTGCAGTGACCAATCGTTTTTATATTCTTGGCTAACTTTATATTTCTTGAAAAAGATTCTGTCCTGCCGCGTAAGAGATTATGTATTTTTTTAAATGGCGAGTCTATGGATAAATAAATATCATCAACTTTATCAGAAAGTCTCCGTAGCTTATCAGCATCGTTGAATAAGAGGGCATTAGTCTTAAGGCCGACCCTGAATCCTCTGCTCTTGGCTTGCGCCATAATATCAAATAAATCTTTTCGCAGGGTAGGCTCTTGGCCATGAAACCTTATGTAATTGACTCCGAAAGATTTTAAATTATCAAACAGTTTAGAGATATCCTTCCTTTCAAAGCGGCTGGAGACTTCATTCTTCCAGTTCTCGCACATCACGCATTTACCGTTACATCCGGAAGTTAAATGCAGGTCTGCCCTGAATTTAACCGGCTTTTTATCATTAATTACCTCAAATATCGTCTTGACGTAATTAGGAGCAAGCATCTTGTTATATACAGATTCTAATTTTAGGGATGTTTCCTTGATATTAAAGTTCTTCTCTATAAAAAACCGCGCATTTAAACAGACACTGAATACCTTCTCCCTATTATCAATGATCCATTCGGCTTTCTCCAGAATACCCCGAGAATCATCCTCCTGGACAAGAAAACCAGTCTTGCCATCTTCTATAAGCTCTGGTATTCCGGCATGATACGTAGAAATAACCGGCATTCCTGAGGCCATAGCTTCCTTTAACACATTAGGTATCCCCTCAGCGTCTCCATTGGATGCGGTCCTGGAGGCAAGAACAAAAATATCGTGTTTGAATAATTCATTGATAAAAACTGAATGCGGCATAGCTGGGCCCAATACGACTTTATCCTCAATGCCTGAAGTTCTTATATACTCTTCTATTGCCGGCTTTAATTCTCCTTCTCCAATCAGGGTAAGTTTTGAATAAGGATATTTCTTCAGGAGCTCTTTAAAGAATTTCAAAGTTATGTCAAAGCCTTTCTTTTCGACAAACCTGCCAGCAGACAGTATCTTTAACTTCTGTTTATTGGTCTCCCGGAATTTAAATGGTATTTTGTCTATATCAATTCCGCCATAGACCGTAGTTATTTTATCCGCATTAACCTGTTTTTTAACCAATCCCCTCTTCTGGAAATCTGATTTTGTTACAATTTGAGAAACAATGGGCTTGACCTTTGAAAAAAACAGTTTACTTCTTGAATCAGATAACTCATAACCTCTAAAAGTTACAATAAGAGGGAGATTGAGTTTCTTTAATAAAGGGAGGTAAGAAACTGCGTCGGTTATAAACTCAGAATGTAACAATGACAGGTCCTGCTTTAGCGCAATGCTATAAAATCTTTCCAGGCTATCTTTAGAAAAAACAGGCAGGCGGAAATCATTAGCGCTGACTTTGTGATAGTTCTCGCGAAAATAACTTCTGCCATTTCCATTAATTGTCTTAACCGTGCCACAAAAATATAATGGCGCGTAGGAAGAAAGGAAGCTGGCCTCTTCTTTAATAAAGAACTCGGAAATGTCGTCTATATCAAGCCGCAATATGCCGATATTGGATTTGTTTCTTCTTGATTGAAAGAACTTTCTTAATATCAGGCCTACGGCTAACTTATTTCCATTGCTATGCAAATAACCATTGTACCCCTCTTTCATCTTATTAAGATAAGAAGGATTCAGCGCTTTTTTAAAAAGCTTGACGGATTCTTGAGCATCATTTATATCAAAAAATTTAATGAAACCCTTATCGGCATATGCCAAAACCCTTGCTATCTGAGAATCCATTATTGTAGTAAGAGGATAAACCAGGGCAGGAACACCAGAAGCGATTATTTCATTGATAGAATTGTAACCTCCGGTAGATATGACGAGGTCTGATATAGCGAATAGTTCCGGTAAACCCTGTTCATAATCGTGGATTTCAAACTTAGCAGGAAACTTTATATTGTAACGAAACAATGGCCCTTTTATCAAAAGCCACCTTATTTTCTTACTGTTCCTACCTCTTGCGCCAGGAGGGAGTTTTACCGTATTTGCCACATTTATAATAAAATTGAAAAACTCCCTGATTTCCTTTAAATAACGCCCGCCTCCGCCTCCGCCAGCAGAGATTGTAATTAAGAGTTCGTTAGGTCGCTTCTTATATTTTGACCTTATTTCTTTAACTCTTGCATTATCCGGCTCTCTAAAAATATTCCCTACATAGAAAATATTTTCATGGCTAACTGACTGTTTGGTTTTTGGATCCAGAAAAGTAAAATCTTTTACGCCTGTAGTCAAAATTAAATCGAAATAGGAAAGATACTCTTTGGAAGAAACCAGATAACGTTGGTTGTGAATTTCCCGCAATATATATACTGAGAAAATATGCCGGTCCTTGGCGTACTCAATAACCCTGGGCAACATCAATAAGTCAAAGATTACCATATCTGGATGCGATTCTTTAATGACAGATAAGAGAAACTCTTCATTAAGATGGAGGTACATGGCGTTGGATATCTTTTTCGTATAGAGCAAATAGGGGTCGGCTCCCCCTTTGATAAATTTGAAATCTTGTTCCTCAATGATCCTTGTAAATGGGGTGTTAGTAACAAAAGTGATTTCGCAGTCAATCATCTGGCGTAATTCTTTGGCTATATTTAAACCCCTCATAATATGGCCCAATCCCACCCCGTCTATTGAATGAAAAATAATTCTTAACATTTTGCTGAATCCTCTATACTGCTATTTCTTAGCATTCCGCACAGGAAGCGCATTTCCGCCAATTGGATAGCTTTTTATTGAACATAGCAGTTACAATATGCCTTTGATTAAATCCGATGAAACGGTTAAACCGTTAAACCACTCCTGCTTTATTATACCATTGGGTCCCTGCCGTGCTTTTAACAATTCAGAAATCCCCTTTTCTAATTGAGCACTTCCGGCATTGCCATTAGCAAATACCTTACAGGGTAAACAATAAGAGAGGATTTCCGCATTAAAACGCTGTTCGGTATGCCTGACCGGGAATACTACGGATTTCTTTTTGAAAAACAATAACCTTGCCATCGTATTATATCCTGCCATATTTATGCTTATGTCAGAGGCCTTAAGATAATCATCAAAATCAGGATAAATTAACTTCTTTAACCTGATATTCTTTAGGCCATCCGTAAGTGATTTATATTTTTTAAACCTATTTTCTTCTATTGATGGGCCTAAGGAAACCAGGAATAACCATTCCGGGCGTTTTTTAGCAAGGAGTAATGAATTCAAAATAAGATGCTCAAATTTATTGTATCCACCCCTACTTACAAGAATAAGCTTCCTGTTGCCCAGGTGTAATCCTTTCTTTACAGCTTGCTCTTCCCTGGTCTTTTTATCTATATCAATGAGAAAGCCGGTATATGATATTTTATGCCGGAATTTCTTGTATATATCTCCCAGCATCCTGGCTTCCTGGGGAGAAAAAAATAAGGCATAGTATTTTGATAATTCTTCCGGAAAAAGTATAAGGAGAGAATCGTAATATTCCTTTATTGCCTTATAGGTATCCCTTCCCAGATTCAGGTGCGGTGAAATGCAGACAATCTTTGATTTGTATCGATTTTTTAAATATTCCAGAATATGTAAAAACCCCAGATAAGCAAAATGGCGGGAGAAAGGATAATAATCAGTGATAAATACTTCCGGCTTAGTATTATCGATCATTTTCTTAAAAGACGCCAGGTGTTTTTTATGTAAATCCCCATCAAAATAATTATTATATTTATTGTATGGCAGCGGAATGAAATGAAAATCTGCATATTTTTGAAAAGGTATTGCCTGCGTCTGCTCTATGCCTGTCTCTACTACTGTTATCCTAGCATTGTCTCCTAAGCGCTCTTTAAGTATTTTTACCAGAGAAAATACTCTCGTTGCATGCCCAAAGGTATTATAATTATTAAAATAGAAAAGTATTCCGCGCATAACCGTATATTATATGGGTTTACTTATTGTTAAGGGTTCCGTTATACATGAGACCATTATGCCAACTCACTAAGTTTAACACCAGCCATATTTTCATCGCGATCTGATAACGGTTTGATTTAGGGATCATAGAAATAAGATATTTTATATAACCCTTTGGTATGCCTAATGTTATACTCATAGCTAATTGACGCATAACAAATTCTATATTTGTTTCATACCAAAGCTTAAAAGGCGGGGTAAATCCTTCTTTCTCCCGGCTTAAAATCTCCCGCGGTAATCTATCTTGAAAAACTTTCCTTAAGATATATTTCTGCTGGCTTCCTTTTATTAAATAATTGCTGGGAACATTTACTGCAAAATCAACAAAGTTTTTCTCCAGAAATGGTAAAGATAACTTTACTTTGCAAATCTTAGAAGGATAAATTAGATAATCTATTCTGTTTTTTACCAGGAAATTCAAGTCGAAAATTACCTGCTTTTTCAATGTGTCCTGTATCGATATTCTGCTACGGATGGCCTTTAAAGGCGCTGTCAAATCAGTAACTTTATCTTCTTGATTAAAAAATAATTTTAATTCTTCTTTGCTAAAAAACATCTCGTCAAATTTATAGTGCTCATATTCATTATTGCTCCCATATCCTCTTTGAAGGCCAAGCAAATGCATGTTTAATCCGGAAAACAAACAATCCGCGCCATCTCCTGAAAAGATAGTGTTACAATTTTCTTTAAGCTTCTTGACCATCAGGTAAAAAGAAAGAAGCCCATTATCCCCTATTGGCTGCGGTATATATCCATTATTATATATTTCATCTATTCTTTTTAGTTCCCCCGGACCTATGATTAACTTATCATGAATAGTCTTAAACTGCTTTGCTAATCGGCTTGCCGGATCAAGATTTGCGGCATCTTTATGATATGCCCCTGTTAGCGTATAGATTCTTCTGTCGGTTAAGTCGCGTAAAACACGTAATATTACCGCGGAATCCAGCCCTCCCGAAAGCAATAATCCTACGGGTTCATTTCTATCAGGCAATTGCCTCTTAACGGACTCTTTCAACATCCTATAAAGATTTTTGCAAATCTTATTTTCTCCGTAATTTAAAATTTTAGGATTACCTAGGTAAGTATAATCATAATCTTTATGTGCGGTATTCATACGCTTTTTGATTAAAGTTAACGGCTTTGGGACAAACTGGTATGTTAAATAATAAAATAATTCCTTACGGGAAATACTATTTTCTTCTTTAGATAAGGCGGGTGCCTTAGTCAAGGGGATAAACTCTATAAACTTGGTATTTTTCAATAAGGACAACAGATTCTTCAATAAGACAAACTCCCTTTGGTTAGTAAACTTTTCATGGTGTAGCAAAATTCCTATTGCCTCTTCAGGCGCGGCACATATCTCTTTAAGTATCTCCCTGTTATCTTCTATAAACCAGGTTCCGCTATCTCTTAATTTATTAAAATTAATATTTACCAAAATAGTGCCGACACCGGAAACCCTATCCGTAATCTGGCTTTTATGATTGACAGATATATAAGAAATACCCTCTTCCGCAGCACACCTAAGCGTATTTCTATCATATCTGTGCCACGGAGGGGTAAAAACGCTTATTTTTTTCTCAAAATAATTCTCCAGGATATTCTTTCCTTTGCATATATCCTCCTTTTGCTGCAGATAAGTCCTCCCTATGCCAAATTCATATTTACTGCGCTTATCTTCTGAATTAGAGTAATTTCGATGGCTGAATCCATGCTGGCCGATTTCAATCAGGCCTTTTTGTTTTACTATATTGTTTACAAGAAATCCTCTGCATTCGTTAGTTACCTTATCCGGTATTATAGAAAGATGTATCGGGACTTTGGCTGAAATAAATATTTCTAAGAGCTTCTTTAAATTTTTAGTAAGCCCGCTTACATCATCATCCCGAAAAAATATATATTTTTTATACAGTTGTTTCATAAGTATCGATATAGCTGTCTCTATCAGTAAAACCTCTTTTGAACTGATAAACAGAATCCCCGGGTTGGCTACCTGTACCCAGTATCAATCTCCTATATCCCCTCTTTTTATATTGAAAAATCAGATTGTATATCATAAAATGCTTGGCATATTTCTTATAACCAATCACGCTAGTCCCGCCATACATCATAAATGCGCTATCCTTAGATTTCAATATCATAGAAATAGCGATTATTTCTCCCTCGTGTTCTATGTAAGCGAAATTAATACTGTTCTTCAGGTAGGAAAGCATTCTTGTAAAATAAGAAAGCTTTTCTGCTTTGACCCCTTTAGCTTCCAGGGTTTCTTTATATAATCTATAAAAGGTTTTTAGATACCTTAAACCTAGCGCTTCTTTAAAAGTTAAGTTTTCTTTCATCGCTCTCTGAATACATTTAAGATGTCTATCGGAGATTGCGTTCTTTAATTCGCTGCTACTGTTCCATAAATCAATATATACGAACGGTTCTCTAGCCGCCCTATGTCCTATCTTTATTATTTTGATAAAAGGATTATTTCTTATTTGAACCTTTTTTATATTGTTTTGCCTGCAATATTCTAAGAAATATTTCCTGGCCTTAGTAATAAAAACAGCATTATTTGAATTAGTCCATATACCTCCGTATCTTAAACTGGATATTAAGCTTCGCCTCCTAATATAAGGAAAAATAGCAAAATCCTTGTTTTGACAAAATTTAAAATAATTGATTTTAACCCTTTTACTTTCTTTAATAAAAGAGAGGTAATCATTCGCGTAGAATATATTATTATAGCTTGGCATATTCCAAATATAAATAATTCTAGGTTAGAATAATAAACAGAGGATGGCAAACATAATATATACGTCCTCTGCGCTAAATTGATACTGCACCTTATAGGAAAGAAAATATTCCTGCGGAATAACCTAGTATGTTATAATAATTTTGGCAAGCGATTGGCTGCAACACCGGTATCCACTCCAGGGGCCATATATAATTTTATAGCAGAAGATAGTCATATTTCAAGTCAAATGTCTCTTTTTTACCCCCTAATAATAGCCCTGGGTATCATTTCGAGTTACACGGATATAAAATATAAAGTAATAAGAAACCGGCATTTACTGTGGTTTGTGGCTCTGGCGTTGATAATCCACGCATACCTGCAAATAAACCATAAAATCACCCTTACCCCGAACCTACTCCTTAATTTTCTTATAGGAATAATAACAGCGTACCTATTCTATTCCTTCAAGATGTGGGGTGCCGGAGACGCCAAGCTTTTTATTGTCTTCTCGTTATTAATGCCGACCCAAAAGCATAATACCCTCATCCCTTTTCCTTCGGCTATCTTATTCATAAATATATTCTTGCTGAGCACGGCTGCCATGATTGCATTAAGCATTTATAAGATTATAAAGAATAAGGATAATTTCTTAAGCAAAATCAGTCTTTCAGACTTAGGTAAGCGGGTATCTTCTTCCTTCCTTATTATACTGGGATTAGGGTGGACGATTTCCTATCTTACAAAGCCGCTTAGCATTTATTTTTCTCCAATAGTAAATATTATACTCATATATATTCTTTATTCTATATTCTATAAATCCCTGGAGGCCTTGAGGAAGAAGATTATTATTTTGGCTATTATTGGATGTTCCGGTTTCATACTAAGAACCGTATTAGAATTTAATAACCTTAATTTAAGCGTATTAATATTGAGCTTGATGAAGATTTTAAAATATACATTGGTATTCTATTTTATTAATCTTTTAATCTACCATGATAAAGATACAAATAAAGTAAGTATTACTATGCCTTTTGCCCCTTTTATATTCTTGGGAACTTTAGCCACAGATACTGGTTTTGTATATTATGCCATAGGATTCATAAATCTAATCCTGAGATGATAAATAACTTAAATAGCTTGATCCTAGAGCTTTCCACCCTCGGCATTACAGTAAAATGGGGAGAATTCCAGATAGGGATCTACCCGGATTTAAAAAAATTCAACCTCATTGCCAGAAATTTAATTTATGCGCTGCTTAATAACTTTGAAAAGAAATACTTTATTTTCATTGAAGGCCTGCCTTACTGTCTTTTCCCGGAAGCAGATGACCATGTTATTTATAATAAAAAACCGGATGTTTATTATTCTAGAAGAAAGACGTGCCTAAGTTGCAAATACTCTGCTTTATGCCCTGGTTGGCCAAAAAACGCAATAAACAAAAAAATTGCACCCCTGGAAATACCAGATTTACCAAAAGAAATAGTAGTAGAGGTCACGCAAGACTGCAATCAAAATTGCCTTCTTTGTTTCTCGGCAAGAAAAAAGGAAGAGGTTCCTATTTTAAAGATTAAAGAAATTATAGGCGATTGCAAGACGTTAGGGATAAACACAATCAGGTTTTCTGGTGGCGAGCCCCTTCTTTATAATCCCCTGGAAGAAGCCCTGTTTTTTGCTAAAAAAAACGGACTTTATGTGCTCCTTAATACAAATGCTACCCTATTGACTAGAGGAAATCTTAATTCCTTTAATAAATCAGTAGATAATGCCCTTATTTCAATGCAGGGTTACGATAGTAAATCTGAAAGAAGGCTTACAAGAACCAATATAAATTTTAAAGAGAAAATAGCCAATATAGCTACTTTATCTCGATATATACCAATAACAAGGATAGGCAGTATAATTTCGCGTACACTTATTGGCGAATGGCCGAATTATATCCGTTTAATTAATAAACTGGAACCCAGAACCTGGGAACTTTATAGGCCGATGACTGATTCAGATAACCCTGAATTCAATATAAGCAAGTCCAGCATGATAGATGTTATGGGACTCATAAAAAAGAGCGGATTAGCTCATACTGAAATAAGAATTGCGAATCCAGTGCCATTTTGCATAACTCCTGATTTAGCTTCTAATAGCAAAATATTGGTGGGCGCAAATGCCGACGACGGACATTCGCGGATAATCTTTGATTCTGCCGGATATTTCAAGCCAAGTTATGTAATAACAAAAAAAATAGGGACCGCGATAGAAGATTCATGGAGCAATCCTTTCCTGCAGAAAATCCGCTCTCTCTGTTTTTTGCCTGCCAAATGCAAAGGATGTTTTTACTTAAAATGGTGCAAGGGCGGTAGCAGATATTGGGCGAGAATAAGTAACGGCGATTACTTTGCCATGGATCCGATGGCCTAAGGATCCTTCTGGACAAAAACTTATGATGGATTTAATCCCAGTCGGGAAGCGTCGTTACTTTGAGGTCAAAGCATGCGCTCTTAATTTCATTATCCTTTATTTCGCTGCAAAGATTCAAAGATTTATATTTCCTTGCAATATAAGCTGTCGCCATATCCTGCGCAATACTATCCAAGATAGCATTAACATCTCCTGTCCCGAAAACAATTTCGCAAATAAATTTCCTGTCTCCCGTTAATAGCGGAGTTAGTTTTCCGCATCCTCTTATGCCTTCATTATTCTTAAAGCCCATATAAACAGAAAACATATAAAGCAATCCTTTCTCCGTTAACGGATCATTGGACTGCCTGAAACTTGGATCATTTAATATTTGTTTAAGGATATTGTAATCACCTTCATAAAGCCCTTCGCATAGTTTTTTCTGCCAATCCTTAAGCATAAAACAAGTCCCATTTTTCAAATGATTGCAAAAATCAATGTTGCGTAATGCCCCATTCATAAAAACTCCACATTCTCCTTGAGCCAGGGCTTTCATATCAGTTACAACTTGGGCAACTTTTCTACATTGAGAAGGTATAGATGCTCCATCGCAAACAGACATATCGTTCATCCTGCCTGCCTTATATCCATATAAGCCATTAAATTCATCCTGATGCTTTACAGTTTCTTTCATTGCTACAATATCTTTCTGGATTAGTGCTTCCGGATTCTCCTCTGCCGGTGGCTGATAAGAAAGGAATTTTGATTCTTCTTTTTTGGCACAAGAAGCCTGAGATAATATTACTATGGCAATAATAAAAAAGCAGGAAATTATTTTCGCAATTGGATTCATCTATCCTCTCCTGATTCTAATAATTAAATTATAGCCATAATAAGCAAATACCGGCCTCGATATTATTAACGCTAATACGAAACGTGGCTGGCATGATGGGCGTGGCTACTGTGCTGAATCCGGTAACATTCGGTTTGTGGTATCGGATCCCTAGACAAGGCGTTACTGTGGTTTGCGTGGCTTGTATGCCCGGCAAAGCTATTGGTGAGCGAAGATAGTATACCCAGGGCAGAAATTGTCCCCAGGCCTATCTTTAAAATATTCTCTTTAGTGATAAACCCTTTCTCGTCCTTTATGAAATCTTTTATATTCTTTTTGAAATTATTGAACTTCTTCTTTCCGTTTTTCTTTTTCATTTTTGGCCCCCGGTTATCCAGCCCCTCAAAATATTTTCGTTACCCTTACTTTCTAAAATCTTCTCGAAAATGTAACGAAACTGAAAATTATTAATTTTGTGCAGAGGCGAGCAGGAAACTTTAGGTACAATATTTCTCTGCAAGGCATAATTGACTACCGGACATGTCCCAAGCCAGGGAGAATACACATTGTTATAGTCCCATAGGTTTGTAAGGGAAGATTGTATAAGATGGAGTAAATTGTCTTTCTTCATAAGCTCTTCGTAGTTCTCTTTGAGGATATTGCCTAATTTAAACATCTCCTCTCCCAGCATACGCGCTTCATCACAGGGAAAACAGGAGCCGTCCGGCATATAAACAATGGTGCTTCTTCCACTTCCGCAGGGATTCATCAACTCCACGTACCCGGGGTCTTTTTTGTTGAATATTTTCTCTGAAATCACCCGCGCCATACGTTCCTTTATTAAAACGCCTTTCTTATTTAATGCAAAAATATAGTCCATAGCTTTATCGTAAAAATCATTAAACTCCTCTGCCGTATAGCCCAGGTTTGGCCAGTTAACGCAGGCAATCCCCAATTTATTCACCGGCCTCAGACAAATCTCATCTTGGCCTAAGGATACGTATTCGTCGATGATTTCCTTGTAATAGGGCAGGGAAAAGCTGGTTATAGTAGGTAAAAGGTTAATTTTTCTCTTAAATTCTTTCTGTATTTTTCTGACGTTCTTCACCACTAAGTCATAAGTGCCTTTACCGTTGTTTAATACCCGGTTTTTATCATGTACCGCCTTCGGGCCATCAAGAGAACCGCATATTTCCACGTCGTGCTTTAACAGGAATTTTATCTTTGCTTCATCAAGAAGGGTGAGATTGCTCACAAGGGCTATTCTAAGGTCTTTACCAGTAACATTGAACTTCCTGGCATGTTCGATAAGAAAAGAAAGCGTCTTCCAGTTTAAAAGCGGCTCTCCCCCCTGGAATTCTAATGTAATATTCATATTCCTGACATCAAAAAGGTATTTTAATACGCGGGTTGCAACCTCAGAACCCATATCTTGGGGTTTCAGGGTGTTTGACTGGCAGTACCTGCAGCGCAGGTTACAACGGGTAGTTACAACCGCTATGTGCAAAGAAGTATCCAGGAACAGGTTCGCATTTAAGCTTCTATACTCATTAAAAAGGCGCTCTATATTATTACTATCTGCGACCAGGCCTTTTCCATACAGCCTTTCATACAACGCAGAGCCCTTTTTTAAAGAATATGAACTGAATTCCCTGAATTCTTTTTTATCCAGGAAATCCCATGCCCCAAGCTGATTTGATAAAAGGTATTTATCCTTAACGCGCGAAGAATTAAATGGTAATATTGCGAAATCCTTGCCTGCCATTTTAGTTTAAAACGGGTTTAAATTCACCGTCTCCATAGAATTGCGGATATTCCTTCCACGGCCCCTCACAGACATCGTCATACTTACATATACGGCACTGTGAAAACTTTACCTTAGCCTTGTTCTTCCTTACTTCTTCAAAGCTCTCTATAATAGCTCCCCTTTCCCTGACCTCGGTATGAGGTATATAGAATTCTGACACGCATCTTTCGTAGCCGGACATAAGACACAGGGGCATTGCTTCTGCCATCACGCTAAGACCGCAACCTGCACCCATATCCAATCCTTTTTTTAAATAAGGCAATACCTCGGTCTTACGCGGGACAACCTCTTCAAAAGAAGCATAAGCATTTCCCATGGCATGCACAAAAGCAAATTGATATTGGTGAACCCCTAATTTAATCAGGAGATTGGCAATCTGAGGCAGGAACTTATAATTATATTTTGTGATTACCGTATTCATCATTATCCTTACTTTGCCTTTGGTTAATTTCCTGATATTGTGTACCCCGAGGACTGTCTGCCGGAAGCTGCCTTTTCTGCGGGTTAAGAAATCATGCAGCTGTGCAGTATGACCGTGTAACGAGGGTGCAAAGTGGTTCATTCCCGCCAAAAGTATCTTTTTGCAAAAGTCAGGGGAAGAAAACAACCTGCCATTTGTCTGGATCATTATAAAAAGATACCCCGTATCCCTGGCAAACCTTACCAGCTCAAATATGTCGCTCCTTGCCGTGCATTCTCCACCGGTAAAAACCACTTCCCTGCTACCGCTGTTAAAATATGCCTCCTCCAATTCTTTCTTTACTTCAGAGGTGGTTTTATCGCCGAAAGGACGCTTATCGGCGGCAACGCAGAAACGGCAATCGTTAATACAGCTGAAGCCCACGAAAAGGGCGAGACGGTTTACGGAAGATAACACTTGCGGTAAGATAGCCACGCTCATACTTTTATTTTCTGTTTAAATAGATGAGGTAATTTAAAAAAGCAAGACAATCTTCGCTGGTTGCTTCCTTTAGCCTGACAAGGTGGTACTGCTTTTGGGTCCGGAAAGAATGGATGCCAGCCGGTTCTTCTTTAATTGCGCGTTCGATTAAATCCTGAGGATACAATTCTTTGTTCAGCCTGACGGATAAAATGTTACCTTGTTTCTGGAGAAAGGGATAATTCATTTCTTCTTGCTGCCTTCCTTTTTTTCTTCTTCTTCCAACTCCTTGATTAAATCCTCAATTTCTTTTTCTTCCGCTTCCTGCACCATTGAAGGCGCCGCTGAAAACAGGGCCCTTTGCAGGAGCAATTTCACTGATTCTGCGTTCGCTCTTAAGCTGCTATAATAATGGGCGTAATTAAGGAGCTCATTATAAAATTCTTTTCCTAAGGTATCCAGGCTTTGCTTCTTGTCCTTGCGGTAAAGCCAGACCCCTATCTTATCCGCGCTATCCTTATCTAAGTAGATATAGGCCCTATCTAGAAAGATGTAACCGGCGGAAAAAATGGTTTCTTTCGAGTAAATCCTGGAATCAACAGACAATTTTACAAAATCTTCCTTTTCATTCTTCTCGAGAACAATATCCTTTTTCATTATAAACCTCCTAGGTAATTATGATTTATTCTAATCCATTGACTACAGATTGTCAATATCAAAGAAAGTAGGTTATTTAAGTTTTGGCTATCCGGCTCGTAACATCATCCTTCATTATCGTTCGTAATTCTACCTGGATTAACCTGTTACTTAAATCCAAACCTGACCGGATTAAAACCCGGATATAATTATCCGTATAACCTACCCAAAAAGACGGCGCTGCCTTAAGGCGCCCTTCAACTAATACGTTAAGTTTTCTGCCTAGAAATTGTTTTTTATACATAATACTTAGTTTTCCTGCGGTTTCCGCAAGAAAAGAGGATCTTTTCTTTAGCAGGAGCGGGGATAACGGCTGCTTATATTTCTCTTGTGCGGGAGTTCCTTCTCTTTCTGAATATGGGAAGATATGTGTTTTTAGAGGCGTGATTTCTCGTAGTAATTTTACTGTATTCTGAAAGTTTTCTTCGGTTTCTCCTGGAAAACCTACCAGCACATCCGTGGTTATGGCAATAAGGGGTATTTTGCTGCGAATCTTGCTGACCAATGACAGATAATTAGCGCTCGTGTATCTACGGTTCATCTTCTTAAGTATCTGGTCGTCGCCACTCTGGATAGGTATATGCAGATGCGGACAAAGCTTATTGGAAACTGCCAGCTTATCGATAAGGCCATCAGTGATCTGGGCCGCCTCGATAGAACTTAATCTTATGCGCGATATCCCGTCAATCTTCTCCAATTCTTCAATCACCGCGCAAATAGTTAATTCATTTTTAAAATCTTTCCCGTAGGAACCCAGGCAGATACCGGTTAAAACGATTTCCTTGAAACCATTACCCGCAAGCCGTTTTGCTTCACATACAATCTCTTCTAAAGGCCTGCTTCTTGACGGCCCCCTTGCAAGAGGAACCTTGCAATACGCGCAATGGTTATTGCAGCCGTCCTGGATCTTAAGGAACGCGCGGGTGCGGCCCCTAAAAGAAGATATGCCTCTTTTCTCGCCTAATAATTTTTCTTTATCCCTATTTTTGACTATTAAGGAGTTGGGGTATACTTTTCTGATTTTACTGCCATCCAACTCTGTAAGGCAGCCGGTAACTATAATCTGCGCTCCCCGATTCTCACGTTTAGCCCTCCTGATAAAATTCAAGGATTCTGAATCCGCTCTTTGGGTAACCGTACAGCTATTTATCACGTATACGCTTGCGGGTAAGCCGTTTTCCAGCTCCCGGAAACCAAGGCGGATAAATTTCTCACGCATCTGCTGCGTCTCGTATTGATTAACCTTACATCCTAACGTATAGAATTTAATGGTTTTACTGCGCTTGCCATTAACTTTAAGCGAAGCTGTAAGTTTTCTGAAAGCTGAAAGGTTAACCGTTTTCATACATCTCTATGAAGCTTGCCACGGCTACAGCAGCGGTCTCTACCCGTAATACCGTTTCTCCCAGGGTTACAGGTATGCAGCCGTAACTTTGCGCAAGTAATACTTCTTTTTCCGTAAAATCTCCTTCCGGCCCGATGAAGAAAAGTATATTCTTTGCTTTACGTTCACCTAGTATTTCTTTTAACTTCTTCCTCTGGCCTGATAACGTAGGAATAAGTTTTAAATCAAACCCGGCAGAATCGCGGAGAACCTCTTCTATGCTCTTAATTTCTTCTATTATCGGCACAGTAACCCGCTTACTCTGTTCGGCAGCAGATAATGCAACTTTATTCCACCGTCTGATCTTTGTATCCTCACCGTGCCTATCGAGTTTGACGATAGTCCTTTCGGTTTTTAAAGGAATGACCATATCGATCCCAAGCTGAGTTAACTTATCTACAATATCGTCCATCCTGGATTTCTTTGGTATGGCGCAGGCAATAGTAACCAATGACTCTTTCTTTTTGACCGCATATTTTTCTTTTATTTCCAGGATTATCTTATCCTGGGAAATCTGTGAAATCTTACAAAAATATTTATCCCCTTTATCATTACACGCCACAAGGGTATCTCCGGTTTGTAAACGCAATACATCCCTTAGATGGTGAACCTGTCCCTTATCTTTTAGAGTTATCCGGCCCGATAAGGTATCTTCGGCCTTAGAGAATACCAGGTGCATATTATAAGCTCCTTCTGATTAACTGAATTCCCATAAATACAAGAATTATGCCGCAGGATAAACTAACCGCCTGCCGTAATCTCTGGTCTTTTAGCCACCGCGGAAAGACCCCTGCTCCTATACATAGCAATAAAAGCGGAGAAAAAAATGTGCCTAATCCAAAAGATAACGGGTATACCAGGCTTTCTACCCATGTCTTTGAAGCAAGCGCTCCGTAAGAAATGATGAAGATAAGCGGGGCACAAGGCAGGAAACCAATAATCACTCCCAGTAAGAATGTATTTCTAGTATCGCGCTGCCTAATGTGTTTTTGCAAAAAGCTCCAAGGCCCGGCTTGTATCTTTCTACCTAACGCAATTAAGACACCCATAAAAACTATGAAAGCGCCGCCTAGAATAATAACATACCTCGCGAGGAACTGTAAAACCCCCTCAAACACCATTTTTCCCAGAAAGAATACCAGTAAACCAAAGAAAACATAAACCAGGATACGTGCCACGGAGAAAAACAGGTAAATTTTGAGGTTTTCGGTTATATTTTTAAGGCCTGCTGCGCTGTAACAGATAAGGAGGGGCCCGCAACTTGCCAGGCAGGGTCCAGATCCAAAAGATAACCCCAGGATGAAGAAACTTGCGATAATTTTAAAGTTCATTAAAATTTCTTCTCGGAGAAGACTTCAGCGGTGAAGATGTAAAGCTGGGTGGATTTATCCTTCCAGGCATCGGCAGCCAGGCCCGCTTTATTGGAGCAAAGATAAGACAGGAATTCTTCCTTTGACCACCCGGTTTCTGCAGCAACCTGCGGGAGAAAAACTCCGCTGTTAAAACCTTTTTTGACCAAAACGCCGTGGGTACCCAACTGAATCTTATCAGGAGAGTCAATCTTTTCAAGGGGAGAAAGCACAGAGATCTCAATTTCTACATCCTTTAGCTCTGATAACGTAAGCGGAGAAAACCGCGGGTCACCTACTGCTGCCTCGATAGCCATATCTCTTATCGTAATGTAAAGTGGGGAGCCGGCAACAAGATTCCCGATACAGCCGCGTAATTCTCCATGTTGGCCAAGCGTCACAAAAGCCCCCATATTTTTGAGTAAAACAGGGTCTTTCTCTTGAAATTCAGGGCGCTTACCTTCCTTCAAATAAACCTCTATGGATTTACGCGCAATCTCCAGCAACCTCTTCCTCTCTTGCGTGTTTAGCATTGCATTTTCTCCTTTTATCTGGTCGATAACAGAACTGGAATAGCCTACCGTCCAGATCCCTTTTATTCTCTTGCCTGTTACTACTGCGGAATTTGTGTGCTTTAAGACCTTTAAAGTATTATGCCCCAGTTTTTTTGCCAATATAAGCATGGAAACAGCAGGAAAACCGCCGCACATCTGAGTTTTGCCTTCCCGTAAGCTATAGTAAAGCCCTTCGGCATCCATCTTTTCTAAATAGCTTAAAGCAATGCCGTCGGATAAATCAGCTTCATCGTAATCATAGCCGTGATACATATCGCTTGAAACCACCACTAAAACATCTTTCCTGTTACTGATTGCATCCTTAAGTAAATCAGCAAACTTCTTGCAGGTATCCAAGGTGCAATCGCCCATTATTACAGGTACGATCTTAAAACCCGTAAGGGATTTCTGCAGAAAAGGCAGCTCTACTTCTACGGAATACTCCCTTTCAAAGGCCTCAGGGATAAAAGTCACGTCTGTATCCTTATTTAACAGGGCTGCTGCAAAATCCTTGTCAATCTCTACGTCTCCCAGAGGTGTCCGGAATGCTCCCTGCGAGTAAACAGAAACGCCGCTAAAAGCATAATAGTGAGAAGGTCCTATTACTATCACGGTCTTGTATGGCCTGCCTTTAAGAAGCTTATAAGCGAAGCCGGCGGTAGAGCCAGAATAACCATAACCTGCGTGAGGAGTGATAATGGCAAATATTTCTCCCTGAATAGGCGCGGGATTGGCAGTGCTAAGGAAACCACTAACCATAGAAGATAGCTCTTTGGGATCATCCGGATAGAATCCTCCTGCGGCATTTGGTTGTTTTACTTCCTGGGCAAAAGAAGTGGTCACCAAGACACAAAGACACCACGTCACAAGAATAAAACTTGTGACCTTGTGACCTTGTGACCTTGTGACCTTACTTCCAGACTCCTTCAATTTTCTCTCCACAGAATTTACATCTCCCATTCTTCAAATTAACCTCAAGGACTGTATAGCCTGAACGCTCTACCACTATCTTCTTACAGCGCGGGCAATAAGTATTCTCAGCCGGATTTCCTACTACATTGCCTATATACACATATTTAAGGCCGCAATCAAGGGCTATTCTGCGCGCCTTCTCCAGCGTAGAAACAGGCGTAGGATTAAGGCTGAGCAGTTTATAGCTTGGGAAAAAACGCGAAAAATGTAGCGGCGTATCCGCTCCTAAATTATCTTTTATCCATAAGCACATCCTGGTGATCATTCCCGGGTCATCATTGTAGCCGGGCAAAACCAGGTTAGTTATCTCAACATGTACTCCTTCCTCTTTTAATATCTTTAATGCCGCCAGCACCGGCCCGAGGCTGCCTTCCGAGATTTTAGCATAGTAATCTTCGCTAAACCCTTTTAAATCTATATTTGCGGCATCCAGATATTTAGCCAATGCCCGTAAAGGTTTTTCATTTATATAACCGCAGGAGTGCATAATATTACGTATTCCTTCTTTTTTTGCCAGTTTTGCCACATCCAGCATATATTCATAAAAGATAGTTGGTTCTGTATAAGTGTAGGCAATAATATAAGAACCTGATTCTTTTACTTTTTTGATTAAATCCTGGGGCTCTATATACGAATAATCAACCTCGTCTGGTTTACGCTGTGAGATCTCCCAGTTCTGGCAGAATTTGCACCTAAAATTACACCCTGCCGTAGCTATAGAGAATGCGTATGAGCCGGGAAGGAAATGAAATAGCGGTTTTTTTTCAATGGGGTCAAGATGTATCGCCACGAGCCTTCCATAGGAAAGGGCGTACAGTGTTCCGCCTCGGTTTTCCCTTACGCCGCAAAATCCTCTCTTGCCGTCGGGTATGACACAGTTACGGGGGCAAATGTGGCAGTGCACAACTTTCTTGTCAAGTTTCTCATAATACAGCCCTTCTTTTAATTGCTCTTCAGCGTATAGATTGGAGATACAGGCGCAATTTAAAATCAGGCCAATCAGGAACCCGCTGGTTAGAATGAATTTTAAAGATGTTTTCATATAATTCGCTCGCTATTGTTTATCAATGAATTACACCGTGCGAAGCACGGTGCTGCGGTGGTATGCACTCCGCTCGCTGCCTCGCTTTGATTTTGGCATACCTCTGGTGCTTATGCCAAAATCACACCGAGCTATGCTCGGTGGATAGTGCCACCAAAAATTTACTTGTCTGAAATGCTTTGTGGTATGCACTCCGCTCGCTAAACCGCTTGTCGCGGTTTTTAACGCTCGCTTGAGTGCCACCAAAAATTTACTTGGCGTAAATTTTTGGTGGAGCTGGGGGGAGTTGAACCCCCGACCCCCTCGTTGCGAACGAGATGCTCTCCCAACTGAGCTACAGCCCCTTTATTACTGCATTAATTTACCACGATTTAGCGTTTAGAACAAATAAAAATGAGCGGCCCATGAAGAGCCGCAAGGCCCTTATCGCTTTTGTGCAACTGCACAGATATTATCCAAATTTAGGCGTTTAAAGGTAAGAAAAAAGATAAGCACGGAAAGATAAAGCCAGGCTACACGCATGCATACTAAAAACTGATGCGTATTCCCCCCCAGGCCTAATATAGGTTTTAAGTGCACGAAACCCACCCGGAAGAAATTATTGCGCTTTAAGATAACAGAGATAGTTTTCATAGAATACATATTCACATGGTCCCTGGCGTCTAAATAACGTATGCCTGGCTTCATGCCATAGCGCAGTTTCTGCATATACGCCAACGGCAGCCACAAATTAATGTTCGGCGTGAGGATAAAAAGCATCCCTCCTTTTTTCAAAAGCCCGCCTACCTGCGCCAAAAGCCGGTCCGGTTCAGGGATATGCTCTATAACATCAAACATCGTGATGATATCATAGCTGCCTTGCGGCAGGGATAGTTCTTCTATTCTGCCGCAGCGCACATTACTAAGGCCGTTTTTCTCGCGTGCAAACTTTACGGCCTCTTGAGAGACATCAATGCCTTCGGCCCCCCAAGACGGATACATGGCAGCATATTTTAAGAAATAGCCCAGTCCGCAGCCTACGTCAAGCAATCTGCCGCTCTTACCGCGTAGAAAATGCCGGCAGAAATCCTGGTACATGGGACGATGCGCCTTATCCCACCATGCCTGCTTTTGGTCGCGTATTTCTTCATAGCCGAAATATCCGTCATAATCGCGGGCTATTTCATATGAGGAATACACATGGCCACAAGAAAGGCATCTAAATACATCAATATCAAATTCTCTAAAGATAACGCGCCTTTCTGCGCTTTTGCAGATAATACACTCTTTGGGCATTCTGGTTAGTTAGGCAAGTGGCGCCCTTGGTAAATTCTTAAGCGGGGATTTTGTAAAAATCCCGCATAAAAAACCAAGATTCCAATAAATGGCCGCAAGAAAGCACAGCGCACCAGTAATCAGGCCGAAAATAATACTTTTCTTACGAACTACTGTATGAATTATGATAGCGGCTTCTATTGCAGCGGATATAGACAAAACCGCTAATAGCCCTTTTAATCCCCCTATAAATATAAACAATATACATATTACCAAACCGACAGGCACCAGGTGAATCTTACGAAATAGCCCATAGCGGCGTACAAGATAGGCCTGTACCTCGCCATAGCGATGCATCATGCTCAAGAATTTCCTCAGAGTATCCGGACGGTAATGATACACCACTGCCCGAGGGTTAAACAAAAGAAGATATCCCTTCTTAATAAGCCGGTAGTCCAGCTCAAGGTCTTCACCTGGCCAGAACCCTTCCCAAAATCCGCCTACAGAAAAAAAGATCTTCTTGTGATATATCACGTTACAGGAAGGGTTATGGCGCACCGCAAACACTTTGCTGTCTTTAGCGGTCCTTGAGTAATCGGTCACAAAACCGGCTTCTCGCAGGGCCGAAAATACATATTTTTGAAACCCGGAGGCATCATCCGGTAATTCCTGCATTCCGCCGCAGGCAGCAGCTTCGGAAGTCTGAGCCAGCCCCATGACTAATTCTTTAAGCCAATCCCTGGCCACTATACAATCACTGTCGGTAAAAGCGAGTAGTTCCGCATCGGTATTTTGGGCGGCAAGGTTCCTGGCAAAAGAAGGTCCGCGTGAATCGCTTTTTAAGATTTTTATTCTTCCCTTAAAATCCATCAAAGAAGCAGGAATCACCCCATCTATTCCGTCATCAACTATAATGATTTCGTAATCGGGATAATCCAAATTCAGAAGGGAATCCAGGCACTTAGCAAGATGATTGGGAATCCCTTTTGCCGGCACTATCACAGCTACTTTTTTCGACATAACAATTTTGTCCGCCTTGATATGATACTTAAAACAATCCGGCCATTAAACCCTTCTATAATAATCCCCCCTGCTTAATGACTTCTCCAGCCACAGGTATAAAATGATAAACAAGTAGCGTGAACCTGTTTCTTTAATGTTCCACTTTGAAAAACCCTTAACCCTTCCATGCCAGTCTATGGGAATCACCTTCCATTTGTAGCCCCGAATGATTGCTTTTAACGGCATTTCAACGGTCAGGTTAAAATGGTGGGATATTAAAGGATACATCCCCTCTATTGCAACCCTGGAATAGCACTTAAAGGCATTGGTAACGTCATTGCAGGGTATCCAGAAAAGCGCCTGGATAAATAGATTACCGAGTCTGTTGATTATTAGTTTGAAAAACGGGTAATTGACCAATTTGGATTTCCTGCTGAAGCGCGTGCCAAAAACACATTCATATCCTTGGCACATTGCTTCGTAATACCGCGGAATATCCGCTGGAGAATCTGAGGCATCCGCCATTACAATCATAACATAATCGCCCTTGAAATACTCAAGCCCTTTTCGTACTGCAATGCCATATCCGGGATTCCCGTCATTTTCGATTAACTTTACCCTGTTATCATCATGAATGATTTTCTCAGCTATTTTGGCGGTACTGTCTTTGCTATGGTCATTGACAATCAGGATTTCCGATGGCGCGCCGAGAGAATCCAATATGCCAAGAATAGCCTCTACGGTTTTAGCTAGATTCTTGGACTCATTTCTGGCAGGAATTATAATCGAAAGCACGGGTTTAGGGATATTCATGTTCAAGGTATATTTTAATGGTTATTTATTCTCCTCCATAATGTAAAAGGGAATCAACCTATTTAATGTCCGGTACACTTTAGCAAGCTTAAGTCTTTTTTGGTTCTGCCGTATAAAAGCAGCGAAATCCACGCTACCTCCTTTTTCCAAAATCATTATCTCTGGGAAAATTCTTGCCATCTCAAATCTAAATCCCACCATAATAATATGGTGCGTCTTAATTATATAGTCGCGCATCTTGGGGTCTACAGAATTCAGCATACTAATGGGATAGAATACTACAAAACGCACATGGGAACCAGATTCAATTTTCTTGAATTCCTCAAGAGAGGCAGGATAGCCACACTTCCTTTCCGCATACACACATGTCGCGTATCCCTGGGCGATGGTATAGATAAAGAACTTTTCATCTTTCGCGGCCCTTTCTTTCAGAAGCTGGCCGGCAACATCAGTTCCGACAAATACCGTATTATAATGGTTTGCAATTGCTTGCTTTGCCGAGCTTGCAGCAAAAACAAATATTACAATAAAAAGCACCGCAAAACAGTAGCTCACTTTTTTGGTTTTTAGATAACTGCATATAAAAACACTTATTTCCCTTAAGGCATAGATAACGGCCAAGATGAAGAAACCCAGAAAAGGAAACTGATAATAATTATGCTGGTTAATGTAATCGCTAAACACCATACAATAGAGAACAACCGTAAGACTCCATAACCGCAGATACTTCGCAAATAAACTTTTATCTGTTCGATAGCGTTTCCATGCCAAAAGTAGCCCTATGATAAACAATACGGAATATACAGGAGTGAAATTCTCCCTCACGGCATAATACAGGATAACCGATAAATTCTGTTTCCAATATGACGGGGTGAATACGGATAAGATGTTAACGCGGTTTTCGCAAGAGGAAAATGACGTTTGGCCGGTCGCAATACAATATGCGATGAAAAGCAGGCACGGCAAGATAACTATGCCCAGATCCGCTATCAGGCCTTTTATTTTGCGTTCAGAAAAGTAACTCCGATATGCCAGGAGAAACGGCAACGCGATAAACCCGATCAGAAATGACATCTTATAGGCCGCTGTCATTACAAGGGACACCGCGAATCCCAGGAGATATCCGCGCCGGAAACGGCTTATGAAGTTAAACCACATAAGATTGCCTATAAGCATAAAAAGGAATGCCCCGCTTTCCGGCTGAAGATTACGGGCGAAATATACGCCCAGAGGCATAACGGCAAGCAGAAAACTGGCACCGATACCAAAAAAATATTCTCCGGTGAGTATTTGTACAAGATAAAATATGCATACTATCGAAAAGAGCATGTAGATTATATTAATTAAGCGGGGAAACCAAAGATTATTGCCAAAAAGCTTATACCCTAATAAAACTTGATAGGCTATAAAGGGGGCTTGCGGGTATAATTCGAATCCGGCCTTGGTATCAAACGCATGATAGAAATCAACCTCCCTGTTTGCCAGGTCCTTCTTATTGAGCATATTTCTTGCCATACTGATGTATTCATTTTCTTTCATATTGTGATACCCGATCGAAGGAAAGTTAAGCTGTGGTATGCGGATAAGAAAGGAAAGCAACAAAATTAAAAAGAAGATTAAAATCTTTGTTTTAGACATGCGCAAATACCTTTTTAAAGTCCCTTTCATTCTTCTTCAGCCACCGGAGTGTATCCTGTAGAATATCTCGTGATGATTTCTGAGGCCTACACTTAAACAATTGCTCTGTCTTGCCATTATCCGTCACATACCAAATTACATCAGACGGCAGGTTCTTGACAATGCTTCCGATTTTTAGCATTTGCCTCTTCTCGCAAACAGGTAATTTAAAAAATTAGCCG
Source organism: Candidatus Omnitrophota bacterium (assembly GCA_050012075.1). Classification (GTDB taxonomy): domain Bacteria; phylum Omnitrophota; class Gorgyraeia; order Gygaellales; family Profunditerraquicolaceae; genus JAMWCI01. Next base: position 2,472 of record JBEKHW010000002.1, on the reverse strand, counting down.
CGCCTCTTACTTTGCGGTACAAATCTGAAAAAGACCTTGTCTTAAAAAGGAATTTGATTATATATGCCGGCCTTAGATAAAATCTTTTCAGCCCCAGATCAGCAAAGTAATTTATTCGCTCCTGGTTTAACGCTGGATATTTCACTACCCCTGCCTGCTCTCCTGTATCAAGCCATGCTGACCAGGGCTTAGCCTCAATCCAGCCCCTTTCCATGCACAAATCAAAGAATTTCGTTCCGGGAAAAGGCACTGCTCCGGAAAACTGCAGCGTCGTCAATCCTAGGCTTAAGGCGAAATCAACAGTTTGCACAGCGGTCTGTTCGGTTTCACCGGGCAGGCCTATGACAAAACAACCATGGACCTGGAGCCTGGCCTGTTTTGCATAGTCAACAAGCCTTCTTGATTCTTCAAGGGTAATATTTTTGTTCACATTGTTAAGCACCTCTTGATTACCGGACTCAAAACCTACTAATAATTCACGGCAGCCGGCTTTTTTCATTACCTTGAAGAGCTCTAAATCTGCGCTATCGACCCTGGCATTTACCGAAAAAATTATCTTAAGGTTACGCCGCATTAGTTCTTCGCAAATAGCAACAGCCCTCTCTTTATTTACGGTAAAGGTATCGTCTTCAAAAAAGAATTCCCCTCCTCTTGTTACCTGCGGGCAAAGCTTAATGTCATACTCAATCTCATCAACTACGTTGGAAGGGCTTCTGAGCCGGTACCTGGTCCCATGCATTACCTGGGGCCAAAGGCAAAATGTGCAGCAGTTAGGACAACCCCTTCCTGAAATTATATCTATATAAGGATAAAGCTTGCCGCCGTCAAAATATTTCATTAAATCCAGATGATGCCAGGCAGGAAAAGGCAAATCATCAAGATTCTCAATTAAGGGCCGCTGTAATGTCCTTATGGCACTACCGGAGCTATAATAGGCTATCCCCTTTATATTCGCAAGGTTAGAATAATTTTCCACTACATCCTTTACCGTGTAGTCATATTCACCTATGCAGGCGACATCAACGCTGCCCGCAGCATTTATCAGGGTTTCTTCGGGTAAGGCCGAAATATGCGGGCCTACCATGATAACCTTGGCGCGGGATACTTCCTTGACTATTTTGGCACATTCAATATCGGAGTAGATTGAGGGGGTAGTTGAATCTAAAACCACAAAATCTGGCCTTTCGGCCTTTACTAAATCCCGCAGGTCATCTTTATCCTGCTCATTTGCCACCATATCCACTAAAAACGCCTGATGGCCGCTTTTCTCCAGGACTGCCGCAGCATAAGCAAGCCAATCTGGCGCGCGCAACACCCTGCCCCTCGTCCTGGCTGCCCAACGCTGAGTCCGGCAGAAATCCTTTACGAACGGCTCATTGATAACCAGTATCTTCATATTTTTCTAATAAGGAGAAAATTAAATGCCAAACTCCTATTTTCTCAATTCAAAGAATATCGCAGGAAATCTCCACGACTGACACTGGAACCTTCGGGTATACCTCTGGCTAACAAACTGATATAATCCCTTTGAATCCTTATCTGCGTAGGGCAGAAGAATAAAATATTCGGGAAGCTCTTTTGATTGCTCCAGAGAAGCTCTATCAAAGATCAGCCGGCAATGCCGCTGTGTATAATAGTTTATGAATGGAGAGCGGTAATAATTAACCCCGATTTCGTCTTCCTGCCTGCTCATCCCTTTTAAAAGCAGTAAGCATTCTTTAAATTTCAGGAAATCCAGCGACCTTTCGATTCTGGCTTTTGTAATAGGTAGCTGGCTTTTAATTATTCCCGTAAGGGCAATGCTTACTATTATTCCTATTAAGAACAATCTTAACCAGAGATTTATGCCATCTCCCTCACGGATACGAAAAAATATCACCAATATAAATATTGTGAAACCTATTGCCGCAACAGGCAGAAGATGCCTGGATAGGACGAGCACAAAAGCATGCGCCAGCGAATGTGCCGGAAATAGCACATACCATCCAATACCGCATATAGTCAATAAGAGCGCCAGAAAGAATAAGTTCTTTATCCGCTGCTTAAGCGCATTGGGCAAAGGCCTATATAAAAAATAACAGCAAATAACCCCGACGGATAAAATAGAATAATCGAATAGCAGTGCCAATGAAAAATTATTGGCTAAGACATATTTTGACCAGTTAAATAGATTCAGGGGAAGCGAGGTATCATACCTATGTGCCACGCCGCCTATTGCGGTCTTCCTAAGGTCATCAAAGGCAATTAAAAAACTACCGAAATACCAGCTGTTGCGAAGGAAAAGGATCAAGAATCCTAATACCGGGGCGGTAAGTAAAATAATGATTTCCTTTATATGCAGGCGGCGTTCTTCATTCCTGATAAATACATTGAATAGAATAGCGAATAACGCAAAATATACGATAGATTCATAATCAATCAGAGACTGAATAAAGAGCAATAAATAAAGCAGAGCCATCCAAAACCACCTCT
>JBEKHW010000001.1:0-203740 GCA_050012075.1 Candidatus Omnitrophota bacterium | reverse complement strand
TATTCTATTCTCAAAACTCAACAACTCCCCATAAACGAGTATTATCCTGCGTACTATGAGAAACAGCTGTTAGATATATTGGCAAGCAAAGAAAAGCCAAGTATTGTAACACTAGATGCTGCAGAGAGGCACGTAGATGATGCGGTGATGGGATTCGCGCAGCCAGTGTACGGCAAGGATTTTGCTGAAATTTCAAAATACTTCGGTAATGATCATGAAAAAACCTATGTAGCCCTGCGAGGTTGGCAGGAAGAATTTAAGCAGCTGTTGAAACAGGATAAAACATTGGAACAATTAACTACCTTTAAAGATGACCAGCATGAAGATGGAGTGGAATATTTCTTGGTAACTGACGAGAATGGTAATTTTACAGGCCGGATTAGGCCCCGCGACCTTTGCCATTACGATGGCACGTGGCATAGAAGCGTATTGATGTTAATGGTTGATAGCAAGGGAAAGATGTTGGTCCAGATTAGGTCCAATAAGAAAAAATTCTTCCCCAATTGCCGTGATTGCTCTGCTTCTGGGCACTTAGGATTAATTACTGAATATAAGGATGGCGCAATCAAAGAGGCCGAAGAAGAAGTATTTGATTCTCAAGTTAAATTAGATCATTCCAGGATCATCCGGATAGGAGAAGAATCATTCTTAACTCTTAAGCATGCTTTTCCGGCTAAGCATTTTGTTGATAACGAAAGGACCAGCCTGTACGTTTATTTTATTAATGATGCCGAGAAAACACTGATCAAGAAGCAGGAAAGCGAAGTAGAAGCATTAGAATGGGTCGATATAGAAGAAGAGATCAAGAGATGGGAGAAATGGCATAATAATCCAGAGGAATCTAGAAAATCAGGATTGGATTACGCGGCTTTAGGCATAGACATCCTGTCAAATCCTAGCCTTATAGCTGAGATAAAGCAAAAGATCGGCTTATTGAGAGACAGCGATGCGGTGGCGGAGACGACAGGCGGCCAGGGTTCTTCTCCTGCCAAGGATGATAGTTTAGACGATGCAGAGCTCGCAAAAGGGAAGAATCTGTATTTAGGCATTCGAGAAGCTAAAAAGAGGACGAGACTATTTGATAAAGATGCCCGGAAGGCATTCACTGAAGTATCTCAGGAACTCGGGTTGGGCTCATCCTTAAAAGTCGCAGTTTTAGGTGTCGGTAGTGTTGCTCGTCAAGAAATGGTAAGAGGCTCTGACGCCGATATCATAATTGTTCTTGGTAAGCAGGGGAAATCAGAAAGAGTTTTTAAGGAATTATATGAGGGATTTTTATCCCAGAGGGGCTATGAGATTTCTACTGTAGTCTATGGTACGGTTAACGAATGCAGAGAATTCTGTAGGTTCAATCCTTTTAGCAGCGACGAAGTAAAACAGCTGCGACTTATTGCTGGCGATAAGGGATTGTTATCAGAATTACAAGATAGCCGAGAGTTTCCTTTTAAGCTCAGTGTTCAGGATCCTTTAGCAGTAGGAAGTATCTTCTTTGATATCTGGGATTACGAGCGAGAACACCGTTATTTTGAACAATACAGCCTCATCAATATTAAGAAAAGCCGAGGTATGTTGCGAGATATTCTTACAATTTGCATGATTGGCAAGACGATTTATAACATTAGAAGTGGATTAAGCTCATTTGCGGTCTTGCGAGAGATGAAGAAAAAGAACATATTAAGTGATGAAGGATTTAAGAAACTTGTTTCCGCCCTAAGTTTTTATCTCCTCCTGCGTGACAGATTGCATTCGATATCCAACAATTCCGCTAATTTAACCTTAGATGATCAGGCGGCTTTAAGAGGCCTGAGAGAAAGAGACAAAAGAGATATTGTTGCTAATGATATTATGGAAAACCTAGTTAAGAATTTAGGTTTAACTACAAAGGAAAATTTATTTAAAGTGTTGCATAAACACAGCAAGCATGTATCAAGTATTTATCGGCAAATTAATGAAATAATGAGTCAGCGTCTAGCAGAAGTATATGGAGCTAACTGGATAAGTATGTTTAATGCTATTCTTGCCAGGGAAAGGCAAGGAAGTGGCGCATCTATAGAAAGACAAAGGGAGATTCTCAAGGAGAGCATTCATTTAGGACAGCAGAGAGGCTACCCCATTCTTTTTGCTTTGGCTTGGCATAGTGTTTATGAAGAAATTTTGGGAGAACTCTATCAAATGAATATCCCATATTTAAACATTTATTATGCATTAGCGTACAATCGTTTTACGCCAGAATACATTCTTGGTATCTTAAAAGATAAGAAAGATAATGAATACAAGCAGGTAGCGTTGAGGGCAATAGAGAATTTCAAATCTCGTCATTCCAGTGTTAATGGTAAACCAAAAGGTTCTTCGCCTGCAACAAAGCAAGGTTTGATTGATTTTCAGAATAAGGTAGGTTGTAATGTTGCCGGCAAGACCTCATCCGTTCCTGTCAGGGGGCAAGAGGCCGCAGCTAATATAGCAAGGTCCTCCAGCTCTGCTGGAGATGAACAAGGCATGGGTAGACCAGCGGTCGAGAAGGGCTCATCTATTGTGCTGCAGATACAAAAATCCGCGCAAGAGTTCGAGGTTCTGATACCAACAAATACCAACATAATTTTACATTCGGCAAAGAATATGCAAGGCACACGCGCCTTTAAACTCTTTAATAATGCCGTCAAAGAGCTAAGGCAGGAGAAAAAGCTCTCCCAGTCTTATGTCATGATTCCTTTTCCAATTCCTAACGGTGATAGAGAAAAGTTTAGGCAGCTTGTTTATGTAGTGAAAGAGGGGCTGGAGCTTGCTGCCGGCTCAAAAGTTATCGGTATGATTGCAGGGACTCCTTTTAAAGAAGCAAGCTTAGATTTGTTGGATGAGAAAGCTTCGAATGTGGTTGATGGTGCCGGAGTATTGCGCCTTAAGGATAATGGCCGCCTTTGGGGAACCTTCACTGACGGCGAGGCCTTGGTGACTTGGCTTGAGCAGAAATTTGGCGTGCTTAAAGGCAAGCGCATCGTTATTTTAGGTACAGGGCCTGTAGGTGCTGGTATTGCCCGAACTGAAAGCATGCTCCGCGCGAAACAGCTCGTAGTGGCTGATAAGGATTCCGGTAAAGCACAGAGGCTTGCAGATGAGTTAAAAGGTCAAGGTCTTAACATATTGCGCGCTGAAGCTGATGACTTAGAAAATAACAAGGCCTCTCTTGAATTACATCAAAAGATCGCTGAAGCGGGTGTCGTCATTAATGCCTCTGGTTTTGGTCGTGTACAATCCAGGTTTATCAGCCCCTTAGTGAATGAAGAAAGTGTTCCGCTCCGATATAAGCCTGGAGCTGTTGTCGTAGATCTTAATATACATCTTCAAAAAGACAATTTCCTTACTCAGGCTTTGAGTGTTACGTCAAATGTTCGTTCGGCAGATGGGACAGGAATGATGATAGAGCAGAATACTCGTCAATTTGCGCTTCTCTTGGATTTGCCTGATGGCGATTCAAGGATAGATTGCCTGCGTACTCTACTTTACTCCATAGATAAAATTTTGACGCAACACAAGAATCTTCCGTTGTCCGAAAAGGGTTCTTCTCCCGCAGTTATTGACCAGGTCGGCTGCAATGTTGCCGGCAAGACCTCATCGCGCCCGGCCATACCCCCTGAAACCGCCTCAAATAAACAGAATAATACGGCCATTATAATAAATACTAAAGCAGGGTATAGATATGGGAGCAGCCCCACGCAGGGCTATATAGGTACAAGCGAAATGGCCTTGTACGACCAGTATCTTCATTGGTTGCGGCTGCTGGAAAACTCTCCTCCCGCGTTAAAAGTTGTAAGTAACGCCAAATATTCTGGAAACAAGGTTGCGGCCGGTTCGCCAGCAGCCCATAAGGCGGAGTCCGCTCCAGAAATCCTACACCAGCAGGCAATAGCTCTACTTAAGAATAGCCCGCGCACGCAAAAGAATGTTCTTAAGGCGGCCGATAAATACGCGCAGGCAGCCAAGGCCTATAGCGGAGTAAACGATGAAAAGGCCGGAATATTCAGGTACGTGGCTTTGCGTCTATCGGAGGCAGTCAGCTTATCCAAAGCCAAGACCAAGAAAGCAGTTTTACCCAAAACTGGCTCAGAGAAGGCTCCTGTTCTTATTTTGGGAGGCACGGGATTTATCGGTCAGCACTATGTGGAGCAGAGGTTATTGGACGAACGTGCCAAAAAGAGTGCTGCTACAGAACTGGGGTTAATTTCTCTTGACCGGAATAAAGGTCTGGTCACGGGCATAACTTTCCAATACAGCTATAAATTAGTTATAACTGGGTTATTCGCGAGAACCGAAGAACTCTCACCGTTAATTCAAGAGGGGATAAGAAATGGCGAGATAGAGCTTCTTTCTCTGGATAACCGCCGTAACCTTACGCAGGTATTAAGCAATAAGTACCCAAATGGCTTCAGCCAGATAATTGATCTTTCAGGCCGGGCTAATGTGGCATTGTCTTTTAAGGAGCCGGCGCGCACCTTTAAGGTGAATACCGGCGGAGCACTGAATATTGCCCGTTTAGCCAGGGAAAGCCAGGTATACCTCTTTTATCTCTCCAGTGTCCTCGTTTACAAAAACCGCAGATGCGATTCTGATATAGAAGGAAATATCGATCCTCTAAGCAGCCCTTATGCAGAGAGTAAATTCCTGGCCGAAGTAATTTATGATTTAGTAGTTAAAGACGCAGTCATTCTAAGAACCGCCAATGTCTTTGGGCCTGGTGATACGGGAAGGGCTATCCCTGTCTTCGTAGAAAAGATCTTAAAAGGAGAGCCCGTAGAGATTTCCAACTCTTCAATAAAAATAGATTTTGTTTATGTACGCCATCTTGCGCAGGAAATTATCCGGATAATGGAGGGTGGGAATATTGGTAAGGCCGTTTTACTCTCAAGCAGGCCTTTAAATTTAGCCACTGTAGCCAAACTGATCGCTTTCCATTTAGGCCGGCCGCTTGAGATTATTTTCAAGGATACCAGCAAGAAATCCTCTTTAACCCGGCAGGAATTAAAGGATTTTGTCATGAAAATGCCCGTGAATAATAAGGGGCTTCGCGCTAACGCTACTGTAGATATGCTGGTTGATTTGGCGCATAAAGATTTTTGGCAGAGGCTCAAGAATGTCAGAGGCATTCTTTCATACGCGCAGGTTGCTAAAATAGGCGAGGGGATAAAGGCCAAATATGATCTGCACGACTGCGACAGGGAGATGGCCAATTTACGGGAAGCCATATGCGTAATTTCCGGATTAAAGGCGAAATTTAACCTACGTACTTTTCCGCAGGCAGATGATATAAAGCAATTCCCGCAGGTAACTGATCATATTATTGCCATGAGCTTGGAGAATGCTTTGTTTGGTTTTGTAAAGACCAGCGCAAAGGCTTGTTCTCCGGCAGGCCAGAAGGCGGAACCTGCCTTATCTGGTTTGTCAAGCGCGATAGCCAAAAAAGAACTGGGTATTGCCGAAGCCATAAACGCCATAAAGAAATTAGCTGCCGCAGATTCTTTTGAGATTAATCCATTTAAACTTAGCGAACGCGATAAAGAACATTGGGATTCAACTGTTTGGAGAGTAACCGTCAATACCATTTACCAGAGGATATTTCCTTTAATTGAAGAAAGCGGTCTGCGGATAGAAGAGAAAAGCCAGTTAAAACAAATTATAGAGACTTTATTAGCGATATCTTTGGATATATTCCTGAAGGGCAAAGAAGTCAATCCTCTGCATCACAGTTTTATTGTGCTAGAAATTGCCTTAACAATTGCCTTAGGCGAAAAGTTAAATTATTCACAGATAAGAAAACTTTCGGCCTTATCTATATTGCACGATTTAGGGTATGCCGAGTCGGAACCCAGGGTTAATACCCAGGAGATAGATGCTGCTATCAACCGTTATAGGTCAAGCGAATGCTTCCTTGTGGATGTACAGCGTATCATAAATAAGGCAGTAGAGGCCAGAAGAGGGCATATGTTAAAAGGCATGCCCATTGCAAAAGACCTGTTGAACGAACTAAATATATACCTTGAGAATGCGGAGAGGTTCGCCCCGGCCGAGATAGAAGAAATATGCGGGTTAGTCGGTATTCATGATAATCCCAACCTGGCAAAGACCTATAATAAATATTCAGGATTTATCTATGGCTCGGCAGAGGATTGTCTGATCAGCCCAGATAATAAACTCGCCCTTATTTTCCGCGAGGCCGACAGATTGTGGATGCTTTCTTACGACGGCCTGGTTAAAGACCTGATGGATAGCCTGAAGAAAGGCGATGTGCCTAAGTTAGTAGAGGAGCAACTGGCTAAGAACATGGCAGGATTCAGGGATGAAAGAAAATCTTACGACGTCACGGCTAAAGAATACGGCAAATTCTACGGCGATACCTTTATCAGGACGCCGACAGGTTATGAGGTTTATCTCGGCTCTTGTAAGTCATGGCAAGTAAAGATAAAAGAGAATGAAGCAGCCCGCAGCCTCATTGTATCCGACGAGAGGAAAGGCTCTTCTCCGACAAGTTCTGGGTTGCGGCAGGATAATAAAAGAGAGTTAACCTCTTCCGTGGCTGGTGGGGGCTCTCTTTCTGCCGCAGCCCGTAAACAGTTCGTTTCTGGCTCATCACCTGCCGTTGTAAATAAAAAGCTCATTTCTATACTAGTAGTAGCTTTTGTCTTTACAATTCTTATGCCTACGGCTTTACGCGACAGGTTTAGGACCCGGCATTTGCCGGCTATGCCGACGATCAGTCAATTTGGTTCTAAGAACGCCACAGATATAAACGATTACAGCCGGTTGATATATCAGAATCATGGTATCTTTGTGTATCTTAATAGGGCAACCAGAGAGTTCGAAGGCGATATAGACAGATTATTGAGCGCAATGCCTGAAGAAATGTGCCGTAGCACGAAAGTAATTGCTACTCCGGGCTTCTTCCCTTATTTAGAAGAAGCCTTAAGGAAGAAAGAAGGCGCGGCTAAAGGAACTGTAGGAGCTATAGCCTATTTGGAAGATAAAGCTGTTTTAATAAAAGCAGAGTCGTCAAAAGAATTCCTGCTCCAGTTGTTAGAGGAAATGTCCCACCTTTGGCTGACTAATTACCACGAGCAGAATAGTTTTATGGTTGATAAATTTAAAAAAGAGTTTGGATCAGGCAACTATTTCCTGCATAACGATCCTTACGAAGCAGTTGCCGCAGCCAATAAGTCTTGGATGCTAGACAGCGAAGGTTGTATCAAAGAATTCGAAGAATTATCTTCTGTATTTAAAGATGAAAGAATGAAAAAGGAACTCCTTTTTATAATTCCCTTGCATATCCATAACGGTTATTTGCGTATCTACAAAGGGTGGGGTGAGTACAGGAATATTAAAATAAATATTAAGGGAGGTTTAACATGGGAGGTGCTTAGAAACACGGTCTTCCAGGGAAATAACTCAAACGGCTCTTCGCCGACGACAGTAAAGGCAAGTTCGGAGAATGGCTTTGTGCAGAGAGATAGAAATAAAAACATTAATGTAGAAAAGGATTACCTCTCCGTGGCTGGTGGGGGCTCTCTTTCTGCCGCAGCCCATCAAAATAGCCAGGTAGGATCATCTCCTTTAAAAGATCAGGCGTTAAGCAACGGCCATCAAATCAAGGAATTGACGGTTGCTATGAACTTAGCTGATATCGGGTCAGTGGTCGATCCAAAGAGCGGGGCAGTTATTTATGAAAACAGTTTCAATAAAGCCGAAGAGATTTTGCCTATATTGGCAGATAGCGGCGTAGGAGAAGTTTATATTTATAATCTGTACAAGAAGGGACTAATATCAAAATCGCTGCATCGGGTTCCTGCCGCAGCGCAGTATATCCTCACCGGAGAAAAACCGAACTACCCTACCATCTCCGTAAACAATTATCTGACCAAGAAAGCTACGATAGGAGATATTACATTAACCGACTGTCACGGTAATAGTTTTTCGATATATAGCATGCGGGAGATCGATCCTCAATTGTGTAACGGAGATGAACCTAGGCAGGCATTGCGGGCATTTACCGGACGTGCCGCGGAATTAGGAATGGGCGTTATTGTTGATTTCATCCCGTGGTTATCCCCTGACGCCATTACGGAGAAAAATTATCGCTGGACCATGTATACCGAATTAGATGCCAGACAGGGTGAGATGTACCGAAGGCGCGCTGCTGCAATCATGCAGCAGCGGTTTGTTGATGATTTAGTCAGTAAAAACGGCGGCTCTTGCGTGATAAGGGTTGCGGATGGCCAGCAGCCCAGGCCGGTATACGTCAAACATTTAGTAGGATTCGCCGGGGTCCCCAATGTTGACCAGGTATTCCTCAATCCTTTTAACACGGAAGTAATGGAATATTATATTACTTCTATCCAGGAGCATATTAATTCAGGTGCGATAGGAGCGCGTGCTGACCTGCCGCACCTTCTTTTAAAACGGAACTTAGGCACATATTTCTCCCCAGATTATCTGGCAAAGCAGCCAGAGCCCTGGTCCATGATATTTGCTTCCGTAAAAGGCAAGAAATTTAAATTTATCATGGAGGCGTATGAAGAGGCAGACAGAAAAGAATTGCTGCGGCTGGCAAAAGAGGCCGGGGTCGAAGTAAAGGTTTATTATCCTAATGTTTACGGCGACTACAGGAGAATGGTTGAAGGTAATAATGATGCCGGAAGATATTTAGTTGAGTCATTAAAATATGCCATTATCAGGATGCCGGAACTGCTCATCTATCCTTCCAACTATGACGAGAGGTCATTGGCAACGTTGGGAGGCCCGGTCAAAGGATTTATTGAACTGTTAATCTTGGCAGCCTATTTTGGGGTTCCGGTGATGATTGATTTACGGGAATGGCTCCTCCATAAGGGGCAGATGAGTCCTATGGTAGGCGGAGAACACGACCAGCAAGGCCGGTATTGGAGCCATCTACACGTGACCCCCAAGGAATATGGCTTAAGAAGCTCCTGGCAAGGCTTCTTAAGAGAGATTATAAAAGCCAGTTCTGAATGGAGGGATTTTATCCTGAATATTGAAAAGTATGTTGTGACTAAAGCTCCCGTGCCTTCTTATGACTATCTTGCGCAAGATGCCCCGGTTCTTACCGAGTTTGCGATGAATGGCCGCGCTGCGGGTTATGCCGGGTCTTCACCTGCTTCACCCGTTTTATCTTGTGATAATTCAGTAAGCATATTTTTACGGCTTAAAGTGAAAGCGCTTTCAATAATCCGGCCGCTGTGGCGTATTTTAGAGACTTTGCTATCCTCTCCGTGGCTGGTGGGGGCAAAGTTTGCCGCAGCGGCCGGTAATAATCTGGAAAGTAAATCCGGGCAGGATGGCTTAGATTTCGCTGCAGATGGGAAAGATAGAGAAGAGGTAAAGGACTTGGTAAAAGATTTAATTAATGGTAATGCCGTCGAATCTTTAACAAAAGGCCTGGATATAGTAGAGGATTTTCGTAAGCAGTTAGAAGAGGATATTGCGAGAATCACGCACGGTATAAGTAAACCGGAGATCGCCAAAGGAGTTCAGGTATATACAACAAAAAGTGAGAAATTTGACTGCGGTGCTTGCGTGATAACGGGAGAGATGCTTCAGGAGATAGGCGGCGTTGAAAGATTGCCGCTTTGCCTGCAAGGTTTGTATAACCATCCACAGGGAAGAGCAATAATAGTACATGAAGGTTTGATAATAGATCAAATCCAAAAAAGAATGAGAAACGCCGCCTCGCTTCCTGAAGAAGCAAAGGGCCACCCTGTTTTAATAGCGGTTCACGAATTGCTTATGGAAGCCTCCATAAAACATCAGGGCAAACATCTATCTTCTGTGACAATGAAGCTTTCTCCTAAATTAAAGAAGATGAGCAGTGAAGATATTATTAAACATGAATTCATTGCTGTTACAGGTGGCCTGATACATGAAGAAGTCAATAATCTTTTGGGCGCGCTTGGGATACATTTTTATACTAATCGCCTTCGCGATCTTCTACTAAATTTAGGCGGCAATGTATTGGACTACGCGGCTGCACAGGCGCAGCTGGAAAAGTTAAATAAGTCCACCGTAGCGGCCGGTTCATTATATCCAAGACAACCGGCTCCGGCTCTTTACAAGGCAAGTTCTCCGACAGCCCAGAGATTTATCATTGAGCCGTCGGTGCTCAGTGTTCCAAAGGCAGATAGGCGCCAGAAAGCGCTTCAGGCAATAAAGATAGGAAAGAAAGGCCCCATTCCGGTTATCATTCACATAGATGTAATAGACAGCAATAATGGCGTAGGCAGCGCCATAGTCCAGGCAAATGCGCAAGATACTTTAAAGGAATTGACTCCGAGGGGGGTATGGAGGATTATTCGGCAGGCTGATACCGGCACAATGTTTGATGCGCACCTGATGGTAATGGCAGATAGCCGGGCGATCTCCCGCAGCTTTGAGCGCCTGGTGCGGGACTATATCTTATTCAGAACCAAGATGATTACTCTGCACCGGGAGGGGTTTGAAGATAAAGGGCGCTTATTGGATTGCCTTAAGTTGATTAAGGCCTACGACGGGATTGCCGCACTTGCTCTAAACCCATCCCCCGAAGCCGATATCCATGCTATTTGCAGGTTCATCATGGAAAACCGTAAGTACATCGATAGAGTATTGCAGATGAGCGTTTATCCGGGCAGGGGCGGCCAGAAGTTTGACCAGCAAGGCATAGCGGTAAGGAATATCGGGATATTAAGGAATGAGTATCATTTTGACGGAGATATTGTAATAGACGGTGGCATTAACCGTTTCACCATAAGAAAGGCAGCCAAGGCAGGGGCCAATGTGTTTGTGGCCGGAAAATCTTTCTTTGAGAATGATAGGAGCGTGCAGGAATCTTATGATGGCTTGTGCCGGGCGCTGCTTGAAGATGAATCTCCTTTGAAGAGAGATAAAATAAAGATAACGCCTTTAGGCGGAGTGGATGAGCCGGGTAAGAGCGCATTTCTCGCAGATATTGCCGGCGAAAAGTTGCTTTTAGATATCGGAGCAGACCCCAAAACCCTGGAGCCCCTTGACCTAAGCAATGTAGAAGGCCGGATAGGCCATATAATCATTACCCATGCCCATTTTGACCATTCCGGCTCACTGATAGAGGCAGCAAGGCAGTTGCCGGATGCCAAGATACTTGCTACAGCTCCTACTTTTGGCTTAGCCAGGATTTTACTCACTAATGAGTTTAATAGAAAAGAGTTTGCGGATATTTCAAAGCGTTTTAGATACGTTGATTTTGGAAGATGGTACAGGCTTTCGGAAGACATCAAGGTGCTCTTTATTCCTGCCGGGCATATCCTTGGCGCAGCCTCGGTAATCATAGCCACTCCTTACGGTAACATTTTTTATTCCGGGGATATTTCCGTGAAAAAACAGAATTCGGTGGATTCTATGCGGCTATCTACGGCAGAAATCGACTTATTGATCATGGAGGCGCTTTATGGCAAAGAAGCAAATCTGCCGCCGCGTCAATCCGTAAAAGAAGAATTTGCCGCTTCGGTAGCAGAGGTTTTGCGCAGGGGTGGCTCTATCCTGGTCCCTGCTTTTGCGATAGGAAGGTCAACGGAGATAGCCCTTATTTTACAGGAATATCAACGAAAGGGTATTATTCCTCAGGCCAATATCTATATTGACGGCCTTGCGATAAGGACGGCCGGGCTTTACAAAAGATACCGTGTACGTGGCTCAGAATATTTATTCGAGGATGGCAGTAATATTATTGCGGTAGGCCGCGACAGAAGAAAGTCGATTCTTGAACTAAAAGAGCCGCATATTATAATTGCCGGTTCAGGAATGTTTGTGGGAGGCTGTTCCCTGTTGTATCTTACGCAGATGGCCGGTAATCCTGCTAATGCCATCTTTTTCGTAGGTTATGCCACGGAAGAAAGCCCTGCGGCACAGATCCTCAATCTTCAGAAGGGAAAGAAAATAGCTATTCCGTCTGGTGAAGGCGAAGCGATTATACAGGTAAACGCCGAGGTCAGGAAATTCCTCTTTAGGGCTCATGCCGACCAAAGAGGCCTGGCGTACGTTATCGGCAAGATAAATCCCAAGAACCTTGTCTTGGTCCACGCCCCAGAAGAAGCAAAACAAGCATTAGTCAACAGGTTAGTCGATGGCAACCTGCCTGCTACGATTGTACCTGCACATGTCGGTATGACGATACCCTTGGAGGGGAGTGATAGGGCAGAACAGTTCGAGGGTATTTCTTCCGAAAAATTGTCCTTTAAAACAAGAGCAGCTGCATTTCAGAATCTCAAGGGAAAGCCTCTTATCTCTGAACAGGGGAAAGAAAAATTCATCACAGAAATACTGAGAGAAACATTTAAAGTTGAAGATGGCCAAACTAATAGAGATATTTTAACGAAGTATATAGATATTAAAGGCCTGGGTAAGATAAGCATTGCAAGGTTATGCCTAAATGAGCAGTTAGGTTTCAGCCATACCCAGGCGCAAGCAGACGAATTATGGAAGCAAATCAAAGAAGAATGTGCTTCTTCTCCGGCCGCTCCATTTGCTGTTCCGGAATGGGTCCGTAATCTCAAGGCAGTGGTTTTTGATATGGACGGCACTGTCATTAATATAGGGCTGACGCGGGACTGCTTTGTAGATACGATATATCTTGAAATCCTGAAGTTAGAGAGGACAGAGCAAAATCTGAGGGCTGGCAGGGCTTATTATGATGAGTATACGCGGGGGCTACCGGAAATAGGGGCGATAGGTGATCTGATAAGGCAGGCCAAGGCATCCCAATCCACAAGGCAATTCCTTTCTCCCGCGGAATATCTGAATATTTTTGAAAAAGAAAGATGGCAGCGGACGCAAAAGATTTTAGATACTGATTCGGAGAGCCTGCTTACCCCCGGCATTAAAGAATTGATCCTGGATTTAAAACAGAGGGGTATCAAAGTCTTCCTGGCTACATCCAACATTCCGGAAAGGACGCAGCCCATCTGGGAGAATATTCCTCTCTTTGGGGAATTTCACGAGAAAAGAAGGGGCACCTCTAGCAGGGAAAAGATCATCGCTATCGGTGATTTGCTTAATAAACACAATATTCCTCTCAAGCAGAGCGCTTTGGTAGATGACAGCCATTACATAGCCCAAGAGGTGCGTGATATCCTGGGTAACGATATCCGTATCATCGGATTTACCGATAACGAGAACCTGCTTGACCGGCTGCTTGCATCCGGGGCCGATATCGCTACGATGAACCCGGCCCATATTTTAGCAGAAGCCGGCAAGAAAGCTTCTAGCCCGGCAGCAGTGCCCGGGCAGGAAGCTCTCCAGCAGATTGTTGATACTGTTAAAAAAGAACTGGCTGAATATTTGCAGGGAGCGATAACCGCGGAGTCCTTAAAGATAGCAACAAAGGCAGTAAGGGGCCTGGAAGTAAGCAAGAGAAATGGAATTATGGCAAGGTTAACGGATGCGCCAATTAGGTTTATCAAGTTAAGGAAAGAGCAATCACCCGACACTAGAGAACCGGAGTTCTCCGGAGAAGGTTTATTAAATAAAACGATGGTTATGGGAGTCAATATATGCGGAGCAGCGGATATTGCCTTTGTTTGGAAGGATAAGGGCGACGGCACATTAGAATTGGTTGATGTTCAGTTTGATGCAGGCGGGGGAGCGGCAAATACAGCCAAGGCAGTGTCAAATCAGAATGAATATATTGCTTTTGTGGGATTTAAGGGAAGAGACGAGATTGCTGATATGCGCTGCCGGAAATTAGCGAATGAGCATATCATAGCTTCTTTTGTGCCCACACAAACCGCGCACAAGATACTTATTAACCATATTATAGGCGGTGAGCTTATTGCCGGAATGACTAGTTTAGGAGGCGTGATTTCCTCGGAGGTCGCAGATAATTTATTAAACGAAGTTGACAGGATGCTGTCCGGCGCTCCCAATTGTAAGTGGCTGGTGACAACCGTAGGAGGGCAGATTGCATCGGACGAAACGCCGCGTATTTATAAATCTATCGTAGAGATCGCTCATAGGCATAATATCCAGGCGCTTCTGGACTTCCAGAGGGGGTCCACTACCAAAGCAGAAACAGAAGCAGTGTTGGCGCAAGTAGAAAGAAAAGAGCCCTCTGATATAATCGCTCCTAATAAAGAAGAATTTATCACGATATTGGAACAAATGGGGTTTGCCAGTGGAGGTGTTTTATCCAGAGAGAAATTAAACGCGGATGAGATAGAGGAATATTCCCGCGAGCTCATAAAGAAATATAATTTACGCGGTGTCCTGGTAAAGCAGGATATAGAAGGAATGATACTGGTATTGCGGGATGGTAGGGTTATAAAAGAACCGGCTATCAAGGTTAGAGTGGTAAGCCCTGTTGGAGCCGGTGATTCCGCAAACGCAGGGTTTGTGCTTAAGTTAGCTAAAGGCGGAAGCGAAGAAGAGGCGCTGCATCAGGCGAGCTTATTTGGCGCAGCAACCGTAACGTTACCGGGGACACAGATTGCTACACCCGCGGCAATCGAAGCTGTGCGGCTGATAGCAGAGCGGGGCGGTTCTTCGCCCGCTACTGTTGGGCCGTTTGTAAATAGTCAACAGCAGGATTTAGGCTGTAATGTCTGCACAAAAACTTCCTCAACCCCGGCAATACCGGTTGAAACCGCCTTCAAGAAAGAATCCAATTCGCTCATTATTGTCATAACCGCTCACGTGGGCTCAATATATGAAGATACCAATATGTCTACCTATATAGGGCCGGAGTCAGGAGCTTTACAGGGGCAGCTCATTGAATGGCTGGAAATACTTGAAAACTCTCCACCTATCACAGGATTCCTGGCGAATTACACATATTCCGGAGAAACCTTTGTTGAAATCCAGGCGCCTGCAGTCCATAGGGCGGAGCCTGGCCTGTTAAACCAAGCAGGAATAGTTAGCAGCCCAGCAACGGTGCCCTCAGATGCTGCGCGGACAAAAACTGGTAAAAAAGACAGCCCAATTTCCAACGCCTTGCTGCTCGTTGCCCTCTTGGCGATTGAGATAGGCGCGGCATTTCTTCTGCTCTATAATCTGCAAAAAGTTGATATCGCAGTTTATGCTCGGAATAATTCAAGGCCTGCCTCTGTTTTAGAAGATAACATAGTCAGGGAAGGCGATGAAATAGCCAGGAAATATATTGAATCTTTCGGTTTGAGATACAAGAAGCCGCAGCCGGTATTTATTGATAAGCCGGAAGAGAATCTCACTGGCAGAAGTTATCCCGGGGTCAGCCGTAAAGAATTCATTTATCCGTTATTGATAAAAGATTCTGCAGAACGGATTAAGAGGACTCATCTACACGAGGCCCTGCATATTAATGCCGCAGGGTTCCAAAACGAGATACTGGATGAGGGGATGACCACCCTGATTGAAAGAGCGCTGATTGTAAATGGTGATTTATCTTCGGTCTTAAGTTCTGTGGATATCTCCTGCTATCCATGCCAGCAGGAAGCCGTCATTTATCTTGCAGAAAAAATCGGTGAAAGGTCAGGATTAAAGGATATTGATGCAGCCCGTATAAGAGGGTTTAAGGTTTTAGAATATCTGTATTTAACCGGAGACAATAAAGAGATAAATAGGATTTTAGGAGGCAATACCTGGGAGCAGGTTTCGGAGCTTGAGCCGATGTACGTTAATTTCAATAAGAAGATATTTGACGTTAAGGCGTACAAAATCGCGGTAGAAGATAAGTTGAACGAAAGCCCTCCTGCCGGTTCTTATCTATCTTGGGCAGTGCCCACAGGGATGGCGCTTTATGTATTATTATTAGGCGCAATTTTAACCGCTTCCTTTAAAGATCAGAATAGGCGTCCTAGTGTTGAGAAAACGAAGCAAGCCGGCTCTTCTCCTGCCGCGATTGTAATTACAGATGAGGCGTTAATCGCGAAGTTTGAAAATATAATCAAAGAAAAAGTCAGGCAGATTGAGAGAAATGAAGCCGGCTATCAGCTTGTCAAAGGCGTATCCAAGCGCGTATGGCTATTTGACCCTGCAGAAAACCCTGTATTTCAGGACGGGGAAGCAGCTTGCGGCATAGACGCTACATGGGATTATGCGTGGACGCTTACGCATCTGGCTACGCGTAAAGCAGGCGGCCATCTTACCTTAAGAGCGGTAAAAACCAAAGAGATAATATTCAAAGACATTGATGCAATGAGTGGTTTCCAGCTCACCCTTACCCATCTGGCCACGCGTAAGTCAAACCAGTCATTGACGGTACGGGATATCTACACCACGAGAATTATATTTGAGAACATAGACGCAAGGCAAGGATATGAAGTCTCCGGAACATATCTTAAGACCTGGAATGAAAAAGGACGCCTTGCGTTAAGGGACCTGGATACCGAAGAAATAGTCAGGACATCCCTTACTCCTTTGGACGAGCTTGTGCCTTTGTTAGGTGAATACATACTTAATATAGGTAAGGTGTTTAAGAAATACCAGGCGAAGCATCAGCACGCATTAGGCATTGTAGAGGTCATATCCCGGTCATTCCAGGAAAAACTAAGAGGAGAATTCAACCAGGAGATAGCTGAGGGCGCGCAGCAGGCCTTATTGAAGCGGTTAGTCGCAGCGAGTAAGAAGGAGATTGACTTTGCCTGCTATATCATAAAACAGACCGGGCTTTTTGCGCTTTTCCAGGACAGGATAGGCTCTATTATGACCATCTTTTATCTGGCCAAAGAAATAAAGGCGCGGGGCAAGGAAAAAACAAAATTACAAAGGTTATTACTTGGTTTATTGAAGATAAGTCCGGCAAGGCAGACAATAATCCGCGCCAACTGTCTCTATAAGGAGCTTATCCGGCAGCAGGAGTTTAAAGCCGCCCGGGCAATGTTTAATAATATAAGGCCCAGAGATATCGAGACCTTTTCCGGGATCGGCGTATTCACCCTTAAAATCCCGCGCGCAGTAAAAATCATAGGCAAAAATGTAGCCCAGAAGATTTATCTACAGATTGCTCCGGCAGTAATTCAAGGTAAAGAGATCTTTCATCCCAGCTTAAAAACAACCCTTTTAACTCTTTGGGATTTACGCAACAAAAAGAATGCCCGCGTAGGATTTTATTTTCCGGAAGAGGAAAATAAAAAACAGGTAATACCTGATCCGCTCAGGGCCCTACTTCAGCAGATTATGGCAGAACTCTCTCTTGATCCTTCCAAAGTGAAGAAGGTTAAGATTAGCGTAAGGCTTACTCCGGAAGAAGATTCCTTCGCGGAGAATCTGGCCGCAGCAGCAGGTATTTGTATAGTTACTTTAAGGAATTTGCTGGAGGTAAATGGCGCCGCAGGCAGAGTCATAGATCATATAAGATACAGGCCGCTGCAGGATACGCTTATGATCTTGGACTGGGCAAGTAATAAATTCCCCGACAGTCTTGATTTACAGATATACCGGCTCAAGAAAGCAGAAGACATCATCATCCGCTGCAAGAATGCCGATCTACGCATTTATAAGGCAGGAGAAAATCTCTATTATACAGAAAAAGCAGGCCGGCGTTATGGCAAGAATGAATTAAAAGAAATAGATTTTATAAAGGATGTGTCGCTTGTCGCAGTGCTCGGCGGGTCGGTTGCTTCTTCTCCTGCCGTAGATTTTGTTGGCCCAGAAACGAAAGCGCTTTCATCGCGGCGCTTGATAGTTTCGGCAGTTTGTTTGACTGCGCTAGTCACAGGCGCTATCGGCCTGTCATTATTCGGCATAGGAGAAACGCTGCTGTACCTTTTTGCATTGGACCAGGTGCTGTTACGCAACATCCTGTTGTTTGCATCCCTGGTTGTCGCAGGAGATTTTGTGGGTATGCGTATTGCCGACGGGCCCAGGCATAGCTTCTCCCAATCTTTAAAACGCGCAGCTACCATTTTCGTTACGGGTTTATTCCTTGGGGTAGCCATGCAGGGCCTGATTGCCGGTATCGGCCATTTCGTCCCCCAGGTAGGAACTTGGAGTCTTTACAATCTGCTTCGCGCGCTGATCATCTACATACCAGGCGTGGGGCTTATTTCCCTGTATTCAATATTTATACCGGGCTATTTTGCCAGGAAAGCAGCCAGAGAAAATTCTCTTGAGAATGTTGAGGTGGTAAACGCGGATTACAGTTTATCTTGGCAGGTTATTAAGACCTGGGAGCGCGTGTGGAAAAGATGTTGGGTCGTCCCGCTCAATTATTGGTATCTTAACCTCCTGCCATGGTGGGGATGGTTGACTCCTCTCGTAGGATGCGGGGCCGCGTTATTGTGCATAAATACATATAATGCCTTCGGGGTTTCCTCCAGAAGGCCGGGCGCTTCTATCTTTGAACGCGTTAAAGTGGCCTCAATGGTCGCGCCTGAGGAGAATTACAAGGAACATATTTCTGATGACGGTTATAAAATCCGCACGGTATCATGCGGTAAGAATTCTTACTTTTCCGTTGCTGAATTAGGCGGCACTATTGTGGATTTGGTATTGAACGGTAAGCGCATTGTCTGGCACAAGGGTTTTGATGCTACTAAAGGTAAAGTCACGCGCTTGGTAGATGAAAAAACCGGGTTACCACTTCCCGGTGGCATACCTTTTATGTTCCCCTGGACCAGCCGTATACATAACGGGATAGCGGAATTTGATGGCCAAAAAATTAATGTGAGTGCCGGCCAAGGTTTGAAAACCATGCGTTATAATCCTGATCTTGTAACTGGGCCAAATGCCCTGCACGGGATGACGGATAAAGTTAAATGGCATTTTATCAGCGTAGGAAAAGGCTGGTTTGGCTGGCGTTACATCAAGCTTTTCTACTCCACAAGCGAATCCGCGGAAATCAGCAGTAACTTCGGCAATTTTGACCTTACTCGCACCCTCTGGCTCAAAGAAGATGAATTCCTGCCAATAACCGAAGTAGTGAATAAAGATACAAAACGGCGTATCTGCAGCTTTGGCGACCATTGGTGGGGTTATCTGAATGATATCCGCAGCTGGGAAGTGCAGGTTCCCGGGAAAAAATACTGGAAGGTGCACGATACAAAAGAAGCGCTACAAGTCCCGCGTTACCAGCCGCCGCTGTTTGTAGAAAAGGGTTCAACAGATGTGAGCGAGCTTACTCCGTTAACCCGTGCATTTGAGCAGGGGATTACCGGGTTTGATCCAAAGAAAAGGAAAATCATTTCCCGTTTCTTTAACCCGCTTAGCGGAGAGAATCTGTATGTTACTCAAAGCAGCATATATAAGAATGTAATGCTTTTCGTGCCTTTAGGTAACCCTAACTTCCCGGAGGGCGTTGCCAGTATCCAGCCGACAACCTCCGCGGCAAATGCGATTAATCTCTATAACAGTCTCATAGATGAAGCCACCCCAGTTATTCTTAAATCGGGCGAGTCAAGGACTGCCTCGTGGAGCATCAAATATAGTAAGCGTTCTACGCCAATTGTCCGCGTATCTGCCAACCGGGATAATTTCAGGCAGGTAGTGAATAAAATGGCAGATGGTATTGCGCAAGAAAAAATCGCGCGGGGTATAATTATCGCCGATACGGAAAGCACAGCCATAGGTATTACTATGTTCGCCAATAAAAAAGCTGGTATACGCGCTGCTTTCTGTTTTAACGCGGAGACCGTTGCATTAACCCGTCAGCACAATAGCGCCAACATCCTTGTAATAGTAAAAGGTAATCCTGCTACTAAAGAATTTATTGCCAAATTCCGCCTGGCAGAATTTGAGGGCGGCAGGCACGCGCAGAGATTGAATTTAGTAAGCGAAATTGAAAGAGAAGTAGCGCAGAAGCCGGCAGCTGGATTAATCATGCAGCCGGGCGCAGCAGGAAAAATAGCTATCGGCGGCGACCATGGCGCATTTGCCTTAAAAGAAAAAGTAAAAAGCGAGCTTGAGAAATCAGGCTGGGTTGTATTGGACCAGGGCACATTCAATATAGATTCCTGCCATTATCCAAAATTCGCTACGGCAGTCAGCTGTTTGGTCAGTTCAGGCGAATGCGCGTTTGGTATCGTAATGTGCACAACCGGTATCGGCATATCAATAGCAACTAATAAATTTAACAATGTGCGCTGCGCCCTTTGCCACACCGTAGGGCAGGCAGCATTGGCGCGCAGCGAATATCACGCCAATATTCTGGCGCTTGGCGAAAAATCTACCCCCGCAGATGATTTAGCCGGGATACAGGCAAAATTAAAGGCCTTCCTTCCGGAGATCCCCACAGGAAACAGGGATGCTTCCGTATCGAAAGCTTCCAGTCCCTCCGCAATGACTGATTTTTGTTTTAAGCCTTCTCTAAGCGGTATAGATTGGGCTATTGCAATAATAGCGTGCATGGCTATGTTCAAAGTAGAAAGAATGCTCGTAAATAAATTAAATGCCTTCACAAAAACGATCTTGGAAAAAGCAGCCCCGGGATCTTGGGCAAAGTTTATGTTAGGGATGTCTGCTACTATCATGTCAATCTTCTGTATTGCTGCTATAGATTGCGGTATTTATATTGGCATGGCTGGTTTAAGCAGTATTGCTGCAAAATTCAGCGTAATCGGCTTAAGATTCTTTAACGCAGGTATCGGGATACCGTTAATCTACGCAGCGTATCTTTTACTACGCCAATTCACAGGATTCATTGCCGATTTCGCTAAGAAAGAAGATACCAAGAAAGAAGAATTGGAGATCAGACGCAGGCATATTTTAATACCGGCTCTTATCCTGCCGTTTATTCTCTATCAAAATTGGGGTTCGATAATATCGAATATTTGTTTCGGTGCGGGTTTCTTGTTTACCGTACAAGCCCCCATAGAATTAGGCTTATTAGTGGCAGTGGCTATATTATATGACTTAGCCGGGAAAAAGCTTAAAGACAGTTTCAGGCGTAAAGATTCCGTAAAACTTATTATTGCGGGATCTCTTTGGGCTCCGATCATAGAGGAGGTTTTATTCCGGGGGATACTTTTTAATATACAATGCTGGTTCTGGTGCGATCTATTGAATCTAACAGGCACATATATTTTTGGCATGCCTTCGGGTATTCTATTTGCGATATTAAGCAATGCGCACGTATTCTCTGATTCACATGGCAAATGTAGTATGATCTTTCAATGGGTTAGCGGCATTTTCTTTGCTTACGTTTATTGGATAACAGGTTCTTTAGTCTCTTCTATTACGATGCATTTTCTAATTAATCTTATCTCAACTGTGCCAAGTTATTTTATTACCGCCAAAAATATTCCCGGTAAGACCATCAGTGAGAAAGGCCAGGGCAAGCGCAAAAAAGCCTCCAATTCAAAAGGTTCCAGCCCGGCCGCAACGGATATTTCCGGCTTTCAGGTGGATGTGCCCTCTAAAGTTGCCGATATCGCCCATTATTTCGAATCTTTCAGTGATTTTGAAATATGGTTTGATAAGGCCATCTCAGATGTGAGAGATTGCTATGCTTTTGGAGGGAAGGCGTCGCAGGAGCTGCTTTCGCTCCTTGAGAAACTTACCTTGCTATTTGGGTATGAGAGTAAACCTGATAAGGGAATCTTAGATAGCCTGGGCTCAATCTTAAAGAATATGCAACTAAGCGAAAAAGAAAAAAGGAAAATTGATGAAATATTTTATAGTTCAGAAAGATATGAATATAACAAAGAACTGGCCTGGGAGCCGGATACGATGTGGGAAACCATGGTGTTCCAGGTCTACAAAACATTGGGCAGCATTGTAGCCGGTAAGGACAACATTAAATTATTCTCAAGGATAAAACAATATAAGAGCTTAATCATAAAGTTAGAAAAAATAATACTACAGATAGAAGGCGTTAATAAGAAAAATGCTTCTTTAAGCATATCCAGAGTTATAGAAAAGATAATGAAACACCGGGCTGTTATTACTGCCGCTCCGCTTACATATTTAGATGATATTTTAGGATTTAATTTTATTATTGATGATAACGGCATGAATCAGGAAGATAGGGCGAGCGCACTCACAACATTCCCTGAGCAGCTCGAAACAGCTCTTAAGTCAAAGTTTAGCAATATTCAAATAACAAAGATAAGAAAAGAGAGTCGGGTTCCCGGATTTGAAGCGGTAAATTTATTTATACAGGGCTGGTTGAATCATAAAGAGCTGGGCAAGCTCGGCATTAAAGTGCAATTTCGTTTTAAGACCGCCCTTTATCAAGAATCCGCTATGTACTATGTTTATAAAGAGAGTGGTCAGTGGCAATTTCCGCCCTGGGCCAATAGTATAGATTTTAGCCGGTTTGCTTCCTTTGAAGAAGTCCAAGAAACACTGTTTAATAATTTTAAGGCATATTCTACTCGTTCTGCGCCCGCCAAGATTATTTCCGTAGGTGAACATCTAACTATACCTGACAGTTGGAATAGAATATTCTCTTCGCGGGCGGATACATTTAAGAAAAGGCCTGGTTCTGTCTTGAAGGGTTCCAGCCCCGCAGCAATGGGGAAGGGCAGCAATGCCTATGATAGCTACATTATAAAACAATCTTTTATCGGGTTGCGGCAGGATTTAAGCTGGATCACCTCTTCCGTGGCTGGTGGGGTTCTGGCTTCTGCCGCAGCCCTTTTCAATTTTATTTTAGCCAAAGTGAAAACGCTTTCGATTATTCGTCCGCTGCGGAATTTTATGGAAGAAGTTTACCTCTTCGTGGCTGGTGGGGAACCTATTCTCGCCGCAGCGGACACGAAGAAGCATGCCTACCCCGGCACTCTTTACGGCGAGATTGTATCAGCTAATAAGGACCAACTCAGCAATTTTAAGAAATACATTATCCACAAAATATTAAAGAAGATTGTTTTTGTAGATGAGACCGTTACCGGCAGTATTGCCGATTTGAAGACTCGCCCAGGGAAAATTGCTATTCTCAAGGCCTTAGCAGCCAGGGCTCCGCCTTTTAATCTCAGCAATCCTGCTTCCATGGCTTTCCAAATTTTTATCAATGACCTCATCCGCCATGAGCGAAACGAATTTGCTACCGGCTCGCACCTTCTTGCCTGCTTGATAAGTTGCCTATATTATCTCATCCACCCTAAGGAATTACGGCTCTACTTCCAGGCCGTCAAAGACGCAAAGGTTAGATTAGATTTATTTTATTATTTAGCCCTAAGATCCATCCAAATTATTTGTTTGCCAGTCCTCCTCACCTCGCCCTTAATGAATGCCTTAAAGAGTTTGAAAACACGCCTATTCTCCAAAAGGATACAGGACTATGGTGAAGCGTCCGATTTCCTTACCGCCCGGTCTGGAAAGCCCCGCGCCACCCTCGCGCAAAAAGGATTAATGGAAGACATAGCAAAAGACATACTAGTTCCGCTCCTAATAATAGTTTTAACTATAGCGTTAGTAGTTTCTTTACTCAGATTTTCACCTGCATTCGCACAGAAGGCGATGCATCATCTTCTGTGGCAAGGAAACAGTGGCGCTATCTCATTTGATCTCGATGATCTACCCGCCTCTGTGTATAATATTGATAAGTGGGGTTCCTTAAATGCGCTCGGACGATTCCTTGGGCCTTCTGTTGCGACGGTATTGTTCAATCTTGCCGGGGATCTCTTGCTGCTGGTTTGCTCTCTGCCACTCTACTTAATCCTAAGCTGCAGTAAATACAAGAAAACAGCTCCCGGTGTAATTGTTAGATGTATTTCTCTCCTTATGTTATTTAAGATAGGATGTGGGGCTCTTATATCGTTTTGCCAGAATGATGGAAATTGGCATAATGTTGCTGGTATTATTGGTCATATACCTGCGTATATAATCGGCTTGCTTTTTACTATTGCACCGCTAATCTCTATTGCCATTATACTGATACCTCTGATTTATCGGGACATAAAAAATACTTTCTTTGATGCCGCCCGCCGCTTACCCGGCGTCTCGGAAGCCGAAGCTGCCGTAGAGCAGGCCAGGATAAGTAGGGAGTGGGATGTGCAACAAGTAATTGATTTTAGCTCAATCGAAAAAAACCTTGATCCGGCAGCCACGAATATTTTACGCAGCAAATTCCCTGTTCAGCTTGCCGCTTTCATAAAATATCTTAAGCGCACAGGCCACACCAGGGCTGGTCCTTCTGATAAAGTATTTAGTTCTCTTGTCCCTGCCAAAGGATTATTCCTAAATGAAAAGTACCTCTATGAGAGTAAAGAACTTACCATATCCTTTATCCACGAATTTAGTGCCTATTCTCGTAATAGCGATGATTTTAATACTATATTCGCTGAAACGATCTACTCCCACGCTTTAGTTGTTTCCTCACGAAGGGGATTTTTGGTCAAATTCATAGGCACAGTATTAGCAATTTTAGGTATTGATTCACTTGGAGACGCAGCGGTACCGGTACGCCGCCAGGCCGCTCCTGGTAAAAGAGCCGCTTCTTCTGTTAAACAGACTTCCCCGATTACTATTCTATATTGTTTTCATCCCGGGAAAGATGATTTTGAAAAGATAGTTTTTGAAAAGATGGTGATGCCCGGCTTAGAAAAGGCCTTTAAGCAGGCTAAGGCCGAAGGTAACTGCCTTACCATATTTCCTGAAATCGCATTGCCCTATCATATACCTCGAGATTTGCTTGAGGGAGGTGTTTTAGGTAGAGACCCTAACAACGGAAAGTTTACCGACCCTAATTACGCCGCAGCTTTCTCTAAATTTATTAGGGAAGAATCTTTGCAGAATGAAAGACTGAATAAGCTTACAATTGAAGACTGGGAGCAGAGCATAATATCTGAAGACAAAATAGAGTTTCCGAGCTTAAATTTAAGGGTGGATTTTAGTAAATCAGCGATCAAAGAATTCGAGCGGCAACTCTATGCATATTTGCAGAAAAAAGCTAAAGAAGGCCAGCGCTTCCAGATTATATTTGATAATCCTACGCCCGCGGCTTATGAAAAGTATTTGGATAGCATAATATTATTAACGCGACAAGGAATAATAGAGCCATGGGCCGGCATAGTAGAAGCAATGGAGGGAAAAGCAGGGACAGAAATAGTAAAAGTATTACAAACAACGCCCAAGGTACTGGTGATTAGAGGGTTACAATCTTCTCCTGATACATTACTGAAGATGTTGAATACGAATGGTTTTAGGCCGGATATTCTCTTGGGAGAGCATCCGGCAACAGCTATCTTAGTGAAAAAAGTTAACGATTACACGGAAAGGGTGAGGGGAAATGTCAGAGAAGAAATAGAAAAAAGAGCAGAACAATTGAAATGGGAGAAGGGCTCGCCACAATGGGGAACAATCGAGAAAAGACTTACAGAATTAGAGGAAGAACTGAAAAAGTTGAACGAAGAATTGGCAGCGGTATTATCGGGACCGGGAGATATCCAGGCCGGCAAGGCAGATCCTAATATAGTCAGCGTGCAGCGAGAAGACAAAGCCTCTTCTCCGGCTACTGTGTCGCAGGTTGAGGGAGATGAATGGACGCCGTTCTCTGTGGCTGCGGCAGCCGAGATCGCCAGAACAATAGCCCAAAAAGCAAAGATTATAATGAGTGATTATAAGAAATCGTCTTTAGGAGAGAGGTCGTTGGGAGCAAAAGTAGATTACAGCATAGTCACCGAAGCCGATCAGGAAATTCAGCGGATGGCAATCAGGTTGATTAGAAAAGAATTCCCCGAGCATGGAATTATAGCAGAGGAGGAATTGGAAGGGATTGAGCCAAAAAGAGAGGCGGAATACGTCTGGGTGATTGACCCTATTGACGGGACAAAGGCTTTTGTGGAAGGTAAAGATGAGTACGGTTTTATAATCGCTCTAATGCGTAACGGTATGCCGATCCTTGCGCTGCTTTACGCTCCGGAGTGGAATGTGGACGGTAAGAATCAGGGTGCCTTGTTTGAAGCAAGAAAAGGTAAAGCCGGAGCATTCCTTAACGGCAGGCGGATCAGGGTTTCCGAGGCCATGGATTTCCGGAACCGGGAAATACGTATTGGTAACGACCTGGAAGTAGTGTCTCCTGAGAAAAAAATCGCCGCTTTCTTCGGAAAGGTTACAAGAACCTTGCTGACCCAAGGTTTTGATATGGTTAAAGTGGCAATGAGCAGTAATTTTGCGATGCCGATCGCTTATACTCATCGTACTCCAAAGCTCTGGGATGCAGTTCCTTCCATGTTTATTGTATTTAAGGCAGGAGGAGTGGTTTCAGATTTTAACGGCGCTTCTTTATTGCCTCTTAGCCGGGGACTATTACAGCAGCCCTCGTCCAGGTTGCCTACTCTAATTGCCAGCTCCAAAAAAGCAAAGAGGCGCTTATTTAGAATAATCAGGAACAATGTCGGTATCCGCGGTAAATCCAGCTCTCCTGCTTCAACCTCGGCTATGCCGGAAAAAAGGAATAACCGCCTCTTACGCGAGTCGGGGACACAATTGTTGGCTATAGGCAGCGGTGTATTTGCTATTTGGGGAGTCAACCTGTTGGCGCCATGGTTACAGAATATGTCAACTTCTCCTATCGCCGCTTTCTTGTTGAATGCACCTGTTGCCGTAGGCGTAACAGCAGCCATAACAATAGTAGGGGTGTTGGCGCTGTCATTCATCTGCGGGAAATCTTTCAAAGAAGTAGCCCGTGATTATAAAGAGCAGGTTAAGAAGAATTGGCAGAAGAAATATTATTTGACTATTGTGCTTATAGCAGCCGGATTGGCAGGTTTGTCTTTAGGTATATTCGGCCTCTCAACGGTATCACAGGCCCTTGAGGCCTTCAGGGTCTTTATTGACGAGAAATACCCGTATTCCGTCAGCGTTTTGATCACCGTTGTCATCATGGGTATTTTTACCGAGCTTACTGCCTGGTCTTTGTCCCGCATAAAAGGCACTTCTGACCATGCGGGAGAGGTGTCTCCTTTATGGTACCGTCTTTCTTACCGGATACCTATTTTTGCAGTAACAGCGGTTCTGCTACGTTTCATGTATAGCATGCTTAAGGCATATATTCCGGCAGCAGGGTTGTATCCTTTGGTTAAGATAGCATTTGACCAGTTCATCTGGACATCCTTTATCTTTTTCTTCCTGTATCATACCTTTACGGGGTTATTTGATTCGGCATATTGGCATAAGATAAAGTTGTCCCCTTTTAGCCCGGAATGGAAAGGGCGGGTGTACGCGGATTCGCTTAAGGCCTGGTCCATCTTCCTTTTTGCGCATCCTTTGACCTACTTTGTATTGCAATATGCGCCTAGCTTGCAATTGGCCTATGTGATGTTCATCAGTTATATGTTCCTGATAACTATTTCCCTATCGGATAAAGAGCGCTCGGGAGGCAGCCAGAGGACCGCAGGCATAATCGAGAATACAAAGTTTGATAAAGGCAGTTCACCGGCTGGCGAGGATTTTAGGGTTTTGCTTAAAGGCAGGAAACAATTCCGGGAGAGGGCTACAAAGCTTGCTATGCTGGATGCGGAATTCGGGGATTCATGGCGAGAATTCATAAGCATGATAAAGCATCTTGCCAAGAGATTGGATGATGAATTAATAGGGTATGACTGGAGCGACGATATTCTCAATATAGAAACCCATCGCTGGAATTATTTCATGTTACAGCTTGTTACGGAGCCGCATATTTTTAATTCAGTGATGAGGTTATTCGAAGTCATAGAGACCGGGAGGGCCGAATTATCGGAGGCAATAGAATCCCTAAAGAAAAAAGGAGGAATAGATCCTTTCAGGGGCAAGCAATTGGATCTTGAAAAAACCGTCAAGGGCACGCGCTACAGTATATTTAATGTATCCAGTTATTGGATCGATGAAAAGTTAAACTTTGAAGAAAAAGTCGAACTTGGCTTAGCCGCCTTACAGCAATGCCCATATTTCGTGGTTGACGCC
The DNA here is from genome assembly GCA_050012075.1 of Candidatus Omnitrophota bacterium. Taxonomy (GTDB): domain Bacteria; phylum Omnitrophota; class Gorgyraeia; order Gygaellales; family Profunditerraquicolaceae; genus JAMWCI01. Next base: position 175,933 of record JBEKHW010000001.1, on the reverse strand, counting down.
ATGAAGTTTAAGAAGACAGAGAGAAGGACAATAGTAAATGCAATACAGATACGCCATCATGAATACGAAAGGATGGTCACCTGGTATTTAATGCATAAATTCCCCGATGTCCGGGCGTTTAGGCTATATCATGGTTCGGAGCAGAAGGGCTTTTTTGAAGGGGTCGATATAGAATTAAAAGACCCTGCCTATTTTACCCGTCATATCGAATACGCAAAGGAACATGCAGAAGATGGCGGAGAGGTTATAAGGGTAGAGATACCGTTAGAGGCGATTGTTGACGTAGCGCTCTTGGGTGGAGAGTTTGAAGAATTAGTGGTCAGGGAAGGAAGCTATAAGCGTGTAACATCCTCTTCTCCTGCAGATGGGAATAGCAGTAACACTTCTGACCCTTACCAGAAGATCCAGGCGATTTTTGATAACGGTATTAATAGAGAGAATAAGCAGCAGGCACAGCGGCAAAAACCGCTTAATGTGAAACAGATGCGTTTAGCAGGCAAGTTGTCTTCATGGATACAACAAGAGACAAGGCGCCAATCCGTAAAACCGCAAGATATCTTAAAAGGCATACAGATGGCTGCTGTAAACTCTGACAGCTCTAATTTACCGGATAATCCGGAAACAGAACAAGCATTGCATTCCTTCCAGAATATCCTGCCTTTACATCCTGTCTTAGAGGCGGCGTTAAAAAGCAGGAGGAATAACTGCGAGCAGGAATACAGAGAGGCATTTCTTGCGACAGTGATTTATTTGGTATCTCTTTTTGAGCCGCTGAAGGCAAAGCCTGTTACAGCCGCAGAAACAAGAAGATGCCTGTTAGGGCATGAGGTAGAGATATTCAGGATGTTATCGTGTTTGAAGGAAAAAGACCTGCGCAAGACCTTATACAATAATGATGTTATGGAATACAGCCGTTTACGTGCACGAAAGGCGCCTGACAGTGGCGTGTGCCAGATATTCTCTAATTGTTTTTCCGCTGCCTTTAATACCCTTGAGATAACAAGCGAGGTTAAAATAGAGGGATCAACAGTGATTGCAGGAGAGATCGAACATTCCTATCCCCTTGTTAAAGGCAAAGAGCAGGTTGTTGTAGACGCGGCATTAGGCCAATTCAGCAAAGAATGGGAAGGGCGCATCCTTGTGGCAAAATACGACGATTATCTTAGGCAATGGCAGCCTATCAAGAAGGCATATTTTACTCCACAGGAGCTTGCCAGAGTCCAGCAGGAATTTGCCGATACATACATGCCGGAATTCATAGTTTTAAGGAAGAAAGAAGCGTTAAGGATATTAGAAGAAAGACAGGAGCTTGTAACAGGAGAGCGTTATGAAGACCCGATATCAGCAAGGATACCTCCAATGCTAAGTGCTGAAGAGGAAGCGATATTACTGGAGCGCGCTCCTATTGTCAGGGAGATTTACCGCCAGCTTAGCCCGCGATCCAGAAAGATACTTTTAAGGCCGGGTGTGCTGCTTGTATTCCTGGGGTTAAGACCAGGTTGCCTTAGCTCCCATGACGATGATATTATGCGAGAGGATATCGCCAAGGAGCTCTTCGAGAATAAACTAATCAGCTCTTTAGGCATCATGCTTTTAGGCGGGCAAGTCGTTAATTTGTATGACCTGATAGAAAGAATGCATAAAGAAGAAGCCAGGTATTTAAAAGAGATCGGGTTTTTCCCTGCGCAGGATTGGGATATCCTGACTGATAGCAGTGATAGCGTAGAAATATTACGCAGGAAGATAAACCTTATTATCGGCAATTATATCTTGAATTACCCAAAAAGAGCTCAGGATGGGTTCGCATATTTTCAGTGGCTTACGGGATATCCTCGGGAAGAGATTGAATATGCCCGTAACCAGGGCAAGAAGTTGCAGAATCCCTCGCAAAATAGCCTTTATGGTTTTGGGTATCTTGATATATCCTTGAAAGAGACGGCCCGCCTGACGCGATGCTGGGATATCGCTGTTCACTTCGCTTACAGGCTTTTATCTAAAGAGCCGGATTTCAATGAATGCGTTCCGCAAGGGGCTTCAAAGGTCTATGAGTATGTAAATGCTGATTTGACCCAGATGATGGCGCGCAAGAGCCCTCAGCTATTTGAGTACCTTATGAGTGCCTCTTCTCCTGCCGTTACAGGGCAGAAACCTTCGCTGGTCCTCTTTTCAGAAGGCGGTTACATTGGGATGGCTGTATTGGAAGGGCTTATCAGGGAATCTTATCCTATCCGCTGTGTGGTTACAGGGCTAAAGAGCGGGAACATTATCAGGGTTGCCAGCGCCAGGCATATTCCCTTAATAGAAGTAGTAGCGCACACGCCATATCTTAAAGATAGGCTGAGTGGATTTAAGCCGGATATAATGGTTTCAGCTGTCTGGCCCTACAAGTTCGATAGCGAAATGATAGAGATGCCTCGGAGAGTCTTCTTGAACGTGCATCCTTCTGTTTTACCAAGGCTACGGGGCGCCGCGCCTGTTATAGGCGCTATATTACATGGTTTGCGGGAAACCGGCATTACCGTGCACAAGGTTTCAGAAGAGTATGACAGAGGCGATATAGCAGGACAGGTTACCGGTATATCCATAACCGAAAGCGATACAGCATTGTCTTTGACCAGAAGGCTTGCTTATGTAAGCGCCGAACTTCTGCACCGCGTTATTAAAGCATTTATTCGCGGGGAAGATATTTTCTATCCGCAGAAGGGCCCAACCCATCCGACTGCCCGGGCGCGCGAACTTAAACAGCACCTGTATATTGATTGGCACCAGCCGATGAAGGACATTTCCCGCTGCATACGCGCTTTTTATTACCTACCGTGCTTGGCTGCCCGGACGCAGATAAATGGTTTTGACTTATCCGTCCTATGGGCTGAGCCGACTGATTTCAGCGGTTCCGGAAGGGCGCGCATAGGAGAAATTATCTCTGTTGTCAGCCAAGGGATATCTTATGGAGTGCCGTCAAAAGAATGTATTATTAAAACCAGATACGGTTATATGGATGTCTTCCTGTCGGGCCCAAGAAATAATCTGAAGCATGTTGAAGAAGGCTCCGTACTTGAGCATCGGCAATATGCCAGTTCTCCGCTTACCCCGACTGAATTGCTAACAAAAATGTTTATGGGCAAAGTCATCCATGGCCAGGCAGGCACGGTGCGATACATGGCGCGTTCATTCGGGCTTGCGCAGGAAGAAGTCAAGGGCGCTGTTCAGGCCTTATCTGCCCTTGGTTTGGTTGAAAAGGAAGGACGCTCCTTATACGCGATTGCCAACTTGGTTGATGAAGTCGGACCTGAAGAGATCATTATCGGGCAATCAGTCATCCTGAATAAGGCAGGAAGGCCGGCAGTTAAAGAAAAGAGGGATTTCAGGGAATGGCTGGCACTGAAAAAGGCAAGTGTGGCAGTGGAAAAAGAGCGCATGGCTGTTGCTTTAAGGAGTATTGACCATGGCCTTGAGCTTATCCTTGATTGCAGAGACCGTTCCAGAAAGACGATAACGTTCTTGACGCTTTCCCAGATAAAAGAAAGAAAGCTGCTGCAGGAAAAAGCTCCCAACTTCAACCTGGAAAGGCTTCTTAACGAGTTAAACCGGCTCAGGGAAAGATTTGTTAATATCCATAGCGCTGCCCAAGCAGCCATAGCCGATCCGCGGCTTAAACTGCGCACAGCCAGGAGGCATATAGAGGTTTTTGAAAGTATAGTCGGTTTTGCCAAACAAAAAAGAGATGTCTTGAAGAATTATAAAGACTTGACCTGGCGGCTCAAACGGGCTTTTAAACCGCTTCAGGAGACAATTGATATTTCACAGAGCCGGCTGAATTTCGTCAACGGTTTAATAGGAGAAGAAAGGCATCGTATCGGCAGTATTATCCAGTCTGCCTGCGGTAAGCGCGCAAGGATAACCAAGGATTTTGGTTCTTATGCGCATCTTCTTGTCAGAAGCGATAAGTGGAACCTGGTCAGTGCCTTCGCAGACTTTGTTGACAATGCAGTTGGTTGGGCGGATAGCTTTGAGAGGGATGAAGGTATTTTTGATGTCAGGGTCATTTTAAGGCGCACAAAAGACAGGATTGTTGCTATTGTCTCCAATAAAGGCCAGCCCATTCCCGAGGATCTACTGAAACCGACATCCATTGTACTGGCAGGACGCAAGAAACTCTTTGATTTAGGGGTCAGCGCCAGGAAGGGAGGCAAAGGTATCGGCACTACTAATGCCTGGCATTGCGTAGCTCTTTACGGAGGGAGTATTAATGTCGTCTGCCGCACTGTCAAGGGCATTAATACGACTTATTTTATGGTCTATCTTCCGATAGCCAAGCAAGGTAAGGCATCCAGCCCCCTGAGAAGGCATAGGCATATGGGCCCGGATAAAGAAACAGAACAGACAGGGTTATCTCGCTTACAAGGGGCATTTATGCCGCCTGAAGTTATTGCCGGATTACAGAAAGCAGCTTCAAAAGAAGTTAAAGGGTTAGCCGAGGAATTAAACAAGGAATATGACGCCACAAAAGGAAAGACAGAAGAAAAAAGATTCCTTACCTTTATGCATGAGCTTCAGATTGGCTTTCACGGGAGATTCTCCGAGCTACCCGAATTGGTAAAGGCATTGAGAGATAATTTCGCGGGCTATCCTTTGGGCCATATTGTCAAAGCGTTTGAATATATTCAAAATCCGCACTCAAGAGTTGCCCCGGACTCCCTGATCATAAAACGGATTATAAGGGTGCTGACCGGAGAAGAAGAACCATGGCCTATAGAAGGAGCGAAGGCCGCTAAAAAAGAAACAAGCCGGGGAAAGAACAAAGCGGCAAAGAAGCCGAATCTGGAAAGCGCGTTTAAATATGCGCTCCAACTTATAATACAACAGGAGCATACAGGGAATATTGATTGGGCTCGCTTGGAGAAGTTATACAGTCAGGACCCCAAGGCGATATCCCGGCTTTGGTCTGGCTTGGAAGAAAAGCATGGGAATATCTTTATGCAGATATCAGATGAACTCCGCGAACTTATAGATATAAAAATAGCAGAATTTGGCCAAACAGATTATTCCAGCGACGGGACTTTTGGCGAGTTTGAGAGCCGGGCATTATGGCAGGCGATGCAGGAGGGGCAGTATATTTCTATTGAAGGCATGGATACGCAAACGCCAGTTGCCCATATCGTCAAAGCCGGAAAGAAGGTCCTCGCCACAAACACAGAAAAGCATATTAACTATCTCCTGGCGGCAAAGAATGAGATTTTGCGTTATTGCGGAGGAATGATAAAGATAGCTCCCCGGTTATATATAATCTTAGCCCTGCCTGCGAAGTTGACAATAACCAGGAAAGGCGAGTCCGCTGTTCAATGCAAATTCCGGATTGTTTCGGATACCGGAAGGATAAAAGTCAATGCTCAACAGACATACGGCTGTAGCGTGGATGGCATACCCACATTCTCCGCCCTTATTTTAAGGCCGACCAAGGAAGGTGTTCCATTGCGGCTTTATTGCGCCTGGGCTCATGAAAGCGCCTATGATCATTCTTCAGGCTTGAGGCAGGAGAGGGAAATCGTAGACCGATTGTTTACAGAAAATATGATAGATGAAGATACTCATAGGCGCGAGATGGAAAGGATAACGGATACAGAAGCGGTAGCGCTATTAAACGAACCGTCTGACCCCAGGCAATCTTTAACCTTGCACCCGGATCCTATTATGGAAGATCCATCAGAAACTCAATCCGAAGAGAGCGAGCCACAGTCTAAGCGCCAAGGTCCTTTACTTGACATTAACCAGCCAGACCGCCTCAGGCATCTTGCTGATAAAATATGCAGCGCTAAGAGCGCGCCGCTGGATGCCGAGCCGGGCAAGGAAGTGTTTGGCGGGTTAGAAAATCGGCTCCTATCTTATATTAGCTCCGCCAAGCAAAAGAAGGTATTAAAAATAATCCCCGGACAGGTCCAGGATTCAGCTAATGGGCACATTCAGGCCAGATTGGATAAGCTCGCGCAAGACGGAAAATTCATTCGCAATGAGCATCGGCTATATAATTTAGGATTGGCCGTAAGTATTCTTACCGGTAAGAAAATATATCTAAGCCTAAAGAATAAAGAAGAGAAAGCAGGGTCTGTTATCTTTAATTTGGAGATCCTGCCTATAAATACCGGAGGAAAAGGATTCCAGGTTAATGCGGTGGGAATAAAAGCGCCTTTAAGCGCGGTTAGTTTTATTAAGATAGATAGGCAAGCCCAATATTTTACTAAACCGGGATATTATTTGGTAGTCGCAATTGATAAAACATATACGCAAGGAGATGGGGATGTCGTAGTGCCTGTAATATCGCAGGCCGAGATACACGAGGTTCTGCATGGGCTGCGCAGTATATACGAATTCTTAAGCAGTCAGGGTTATCAGATACTGCAGATTGAAGATAAAGCGTTCAACAAGGAAGCGATAGAAAGCATCAATGAGAAAGAGTTAAGCAGGAATTATGAGCCTTTGTTTAATAAGGAGATGCCTTCGCTGGATGCCAATGGCAACCCCGCAGAGATCTCTGATTTTGAAGCGCAGATAGTAAAGAATAATGTAGCAGTAGGGAATAAGGATTACCTGCAACTTTTGGTCAACGATCCGCTATATAAAGGATTGGTGGGCAATAGTGGAGACGTCACTCCGAGTGCCCCTGCCGTAACGCCGAAACGCGTGGTTACGGTATCTACCCAGGCGCCGGTAATAGACAAGGAAAATATAAGATTCATGGCCGAGAAAGGCTCGCGACAAGTAGCAGCAGCAGAAATATCAGGTGCGGTCGGGACGGATCAGTTTGTTCTAAGGTATAGCATTCAAGGCAATAGCTGGAATGTTCAGCCCTTAGATTCCTTGGTTGAATTTGATTCAGCCTTGACAAACAGGATACTCAGCTGCTTGAAAAAAGAATATTCAGTTAAAGAAGAGATTATAGCAAAGATTAAGTCCACCTGGGGATTATCCGAGCTAACTGTTGTAACTGACGATCTCCAGCTTATTTCTGCCGGCAGGAAATATAGAAAGATAGTCGTACAAGGCCATTACGGCCCGAAACGGTTTGTTGCCCAGATAGATAATCACAGGGGGGAATGGAAGCTGTCTCCGGAGGAGTTCAGCGTTTATATCAAGGAAGCCTTGGTTTACGCCCTGATAAACCTTAAGGAGATATCCATAATAGAAAAGATACTAGCAGAAATCGGCGAGAAGCAGCAGGGAAGCTACGTTGATTTTAACTTTTCCTGGAAAGGATTGCTTGAGGGTTCTACGACGCGCCAGAATTTCCCCGTCGCCTGTCTTGCTGAAGTAGATTCAGGCAGGTCTAAAGCCCTGGAGGAGGCAAAGAAGGCGCAGTTAGAAAAGGAAGCAGCGGAAAAGGCTAAGACAAAGAAAAAACATAAAGCAGGCAAGGGCTCATCGCCCGCCGCTAAATATATACTCATTGCTCTTACGCCGGGGCTTCTTTGCCTGTTTACGTCATGCGTTGTGCGTAACCAGCAAGGCCTGGCGCAAAAAATTAGCCCTGCGCCCGCCGTAAGAATAACTACCGATAATAACGAGCTTGTGCCTGTTAAGGTAACTATAGGGGAACAGGCCAAATCAATATCCCAAGAAGAAACTCTGGCAGAGCCACAAAGTAATTTCGACCGGCGGTTAACAATTATAGAAGCATGCGTGTTAGGTTTGTTCTTGACAGCGCTGGGCGCCGCTTTCTCCCGCAGGGATAAACAGAAAACAGGAGAGAAAACTGGTATAAATCCAGAAAGAGGTTCATCTCCATCGGTAAGCCAGGCAGAGACAGGTCAGGCTATGTCGAAGCAAACAGATGCTGCCAATTGTGAATCTTTCATGCGCCGGGCGAATTCAAGGATAAGCTATAATAGATACGACGAAGCGCTTATCTTTGCAGAGGAAGCCAGAAAGATTATTGACGCGCAACCGGAACAAGGGCCCAACGAAGGCGTGCTTAGTCAGGTTCATTACCTTATACTCGCTTATTGCCGCTTGAGCTTGGTTTTTGCGGAGAAGGGTGATTTTAAAAAGGCGCACAGCTTATTTTCAGAGGGGCTGCGTTTATTTATCAAATGGAATTCGCGCCAGGACGTGAAAGAAGAAGATATTTATTTGATACGATTCTTAAACGCTATCATTAAAAGAGTATTGAAATGCTGGCTTGGCGATAGCATTGCGCTTTTAAAGGAAATGCGTAAAAACGTATCGCTCATGAACAGTCTTCCCAATTTATCAGATGATATCAGTAGAGGGCTGGTTAGATTGGATGAGATTATCGGGTTCACTATTAAGCTTTTCTGGAAAACAATGATAGCGCACACGGCGTTTTCCGAAAAGGATTATGATTTGTCTGAGAAAACTCTTGCCATGGCAAAAAGGTCATTCTTTGAAATAGGAGCGTGGGGCGTATCTCTTGGGGACAAAGCAACAATGCCCCTCTTAGGCGGCTATGTGATATTAGGGCAGCAGATGAGCCTCTCTTCAGATTTTGAAAGAGCATTGAAAGCAGCCGGGGATTGGCTGGAGGTTTTTAAGAAACGCCCGATGCCCGGACAGGGGATTTTCTTCGCAAGATTATTAAAGAGCATATCTGATAGTGCTAAAGAGGGCGTTATGGTAGGAGAAATTTGCTTAACGGACAGCGTAAAACAGATAGCAGGCGATTTTGTCTTTATACCGGGGTTAAATACGGCTGATTACCAGGCAATGGACTGCATCTTAAATCCAAAGCAGGCATCTTCGCCGGCTGGGGCTCAGGAATTTTCTCCGGCGCAAGAATGCCAGATAGATATTTCATCCTGCGACTTGGAAACGATTGGATTAGGTTTGCTGGACGTTATGGCTAATGCCGACGGGCAGAGGAAACTGCTTTATTGCGTCCCGCAGACAGGGGAAGAGATAAGTTTTGCCATGCAGCATCATTTTATGAGCAATCTTAGCCCTGCGCAGGTCGCTGATGGCGTAATTTCTAAAATAGAACCGTCAAGCAAGCATCGAAGCAGTAATGTCCAATATGTAAGGGAAGGTATGAAGCATACCCTTACTTTTTCCGAGGATGTTATTACAATCAGCGGTAAGCCGGCTAAAGAATTAATATTCTTTACTTTTGATGAAGGGAGCGCAAAGCGGTTCAGCAGGATTCTGACAAACCCGGCTGACGCGCATCAGTTAATTTTGAGCGGCCAGGCAGTGCTTTCGGGTGTGCCCATGGTTGTGGTTTATACAAGCGGGCTTCTATGCTTGGCAGAGGAGTTGAGAAGAGTAGGTTTTAGTCGGAAGGATAAAGAGCGATTTATAGAGGAGGTCTTTATCTCAAGGGATCAGGCAGAAGCAATGATACAAGAGGATATAAGACAAAAGCAGGAGGCTACAGAAGCGGCAAATGGCTTATTAGAGAAGCAGCGTGTAGAACGTATTTTTGCCAAGGTAGATGAATTAATTAATACGCAACAATATCCCCAGGCGCTGGAGTTGATAAGGAATGAGACAGCCGCTTCATGGGGTAGGTGGCCCAAGGAGCAGAGAGAGCGAGTCTCGGCAGATTTTTCCGCAAGAAAGAAAAAAGCAGTGCTTGCTTATGCCGAAGCACAAATAGCCGCAGGAGAACTTACTGCAGCAGAAGAGACAGTAACGCAAAACTTTAGCAAAAGGTTCCAGGATCAGGATATCACTTTTCTTTTAAGCAGGATAAGAGCAAAGAAAAATGAAGCTAATAGAGCTGAAAAAGAGCAGAAGCTAAATGAGATAAAGACTAAAGTAAGCGGGGTATTGCAAAAGAACGACTTTGACGCAGCGCAGGAGATTCTGGAAGCAGGGCTTAGAGAAATGCTGAATGATCCGGGGTTAAAAGGACTTTCGGAAGAGATTGCGGCAAAGGCGCGCGCAATAGTCCCGCATTGGCTGCCTAAAGAACAAAGGAAGATATTGGTAGCTATGGCGGATGAATACAGAGAAATATGTCGCGAAGTAAACGCAACTAGTGATGTTAATACGACACGCTGGAAATATTATATAGGAATCCTCAAAAAGTTAGGAGAACTGGTATATCAGCTTCCTGATGATGTGTGGAGCAAGGTTGATAGTTCAGCGCTCAATCTCCTATATGAGCTGGAAATAGATAAATTCAAGAAACAATTATCTGCCGGGATGTCCTATTTCTGGCCGGCCAATAGAGAAGACTTTTATCGTAAAGTGGAATCAATCAAGGCCGGCTATCTTACTAAAAAAGACCTCTGCGATATAGATACGAATGATATCAATGAGTTAAAGAAAAATGAAGATTATGCGAATTATTTTGTCAGGTTTATGATGGATTATTATGCGGGTGCAATATTTGCTTTTTATGACACAGAGGAGCTAGCAGATACAAGACAAGAGCCGGAGATTGCACATACGGTTGATACAGCCGGGCCGAATGACCAGCAAAAAGAAAATACCGTGCGATCTGTAATCAAAACAATAGATGAGTGTATGCAATCATTGGACTACGAAGAAATCATTAATAAATTAGACACAATCAAAGATTATTTGGCTGGCGAGGGCCGCTCAGTGCCGATTATCTATGCAGCAGGCGCAATTTTCTATCCGCACCTGCCGTTCTTACGTGCGCTTTTAGCCCTCGGTATCACGCCTATGCTTTCGGGAAAGGAGATAGCGGAGAAATTAAAAGATACTCCTGGGAAGGGAAGCCCGATATTCCGGAAGGATGTGCTTACTACGGTCAGTGGCTATACTGTTATCAGGGTATTCATGAAAGATGAAGCCATATTCAAAGGGCCGGTAACAGATGTAGCGGTATTGGATATTTATCTGATGAGTTCCTCGCTTCCCGGGATCACAGTGAGTGATTCGGAAGCCAATAGATATGCTGCGGAGAAATGGCCGGAATTATTAGAGATGCTGCGGGAACAGAAAAATTGGACGGATAAAGATAACCGTATTATCGTAGGAGGCGTTGATTATCTGTTTATTGGCCGGCAAGGCGCAGATAAGGCAAACGAGGATACTAAAGAAGAGAAAGCTGCTTGTCCGGTAGGCGATATATATGTAGATGCGGTTTCCAGGAGATTCTATTATGCCTTGAGATATGCCTATTTTTGTCAATATCTGCCTTTTGCTCGGTATCCTAAGGCCAAGAGCATTGGCTACGGATATTTCTTGAACGTCCTGCTTGAACCGGAATATAGCGACCTTTGTACAGAGGTATTGGCTTATTGTGCCTGGAATGACTTGCTGATTGATAATTATGCTATCGGCGATTGGCTGGAAGAAGGGATATGCAAGGCAATAAATACAACAAATGCAGAATGTGTCTGGACCGCAGCAGGAGAAATCCTGACTGACTGGCGCGGGCTCAATGAAGATAACTCAACCAATCCCTCTAATGCCTGGACAGTGCATCCTCCGGAACCGGATGCTTCTGCCTGGTGCAACAATCAGTTAAAAGATTATCCTCAAGAGATAAGGCGGTTGATGTGGCATGCTGCAGCAAGACAGATGGTACATGTCCTCGCTTTAGCCAGGAAGGGAGGTAACTTTAATCAAAGCTGTTTACGCATTATTGATGCAAGCAGGAAATTGGTCGGTCCTTATGAACCGGTGGCCATGCTTTATCTGGGATTTGCTCCGATCTTAAGCACAGAGGATTTAATACGCTTAGTGATTAACAATCCTCAAGCATATAACAAGGTAGAAGCCAGAAGCGGCTCCGAAGGGGTTCCTCCCTTGCTCTATATTTACTTAAATCAGGAATGGCGCCTGCGGAATGATGCCGGAACAATGCAGGACGCCATACCCATAGTGCTTTATGACCGGGAGCACCGAGCCATTTTTGAAGAAGAGCCTTATCGGGAATTGGCAGGAGAAGGGGCTGTATTCAATCCTAAAGCAGCAGCGTGCTTAGCCGAATATCTTAGGACTGGCCGCGCAGTAGCAGTTCTGCCATATATTTTGGTAGATGGGCAACGGTTCTCTAACGCATTTAGCTCGCAGATGATGAATCAGCAGGATAATCCCATCTTCAACAAGGTCCTGCCTGAATTGGCGAGAATAAGGAAAGCTCTTACTGCGCCCCACGAATTCATACCTGTGCTATATGAAAGAAAGACCATGGAGGAAACTCAGGGATTGGTAGAGTCAGGAGAATTTAGGCAGGCCTTAAACTTAGTGGAATATGCATTAACAAGTATACCGGATTCCTATACTCTCCTTGCCAGAAAACAGGCAGTAGAATGCCTGCTCAGGATAAGGGAGTTGTCGGGACGGGCAGAAGCCGCAGTCAGAAAGGGACAGAGAGGAGACCTGGGAGCGGTAGAAAGCGCAAAGGCAAGGATAGGGCAGTTGCTTTCTGCTTCTTTTGATCTTGGCAAAGACGAACTTAGTAAGAAGATAGAGGAGCAAAAGGCACAGTTGTTAAATGCAGTAACAAAGTTGCAAGAGATAATCGATGCTTCTCAACAGATAATAAGGGAACGCAGGCAGATCATAGAAGAGGCGGAAGTTTTCTTGGAGCAGAAAGATTTCAATGCGGCGCGCGCAAAAGTAAGGGAAGCAGAAGAGCATAGCGGCCGGACAAAACAGGCGAGGAAGCTGAGGGTTCGGATAAACGAGGAAGAGAAGAAAGAAGTCGCCAGATTAGAAGAATCTCAGCGGGTGGCAGCCGAGGAAAAAGCAGCGGAGGAGAAACAGGGGCAAGCTGATGTATTTCTTAATGAAGCAAGAACCGCAATTACGACAGGTGACCTCGCTAAGGCAGGGCAGGCAATTGAATCAGCCGGAAATATCCTTTCTGATGCTGCCGGGCTCAATGAAGTATCGGCGACGCTCAAATTGGCAAATGAAGCTGTACAGCAACGCACAGAGATAGCGGGAAAGCAAGTTGAAGCGATAGAGCAAAAAGCCCCTCAAGAGGTAGATCCTTTTGTCCTGGCGCAGGAAGAGGAATTAAAGCGGCTTCAAGGCATGCTTCAGGAGATCGGCGTCAAAGGCGAGAATGGCGTGGAACTGGAAGATTTAACAGCGGAAGTAAGCGAGGCAGGCATTCCAGAAGGAGGCCTGACTGAAGCCGAGGCAAAGAAATTCGGTCCGCTTCTCTTGCAGCAAACGCAAGATCTGATTATTTTCGGGAAAGCTTTAAGAAGGTTCTTTATCAGCATCAAGGAAGGGGATGGAAGGCTTGCGCAGTTTAAACAGAAGGGGCAGAAAGATATCCTGGAGTTAGGGAAAGGGTTTAAACAAAAAGCGGTTCAGGCTATAGCAGCGCATCTGGGTTTCCTGAATCAGCGGAGATTAGATATCGTCACTTGCCAGAAAGTCCTCTTTGATTTTGAAGCAAGGATAGAAGAGTTATTGGAGGATCTTAAATGGGGAGGTTATTCCCAAAGGGTCTATTGGTGCTTGGATCCTTTTAGCGGAGAAGAAAGGCAGCTGCCGGCCAAAGAAGCATGCAGCCAGGTTACTTCAGTTCTATCCCAATTATCCGAAAGAATCGCCCAGGCGCGCGCAGAATTGAAGGTACCTGTTGAGCTTATTGAATATGCTGATGATGAACCTTTAAGGGAACGGCAAAGAAAACTGGAACGGTATCTGAAGGAGCGGGCGGTAAGCATTGAGAAACAAAATAAGCGGCTGCAGGTATTATTATATATAGGAGAAAATCTTGTAGCCCTGTCCAATTTAAGTGCCGTTGCGCAATTTGGCGGGCTCAACAAACAGACGCAGGATAAAATAGGGTCTTTGGATGATCGTTCAAAAGCTTCGCAGGAATTAACAGGTAAGTTAAAACAGTATTGGACTAAGGCGCTGGAGGACAGGAAAGATGCGTTGGACCAGGCAAAAACCAAAAATGAAGAAGCTATCTTAGCCAGGCAAGCGCTTGAGGAGCATATTAGAGGATTAGCAAGAGAAGCGAGTGATCTTTTGTACGTCCATCCTACGGGTGAAGACGGTTTACAGGTATTATATGACCGGCTTACAGAAAAGAATTGGCAGGGGGCTATTGCGGGCCAATGGAATAAAGTCGGTTATAGAGAAGGAGAGAAATTAAAAGAATGGTTAGCGGTTCTTCGGCAGAGGATATACCGGAGGTTGGAGTATATAACAAGACAAAGTAGTAAGCAGGAATTTGCAGATGAGGAACCTGCGTATCCGGAGCAGGCAATAGAGCGACCAGCTGAAATAAGGCGAGAGGCACACCACAAGAAACATGCGCCAAGGCCGCAAGCATTAAGAGGACAATTGCGCGAAGCGCAGGAAATGCAGGATATTGAAACAGAAATATCGTTGCTGGTAAGGGTCAGGGATATATTCACCAATATGGAGGAATATGGTTTGTCGCTTGCTGAACAAGGTGAATATTCTGCGGTCTGGCAGGATGCCTGGCAGGTATTGTTAAGTTCAAGTAAGCTTAAAGCTGCGCAGAGCTACGACTTAAGAGTTCTGCAGGATATTTCACAGCGTATAGAAATACTTTCTAGGCAATTTATCCTTCCAGAAGATATGAGTGGAGCGTTCCAGCAGCTTTCAATTCAACTGAAGCAAAAGATATCCACTTTGGCATCAAAGAAAGTTCCGGTAAAGCAGGGTTCGTCCCCGGCCAGGACACCAGATCATTCCGGACAGAAAGGATCTTCTGATTCGTTAGATACCGTTATAAAACAGCTAAGAGCCAGAAGGCTTTTCGGGGAAAGGCAACCTGTTACGCCGCAGCAAGCTGATATTTCAAATGCGGCTATTCAAGAGATGCTCATCAATCAGCAATTACTTGATTTTACCAAGGAGATGCTGTGGGGAATGATAGAGGATGAAGGTATCCGCGGAGGAATAGAGATCGCGCGGGATAAAGTGCCGGGTATAGAATATGAACTTTCTACCGCGAATACTTATATGTATAAAGGGTTGGAGAAATTCGGATTTAAGCCGATGCTCTCCCCACAGGATCTAGCGACAGCGCTGCAGAGGAAAATAGGTAATCAGCAGATCATAGAAAAGATAGAAGCGGTAAAAGGATGCAGTTATGAAGATATGGTCTATCTGCCGGCATTAAGGGTCGCGTTTTGCCAGGATAGCGGCTTTCATATCGGGGGAAAAGTGCGTAAGGATGTCTTTGTATTCTTTAAAGACTCGGCTACCGGATGTTTGGAGGAGGATTTTGCCAGATATAGAGAGGTGGAAAGAAAGCTGAAGAAATTCCAATCCGGAACTACCAAGTGTTCATACGACCCGTGGGATGAGGTTCTAGCTGCAATAAGAGAAGAGCGGGCAGTTACTGACTTGGACTTTGTCCTGGTGGATTGGGAAGCATTTGAGAAAAATCTGATATTTGGGTTCAATACAATAAAGCACATGCAGGATTTTACGCAAGCGCAGTGGGATACGGTGTATCCCGGAGTAAGGCCTCCGGTATGGAAAATCTTGCCGAATATACCTGAGCTTAAGCAGCAAGCCAGGCAGTTATGCATTGACAGTAAAAAATGGCAGGAGATATTGGCTAAGGCTAAGAAAGAGCGGACTGGAACACTGCTTGCTGACCTAGATGGCCTCATTGTCTATTCCTCCTATAAATACCCGCTTCCTTCTGCAGAGATGTTGTCTGGGTTGTCAGACAAACAGCATCTTTTGGTTATTTCAGAAGATCTCTCCTGCCCCGGGAAATTCACTGCCAGGTTATACTGCCGGCTACCGGAAATTTATCTAAGCACCTCCTCTTTCAAGCGTAAAGTTTCCATTACACAGGAGCTGTGCCCCGCAAGAACCTTTGTAAAAGCGGAAGAAAAAGAAGACGTTATAACTATGTTAAGAGAATATTCGAAGATTTTTAGGTTAAAACTTAAACCTAAGTTCTTCAGCGAAGATATTGCCGAGCGCCTGGAAGAAGATATCCAGCTTGAAGGCGAGAAGCTATGTTATCGCAAGACCAGTTTATCTGAAAAAGAAAAGCGGCACTTATTTGAACACAGAGTGGACTTATTGATAGGGCAGGCATTTGTAGAGGACCGGCTTATCCGCGGCTCTTATTATTTAGATGAAGAGACAGGTAATATTTATAATGAAGACGGAATCCGGATTGAGCTAAATAAAATTATTGAGCTGGTTAAGCAAACAACTTTACAGCCACAGGCGCAGAAGGAAGAACGCCTTCAGGTATTATTAGAGACGGAGAATAATTCAACAGTCGCGCCGCCTGAGGCAAAAGCAAATGAAGTGCCGCTTTCTCCTGCCGCCCAAATTCAAGCGGTTATTGATAGTTACAAAGAAAAGATCGCTCAAGGGGCGTCTTCAATAAAAGGCGATAATTTAGAACGAATAGCCAAAAGAGGGTGTTATTTTCCGCCAGAAGCTTGGCAGGCCCTTACGGATACCGAAAAACAAAGTTTCCAGATACAGCGCAGAGAAGTAATGCGGTTGGCTCAGGATAAGTTAAGACAAACAGAAAAACCTGCGCCAACGCAACAGCTTCCTACGCCATACCTTCCTACGCCATACCTTCCTACCGTAACCAGAGCTCTTTCTTATCTAAGGCAGGCCGCTCAAATCAGCGAACCATTGCCCTGTGAGGTTGTTATATACGGCCCCTGGTATCACGGCATAAGAGTTTCTTATTTTTACCAGGGGAGGGAAATTTATAGCCTGCTTCCTCATGGGTTGATTCCAGAGCCAGCAGGAGATTACCTGAAAAAGCATCCTCAGGGAGAAAAAGTTACCGCATATTTAGCCGGCTTCGGCATTAACGACAGGCCGATTTTTAGTGTCACCAGGGAATTGGCATTAGAGCATCGCCAGGCCATCAAAGAATTAGAAAAAGCCGCCCGGGAGCGGGAGACGAGATTATGGAAGGTATTCATCATGGATATCGCCACAAAGAGATTGGATAGCGGAGAATCGGTCGTTGCCGGCTTTCTCTGTGATTATAAAGGCTGGCAGGGTTTTATTCCTTTTAATCCAAAGTATTTAACTTCAAGGTATCGCCGGCGCGGCGCAGAGATTGACTGGTGGAAAGACGTTATGCTCGGCCAAACCTTCTGGGCCACCTGTGTTGAAATAAAAGAATATCAAGGGATACTGAAGCCAGAATTTTCCATTTACCAGGCCGAAAAGATCATAGAAAGTTTATATAATGTCCATCTGGTCAGAGGCATTATAGAGATATGCCGAGAATTAACTGACCTGCTGGAATATATGAATGAAGAAGATATCATCGCTTATTTTGCCCACCTGCCGATAGAAATGGTAGAGATAGGAACTATTGGAAAACCGTGCCTGCCTTTCCTGGAAGCCCTAAAGATAATAGATGGCGCAGGTTTCCCGGTGGAAAGCGAAAGCTTAAAGAGGGAGCTTTGGGCTAAGCGCGGAAGACAGGAGTTTACTCGTGGCAAGTTGCTCTGGGATGTAAAGACATCGTTTGAAATGCAGGAAGGCCAGGATAGGTTTGAGTCGGAAGGCTTCCGGCCGCTTTCAAAAATAAGGCCGGATGAAATCGGCCCGGCAGCCGTCGTTAGTTCTCCCGCAGTATTGGGGCGTAAACTCCAAGAGCGATATGAGGATTTCAAGGATGCCGTCGTAAAGGTAAGCCAACATGATTTCAATGTGTTAAGGCAAGGTAGCTTATCCCTAGGAAAGATCGAAGTATTGAAGGCCAGGATAAAAGAGAGCCTGACCCAGCATCCGCAGGCGCCGCCGAAGGATTCTAATAAGCGTAAGCCCATCATAATCCACATCGCTACCCAGATCAGCCAGAAGAAAATCACAGGTGTTGGGTTGCGCAGTCTCATTTCTGAATACGAACCAGGTAGCGCCCGGCCAAAACTTCACCCTTTACTTACCGAGCCAAAAGAGACTCAATCCAGATTATTGAGCATTTCCGCAGATGCAGCTGATAAATTCTCTATAAGTTGTATTAAAGGTGAATTGATTAAAATAAGTAATCCACAGGATAATGCCGATGAAGAGAACCTAAGATGGCTTGCGAGGAGCCCGAATTATCTTCAAGCCAATGCCGCGGTCTTTCAGAATGAAGGTGATAATACCGTCTATGCCACAGAGGGCTGGTGGGATAGGGTTATGAGGTTGAACGGCCACATTGGGAATGCGCAAGCAAAAAGAAAAGAAATAATCACTATCCTGACCCGTAATCCGGGTATTCTTACCGGCATTAGTCCTGATAATTACCGGCAGTATCTTATCCCCCCTGCAAATGAGAAATATACCCTATTGGAAAATAGCTTACTGGACGCAGGAGGCGTAATATTCCCTTCCGATACGCAAAAGGCAATGGCGTCATGTTTTGAATTGATGGAGCTACTATTGGAAGGAAGGAAACTCGTTCAGGATATAAAAGCACAGGCCAGTATAGATAAGCGCGCCAGCTCTCCGGCGGGTTGCCAGAATATCGATATGGCCTTTATCAGAAAATTAAAAGTCGATATTGCAGAAAGAAAGAAGCAGATTAATAAGATACGGGCACAATCAGCGTCGAGACTTAATGGCCTGCGTATTGCCGAGGCAACCACTGATCTATTTGAATTTACCGTAAGAAGTATTATGGATAGGTATGTTTCTCCGTCTTATTCTCAAGACATTGCGCTTTTAGGTTACGGCAGCGTAGCTAGAAAGCAAATGGTCCTTTATTCAGATACAGATTTCATTATGTTCTGCAATCAGGACAGGATCAGTACTGAACAGGAAGCAATATTGATCAATCAAATCAAAGGTTCTTTAATTTTAGCGGGTTACCACAAAAATAAGATGGTTTTTCACCCCTGGAAATATATTGCGGAGGCCATTGAGCAGCGGAAGATAAGCGGTAAATTAATGTATCTTTTATCGCAACTTACATTCATCTGGGGTAATAAAGAAGTTATCCCTGAGATTATGTCTGAACAGCAAAGAAAAAAGATCGTTAGAGATCAGAGCCTGATGCTTAAAGAGTTATTGATCGGAGAATCATTTCCGATAGTAGAAGTGAAAGATTCGGAATTGAACTTGAAATATGGCAATGGCACCTTGAGGAATATGACTTGCATAAACCACCGCCTGAGGTCTTTCGGGTACGAACCGCCGTTATACTTCAAGATAGAAGAAGATTTGTATTTGCCGTACGGAAAGATATTGCTAAACGTCCAAGAGGCCGGCATACTAAGAGAAGCCCTAAGTTTCCTATTATTGGTGAGGAACGAACTGCACCATTACCGGGGCCAGGAAGATGACCGGTTGGGAGGGGTCCAGCAAGCCATAGCAAAAAGATTGGGTTGGAATCAGAAGGAATTGATTAATGAATATGGCAGGCATACTCAAGCCGTTACCAGAATTTTACAAAGATTTAACAGGCGTATTTTTGTTTATTTAACAGAAAGAAAAGGCAGGGCCTGGAATGGAAAATATAAGAGAATCAAAACAGGAATAGACGGGCTGGATAGGCGCATTCAGGCCCGTTACGCGGCTGATAAAGATGCGGCCATAAGGTTGGCAGTGGCCCTGTCATCAAGCGAAGAGAAGGTCATTCGAAAGATATTGGAGTCGGAAAAGCAAAAAGGAGATTGGTTTATCATTACCGCGATAGCCCTGAACCGGAAAACGCCTGCGCAGATCCTTAGGGAATTATGGATAGGTTTTCGTAGCGAGCTTCAAGGGCCGCTGTGGAAACAGACAAGACAGTTCATTGCCAAAAATCCTAACACTCCCCAGGATGTATTAAATGCGTGCGGCAGTTCGCCGGCGCAAGATAAGGTATGCGGCGCGGGCGCGGGCGGCGGGGCGGATAGGCAAAACATCAGCTCCAAACATTCGGGAATACTACCAAATTTAATCCGCGAAATTTCACTGCCAAATTTACAAGATAGCCAGCAATTAGGCTACGATATATTAATTTTATACACTGCCATAAGAATTATTAAGGAATGCTTTTATATGGGTTTTCCTAGCCTAGTAGGGAAGATTACAGCTGAGGCAGTGAAAAACAAACTCCACGGTATAAGTATAGATGATGTCGTAAGAAGCATTAAGAAGTGTTGTGATGGTGGTCGGCCTGAATTAGCAGGGAAGATCGCAGTTGAGGCAGTGAAAAATAAGCTTCCAGGCATAAGTATAGATGATGTGATAAGAAGCATTAAAGAGTGCCTTGATACGCATTATTGTAGTTTAGCAGGGGATATCGCAGTTGAGGCAGTGAA
This sequence comes from Candidatus Omnitrophota bacterium, assembly GCA_050012075.1. Classification (GTDB taxonomy): domain Bacteria; phylum Omnitrophota; class Gorgyraeia; order Gygaellales; family Profunditerraquicolaceae; genus JAMWCI01. Next base: position 155,756 of record JBEKHW010000001.1, on the reverse strand, counting down.
AAACAACCTCCCAGGCATAAGCGCAGCTGATGTGATGGGGTGGATTAAGGAATGCTTTTATATGGGTTCTCCTAGCTCAGCAGGGAAGATCGCAGTTGAGGCAGTGAAAAACAACCTCCCAGGCATAAGTATAGATGATGTGATAAGAAGCATTAAAGAGTGCTTTGATGATAGGCGCCAGCCTGAATTAGCAGGGGATATCGCAGTTGAGGCAGTGAAAAACAACCTCCCAGGCATAAGCGCAGCTGATGTGATGGGGTGGATTAATAAATGCTATGATGCGGGCTACCATGAATTAGCAGGGGATATCGCAGTTGAGGCAGTGAAAAACAACCTCCCAGGCATAAGCGCAGCTGATGTGATGGGGTGGATTAAGGAATGCTCTGCAGTTGAGGCAGTGAAAAACAACCTCCCAGGCATAAGCGTAGCTGATATCGTAGGGAACATTAACAAGTGTTTTGATAGCGGCCGGACTAGCACAGCAGGGAAGATCGCAGTTGAGGCAGTGAAAAACAAGCTCCCAGGCATAAGCGCAGTTGATGTGGTGGGGTGGATTAATAAATGCTATGATGCGGGCTACCATGAATTAGCAGGGGATATCGCAGTTGAGGCAGCAGAAAGGATACAATTTTCCAAGAAGGCCTCAAAAATTATTCATATGCTAAATAACAGGGAATTCCCGTTGAAAGAACGTTTTGACCTCTCCGCTCATCTGATAACTTATGCTTTAGAAAACGACAGAGTTAACAATCTGCAGGGAATTTTTATTTCACTTGGAGAAAATCAGCGCATTCTACCCTTATTACGCTTTTTAATTTCCTCCATAGGGATAGATACCGTCTTAGAAGAAATTTTTAAGCGGGGAGGCGTAGCTACTTTTACTGCATTATACAACAACATTTATCCGTATATTTTCCAGGATCTATTGCCGCACAATGTCAATTTAGCCGATAGGATGACACTTGCGTTATTAGAAGCTATAACCCGTTTTAAAATAAGTCAATTTTTCAGAAGCGATTTGAAGCTTGAGGAAATATACAGGCAATACTTAGATGCCTATAAGAAGGGAGAGATTAAATCCTTGCCGGCCGGCATGCCGCAGCCAAAAGTTATCGCAGTAGCAAGAAGGAGAGCGCAAGAGTTTACTGGGCAAGCCGAGGCGTATTATCGCAACATGCTTGCTTTATTAAATACGGCATTGTCTGAACTGGGGCTTAATCCGGAGAAACCGTATGAAAAAACCACCGCAGAGATTATCAGGCTTATAGATGAAGAGGTATCGTCTCTTCAGGATAAGCTTAATAAAGGAAAAGACAGCAGCGGAAGAGACTTGTCCTTCCTGGCCTCCGAGGCAATAGGGAAAAGGCTAGAGGTGCTAAAAGCCATTAAAGATAAATTATCCCTCTTCTGCGGTTCTTCGGTAGCACCATTATTCCAGCTTACAGGAATCCAGCTTAAGACCATAGGCACAGTAAGAAATATCTCCCCTCGCATAGCCATTTTATTGTTTAGCGCAGCTTTAAAAGAAAATCCTTCTTGGCGAAGCTATTTTAAGGAGAATGCCAACAATCCTGTTTCTTATGGAAGGATTAGTAAAATAGTAGAGTTCGTGGATAGCTTTATCAAACCCCATCTTTTTGATAATGTGGAGCAGGCTGCCAGGGCGGAATTAATGAAATATATAGGGGTCAAGATATTTAAAGAAGAGAGGCAGTGTTTGGGTGGGGCAGGAGGCGGGCTAAAAAGGAATATCCGTATACAGGCTTGTCGTGGTTGGATTGCGGAATTTATAGGTTACTGTTCTGATGAGTGCTGGACGCGCACGCAGAATATCATCCGCGATAACCCTGATGCAATAGCGCTCATCTTCAGCGACGAAGATACAGGAGGGCTTTTAGGCGGTACGCTGCTGATGCCTAACAGCGTAGGCGGTAAAAAGGTGCTTATTGACAGGGGGTTAAGCCCGCGCACGGAAATTACCGCAGATTTATCTCCGGAGGACTTTGTAGAAAAGGTCCTGGATTATGAAGAAGAAATTGCCAGGCTCCTTGGCGCTGGAATGATTCTCGTTCCCTTAAGAGGGCTTGCGCCCGGTTTAGGCACGAATAATCCGGATATCATTCAGTATTATGGAAGAATTCTTTCGGACAGCAGCCCTCTGGATTTAGATGTCGTTAATAGATTTAACGGTCATGATATAACCTGCGGCAAATGTGTGGTAATAAGGGAAGTTTCATCTTCCATCGCTAATTCTGAAGAGAATAGTGGCAGGCGCCATCTTACTGGCAATCTGGAGGCGGGAGTGAGCATCGGCAGCAGCCCTGCCGGTCAGGTTAACGGCAAAGACAGCCGCGGCAGCTCGCCGGCGGCCCTTAATCCGCTTGCCGGTTACAAGATTGATGACTGGGCGTTCCGCACGGCCATTACAAAGCTGAATAGCCACGCGTATCTAGCAAGGAAATTCAGGAAAAAAGGTGAAGGGCTTCTGGTATTAGAGCGTGAAGCAGGGATAATGCAGGAATTAAGAAGCAGGAGAGCAGATGTTCCCGTTCTGCTAAGCAACGGAGACGATTCCTATATTTTTACCGATAAAAGAAAACTTACCGGCGCGCCTGCCGCTGTAAAGGCGTCCCATGAATATATCGCCTATATCGCCAAGCCGGAATACTTCATCTATCCCGAAGATATCAAGACCGTCAAGGATATGAAAAGATGCGCTGTCAACACCATGACCCAGCTTGCCAAACTTTTAAAGTTAGGATATATCCATAAATCACTCTCGCCGCTTACGCATGAGAAACGTTCACGCAGGCAGTGGTTCTGGAGCACGGTTCCTATAGGCGGTATAGAGAAGCTTAGAAAAAAGGTTAGTAAGTCAAATATAAGGCTGCGTGGTTTAGCTGACTTTGCCCATGTAGAAAAGATAAAACTCAATGCCTTGCTTAGTTTTGAAACAGGCCAACACCTTTGCGAATATGTTGTTGTCATTACCTACTGGTCACTTAAGAATAAATTTGCTGCAAAAGATATATTGTCTATCCTTAAAGCGGGATTTAAGGCATATTTGAAAGAGTTAGGCGGTAAGGATGCCGTTGTGGAGAAAGAAGAAGATAGCTTAAAAAGATTTATTTCTCTCTTCCAGGAAGAACTGAAGAAAAAAGATGAAATATCATCTTCGGCTGACGGCAAGAAAGAAACCGTTGATGTTTTAATTTCATTTGTCAAAACGATTATAGCCGAGGCAGAAAAAACCAAGCCTTACCGGAAACATAAAGCACTGGCCAAAGGTAGTACCTGTAATCCAAGAACAATGGCTGGCTGTAGGGGCGGTATCTATGTTTTTGATGGCACTGGTAAAACCCTGATAAAAATTAATCCAAAGAATGGCAGCTATGAGGATATCACAAAGATAAGGATGCCTATTCTTGCCAACATAATTACCTATAATGGCAGTCTCTATGCAATTGACGGCAATAAATCGCTTGTCAAAATTAACCCTAAAGATGGCGCTTGTAAAACTATACTCCAAGGAATTTTTGTTGATCCAACCGTCATGATTTTATATCAGGGCGCCATCTATGTTGTCGATAACGGTAAAGTGTATTTTTTCAAAATCAATCCCAAAAGCGGCACTTGCAAAGAAATAGCAGCAGGAATGCCGACTATAAGAAGGATGATTGGGTACCTGGGCAGTATCTATGCCATAAGCAGTGAAAAATCACTTATAAAAATAAACCTTAAGAACGGCTACTATAAAGAGATTGCAAAAGGAAAGATCCCCTATTCTGACACGATTGTTGGATGCGGTGGCAATATTTATATTGGTGATGCTGTCAAAGGGTGCATCATTGAGATTGGCCTCAGGGGCAATACTTATAAAGAGATTGCGCAAGGAAGCATATCACTTGGAAGTATTATGACCCTATACCGCGGCAATATCTTTATCGCTGATACTGTTAAGGAACGCCTGCTCAAAGTTAACCCTAAAGACGGCACTTATAAAGAGATTGCAAAAGGAAAAGTCTTTAAACCAGCCGTTATTATTGGTTATCAAGGCAATATTCTTATCGCTGATGCCGCTAGAGAATGCCTTGTTAAAATCAACATCGCCTCCCGAAAACTTACTTCAACCAAGAGTAGCTCTCCTGCTGTTTTAGACAAGAAAAAGCTGTTATTTTGGCAGCTTGTTGATTATAGAAAGGCGATGGTAAAAGAAATCGCGCGTATCTATGAAAAGATTTATCAAGGAAGACTAATCAGGGGTTTCCCTCCGGAAAACGATAAGCCCATAGGTTCTGCAACTGAAGGTGTATTTATGCCTCCACGTATTAAAAATATTAGTGAAGCGCTTGCAGTAGCAAAGCTTAGGCCCGGAGACAAATTCCTGAAAATCGGCATTGATGACAGGCGGGCGCTTTTGGTGGCATCTTATGCTTTTGGCTCCGAGGCAAGGGGATTTGAGGTAGATAAGCAACTGTCAAAGGTAGGAGATGTGGCAGAGAAGATGCTTCTTAACAAGGTTTCCACCTGTAAAGTCAGCCTGCTCAATGGCCGTCCAACTCAGCTCTCAGGCGATTTCAGGGAAGAGGATTTTTCGGCTTATGACGTGATCTTTTATTTTGACGACAGCTCTTGCAGCCAGCTAAAGGATGGTATTACCAAGAAATTGGCGGCCATGAGGCCCGGCAGCCGTTTTATCGTCTTCGCCAATAGTTTATTGGATGTCCGCTCCTTGCCTTTTATGGTATTGCTTGAAGAACTCCCCTCAGGAGAAAAACAATTCCCAACGTGCATCTTTATCAAAACCGCAACTTGCTCATATTTGAATACCCATCCGTCAGAGGCATTATTGGATCCTGTGGGCCGGTATTCAGGCGTGGGGATAGACCTTGAACAGGCTGGCTCCTGCTGGAAATTTATCAATGAGGCGACAGAACATATTTCCGTATCTTCCGGTGAGAGGCCTTTAGAACTATTTATTAAAAAGGATATACTTCCGTTTATTGATGCGGAAGATTACGCGTCCTTGCTGAATTTGATTTCTACCAATCAGCCCAGTGTTAAGAACCTACGCACGACATGGACAGAGCTTAAATACCCGATCTCCGTTTCCCGGAATGATAAAGATTTTACAATCACTAAATTCTATGCTAAAGGAGTTGTTTTTGATACGCGCAAGCCCTTGCTGCCGCATATGGGCAGCGGTTGGACAGACTATAAATTTGCTAAAGACGCTCAAGGGTTGATAAGCATTATCCCAGACCATACTTCTCCGCAAGGTGGCTGCCTGTTAAGTGAATCCATCCGCGATTTTATTATTTCTTGCGATATCTGGCATTCAAAGTATTTCTGTCAACACCGCGTATCGGTACGCTATCCGCTTGGGATAGGATTTTTCCCCGGGTTCTACTATGATTTTCCAGGGGAGGCCTACTATGAAGGCCAGCGTGAGGTTTTGGGCTTTACGTTATATGGCTGTAACAGCCTGCAGGAATGGCGTAGCCTTGGTTTATGCGATCTCCTTCCGAAAGAGGAATTTATTTCGGCTATTTGCACAGGAGGGCGCTTGTTGCGCCTGATGCATAATGCCGGCTTTACGCACTCCTGGTTTAATGCAGACCAGTTCCTGGATATGCCGCCGGTAATCTTTGACCTGGGGTCCTCAAAGAACATTGAGTTTGACGGATTAACCAGGGATCAATTCTTGGCTGAGATGATTTGTGACTTGCGCTATGCCATCCCCAAGATTTTGGGTTATAAGGTGCCGCAGGCAATTTCTGCTTTTGTACGCGGCTACCTTCAGGAAGATTTCAAGGATTTTGGCGAGGCCTTGCCGCAGGAAGTTCTGCTTCTATTCATACAAGGGCAAAAAGAACCCTTGGCCCATGTTAAGTCTCCGCTTCTGGATTGGTTCAGGCAACGCATCATTTCCGGGATAGATAAAGAGAGGTTCAATAATATCCCTAATTTACGGGTCAATTATGAACAATACGGTAGCTCTCCGGCTCAAGGATTATACGAGGATATAGCGCAGAAGGCGGTATATTTTATCAGGGCGCATAAAGCGGAATTGTGCGACGCGCATTTAAATACCTGCTGCGAGGCCCATGCTTTTGAAGTAAAAAGGCGCTTGGACAGGCAGCCAAAGCAATCAAATATCTTCTTTAAAATCATTAAGATAGCTGGACAGCAATTCATACTATTCTGGGTGGTCACTGAAGACGAATATATTATTGATGCCTTTCCTGAAGGCCAGAAATCTATACGGATAATAAGATGTGCCGAGGCTAGTAAGTATGGATATGAAAACGGCTATAACCTTAGTTTGGTAGATTCTATGGAATTACCCCATGAGATTATGCAGGTAGCAAGGATGTTGAAGAAAGATATGCAGGATTGGAATATCTTTGCAGAAAAGTCGGAAAAAGGTTCATCTCCTACAAACTCATCCGTCCATAGCCGGGCAGAGATCTTAAAGATTCTGCCTGCTGCTATAGAAAAATTCTTCACAAACCCTGCTTCGCCGACACGGAAGCTAACGGATATTATAGGGATATTTGATTTTCATGCTTATCGCAATTCATTTGCTTGTCTTTCTCCTGCATTTGAGCGTATTGTAGAAATAGCAAATGTTCAGGAACGGCCTGTAACGGTCATTGTCGAAAATGGGCTGGGTGTTTATGGCTTACCTCTTATGGAGGGCTACGATAAAGTAAAAAGCTGGTTAGACTCCGGTAAGCGTGAGGAATTAAAGGTAATCTATGGCCAGTTGTGTGAAGGCATCCTCGATAAGTTTAGCAAAAGAAATCTCTTAGGTGATTTTAAAGTGGGGAACCCTGAAAAACTGGATGTGGTAATGGGTTATATGTATGGATTACAGGAAATGCTTCACCGTCACAGGAACATTCACGCTGTTTCCGAGCTACTATCATTCGATACCTTTGTTTCAACATTGGAATGGTCGGTTAGATCTCATGAAGCGTGGCTTGATTGGAACTTCGGTAACAGGAAATCCTATCTTAAGTTGCTGAAAGAAAACATTGAGCCGGGAGCCAATATGGTTAAGCTGCGCGATGAAGGGGTGCGCGGGCAAATAGGGCAATTAGCGGCTGATATGCCCGGCTCTATTATCATCATCTTACGCGGTATAACGCATTTCTCTATGCTGGAGCATATTGATACGAACCAATACCGTTGCCTGAATTCAGTTCTTGCTGACCCCACGTCTCCGGAGATAAATATGTCTGTTGCAACCTGGTTTCGGCTTAAGACTTTACTTTCCGGACCAGCAGAGCTTACGGAATATGAAGAGGCCTATCTCAAGGCTAACTTTATTCTTGAAGGGGAGCTATCGAAGCTCGCAGCTAATCATGAGATCCAGGACGTAGAGACCCTCTCGGAACGCTACGCTAAGCAGATGCGCCGCATAGTGCCGGCTAAAGTCTTGGCTGTGCTTAGAGAAAAGATGCTTCCTGTGCCGACAGGTATCCACTTGATTTCCTCCGGCAGCTCTCCGGCGGCTCGTAAACTCACTGCCACAGCAGCAAAATATATCCTTATCTGGCTGACGGATAAAGTCGCAGAGGGCGACCTGTCTTGGGAATATGCCTGGAAGGTTAAAGAAGCCATTGATCTCTTGACTGCTGAAGGTAAATTCAAGTTCCTGATAAAACGCCAGGGAGATCTTGAGGTTCTGCTAAAAGAAAGGAAGAGATCCTCGGAATCCCAAGGCACGGAAATATTAAAAATGCTCTGTTCTTTCCTTGGGGAAAAAGCGCAGGAAGCTGCCATAAAACAAAGAAGTATTAAACAGGAAACACATGAAATAGGAGAAGGCCAGAATATTCATCTTCGCGGGTTTGATCCTGATGCGCCTGAAGCAGAGATCATGCTTGAGGTAGCTCATGTCGTTTTAGGAGGCGCAGAAGAGAAAAGCGCTCCAGCAGCCGAATTCATTGTATCCTGTTCTTCCGGTATTATGTCTCATTTGCAGACAGAGTGGATGAAGAAAGATAATAAGTTTTTGAATAGAGACGGCAAGTGGAAAGAATCCGCTTTGCGCGCTGAAGCCGAGAAGTTCCAGCAGGCAAAAGGGGATTATCGCTTGAAGGTATTCGGAAGTATCTCGGAGTTTAATTTAATCGTCTACAACGTCAAGACAGGCAATGAATTCGTCATCACCATCTTTGATATCAATACGAATTTAAGAAAGATAAGCCTAAGGATACCCGTCTTTTCTTCACACCAAGCATCCTCTCCGGCCTGCGGCGGCACAGGCGAGATAACGCATGATTCAAAGGTGTACAGGCAACTGGATAAGCTATACCAAAGGATAGATTATGTCAGGCACATCTTGGCTACGGATAGTATAAAGAGAAGAAAGAAGATGTTAGAGATTATCGCAGCAGAGCATGAAGAATGGAATTCAAGGCTTCATGGCGCCTTAGCAGCGCTCGGTTTGGATAAAAATTATAAGCTGCCTGATGAAAATGATGACCGCGGTTTGTATGATGCCCTGAATAGAAAATTCTACAACGACATGATAACTCTCGAAATCTTAGGGCCATATCTTGCCACTATGCTTAAGATTATAGAATCTGCCTTGAAAAAAGCTCCTCAGCAAGAAAAGGCTGCACAGAAGCGTACCGTCAAGGAACCGGTTGTCGAATTAATAAAGCCCGCAAAGAAGCCTCGCATTCGGACACAATACAAGGTTGTCATGCGAGAGCAGGCTGCAGCTAATACCTGGGATGTGCAGGGAATGCTTGATTGTCCGGCGCTTTCCTTTGACCATAGAGAGAAGACAATACTATTGTCCAGGATTGTGGTCAAGCCAGGGACAAATGCCGCAACCCTTGAGGAGCTTAAAGAGCAGCTTCGGATAACGCGCGAACGGGTGCGCCAGATAGAGAAGATAGTTCTTGGGAAGATCGCTTATTACAGGAAATATTTAAGCCAGGGCATAGATATTGACAGGTTAGAAGAGGAGCCGGTATATAAACTTGCATATTTCAGCAAACGGGTAATAAAAGCGTTTGAAATACTTAATATTAAGACCATTGCAGAGCTTTGCGCCAAAAGAATAGAAGATTTTTCAAGGGTTGAAGGTTTCGGAGAGAATAGCCTTAAAGAGGTCGTAACTGCGTTAAGCCGGTACAATCTTGCTTTATCGAAAGTCGTTCCCCAAGAGGGAGCCCTTCTGGATAGCAGCGTGGGTGAAACCGGTAGCTCTCCGGCGAACGGAACAAACGAGATTTTTGCCAAACTAAAAGAGCTGGAGAAACCAAATGAGCGCATCGGGTATCTCTGTTCCTTGATGGAAGCTAAGAGTTATTCCATAGCTTCAATCGGTAACCATATAAATACCAGGCATCTGGCTGCAGTTATAAGAGGCGAGCGTAATTTCGGCCGTAAGCTCCAAAGAGAATTTATTAACTTTACCAATAAGGTTTTGAAATTAAAGTTAGATGTTAGCCATATCAGGACAGGAAAATCATTGACAGAATTCCTTGAAGAAACATCGGAATTAAAATTGGAAGATAATCTCAAGCTAATTTGGCAAAGGATTGAAATTATCATAAGCGAATCAGGGTGTTTAAGCTTACTGAAATTGGCACAGAAAGGGAGGCTGGGCCAGATAATCTTCTATCGTCATAGGAATAAAAAGGTTGGTAAAATTATTCCTTCGGAAATCAGGGAAATTGCTAATTTTCTAAAGAAGAGATGTGGTGTTGACTTTCAGATATGCCAGCTTTTTACCGGGAAAGAGCTTCTGCCCAGCTTAAGGGATATCTGTAAAGATTACGGAGAACGCCTGAAACTCCTGCGGCTCTGCTGTGGGCTAAGCTTGAAACAGGCAGCAGATCTTCTTGGTATATCATTTTCAGCTCTATCCAAGTATGAAACGGGTGTAAGAAAGCTGTGTAAGATTCTTGGCCAATTGAAACGCCTGGTGAATATTTATAACAGGCGGCTTGGGACGAAGTTCGGGCTCTGCGATATTATATTAAATAAACCGGTTGAAGAATACCTGGAGAAAACTTCAAAACCAAAACTTATGGATAATTTAAAACACACGCACAAGCGCATAGAGATCATACTGCTTGAATGCGGCAGGACCATAGATAAGCACGGGGCTTTTAGGTTTCCTCACAGCGTAAAGAAGATCATGAAATCTTTGCCTAAGAAGGAGAAAAGCAAGTTCGAGATGTGCCAGGTCTGGACAGGCCGGAGATTGCTCGATAGTTTAAAGAATATCTGTCGGACTCCGGGTGAGTGTCTTGTGCTTCTGCGGCTCTGCTGCGGATGGTCCAGGCAAGAGGCGGGCCCGGCATACGGCGTTTCCGATCCAGCCTTGCGTCGGATTGAAAGGAACATGTTGAAAAATAAGAAAGGCAGGAATGAAAAGATAGGGCGCCTGGTAGCTTTCTATTCAAAACGTCTTAACATGGAGATTCCGCTTTCCATTATAACCAGTAAACCTTACTTGTTGCCGGAGGAGGATATATATCGGCGCACTAATGGCGAAAGCGTAAATAGAAACGAGGCAAGGTATCCGGTAGCGCTCGGTATAGACCATGCGCGTTCTCTGATACTAAAAGGGAAATTTATACAGGCATCAGATGTTTTAAGTGAGATATACGGACAGGCATATGATACTGATTTGAAAGAAATAGAAAGACTTATGGATGCATGCTCTGCGGAGCAGCGTGAATTAGTCCTGGTCGGAAGCAGCCCCGCTACTTATTCCTATCCCGGCACAGAGCCGATAAAGGGTATTCCCGGTAACGGGCCGGTAAGATTAAAATTAAGCTTTAAGGGTAAAGAAATCGCTGAAGAGTTTACGCCTGATAAAGATATACTCCTTCAGGTAGAAATAGAGCAGTTGACTGAAGGAGTTCATTCTTACTTAGAGGCATTCAGGGCATATCTTGCTGGCCAGGAACACTCTCCGCCATTAAAGGAGCTTGTTTTTGAATTCGTTTCACAAACCGCATTTTCTCCGCATCTGGCAGCTGGCCAAACTTATTTAGGCGAGATTATAGTCCGGGCAATCGGTCCAGGAGAAGCAGTTTCCGGTATCATCCAGGTTGCCTGGAATACGGTCAACAAGCCCTGCGCTATCCTCAATGATTTCTTCCGCTACATACTGGAAGAGCTCTGTACTGGGCCAAACAGCAAAGCACGCAAGAAAAGTTTCCTTTATTATCAAGAACACCCCGAAGAACTGCAACAGTTCCTTTCTGAATCCCGTTCTTACGGCATAAGACTGGCTAAAGATTACCGCTTACCCTTGGCAATAATTCATTTCAAGGCAGCGGCTACCAAAGACATTGTTGCCTCCATGGAGGTGGTGCTTTCCTCTTTACTAAACTCTCATGAAGAATACTGGGAGGATCTTGCTTTTGCTCGGCTGACACTTATACTTAGTTATTTTAGCCATCAGGCAGCAAGGTTTAACATAGATAAAATATTCACTTTTTCAAATATTTCTACGGCGGCACAAGCAATTGCGTTAGAGGCTTTAATGCATATAGATCCGCAAACAGCCGTGACTGTCGGCAAAGCCTGGGCAACCAGCTTTCCTTATTTACAGAAGTTTGATGAGCAGGAAAAGAAGATAATTGATTTGCGGTTTGTTCAATTATACAAAAGATGCAGTAATATCCCGCCTCTTTCACAAGATACAAGGGCCATGGGGATGGCACAGAAGATAGCTGCTGTAACTAAGGCTTTGGTGCGCTGCAATGACGGGTGGGCTCTATTGTGGCTTCAGTGGCTCTTGGGTTCCGACAATCCGCAACTTATTCTCCAGAGCGCAGATTTAGCGGCAGAATTCCGTAGGGAAGAATTAGTGCCTGCGTTAAAAGAAGCACTTACGCATTTTGCCTGCCCTCTAAGTGTTACAGCAGAGCTTTTTGAACGGGCAAGCGCCAGGATAGCTTTATTAAGGGCTATTGCTGTCCTGGAGCCCGCAGGAGAAGCGGTCTCCGAGTTAAAAGAACGGTTCGAATATTCGATGCGCGCCCCACATGACACTAATATGGATACGTTATTGTTTCAAGATATCGCGCATTCGCTTAGGGACATAGGAGAATATGGTTATGTGGTAACTCAGCTTAGGGAATATTTTGAAGAGATAGAAGGCCAGACAGGATTACTTGGCAGCGCGATACTTCTTACCTTGAAATTCCTTCCGGCAGCCGAAGCATTACGTTTGGGTAATACCATTGATTACTACAAGAAATTATTAGGCAAAGATAAGCCAAGTAGTATGCCTGCGGAGATTTGCCGTTGTATTGCAGAGACCCTGCTTATGATGGGAGATGAGGACGGCCTGGATTATTTTGCTGACCTTCTTGCAACGCCCATTACGAGCCAGGCAGCAATCTCTTTACGATTGAATTCTGCCGAGGCGTTGATAAAGGCGTTAAGATTAGATAGGCCTTCAAAGGGCAGCAGCCCTGCCGGCGTACAGAACAAGCCTGCATATCCCACAGTGGAATCAGCACAGAAAGAACTGACCAGGCGTGCCAACCTTCCAGGTGGAAAGTTGAACAATGTTGCGTCAGCTTTGCAAAGATCTCATAAGGAGGGGGGTAATAATGCGCTATGCAAAGCTTGCCGTAAGTTGAGCATAGCGTTACCAAATAAACCCCGCAGTATTAAACCTCATAGATACCCCACAGAAGAATCAGTCCGGCTAGAACTAGCCAGGCGTGCCACCCTTGCCGGTGGTGAACTCAATAATACTGTTTCAGCTCTGGCAAAACCCCGTGAAAAAGGCGGTGATCCTACATTATATAGAGCTCGTTACAAGTTTAAGATGACGTTACCTAAGATATTGCACAGGGCTAAACCTGTCAAATCTAATAGAGTAGAAGAATATCCTACAGAAGAATCAGCCCGGCTAGAACTGGCCAGGCGTGCCACCCTTCCCGGAGGACAACTTAATAATGTTTCTTCGGTCCTGAAAAAATCCCGAAAAGAAGGAGGCGATACTCTGTTGCGTATAGCCTGTTATAGATTCAAGATACCTTTACCTAAAAAACAAGCCGTCCTCAATACTTCTGACTCTTCAGTTCGTTCCACGGAAGTAGCAGCACCGGTAAAATCAGAAGGAACTATCACGGTCCGGGCTCCAAACGTAGACCACAGAAATATTTTTGAAGATAAATTCAGAGAAATTAATAAAAGGTACAAAGGCTCTATAGAAAAGATAGCTAAGTTTTTTGCTATAAGTGAGGGCGAAGTGCGTAAGTTAAAAGCAGATTTAATCCCGCAGCCATCCCGGAAAGAAATAGAAGACCTTTGCGATAAAGTCTGCCACTGGGATACGAAGAAGATATTTATTGAGCTGGGAACGTATGTGAATGCCGTAGGTGGAATCTTGGAAAGGTTGGAGGCATTAGGTTGTATAGATATTATTGCTGAAAAGCTAAGACAGGTCTATTTTTCCAACGGCCAGGATATCGGGAAGACCGCTTTATTTTTTAATGCTTACGTATCAACTATCTCCGATTGGTTAGCGGATAAGCGCCTGAAGGTTTTTGGGCAACCGCCTACCAGGGATGAGCTATGCAGAATTTTGGAAGAAGAAGATTGGGGCAAGGAAGCAGTTCTTGCAAGATTACCCAGACAAATCCAGGCAAGGTGCGCCTTAGATATACCCATAGAATTCGGTTATGAAGATATCTCTTATGAAAAGCTTATATCCGTATATATCAACACAGGATACAGTTTAGAGGAAACAGCCAGATATTTTGGGTTCTCTGGTAGACAAGACGGAATATTAAAGGGAAAAATTGAACCTTATTTTGTGCATCTACGGGCATACCTTGCAAAGATAGGCGGTAAGACGGAGATTCCTTCCGCCGACACTGCAATCCTTGCCATTTTAGCCGCATACAAATGGAATATAGAGAAGGCCTGTGCAGAGTTGGCTAAAGCTTATGGGATTGAGAAATACGATTCTTGCCTTGCATTATTGGAACAATTAGGCGCGGCGCACATCTTGAAAAAACAGTTTATCAAGGTTTACTGCCAACAGCTTTGCAACCATAATCTAATCGCTAAAGTATTCAATATCTCTGCCTCTACGGTAAAAGGATGGGAGGATAAGTTTATGCCTCTAGATAAAGAGGCAAGAGGTGTCTTAGCAAAGAACAAATGGAACATTGGCAAGTCACTGAAAGAGCTTTCATTTAAATACGGAAGGGGCAATGTCTTGGAAGAAGCCTTTGCCTCCTGGGGACTCTACGGAGAATTCCGCAGGAAGGTGACGGAATTATACATAAGGGCAGGATATAGCATTACTAAGTTGGCAAAAGCTCTCGGTCAAGATATAAGGATCTCAATGAGTCTATTGCAAAGATTACAATTAGAGCCGGAGGCCATAAAGGCCATGCATCGCCATAAAGTAATATCTAAGTCCTCCGGTTCTTTAGAGAAGTTCTGTCAGCATAATTCCTGGAATATCCCATTGATTCTGCAGAAACTATGCATTACGTGCGACTCAATTGGCTATATGAAAGCATTTAACCAGTTAGGGATGCTTGATATTTTTACAAAAGAGCTAAGCCGGGTATATTCAGATTGCAACTGTGTAGTCGGCAAGATGGCGAAATATTTTAACGTGACTGACACTACCATCAATATGTTAATGAGGGAATTAGGCATAAAAGATAAGGCGGACAGTGAGTTCCAAAAGATGCAATCCGGATTGAGCGAGGAGAAGATCGCAGAGATATTCGAGGAGTGCAGCTATAAGATTGGAGAAGTTTCTCTTAAGCTCAAGCCATACGGTAATGTAAAAGAAAACTCGGCAGTAGAATTCTTAATCAGCATCAATAAGGCCTTCCTTATAAAGAACAAATTGAAGGAATTGTTCTTAGAAAAAAGGATGATGCCGGGAAGAGTAGCAGGATTTTTCGGTGTGAGTACGGCTGCGGTGAGGCGTTGGCTTATTTATTTAGGCATTGATAAGGAGATAGCCGAGAGTCTTAAAGCCAGGAAGAAACCGACAGGAGCCATTTTCACCGCGCACAAATGGAATATGGAAATAGCCTGTGGAGAGTTAGCTCGCCTCCGGGGAGTTAAGGAATATGGCTCTTATATTGAATTATTAGAAGAATTAGGCGCAATACATCTGTTAAAGAGGCAGTTTATCAAGGTTTACTGTCAGCAGGCCGGCAACCACAATCTAATCGCCCATAAATTCAATATCCCTGTTTCTATGGTAGGGGAATGGAAAAAGGAACTTATGCCGCCTAACGAGAAAGCCAGAGCTATTTTAACAGCAAATAATTGGCATATCGCCAGATCTTTTAAGAAGATTTCCCATGCCGGTATAGCAGGCAGTTCTCCTATGATAGAGGAAAGATTTGCCTCCTTAGGGCTTTATGATGAATTCCGCGACAAGATACCGGAAGAGTATCTAAAGGCAGGTTTAAGCTTTAAGAGCCTTCCTAAAATTTTCGGTGTTAGTATGCCTACCATAATAGCGTTATACAAGAGATTAAACATAGCTTCAGGGTTATTAGAATTTATAGGGCGTACCAGGAATATAGATACCTCTCCTTCCGGTTTAGCCAAGTTCTGCCAGGATAATGCCTGGAATATTCCACGGATGATGGAAGGGATAGGAATAAGGCAAGAGAGATGGCTAGATTACATCGCTATCTTCAGTATTTTAGGGCTTCTGGATAGCTTTAAAAAAGAGCTGGAAAGGGTACATTTGGATGATTGGTGCAATGCGGAACTCACAGCCGGATATTTTGGCGTCCAAAACTATCTCATTGATTATTGGATTGGTAAGTTAGGGCTAAAGAATATAATAGGCCAGGCGCTGAAAGAGAAACAGAAAAGCTTACCTGAAGAGAAAATCCGGCAGATATTTGAGTCTTGCGGATATAAACTCATTGAGGTAATGAAAAAGCTAAAATCCTATGGGTTTATAAGAAAAAAAGAGCTTGTAGAATCTCTCGTTGAGATTAACAAGGCAAACTTTTTGAAGGAAAAAATGGAAGAACTGTTCCTGGAGCGCAGGATGACCCAGAAAGAAGTAGCCGGATTCTTCGGGGAAAGCGTATACACGATTAACGGCTGGCTAATTCGTTTAGGTATCAGGGATTATATTGAAGAAAAAATCAAGGCCTTAAGGCAAACGAAAAGAACGGATGCAAAAAAGGCTCTCCTTGACTCCCTGGTAGATAGCGGCACGATAGAAAAGATTTCCAATGTCTGCGGCCGTCCCGAAAGGGCGTTTGGTTTGCTTTCTGCATTTTATGGCGACCAGCTAAGCCGCCCTGAACTGGCCCATACCATAAAATCAATTTGTGCCTTGGCTGATAGAGGAAATGTAGAGAAGAAGGCAGCTATGCCTCAGAGAACCCGGTCATTATCTTTTACCAGGATGAGAGAAATAGAATGGCCGGTTGTTTTCGGGCCAAACCAGCTTGACATACTGACCCAGGAGATAATCCGGCTTTCCTATCCGAATTTAGTCAGGGATAATCGGTTCTTAGAAAAGCTTAATGAGCAAGCGCAAGATCAGCTTAACTCGGAGATTATCAGAAATGCTTACGGCAATACACTGGAATACTACCGGCGGCTATTGGAAGACATAGACAAAGATAGGATAAAAGGGTTAGATAAGGATAAGATTATCTTAAGGCTCTACGAGGTAGCGGGTATAATTTTTATGCTTGACAATAAAAGAGTTATCCTGGCTGATGAGCCGGGTATGGGTAAGACCATTCAGGTTATAGCCGCTGCCTTAAACGCCTATGGCGGCCGGGGAGCGCAAAAAATCTTAATCGTCTGCCCTAACGGCGCCAAGGAAATTTGGGAGGATGAAATCCTCACCAAGGTCTTGATGCAAAATAAAACCGTGGTTATCTCGGGAAATAATGAAAAATTAGCCAGGGAGCTTGAACTAGCCAAAGATTGCCGCTTTGTGATTGTTCACTATGAGGGCTTAAGAAACAACGCAATAGTCGCGGGGTTAAAGTCGTTTAATTTCGACTTTATTATTGCAGATGAGGCACATGAAATGCGTAACGAAACTCTCCATATGCAGGCCTTGCGAAAGTTTGATGCCGAGTATAAGATTTTAGTTACCGCTACTCCTCTTATCGGACGCTCCGCAATGAAGATTTACAATCTTTTAAACTGGCTTTATCCGGAAAGATATAAATCAAGAGAAACCTTTGCCGCGTTATTCTCCGGCTCATTTGAAAATTTAAGAAATTTAAATAATGAATTAAGGCGGTTTATGCTGCGCCGCTACAAAGAGGAAGTTTTATGCGACCTCCCTCCCAAAAAGGAAATCGTAGTAGAGGTGGAATTAAAAGGAGAGCAGAAAAAAGTCTATGACAGGGTCTGGGGAGATTTTAAATCATGGGTCAAAAACTATGCAAAAGAGGGCAAGAAACCCAGCAAGGCGATTATCTTGACCAAGATAATGAGGGGTAGAGAAGCCTGCATAGATGCGAGTTTAGTAGAAGATATGCCTGAAGGTATAATTTGTACGTCTGCCAAGTATGAAAAGGTGGATGAACTGGTAAAGTATCATCTGCAGAGAAAGGAAAAGATAGTCATCTTCTCTAATTTTAGAGAAGTAGTAAAAGCCCTACAGGCGCGTTATAGCCATCTCGGTGCTTTGGCTGTCTTAGGAGGCAGGCAGCGCGCCAATTATAGAGATGTTTCTTTATTCCAGGAACCTAACTTTGACCATCCTATAATCGCATCCACTGTAAAGAGCGGAGGCCAGTCAAAGAACTTCTGCGCAGGAAATATCACTATCTTTGTAGATGAAGACTGGGTGCCTGAGATAATGGACCACGCCTCAGACAGAGAACACCGTTTTGGCCAGACTAAACCGGTTTTAGTCTACAGCATAATTGCCAAAAATACCGTAGATGAACATATAAGAGAAGTATTAAACGAAGGCAGATGGTGTTCTTTTGTAGCCATAGATGGTATGGATAGCCCCAATGTTAATGAGGTGTTTGTTGATAGATTGATTAAGGAAGGCACGCCCTTAGCTTCCTGGCGCAAGAGGGCTAAAAAAGAAGAGCAGAGATTTAAAAAGCTACAAGAGATAATTAGGCAAAAGACAGCATTTAGCCTGAAGGACGACAAGCAGGGATTTGAACTATCCATTGACGATAAGGCGTACTGGTCAGGAATATTAAAAGATACCAACGGCTCCATCGTAACCTTTAATAATTTTGAAGAGTTACAAGGCAAAAGAAAAATGCTCTCTGTTCAGGCAAAGTCTTTTCTGCGTATGTTTACCGGTATGCGCCTGGAAAAAGAAGAAAAGCAGAATATCCCCTTAAGACAATCCATGCTTTGGGAAGTATTTTTATCCGCTATACCATGCCTAAAAGATATAGATTTACATCCGCGCCTTGTCCAGCTTGAGATAGCGCGTAGGATTATTGCAAGAGTTATGCATGAGCCGTATCTAAAGAGTGAAGCTCTTTATCAAAACCTCTATCCCTCCAATAATTCAAATACGGTATTTTTAAAGGCAATGTATTTGCTTGATAGATACAATATACTGCAGATATTTTCAGAATTGGGCGTATTGTCGGATGATTATTTCTATTTAGGAGAAGCGCTTGATTATACGCATCCTATCTTGGCTGCGTCAAATAATGGAGGCTATTATTACGATGACGGGATACTTGAGGCTATTCATCCCAAGGCCTTTACCAACGGCGATGGAGAAACCGACAAAATTATGCTGAACAAGCTGTCGGAACCGGGTTTTGTCATGTATATGAAAGAGAACGAGTTAAGGCCTGACCGCGCTGCCGAAATACGCTTATGCAGGGAGATTAAAAAAGGCAATACTAATGCCTCTCAGGTATTTCTCAAATCCCACTATGATATTACCGGCCATGCCGCCTTTTCCGTGGGTTCGGAATTTAAAGGAAGGTATTATAAAGGGCAATATCTATCTTTGAAAGGCATAGGGGTCAATGATTTATTTAATGAAGCCAATCTGGCTTTTTATGTAATCCTTAGCAAATATTTATCTGTATATAAGGTGCGGACAGTGGATGAATTCGGATATTTTAAGAAAGTAAGATCTAAGGTTAAGGGTTATGCTATAAGCCGCGCTTCCTTAGCCTCGCGAGAGAATGTCAGTTTATCCGCTGCGCGCTATGGAGATGAGGGAAATAGAAAAGTAACTACTTGGTTGGATACCTTTAGTACAGAAAAAGAGGCACCAGAACGGGCTATCGTCGATTTAGAATTATTCTCCAGGGCGCGCAGCGCCTTGGCGCAATTACCTGCTTACAAACAGAAACTATTTGTTGAATACGCGATGGGTACGAGCATAGATGAATTAAGCGATTCTTTCGGTATGCATGCAAAAACGCTCAAACAGGAAATTGACGCTATCAGCTCCCAGCTTAGGAGAGATATAGAGGCGCAGGAATTGGCTTTCGAAAATAAGTTAAAGAATCCTGCCTATAGGCTAATTGCGCAAAAACCCGGTTCTTTGACAGGCACCTTTCCTGATAAAAGCATAAGGCGAAAATGGCTCGATGGGGATGCCACCGGTAGCGCGGTTGCCGTAACAAATAACAATATTGGCTACGGCCAGGGCGAGGACAGTAAAGGCAACAGCCCTGCCAGGTTGCGGCCCATTACTCCTTTTGTGAAAAAAGGGCTCAAGAATTCGTTTGCAATCATTGATCCCGGCAAAAGGTTAAATGAGTTAATTAGATTAGAAAAGATATCCAGGGAATCAGGCGACGTGAGAGGCCGCTTCATCGTGCTGCATAAGATTGTAGAGGCATGTATCCAATCAGGAGATTTGCCAGAAGCAGAAAAGTGGGCCAAGACCACTCTTAAGGAGCTAAAGCGATACTATCCGAAATATCCCGGCTTTATCTTGCATAATGCGCGGATGGCCTACGGAATACTTTCTAAGGTCTATTTCTTTTCAAGAAGGCTCGACATTGTTATCGCGATAGCGAATGAGATTTCTGAGCTTGATTTACGCGCAGGTAAAATCTGTATGGTCCCGGAAGAGCCGTTAGACATCGATGTAGATAAATTATTTCCCGATGGAATATCGCTTTCAAGCGGTAGGCGCGGCAGCTCTCCGGCTATTGCGAAAAAAGCGGCAGGCGCAAGAAAACAGGATGAACAGTTGCCGCAGATAGAAAGATTCAGACTCATCGCAGCTGAAAATAGGGCAAGAAAGATGAGTATTGTCGAAGAACAGCGGATAGATCTGGCCTGCTATTTCTGGGAGCTGTTAATAGAATTGTGGGATGAATTACCCCAGGCCCTGTCCGAACAGGATTTTGTAACTACAGAAGGGCTATTAGAAGAAGCGATAATGATCCTTGAAGCAAAGAAGAACAAAGAAGCGGCTTCTTTGAAATCAATGTATGCGGGATTGAAAGAACTGCGGCAGGAATGGAAAGAATGGGAGAAGAAAGGAACAAGAAAACATCCGGTAAAAGCTGTTAAGGCAGAGTCAAAGAAAGAGATTCCTTTAAGAAAGGTGCCCGTGATTGGGGATGACGATTACTACAGGCCTCCAGATGTTATTCCCACGGATGAACCAGTACCTACACTGTCGTCAGCAAACGGACAACAGGAAGTTGAGCGCCAGTTGCGGCAGGCAATACTGGAAGGATTAAACGCTTTGCGATTGCCTGTCTTATCCGATGAAGATATCCAGCAAAAAGGGTTAAAGTATAAAGGTATGGAGCTGGTTGACATAATAGATAGCGCTATAGGAGATAAGGCAGAGTGGCCTTTGGCAAAAATACTCCTTGTAATGGGCGTAAACGGCAAGCCGAAGCTGCCTCTATCTAAGTTAGTAGATTCCACTAAAGCGTTGATAAAGAATAGCGGCCAGAATATTTCCATTGGGGCCTTCCTCCAGGTGGGCACCCTTGAAGATAGCGCCACGGGCGGAAGCGGCAGCTCACCGGCAGGAAAAGGCCCGTGCGAGGAGGTGTGGGAATGCGAATTTTGTACGCGCTTCGCGCATCAGAGGATGAAGCAAGGCAGATACAAGGAAGCGGCTGTTTTTCTGCAGACAGCCAGGGAGATCGTAGATAAACAGATGCGTTCTAGGTTTAACGAAAAGGTGCTTTGCGAGATACCTTTCATGATATTGGCTTATAGGCGTTTGGGAACAAATGCTACGTCAGAAGGCAATTTCAAGAAGGCCGCCGGCTTATTTATAGAGTCCTTAAGTTTATTCCTGAAATGGTATAGCCACGAACATGTTAAAACCACGGATGTTATCTTGGTGAAGTTCCTGTTTTCTCTTTTAGAAAGCTCGGAACGGCGCCAAGTACAGAGAAGCCGGCAAGACATGCTTAACTGGATTTCGTTCCAGATAAGGCGGAATATTTTTGTCCGTAAAAGCATCGAAGTGTATTTCCCAATCGAGCTTCGTTTGAAACCGAGGCAGCTAATGGAAGCCATTACAAAAGTAATGCAATATAGCGATAAGACAAAAGCGGTACATAAGGCGATTAAAGCCGAAGATTACAACTCTGCCGAAAAGATGCTGTCTGAGGCAGATGTACTGTTTGGCGAATGCCTAAAACTGGAAGTGCATTTTAGCGGCGAAAGCAGGAGATTCCTCCTAAGCGGGCATTACAGGCTTTGTAATGTTTATGCGTCGGACCGCCACTTGGATTTAGTCAAGGCCGTTAAGGCGATAAAGGATTATTGGGCGATTTGCCCCAAGCAGCCCCTCCTACCCAACGAAGCACTTTTATTAGCCGGGTTATTAAAGAGGGTATTTAGCTTGGCCGGAAAACAGCTTTCTGCCGAAAAGGAATTCATATTACTAGGAGAGATAATTCCTATCGTAGAAGATGTCGGCAACCGCGATGGATTTGCTGATGAGGTTTATGAAGAGTTGAGCAATACCATGGAAGCATGGAAAAGGATAGACCAGGCAAAAAATGGCACCGGCCGCGGCAGCTCTCCGGCGGAAGAGGCGGGTGGGGGCAGGGGATTATATTGTTATAGCGGACCTGCATTGTTGGCGCTTATCCTTGGCAGTGATAGCGGATTAAGTCAGATAAAAAAGTTCCTTGCAGCTGACGGTAAAATTTCGCTGCTTGAATTTACGATATTAGCAGTGGTGGTTTTATCAGTATTTTTATCTTATGTCGTCTTGCCATATCACCTACGAAAACGGTCGCTGGCCAGGATAATAAAATCGCGCATTGAAGCATTGAATAAAAATAATCTTGAGATTAAAGAAGCCGGTAGGTACATCATGGAAGAATTATTGCCGCGCTGGGCATATTCTGGAATAAAGAAAGAGGAATCTCCACCAATAGTATTAGGTAATTTAAAAGCAGTCTATGAGCGAATGGTGTACGGCCAAAAGCAGGCAGAGACGATATACGATACGATAAATATTGTCTGTCTGCAAGAAGCAATTGAGATTTTGGAGCGGCATTATAGGGGTGGCGATACGGCAGAGTTGCGCGAAGAATTAAAGA
This sequence comes from Candidatus Omnitrophota bacterium, assembly GCA_050012075.1. GTDB lineage: Bacteria > Omnitrophota > Gorgyraeia > Gygaellales > Profunditerraquicolaceae > JAMWCI01. The sequence goes on along the minus strand of JBEKHW010000001.1, from coordinate 133,245 downwards.
AATTCACTTCCAGGATGTTTGCGACAAAAGTTTTCTTTATTAACTACGTGATTCTCTTAACTATAAGAGATATTAATAAAGAAATCTCAAAAGAAGACAACATGGCAGTGGCCCAGGCAATGCGTTGGTTATTAAATAAATCAGAAACAAAAAAAGATCTTTTAGATACTTATGAAAAAATAAAGAAAATACCTAATAAGCCAGATTCAGGATTAATATATCAACTTCTACACAGCCCAACAATGTGTATAGCTAGCCTAGTAGTCTTGCTACTGCGTTTTAGAAGAGGCAAGAGTAATCCGGTGAATGAGTTAGAGCAATACGTGTTACTATACGAAAAAACAATAGCTTCGCTCGGCTACATAGTATTAACAGACAGGTTAGATAAGGATAAGCTGTGGTTAGACGATACTGGTATGAAAATAATCCCTTCTTTTGCAGAAAAAGACAGATATGATTTAAAAAGAGTCGCCAAAGAATTAAGAGAAAGCCTAGAGCGCAAGGCAGGCGTAGGTAGCGGAGCAATAGAGAAGAAAAATCTAACTGTCCCGGATTTTAAAGGGAAAATTATTGTAGTCGGGGCATCTCAAGGCGGCTATAGGGCACTAGAAAAAATTATAACAAAATTACCCCTTAAGCATCCTCCGATAGTCGTAAACACACCCCTTCCGGTAAATAAAAATCGCCGTTTTCTAAAAATCGTCAAGAAATTCACGCATAAAATTATTCTCTTTGGAAATATTGATGAGAAAGTTTATTTAGAAAAAGACACGATTATAATCGGTCATAATATTAGTATTGGAAAAGACGATGAAGAGCGTCTTTTTGTAACCAATAATATAAATATTCAAGAGGCAACAGGTTCTATAGATACGCTATTTATTACAGCGGCAAGGCATTTAAAGGAAAGAGCTGTTTATGCAATTCTTTCGGGCCGCGGTAATGGCGGCGTTTTAGGAGCCCAAGAAGGATATAAGAATAATGGCGAGATATTGGTGCAAAAGATAAATAGATTTTCGCCTTTTTATAGCCGTGAAATGCCCCAAGGTATTATAAAATCAGGTATTCCCGGTAACTGGGTTGAAATAAATAATATGGCAGCAGCGGTCATGGAGCTGGATAAAATGGAGAAATTCAGGGACTGGGCAAGGCAGGCGTTTGATGAGATAAATAAAGTAATTAAAGAATTCGATTCTTTTATAGGAGCTGTTATTAGGGACAAGGCCACATTAAAACGAAACTGTGATAAACTACGCGCCTCGTATAGAAATTATTGGAACATTGCCGATAAATTTCTCATGCTTGGGCTCAATAAGCAAGAAGCACGGCTTATCGTACATAAGCTAGGAATGGATAATTTCGGCGATAGGGCAGTTTTAAGCTGTATATTAAGAGAGAATGATTGGGAGTTGCGAGATAATGTTATGAAGATAGTGGCACAAATTTGTAGAATAAAAGATTTTCTCTGGGGCTGCACACAACTTAAAAGGTTAGTTCTTGTTACAGGCAAAACTATATTAGAATTAGAGGGGAGTGTGCGAGATTATATAGATATAGATTATTACGCTTCAGGGCATTTAGTATTAGATGGGGAGTTTGGCGGCAACGCGGGCGGCCGCGGCAGCTCTCCGGCGGAAGATGCAGGAGATTTATATATCCAGCAAGGCGGACTGGCTTCAGAACAGGCAGAAATAGATGACTGGCTGCATCAGATCATTAAAGGAATGCAGAATATCAGCATTGCCCGCGGTAATATCAGAGAAAACGGCAAAAAATTCGGCTATTATATGGCGCTAAGAATATTTTTATGTGCTTTTGAGCTTAACCGTTCAGACATCCTCGGTAAAATTAGAAAATTGCAAGAAGTTCCTTCGACAAGACAGCCCGCAGATGCATATTCTGTGAAATTCAAAGAGTTTGTCCAGAGGATCAGGTCTGCCATTGGCCCAATTGTGGCTCAAACAATAGAGGCAAGGAAGGGGAGAATAGAACAAGCTCGCCTCGCATTAGACAGGATTATCGCCAGCCTCCATCAAGAATCTGGAAAAGCCCTTGCGCAAAGAACGCCGTCCGCAGAGACAAGATATGAGACAGTTTATAATACACAATACAGCGAATTTTTGAAGGTCTTAAGAGGATATAGCGATCTCTTAAAGCCGGAAATGACAACAGCTCAATATAATAACTTTTTCCATGAGCATCTGTGTAGGATCAAGGGATTGGAGCCGGATAATGTTTTCCACCGCGGCAGTGAAAATAATCTGCTTGATAATCAAAGAATGCCGGGCCTTGAATCCGGCGGACTTTCCCAGGCAGGCACATCCGCGCCGGCGAATGGTCGGCCAGCAGAGAGGCCAAAGGAAGTCGGCAGCTCGCCGGCGAATGGGCATTATTTGTTATTCTGGAGTGGCGGGAAAGATTGCTGCCATGCTTTGTATCGGGCGCTGCAGAAAGGATATAACGTTTCTTCCCTCGTTAGTTTTGTTTCAGAAAAGCAGACAAGAGTATGTTTTCATGGGACAGAAACAGGATTATTGCAATTGCAGGCAAATGCATTGGGGGTTTCTCTTTATAAAAAAGAGGTACGGGGAGAATATTACGATTCAGTTGAATTCATGGATGCCATAGCAGAACTTAGGAGCAATGACCGGAAGATCAGGGGTTGTATCTTCGGAGGGCATGAATTCGGGCCCTGCATAAATGCATTATGGCTTAAGCAGACATGCGCAGAGCTTGGATTGGATGCGCCCCAACTTTTATATGAACAGGGACCGGAAGACGCTCTTAGGAATTTCTTGCATGACGGGTTTGAGGCAATTGTCGTAAGCACCCCATCGGAAGCTATCGGCAGGTCATGGCTTGGCCATAAAATAGACTCTGACTTTATGAAGTTCTTGCATGATAGTAATATTGACTTAATAGGAGATTATAATGATTATCACACGATAGTATTAGACGGCCCCATTTTTAAAAATAGGATAGACATAAGAGCATGGAAGGTCTCCCGCGAAGCCCAGTGGTGGTACTTGAATGCCCTTGAATATGCTGCGCAAAATAAATCCAAAGAGGGGCCTCAAACAGCAAGCCTTACTGCTGGCAGCTCGCCGGCGAAAAATAGAACCGTCTCCAATTTTGAAGATGAGCTTGAGGTTCTGGCAGAGCAGGAAGGATTTGCCGTCAACAAGAGCACAAAATTTGCATTATTTATAGGAAAATCCGGCTCGCTAAATTCCGATAAGAAATATGAAAACGCCTTTAGAAATATTTTAGGCCTTGATGCGCTTCGCGTGTCGTATCCCGTGCAAGACGAAACGCAACTTGCCGAGGCATTGGCTTTGATGAAAGACTCTCCGCGTGTAATCGGAGCCGTAGTGACCGCGCCTTGGAAAATGAGAGCCAAGGAGATTTATATGTCCAGAGAATACAAGCATTTAGTTATTGCTTCGGATGCCGTTGAGGAAGCCGGGGCGATTAACCATATAACTAAGAAAGACGGTCGGTTAATGCTTGACGCTACAGATGGCGCTGCGTTTCTTAAGGCGTACAAAAGCCAGTTTCCGCCAAATTGGAAAAAAAGAACTCTCACGATTCTAGGCTTGGGCGGGGCAGGAATGGAAATTAATTTTGCCTTAGCGGGTGCAGGCATTGAAAAGCTCCAGATTATGGAGTCTATGGGTTTTGGTAGGTTCAATTTCATTGAATCTAAAAAACTTTTACGTAATTCCTTGGTAATAGTTAATGCCACCGGTGTTGGCATGCATTCTGATTTGCACGGCCCGGTTCCTTTTGCCGGTGCCGCAAAAATAATTTCGCGAAGGCAAACCGTGATTGATATTATCACAGACCCATTGGTCACCCCGTTCTTATATCAGGCGCATAACAAGGGAGCCCGCGTATTCAATGGTATTACCATGGCGCAGTGGAACTCGGTTTCTCATCTGGCTAACTGGTATACTGCAATTACAGATAAACAAATAGATAGGCAGAAGTTATTTACCGATATCCGCGCGCATGACCGTAATGTCTTGCGATTGCTTGAAGCAGAAGAAGTTTTGGCAAAATTAGCAGACAGGAAAAAATACATCCGCGGCAGCAGCCCTGCCGGCAGTGAGGGCGACTCAGAGCTGCCCGAGGAAACAATAACTGTGTACGAAACAACTACGGAACTTTGGGAGCATAAACTAGAGAGGTTGAAAGCAAGGCTGCGTTCTCCGCATCTCGAGATCCGCAGCTTAGTAGCTGGCGAAATACTCCAGCTTACCGACCTTGAAGAAATTAGGCAAATGTTGGAGATTATGCGAGAAATAGTATTTTGTCAGGAATGGCCTGACGGTTTATCGCCATGGGACATTAAACAAATCCAGGATTTTTCCCGAAGCTTATTTAACAGGGAGAGAAAAAAATGGGTTCAGAGAAAAGCCGCTTTAAAAGAGGAATTTTTCAGCATCGTCCTCAAGCTTAACCAGGATTTGCTGGAAGCGCTAATCTTACGCCCATTAGAATTAGAAGAAATCAGTACTTTAGCCAACCTGACGGCCTTAAGACAGACCAAACGCAATTTAGAGCAAATGTTGCCAAAGATGCCTGAAATAGCGGAGGAATTCTATAATTATATCGCAAAACTTATTGACCAAATTGAGCACCATAGGGCGCAAAAAGCCAATCTAGGGTTGCTCATCAAACCCGAGATAGCGGGTAAATTAGCGGCGGCATATAGAGACGCCTACTATGAAGTGATTGACCGGCTGATCGATGAAGGATTAGATTTATTTTCACCGGTAAGGGAATGGTTGGTGGCCAAGAAAGAGTTGTTAAGGAAAAACGCAGACGCAGCAATTGAGATGAACATCCAGGAAATTAACCAAAGATTAAGGGCGATTGAAATCTTGATTCCTTATCAAATAGCCATACACGAAGTTAATGACCGTCTTCCGAAGGGATGGAAGTACCAACCAATATCTTGTAATGTATCTTATTGGTTGCAGGCAAAGAAGAAATTATTAGAGGAGGGGGGAAAGATTATCTTTCCCAGGGCATTTGCAGGCGAGATTCAGGAACGGGCGGTGATTGAAAATAACCTGAAATGGCTGGAAGACTGTTATATTCCCGAAGAGGCACGAAAACTTGCCGCTGAATCTGCCACCGATGATGCTTACCAAGTACAATCCGATGGTTTCGTTAGTGTGTGCGGCAGCAGCCCTGCCGCCAGCGCGGGCAGGCACGGCGGTATAGTAATTGATAATAGACAATTATATCCTTTTATCGCTCCGCTAGCCATTACACATATATCTAATGATGCGCGTGGTAAAGGAAGTTGCATTAAAATCCTTACCACGGAAATAGCAGCTGACATTGTCGTAGAGTCAAACGCACAATTCTTTATTTTTACACCTGTGCGTATCGAAGAATTAAACATGAGGGCCGGATATCATATAAAACCTATGGAGAGCTATCTGCAGAAAGCCGAGATTGAAGATAATGCTGGCTGGTGCAGGTTGGGTAAAGAAGGTGATTTAAATTCAGTGTCGGAATTTGCGCAGTTAGATTATATAAAATTAGTTCATGAGAAATTAACCAAACAAAATAAAACCAGAGATTTTATTATTCTCATCAATACCAGTAGGTGTCAAACAGTGGATGCGGCTGTAAAAATGGCAGGGTTAGGGATTATGATTATGAAATCTCCTTATGTTAAGCTTGAAATCAGAGATGATAATTTCATGACTAAAAATGACAATATTCTGGAAGCAACCCGTAAGTTAGCTGGATTAAACAAAAACATTAAGATTATCCCTTTAATAGGAAAAGATATTGGCAGAGCAAAGCTAAAAAAATTGTTAAAAACGCCTCAGGTCATTGCTTTACGTATTGAAGGGACAAAGCCGGGTTCTAACCAAGGTTTGGGCGATATTACGAAAATGAAAGATATCATAAGGTGGGTTAGGGAAATACGGCCGGATATTTCGTTAATTGCTGAGTGCGGTATAGGTGTCCCCGAACAGGCCAGGCAAGCATTAATGATAGGATTTAATGGTTTCCTGGTAAATTCAGCGATTACCCAGGTAGCAAACCCCCTAGAGACAGCGATTAAGTTTACTGAAGTTATTAAGCGCGGCAGCTCGCCGGCGGAGAAAGAGGGAATGTTATCGGAACTACACGATATTATGTCCCGCTATAATATCAGTCAGGCAGAAATAAAAACAATCGAGAATGTTTTTTACAGCACAGGTATTTATGAGAAGGTGTTCGGCGATTCTCGAAGAGCGCCAACCTCTTTGAATTTTCTCAGGCAATTGATAGAAGAGATGTCAGCGCAGCAGTCTGGGGCTTCTTATTTGTATGATTGTTTCAGGCAGTATAACTATGATATTCATCGGGTTATTGCTGACTTGAATAATGTGAATTCTTCGGCTCATCAGTATCTTATAGATCAGTATCTTATTGTAGTTAGCCAATCTGATTGTTTAAGATGTGATAAAGAATACGAGTACATAAGGCAATCTTTAGCGATAATTATAGATAGGGAAAAACATAATAACGAATTACCTGTTAAGATAAATATGTGGAGTTTAGGTTGTGGTACCGGAGAGGAGCCTGCCTCGCTAGCTGCTGTTGTGTTTGATGAAGTCAGTAGACATCCTGAATGGGGTATAAAATTTGGGAAGAACCTTCAGCTAAAAGTTACGGGGGTTGATATAGAACAAGATTTCTTATCTCTAGCAAGAATCCATTTAGATTCTGGTTTTGAGTTAAAAAATCCTGACTTACCGTCTCAGCGGGAATTTGAACGTTATCAGGCAAAGGTTAATTTCGTGAATCGAAACTTACCTTTTGTAAAAGATTCAATTGAACTAATTTTTGGGAATATTATTGATGAGAATATTATAAATCGCGCCCTTTCAGCGGATTTTATAATGATTAATGCAGTAATACATCATCTCATGCCGCATGCACTCAAAAGGCTATTTAATCTGTTGGGTAATATTAGCCCATCTACCCATGTTTTAATTTTTCCCAATACTTGGAATTTAGCAACGGAGGACGGCAAGGTAGAATTGTCTGATTTTATAAAAGGTTTAAGGAGTCAATTTAAAGTTGCTCTTCTTAAAGATGATGAATTTGTCTTGCGTAGCATGGATCCAGAAGAGAATGAGAGTCACGGTAATAAAGTGTCTTTACGCAATGGACCTCAAGGCGGCGGCGCAGGCGGCGGAAAGGATAATTCTGGAGTAACCGGCAGCTCTCCGGCGCAGGATGAAGCGCAGCTGGCAGTAGAGGAGCTAAAGGCCCCAGATTTTACTATAGAAAGATGCGAGGCGGCCATGGGGTGGCTGGACAAAAGCGATTATTTAAAAGACAAGCTCCGGAGCCGTCGTGAGTTAAAGGGGAAGACGCTCGCGGAACAGATCGAGCATATCGTGAAGTTGAATGAATGGCCCTTCTTGTTGGCGTTCTTCCGTGAGCATATTGAGACATTACCTAATAATTGCGGAGAGGATAATGAGATTATAAAGGCTCTGGATTACGCAGAAAAGAAATTAATTGAAGCGGCAGCAGAAAAGGGCACACAGCTGCGTTATGTTGCCATAATGACGATTAAATTTAAAAGAGAACCTGTGCCATTGTTTTTAACACAGGCACTCCCAGAGAAAACATCCCAGTTATCTTCTCTTGACACGGATGGCGAACAAGAGGCACTGGAACAAGAAAGAAAATTCAGCAATTTATATTGGCAGCTAACTAATGCCCTGGGTAAAGGCCGCAAGCACAAGGCAAAAGCCATATTGGATCAAATTGGTGCCTTAGAAAATGATGAAGGATTGACCTATCCCCAGACCGACCTAATCAACGCTTGCCGGAGAAAGATGGGTAAGGCAGTAGTGAGTAAAACAAAAAAAAGTAAGGATAATATCGGCAGCTCGCCGGCATCCGGAAACAAACCAGATACGGGTTGCGATGTTGCCGGGAAAAGCTCATCGACGCCGGCCAGGCTCCCTGAAATCGCCTTTACGGAAGAAGAGGAATACGGCCCCGTCAGATACGATAAGGTAGGGCCGATATATGTAGATGACTCCAGGTATGTTTTTGTGGGTGAAAAAATAAGTTCCTTAATTCAGCTGATTGAATGGTTACGGATACTGCAGAAGTCTCCTCCTCTGCCATAATTTTTGGGCAGAGGTGGATATTTTAAAAGCAACACAATGAGTAAAAATAAAATATGATATTTTACGTAACTTGGGATATAATAATGGGTAACAATAGCAGCCTGCGATCTAGCCACGGAAGGCGCAGAGACTTATTTTCTCCTTTGGGGAAGCAAGAAGTTTCTGTTACGCAAGAACACCGGAAGCCAACACGAGGAAAGATGTTGCAGGTAAGAGCGGATTTTGAAAAACTTCCAGACAACACCCCATCTAAAAGTGATGCCTTAACGCGTCATCTTGCCCCGTATCTTTCCGCACGAGAGTTGCCCATTTTATTTACAGCTGCGTCTAAATTAATTAATCGCCAGTTAGTACAGAAAAGCCACGGGAAAACAATAGCACCTCGTGCGATGCATGCACCCGGCGCTTATTTGAATTGCGCCGGTGTCCCCTCTGTGGGGAAATTGCGCGGGTGTCCCCTAGCGGGGAAGGGAGGTGAGAATAAGATGGATGAGCGCAGGAAGATGGTGAGATGGGAAGTGAATCAACCGGCACAGATCATGCTTGATCAAGAGTGCGGCAGGGGGATGCCGTGTACGGTCAGGGATATAAGCACCGAGGGGATGCGTGTGTTTTTGCCCCGGAAGGTATTTCCCGAAGCATTATCAAGGATAAGGGTGGATCTGGCAGACGGTTTGGGTTTTCGGACAGAGGCGTCTGTTGCCTGGAGCCAGGATGGCGAACAGGATTGCTGTTATGGGCTGCGCTTTCACGACCTCAATGACGCATATAAAACCAGGATCTATGATTATGTTGAGAGCAATTTCCCGAAGGAGCTAAGAAAACAGTGGTGGACAGGCATTAGTTAAACGGCGATGGAGATTAAAGAGCGTAGAGAATTCCAGCGTTACCTGTTGTATAAACAGGTAAAGGTGGCAGTGGGCGACGGTAAAGAATCTGTCGATTGCCAGCTCAGGGATATTTGTTTTAAGGGCGCGCAGATTATTATCAGCCGCAGGATAGAGAAAGATACCTATAAGAACTTGCGCATTACACTAAGCAAGGATTGCTCTGTAGAAGCAACATGCTGGGTGGCCTGGCAGAAGATAATAGACGGCCATAATGTATACGGGTTGTATTTTAGTAAGATAAGCGACGACGATAAAGAAAAAATCAGCCAATTTGCCCGGCGCTACTGCGCAGGACAAATCAAGAAAGAATGGCGCAGGGGTATCAAAGAAGAAAATAAGAAAGGTGGTGAGAATATGGAAGGAGAGAAGTTTTCCGACAAGCGGGTTTTTGAACGGTTTCCGGCGCGCTTTAACCTGCGTTACATTGATTTATTTTCCAACCAGGAAGGCAGGGGCTGGACAAACGATATCAGCGCCAAGGGGCTAGGTATTACCCTGAATGGGCAATTATCCAATAGCGCGCCCATAGAGATGTGGGTAGAAGTCCCGGGGAGGCAAGAGCCGCATTATTTACGCGGGGAAGTGGCCTGGTGCGAAAAAGGCGGCAGGGAGAATTTCCGGGTAGGCGTGAACCTTGAAAGGGCCAATTTAATGGGAATGTCCGGCTTATTGGCAGCCAGGTAATGCAGGATTATCTATACACATATAGGTAAGAGAGTGAAGAAGTTACGCCTTGCGTGGGTTTGCCCACGAGGGCAATACTGGCGCAATTCCGATTAGCGCCAGGTAGATGCCAATGTAGGCAAAAAAATCTTGACCTAAAAGTAAATATATGTTACATTTTAGTATTCGTTTTTAAGGTAATTCGTCCTCATATATCCCATTCCCCATTAAAAGAAAGGATAGGAAAGATGCGGCGTAAAACAATAATATTATTAAGTTTATTATTTTCAGGTATTTTAATCTTACCTTTACTGACAGGGTGCAATGCTAAAAAGGGCAAGCGCCCTGTTACTCTTACCGTATGGCACTGGATGACGGATAGAGAACCCGTTTTTCAGGAACTCGCCAGCCGTTACGAAGCAAAAACAGGAGTGAAAATTGATTTCCAGCTTTATGCGCCATCGGATGCATATTCACAGAAGGTGCGCGCGGCAGCCCAGGGAGAGAATTTACCTGATATTTTCGGGATACTGGGAGAAAAAAGGGATTTTGCCTCTTTTATAAAAGCAGGCCATATACTTGACCTCACTACTTATATGGAGGCAAATAACGCCGAATGGAAAAATAATTTTTTTCCTAAGGCGCTGGCAGTGAATGAATTTGCCGAGGCAAATAGTTACGGTGTAACGCCGGGTATTTACGGCGCGCCCATAGACATAATGACCATACAGATGGTCTATAATAAGAATCTTATTAAACAGCTGGGATTAAATCCCCGAAATCCTCCCGCGACCTTCCAGGAGTTTTTGGAGTTAGGAAAGAAAATCCAGGCAGCCGGCGTACAGGGATTTGTTTCAGGATGGGGAGAATTATGGATGATTGATTGTTTCGCCAGTGACTACGCCTTTAACATCATGGGAAAAGAGAAGGTATTGGCAACGCTGCGGGGAGATGTGCCTTATACTGACCCGGCATGGATAGAGGTGCTGGATATTTTCAGGCAGATGCGGGAATCCGGTATTTTAGCCCAGGGCCTTGTGACCATGGTCAATAAGACCGCAGAGCAGCTTTTTGCCAACGAAAAAGCAGTCTTTGCCTTTAACGGTTCCTGGTGTGTCAATGTATATAAAGGAATGAACTCCAAGCTTGACTACGGCGTTATGCTTCCGCCTCAGGCCTCGATCAATTTTCCGATGAGTATCTGGGGAGGCGCTGGTTCATCTTTCATGATAAGCGCGCATTCCAAAAATAAAGAAGAAGCGGTAAAATTCTTACAGTGGCTTACCGATAGAGATCAGCAGGCATACCTGGCGCAGGAAACCAATAACCTGCCTGCGAATAAAAACTGCCTGGGAAAGATACCGGATATACTGGCGGATTTTGCCAAGGGTATGGACGTAGCTACCCACCCTAATGTCTGGGGCGTTTCAGAATTTTCTGCGGTTATCGAGGCCTGGGACAGGGGAATTCAGTCGATTATTATCGGAGAAAAGACGCCTGAACAGGTGGCCCGGGAAGTGCAGAAGGTAAAAGAGCGGGAGTTAGCTAAAAAAAGGCCATAGGTTTTAGGTAACAGGTGGCAAATCGTATGAAATTAAAATCAACAACAGAAAACTACATGTTTGTTTTGCCCGCCGTGCTTATATTTTCCATATTCTACATCATTCCTTTTATCAACGTTTTTTATTTAAGTTTTACCGACTGGGACGGCATAAGCCGGCTCAAGCCCTTTATCGGCCTGGCAAATTTTAAGGAGGCCATTTTTACCGACCAGAGCTGGTGGCAGTCCATCGGGAATGCCGGATACGTCACGTTGATAGCGCTCACTTTCCAGAATATATTGGCATTTCTATTGGCCTGGGCCTGTGACAGGGAGATACGCCTGAAAAATTTTTACCGCGTGGTATTTTTTATCCCTCCGGTCCTTTCAGAGATCGTAGTCGGCATGGCCTGGCGCTTTATTATTAACGATGTAGACGGGGCAAATATTATCAACCGTTCTCTTATTGGCATGGGGCTGCCGCAATTGGCGCACAACTGGCTTTCTGACCCTAAAACGGCCCTTACTACGGTAGCGATTGTTCACTGCTGGAAGGGTTTTGGCTGGGGATTCCTGATATTCCTGGCAGGGTTACAGACCATACCGCGGGAACTTTACGAGGCAGCAAGGGTAGATGGAGCAAATGCCTGGCGGCAATTCAAGGAGATTACCGTGCCCCTCATGATACCGGTGATGGTGCTGGTGGCCATACTAACGATCCTGGGGACCATGCAGGTATTTGTCCTGATTATCGGGCTTGTCGGTGGAGAATTCGCGGGGCACACCTCTATGCCTGTATTAAGGATTTTAGCGGCAATGCGCGGTTCTTCCCGCTTTGGATATGCCTGCGCGCTGGGTATTAATTTCGGCGCGATTCTTATGGCGATTTCTTTTGTGCAATACCGGATTTCCAGAAAATCCAGGAGTTAAATATGCAGGGACGGTTCTCAAACCAAAGCGAGAACCGTCCCTGTTCCGGGACACTTCTCCGATTGAATTGAGAACCGTCCCTGGAAGGGTATATGAGAACGCCTGTTTATTATAAGGCCAAGAAAATTACAATTAACGTATTGGTGCATCTATTGCTGCTTTCTGTTACTGTTACCTGTTTATTCCCTTTGTTATGGATGGTATCTTCGAGCCTCAAGACCCAGGATACCATATTTAAAGATTTATCTTTGCTGCCCCATCATCCTCACTGGCAGAATTATATACTTGCCTGGAAAGAAGGGGGGTTCGGAGGGAATTTTCTTAACAGTATTCTCTATACCACTGCCGTGGTATTCGGCATTATTATTATCGCCTCGCTTGCTGCTTATGCCTTCTCGCGCTTTAAATTTCCGGGAAGAAATATCCTGTTTATAATGTTTATGGCCGCGATGATGATTCCCATACCGGGAAGTTTCGTTGCCCTTTACGTGCTTCTTAATAAACTGCACCTGAGAAACACGCCTGTAGGTTATATCCTGTGTATGATAAACGTAGGGTTATCCACGAGCATCTTCCTTTTGAAAACATTTTTCGATAAAATGCCCAAGGAACTGGAGGATGCCGCGCGTATTGACGGCTGTTCGAAGCTGGGCATCTGGTGGCACGTAGCGCTTCCTTTGGCAAAACCGGTACTGGCAGTGGTTGTAGTCTTTAACGCGCTTAGCGTCTGGAATGAATATATACTAGCGCTCATTATATTCGACGACCGTAAATTTATGCCTTTACAGGTAGCGCTACAGACATTCCAGGGGGAGTTTGTTACCAATTACCCGCTTTTAATGGCAGGGCTTACCATTACCGCCCTACCTATAATAATAGTATATCTGTTGATGCAGAAGTATATTGTTAAGGGCGTAACACAAGGAGCGGTTGTAGGATGATGCCTCAATTTAGAAAGTTGTTCATAGTTCATAGTTCATGGTTCATAGTATGCCTAGCAATAACTTTTGCTTTCGCAGAAAATACTGCGGCACCTGCGGCCAAACCCACCTCCGGAGAGTTAATCGTAAAGGCCTGGGCAGCTAAAGGTGAAGGCAAGTTTGATGAAACCATGCAATACACCGCTCAAATCATCCAGCTTTATAAAGACCAGGCAGACAAACAGCAAAACTCCCTGCGTGGATTTCCGGTTAACCGGCCGGATATTGAAGCGCTGCAATCGTTAAATGACGTAGGCACCGCCTATTTTATCCAGGCAGAGGCCTGGCGCGATATAAAGAAAAATAATGATGAGGCGCTAAAAGCCTTTCGGATCGTTGTGGACAACTATTGTTTTGCCCAGGCATGGGACCCCCGTGGCTGGTTCTGGAAAGTGGCGAAAGCAAGCCGCGAAAGCATTATCAAGATAACTCCCGCGGATACCGTCCCCTGCAAATGCCCGGGCGTAATAGATGAAAAAAAGAAAGAGTGCCAGATAAGCAAAACCCCCACCAAAATAACCCTTTATGACCCGGGAAAGGAAGATTTCGTCAACTACGCCAAATACGGCGAGTTTAAGAATGTGGGCACAAAGGATTATAAATACGAGGTTAAAGACCAGGAAGGATTAATGGCTGCGGTGGGCGAGGCGATTTATCCTAATAGCACTTCAGTAAGATGGGACCCGGAATTTAAGACGGCTATGAAAGAGAAGCGCCTGGAGTGCCCGCACTGGGATTATCTGCATACCCCTGATTTAGAGTCGGCGTTTTTGAGGTGGGCCATTGCCCCAGAGCCGCAGGGGGTTAAATTATTTTATACCGCTTTTATCCTGGAGAAGGCAGGACTTATTAAACATGCCATAAAATGTTATTACGCTATTGTCGTGCATTTTCCCGGCGCTTACGGCTGGACTTATTGGCACACCCCCTGGTACGTCGGTCAGGCAGCGATAGACAGGATAGATTATTTACTGCGCCGCAATCCGCAGTTAGGTTATAAACTTGAGGACGCCGACATAAAGATAATAAATGGTTATGACAATGATGTGGCTAACGATATAGTCGTCGCCAGCCCCGGGAAATTCGTAAAAGTAAATATTCTTGATAAAATTAAATCAAAGCCGGACATAAACCTCTTAAGCATAAAGCGCCGCCTCGGTAAAGGAAAAGTGCACCTCCTGCAATACGAAACAGGTGACTGGCAACTTACTGTTGAAGGCAAGCCCTATATAATTAAAGGTATAACTTACGCGCCGACAAAGGTAGGGCAATCCCCGGATGATAAGACTATGACCAACTGGATGTATGACGACTTTAATAAAAACGGAAAAATCGATGGGCCCTATGATGCTTTTGTGGATAGGAACCGCAATAATATCCAGGATAAAGACGAGCCCTCTATAGGCGATTTCTTCCTTATACAGAGCTTAGGGACAAATACGGTCCGGTTGTACCATCAGCCGTATCCGGTAAATAAAGAGCTTCTGCGCGACCTGTATAAAACTTACGGGATAAGGGTAATCATGGGTGATTTCCTGGGAAAATACGCCCTGGGCTCTGGCGCGCCATGGAATCCGGGAACAGATTACAATAATGAGGAACAGAAAAAGAATATGATGGATTCAGTAGTCAGGATGGTAACGGAATTTAAAGACGAGCCGTTTATTCTTTTCTGGCTTTTAGGGAATGAAAACGTGTATGGCCTGGCCTGTAATGCCGATAAAGAACCGGACACCTTTTTTAAATTTGCAAATGAGGTGGCCAGGAGAATAAAAGAAATCGACCCCGAGCATCCCGTAGCCATATGTAGCGGCGATACACTATATCTGGATAAGTTTGGCAAGGACGCGCCAGACATAGATATTTTTGGGACCAATGTTTACAGGGGCAACTCCGGATTCGGCCGTCTTTGGGAGGGCGTAAAAGAGGAAGCGGATAAACCTGTATTCATCACTGAATTCGGCTGCCCGGCTTACGCGGACGGTAAGAGCATTGATGAAGCAGAAGAGCTCCAGGCCGAATATCATAAGGGCTCGTGGGAAGATATCGAGAATAACATGGCTTTCGAGACAGGCGCGGGGAATTCCATAGGCGGGGTTGTTTTTGAATACCTGGATGAATGGTGGAAAGCATATGAGCCGTCCGTGCATGATACGAGAGGCTTGTTCGCCGGGCCATTTCCGGATGGCTATATGCATGAAGAATGGCTTGGTTTATGCGGCCAGGGCGAAGGAAAGCTTAGCCCCTTTTTAAGGCAATTACGCAAAAGCTACTTTGTATATAAAAAACTTTGGAAGAAATGATATAGTTCATAGTTGATAGTTGATAGTTCATAGTTCATAGTAGAATATTTTGCCATGAACCATGAACCAAATGAGGAGGTGTGTATGAAAAAGTTATTAGTAATTTTGGCTGTTCTTGCGGTAATTACGCCATGCGTATTTGCCGAAGAAGTTGCCAATACTACCACAACTACGACAACGACTGTGTCAACGGCAGCTACGACGGTAACGGTAGCACCAAAAGCCCCGGAAAAAAAGGAATTTGCGGTCTATAGCGATAAGGCTAACCGCGAAAATCATTTTATTCCTTCAGGCTGGATGGGTGATTACGGCGATATCAAGATGAACGACCAGGCGACGGAGACCCCTCATTCCGGCACCACCTGTATTCAATTTACCTACAGCGCCAAGAAATCGCAAGGATTGGGCTGGGCAGGTGTTTATTGGCAGAATCCCGCCAACAACTGGGGAAATAAAAAAGGCGGCTTTGACCTTACCGGCATGACCAAACTTACCTTTTGGGCAAAGGGCGCAAAGGGCGGCGAGGTCCTGCAAAAGGTGATAGTCGGCGGCATAAAAGGCGTGTATCCTGATTCAACATCAGTAGAAATGGGGCCGATTGAATTGACAGATACCTGGAAACAATATACGGTTAACCTGGCAGGCAAAGACCTTTCCTATATAAACGGAGGGTTTGGCTGGGTGATTACCTCGGACCTCGCTCCGCAAGGCTGCACATTCTATATTGATGACGTCAAATATGAAGCAGATACTGCCATGAAGCCTGAGGCAAAAAAATCCGAGGCAATGCCATTTTATATCTATTCCGACAGCTCATCACCTAAAAATCATTTTATTCCTTCAGGCTGGATGGGTGATTACGGAGATATAAAATATGATAATGCCTCCCGCGAAGACGCCTATTTAGGCGACAGCTGCATCAAGATTATCTACAACGGCAAAGCAGCGCAGGGCGCGCGATGGGCAGGTATTTTCTGGCAGCATCCCGCGAACAACTGGGGCACCATCGATGGCGGATACGATCTCTCTAAGGCCGTAAAGCTAACCTTTTGGGCTAAGGGCGCAAAGGGCGGCGAACGCATAGAAGAATTCAAGGTTGGCGGCATTATGGGAGAGTTCTCTGATTCTGACAGCGCAGTGATAGGGCCGGTTATCCTTACCAAAGATTGGCAGCAGTATACAATAGATTTAAAAGGCAAGGATATGTCATACGTAATCGGAGGATTCTGCTGGTCGGCAAATATCGATAACAACCCGGAAGGCGCGACCTTCTATCTGGATGAGATTAAATACGAATAATTCAAAAACAGGGACGGTTCTCAAACCAAAGCGAGAACCGTCCCTGTTCCGGGACACTTCTTCGATTGAATTGAGAACCGTCCCTAAATTGACAGGTCGCAAGAGATTTTTGCTTGCAGCCTGTGGCTTATTTCTTCTTCTCTCCTGTGTTTCTTGCGCAGCACCTAAACCGGGTGCCGCGCTAAAACCAGTTCCCGCACCCAGGCCCAGCAAAGTTTATATCAAGAAAACCGGCATTGATAATTACCAGTTAATTGTCAATAATAAAGCCTACATAGTAAAAGGCGCCTGTTATAATCCCATCCCCATAGGCAAAAACCATGATTATGACTGGTGGTCTGATCCGGCAAAGCCCTGGTTAATTGACGGCAAGCTTATGAAGGATATGGGAATAAATACCATCCGTATTTATCAGGTAGGAGACAATCCTGATAGCGTAAGGCAGGTCATCAGGGATCTCTATAATCTTTATGGCATCCGCACGATTCTTGGGGATTGGCTTGGTTTCTGGGAATATCCCTGCCCTTTTTACGGCGATAGCGCTTTTCAGGAAAAAATAAAAAAACAGGTTTTGGAGATGGTTAGAATTTATAAAGATGAACCCGGCATACTTATGTGGATACTGGGCAACGAGAATAATTATTCCTGTACCGGTATGGTAAATACCTGGTCAAACGATGAGATAGATAAGGAAACAGACCCCCAGAAACAAAAGGCAATGCGCTCAAAAATTTATTATTCCTACATCAATGAGTTAACTCAAGAGATCCATAAGCTGGATTCCCTGCATCCGGTGGCGATGGGAAATGGCGAACTGATAAGCCTGGAATACGCAAACCAGTTTTGCCAGGATGTGGATTTAGTCGCCTGCATCATCTATAGAGGTAAGACCTTCGGCAATCTTTTCAGGTCGTTACGCGCTACCTTTGATAAACCGATTTTAATCTCGGAATTCGGCGCTGATGACTACGACGCCTACCTCAAAAAAGAAGACCAGAATATACAGGCATTTTTCCTACAGTCGCAGTGGCGCCAGATTTACGAGAATTTAGCGGGTAACCCCAAAGGCGCAGGCAACTGTATCGGCGGGACAATGTTTGAATGGACGGATGAATGGTGGAAACATGACCAGAATAATCCGGAGAGCTGGAAGGTGCACGATACGGAATCAAACTGGTCAAACGGCAGTTACTATTTTGATATCCAGGCCCCGGGCAATAAAAATATGAATGAAGAGTGGTTCGGGATAGTAGCGCTTTCCGAAGATATGGATAACGGCATAAATAAGCGTATTCCGCGTAAGGCCTATTACGTCATCAGGGAATTCTGGCAGCACCCGAATGAAAAACTGAAAGGAAAGAAAGCAAAATGAGGTTTTTGATTATTTTAGTCAGCTTTATGCTGGCATATCTCCTGCCGGCCAAAGGGTTAGCCGCCGATAGCCCTGAATTAGTTTCCCTGCAAAAACAGATCCTCAAGGCGGATTGTAAAAGCGATATCGCAGGGCCGCTTGAGGAATTAAAAGGCATTTATTTCAAGGATAATAGGTATACTGACTTTGTGAATTTCTTAAAGTCCCTTCCTGCCAAGGAGAGCTGTATTTTCGTCCCAGCCAATTATTATATATTGTTGTCGCGTTATACCCAGTTAAAATACCTGGAAGAGAAGCAATTGTGGGATGAATATTTCTCTGAAGGCAATAATTACCGGGATGATATCACTGCCAGTGCGCAAAAGGTAATTGATAAGGCAGAACCGGGTAGCCCTATTTTATTGCGTTGCCGCCTTATACTGTGGCAGTTCCATCGCGACCAGCAGGATCCTTTTGCGCAAGAGGCGCTTAGCGGGCTTATGAGCGCGGTTTCCGGATATACAGGTAAGGACGCCGAAGTAATTAAGGAAGTAGCGGATAAATTGCTTGCCTCAGGTGAGAAGGTAGATGCAAAACAATTGTACCGGCTTTATGCGGATAAGGTAATTACTTCTGTTTCTAGCGATGGACAACTTAAAGGCACCGCAAAGAATTTTTATGATGAAGGAAATCCGGAATTAGCCGAGAATTTTTATGATTTATATATAGAGAAGGTCTCCAAAACCCTGCCGAAAGAAAAGGCCTGTTTTTTTGCTGCGGAGATAACGGAGATAGCCGCTCTTTTTACATATAAGGATAGCGGGTTAAAAGACCCTCTTTATGCGGAGAAGGTGTTTGAGAAGGCACAGGATTTGTGTAGCGCGGGAGTATCTAAGGAAGATATTCAATATGCGCGCGCCATTAACCTGGAAAAGGCAAAAGAACTCATAAAGGCAAAAGACGCGTATGTGGAATTATTGAAACACTATCCCGAGAGCGCTTTTATAAATGAAGCAAATTTTAAAGCCGGCGTTATTTCCGTCTATGTCCTAAGGGACGTATCTTCGGGCAGGTCATATTTTAATAAATTAGCGGATAAGAAAGAAATTGGCCCCTATGTAATATCAAGCTTATATCAACTGGGGCTTTTAGCGCAATGGCAGGATGATACAGAGTCCGCCAAGAATTATTACAATAAACTTATTGCCCTGGCAGGGACGGATTACCAGGATATTACCGCAATGGCCAAGGCGCGCCTTGCTGAAATAGAGAACAAGAAGCCTATTGAATATAACCTCAAAAACTTCCTGGATCTTTCCCTTAAAGAAGGAAATTCTTTTCTGGATATGGCAAAATCAACCCTTACTGCCTCGCGCTACTTCATAAATAAAAATAATGAAATTCAGATTACCTGCTCTGTGAACATGCCGGCCTCCGGATGCATGCAGCCAGAGGTGCAATATCTCTGGTCAGGGAATACTGGCGCTGTTTTGCCCCAGGATTCGCAATCGGGTTTTGCCACAACCTACCCATCAGCAGGCACAAAAGTCTTGAATCTTATCATAGTCCTGCCTTCTGGTTTCTTTGACCGCAACATTGACTTCGTAGAAGTAAAATAACATTACCCGTTAAAAATACTTGACTTATACTATTTTCTTTAGTAGTATAAGTATAAATAAATAAATTTTTATACCCATTATTTATAATAAGGCATAAAAAAGCGCAGGGCAAAATCTAAATGCATCAATTAGACTTTCAAAAAGAGGAGCTTACGGAGAAAGAGAAGCGTAATATAGATATATTGGAGATATTACGCAGGCATGGCCCGGTAAGCCGGCCCGATATTTCCAAGGAGATGGGCATAAACGTGGTGACCATCTCTAATTATATTGACGAGTTCATCAGGAGGAACATTGTCTTGGAAAAAGAACTCGATGTTTCCGAGGGCGGCAGGAGGCCGGTGCTGCTGGATTTGAATGCCCAGGCCGGTTATGCCATAGGCGTGGGTCTTAACCTTATGAATATGGTCGGGCTCCTCGTGGATTTAAAAGGCAATATCGTCACCAAGACCCAGGTGGTCAGGCCCAAGGCTTCCGTGAAAGAAATCTCGGAGTGCCTTCTTGAAATTGTGCGCGAAATATTGCGCCGTTCCAAAGAATATTCCGCAAATATAAAAGGCGTGGGAGTCGGTATCGCCGGGCTCGTAAATAAAGAGAACGGCTCAATCCATTGGCCCCAGAAGATGGACCATTATTATACTTACGCCTCTGTAGACCTGCCCCTTAAGGACCTGATAGAAAAAGAATTTAACCTGCCGGCGCTGATTGAAAACGACGCTACCGCCGCTTCTTTCGGCGAGCATTGGCTGGGTTTAAGTTGCGGCGTAAAGGATGCGCTCTATATGTTCTCGGGAGTCGGCTGCGGTATTATTATTAACGGTGAGGTCTACCGCGGGGCGCAGGGTTATGCGGGAGAGGTATCTATTTACAATTTTAAGGAACAGGATTTATTCAATTGTCCTCCGGGAAATCCCTGTTTTATCAAACGCTGGGAGATGGATCTAGGCATAGTAGAAGATACCAAGGCAATGTGCCTTAAGGATAGGCAGAAAGCCGAAGCCCTGTTTAAGCTTACCTCCAGCAATATCGATAACATAGATTTAAAAAGTATTTTTATCGGCGCACGCGCAAAAGACCCCATTGCCCAGGCAGCCCTGGATAACGCCGCTAAAAGACTGGGGATAAAAATCGCGTTCCTCGTAAATCTCCTGAATCCGGAAGTAGTGGTTATCGGAGGCGGTTTCGAAGAGGCGGGAGAAGATTTCTTAAGCAAGGTAGGTCTTACTATCCGGGATTGGGCTTTCCGGGAGACCACAGATAGCCTTAAAATTGTTTATTCGCAATTACGGGAGAATGCCGTGGCATTAGGCGCGGCAAGCCTCGTAGAGCAGCGGATGTTCGCCCAATTATGGTAGAGGAGGGCTGAATGGACCAGAAGATTAAATTCCTGGTAATCGGAGTTTGCGGCATAGCCCTGGTTTTCCTGTTTCTTTTTGTGCAGATTTTTCTCTCAAAGCAGGCGATCACGAGAGAGAGGAATGACCTGAAGAAGGAAAATGTTACCTTAACCGGTAAACTCGATAAGCTTGAGTCCAGTATCCGCGATTACGACAATAAGCTTGCCACTGCAAAGAGAGACCTGGAAACAGCTGCTCAGCAGAAAAGCGAACTCGAGAAAAATTTAACTCAGGCCATAAGTGAACGTAATGAACTGACCAATAGATTAAAGCGGACGGTGTCTAATCCTGCGCCGGTCGCAATACAACCACAGCCGCAAGAAGTAGCGCCCCCGCCTACCGCCGATGAATACTGGGCAGGTATTATAAAAGATAAAACGGCGCTGGGGTTACAACTGGAAGATATGCGTAAGAACTTTAATACATTGCAACTGGCTAATGAACAGCTGCAGAAAGAAAAGGCCAACCTTGAATTAGAAGTAAAGAATTACAAGCGGGAACGTAGTGACCTGACGAGGCAGCTGGAGTATAACCGTAAGATGATGGATAGCGTCGCCACGGAGCTCGTGCGCGAGAGGAACGACCGGACAAAGATTCAGGATAATTACAAGACGCTGAAACAGGAGAACATAACTTTGATGCGTCAATTGAACAGCCTGAATGGACGAAAAGTCACCCTGGACAGAAAGATAGAAAATCTTCAGTCGCATAATGACGGCCTCGAACGAAGGATAAATGAAATGGAAACTATGCTTATTGAGAACACGGGTAGTTCTTCTGTCCTAAAGGGGCAGATTGATGCTATACGTCAAAGTAAGGCCGCCACGCAAGAAGACAAAGGTAAAGAATCGGTTGAGCTTCCGCCTATCGTCGTGCGGCCCGCCTCTACCGTGCCGGAACCGGCAGCAGTTACTTCTTCAAGCGCATTCGAAGGTAAGATAGTGGCGGTAAACAGGGAAAATAATTTTGTAATCGTGGATTTAGGCGACAGGGCAGGCCTCAAGGCCGGCGATACCTTACAGGCATACCGGCAGGGTAAAATCATAGCGCTCCTTGAAGTGACACAGACGCGTAACGATATTTCTGCCTGCGATATAAAACAGGAAGCGATTCCACTACAAATAGGCGATATTATAAAATAGATTCTAAAGAGTCCTCATTTTTTTTCGTATATGACCCGTATCAGAAGAACTGCCTCAAGGCCTATCTCCATAGAAGATGTTGCTAAGCTCGCCGGCGTATCCATCACTACAGTTTCCCGCGTCATCAATAAAATCGGTACCGTAAAAGAAAAAAACAAGATTAAGGTCCTTGACGCCGTAAAACAGTTGAAATTTGAACCTTCTATTTTTGCCCAGCGCCTGGCAACTGGAAAAAGCAATGTAGTGGCCCTGGTCATACCGCGTTACGAAGGCGTCTTCTATTCTTTTTATGCGCTGGAATTAATCCGCGGTATAGGGACACTTTGCGCCGCACTTAAACTGGATTTACTCCTGCGCCTGACAGATGCCCGCTCCCCCCTTAATGTAAGGGGAGTCGGGGGTATGATTTTCGCCGATATCATCGCTAACAGGGCGCAGTTAGAAGACGCGCTTTCGAAAAAGATCGCCTGCGTGGTAATCAATCATTATGCCGAAGACCTTAACGTAAGTTGTATTGCCATTGATAATGCGGGAGGCGCCCAAGACGCGGTGAACTATCTTATAACGCTTGGACATAAAAAAATCGCTCATATCACCGGCGATGTGGTCACGCAGGCGGCCAGCCTTCGCCTGGAAGGTTACAAGCGCGCTTTAAAAAAGAATAATATAAAATTTGACCCCAAATATATTTTTAATACTGATTACTCGCGGGGGCAGGCACGCCTTGCCGCAGACCGGATGCTTAAGATGCCTACACCCCCCAGCGCGGTATTTGTGGCTTCGGATTCAATGGCCCTTGAGGTAATGGCCGTGGCAAGAGAGATGGGTAAAGATATCCCCAGGGACCTGTCTATCGTGGGGTTTGACGATAATCCATCCGGCCTTTACGGCCCGGTAGCTCTATCTACCGTAAGGCAGCCCTTGATAAAAATGGCAGAGGATGGCGTGAAGGAATTGTACCGGCTGATGAATGAGAAAAAAGAAACGCAGGTTAAGAAAATACTCCTGCCTACGGAGCTGGTAATCCGTGAATCCTGCCGCCCATTCGGGCCAGGACGCTAAAATAGCTCTTGCACAATTTATTGTATATCAACCGCACAAAGATACTACACGTTGTATTTTTTGTTGACAAGGAATGTAAGCGTGTTATACTTGATAACTGCCAGCCGAAATCATAAATTATCTAAAAACAGGGGTGTAAGATGAAATTGAACCTTTCTAGTAATGCGCTCAAGGTATTGGAGAGGAGGTATCTTACCAGGGATGAACAGGGTAAGACCACAGAGACTCCAGAGCAGATGTTTATGCGCGTTGCTAGCGCCATTGCAGCCGCAGAGAAATTATACGGAAAAAGCGAAAAGGAAACAGCCGAACTTACGCAATCATTTTATCGCATCATGACAAATCTGGAATTCCTTCCAAATTCTCCCTGCCTGATGAACGCCGGAAAAGACCTGGGGCAGCTTTCCGCCTGTTTTACGTTGCCTATCGACGATTCAATGGAGTCGATTTTTGAAACGCTAAAAGTTACAAGCCTCATTCATAAATCCGGCGGCGGTACAGGTTTTTCTTTCTCGCGCCTGCGGCCCAAGAACGCGGTGGTGCGTTCAACCGGAGGTATTGCTTCAGGCCCGATATCTTTCATGCGCGTATATGACGCTGCGACCGAGGCGGTAAAACAAGGCGGTACGCGCCGCGGCGCCAACATGGGTATTTTACGCGTAGACCATCCGGATATTCTGGAGTTTACTACTTGTAAAGACCAAAACAAACAGATTACTAATTTTAATATTTCCGTGGCTGTTACCGATGATTTCATGAAGAAGTTGGAGAAGGGCCAGGATTACGATCTTATTGACCCTCATACCCATAAGCCGGTAAAACGTATTAATACCAAAGAGGTCTTTGAGCTGATTGTAAAACAGGCGCACAAGAACGGAGAGCCGGGTATTATTTTTATCGACCGCATTAACCAGTATAACCCTACCCCTAAATTAGGCAGTATTGAGTCGACTAACCCTTGCGGAGAACAGCCTCTGTTGCCTTATGAGAGTTGCGACCTGGGTTCTATAAATCTTGACCGCATGTACAAAAAGGTAGGCGGCCGTATCGAGATAGACTGGGATAAATTAAAAGAGGTAACGCACTTGGCCGTGCATTTCTTGGATAACCTCATCGATGTAAACAAATTTCCACTGCCGCAGATAGAGAAGGCGACAAAGCTGACGCGAAAGGTCGGCCTTGGCGTTATGGGTTGGGCCAGCCTCCTTATCCGCCTTAATATTCCCTACAATAGTGAAGAGGCTGTAGCTTTGGCCGAGAAGATAATGTCATTCATACTTAATGAATCAACCAGGAAGTCGCTAGAGTTAGGCAGCAGTAAAGGTGTATTCCCCGCTTTTAAGGGGAGCGCCTATGATAAAAAAGAAGGCGCTATGAGAATGCGTAATGCAACTCTGACTACAATTGCGCCTACCGGCACTATCAGTATTATTGCCGGGCCCTGCTCTTCGGGAATTGAACCCCTGTTTGCCCTCTGTTATTACCGTAAAGTAATGGATAATGATAAGCTTGTGGAGGTAGATCCCCTCTTTGAAGAAGTCGCGCGCGAAAAGGGTTTTTACAGCAGGGAGCTTATGCAGAAAGTTGCAGAGAACTGTTCAATACAGGATGTGGACGGCATACCCGATGAGGTAAAAAGGGCATTTGTAACCGCCCATGATATCAGCCCCGAATGGCACGTACGCATGCAGGCGGCCTTCCAAAAATATGTGCATAACGCGACTTCCAAGACAATAAATTTTCCGCATGAAGCTACAATCGAAGACGTAAGAAGCTCCTATTTATTGGCATATAACCTCGGCTGTAAAGGAATTACCATTTACCGGGACAAGAGCCGCGAGGAGCAGGTTTTGAATGTGGGTAGTCCTGAGCAGGATAAGCAGGGGCAGAAAGCGCCGGAGTTTAAAAAGGAGATTGCCCCCCGGCCAAGGCCTGAAGTAATTATCGGCACGACTACCAAGGTAGCTACCGGTTGCGGCAATCTTTATGTTACTATAAATGTTGACGAGGATGGTAAGCCTTTTGAGCTTTTTACCCAGATGGGTAAGGCAGGCGGATGCGCTGCGTCGCAGCTGGAGGCACTCGGGCGCCTCGTCTCTTTAGGTTTTCGTTCCGGAATAGAAGTAAAATCGATTATCGAGCAATTACGCAATATCCGCTGTCCTTCTCCCTCCTGGGAAAAGGGGCAGCGTATCTTCTCCTGCGCTGACGCTATTGCCAGGGTCGTAGAAAGAAGGCTGGTAAATTCCAGGGCAATGCAGGTAGCGGTTGAGGCTGAGTCTGTGGCAATGAAGCACTCGCATGAAGATGAGCATCCTAGCCTTGACCTTGATGACCAGGTAAATATCGTCGGTGTCTGTCCTGATTGCGGCGGCGCTTTACGCCATGAGGAAGGTTGCGTGAAATGCCATGCCTGCGGTTTTTCCAAGTGTTAAACCAATGAAAAAAATACTTTATATAGTTTTAGACGGATTAGGCGACCTGCCTTTAAAAGAGTTGGGTAATAAGACTCCCCTTGAAGCCGCATTAACGCCGAATATGGACCGCCTTGCGCAGAAGGGAAAGACAGGCCTGGTTTACCCGGTAGCAAAAGGTATTGCCCCGGAATCCGATATCGCGGTAATCAGCTTATTGGGCTATGACGCGCATAAATACTATACGGGAAGAGGGCCTTTGGAATCTTTTGCTGAAGGCCTTGCCGTAAATGACGGAGATGTTGCTTTCCGGGTTAATTTTGCTACAGTTGCCGAGGATGGCTCAACCATTAAAGACAGGCGCGTAGGAAGAAACCTGAGCACTGATGAGGCCACGGCTTTAAGCAAGGAGATTAATTCCAAGGTTACTTTGTCGAATGCCACTTTTGAATTCAAGAATACGATAGGCCACCGCGGCGTGTTGGTGATACGCGGAATGCATTCAAAACTATCCGGCTGGATTACCAATACTGACCCCGCTTATGACAGGGAAGGGGTTTTTGGCGTCGCTAAGGAGAAGTTTGAAAACTTTGTGGCCACGTCCGAGGCTATGCCCGGATATGAAGAGCTGAAAGAGGCGAAAGAAGCAGCGGCACTCCTTAATGAATTTACCCAGAAATCCCATAAAGTACTCAATGACTCCCCGGTGAACAAAAAAAGGGTTTCTGAAGGAAAACTCCCCGGCAATATAATCTTATCGCGTGACGCAGGCGACCACCTGCCTAAATTCCCTCCTATAAGCAGTATTTTTAACCTGAAATTTGGTTCTTTCGTGCAGATGCCTGTTGAGAAAGGCATAGCGCTTTTAACGGGCATGGATATAATCGAAATCCCTGATTCAAGCGGCCACCTGGACGTAGATTATCCGGTGTGGGCAAAGGTGGCGCTGGAATCCTTAAGTAAGTATGATGGGATTT
Source organism: Candidatus Omnitrophota bacterium (assembly GCA_050012075.1). Lineage (GTDB taxonomy): Bacteria > Omnitrophota > Gorgyraeia > Gygaellales > Profunditerraquicolaceae > JAMWCI01. Next base: position 106,513 of record JBEKHW010000001.1, on the reverse strand, counting down.
ACGTCCACATCAAAGGCCCGGATGAGCCGGCGCACGACGGAGATTTCTTGCTCAAGAAAGAAATCATCGAAGCCATAGATAAATATTTCTTCTCAAGCCTCCTGCCTAAACTGGATATTAACGATACTATCGTGGCGGTAACGGCAGACCACTCCACTGTCTGCGCGATTAAGGCGCATTCCGCAGATCCAGTCCCGCTCCTTGTTTCCGGAGGCAATGTGCCTGCGGATGGCTCTCTCAGTTTCTCCGAGAAAGCAGCAAAACTCGGCTCAATAGGCCCAATTCTGGGCCGGGAAATCATGCCTCTTCTGGTAAAATCAGCAGGGCAATAGTAATTATAAATTGCCGTGACACCTTGTTTTCAGGCGAGTAATATGTTATATTTCTTATGGAGGAGTTTCTTTCATAAGCCATGCCAGCTTATAGAAGGTCATATAACCGTTTTAAGGTAAACCGTTCCTGTTTCCTATCCGCACCCGAAGGCACGGAACAATCCTCTATTTTGAAGGACTTAAGCGCGCGGGGCGCAGGGATTCTTTCGCATATGGCCCTGGCCATTAACCAGAAGATTAACCTGGTTATTAGCGCGCCTTTTATATCCCGGGAAAACCTCTCTAAGCAAGCAACTGTGGTTTGGTCCAAAGAAATTAATAACGGCCTCTGGCAGCACGGGTTGGACTTCGGCGAAGATAGTAAAATCTATATCCCTCCTGATAATACAGGCCTTTCCTTTTCATAACCTAGGGACGGTTCTTAATTCAATCGGAGAAGTGTCCCCAGAAATTCAGATTTCAGGTATATCTAGAATGTTTTGTTTTTGAGTTAAGCGTAGCTTATAGCTACTCCATAGATATTCAGTGATATTATTCACTAAGTTAGCCCTAACAGGATTTGTTTCAATGTAGTTTATACAATCTAACAGGTATTTATCTTTATATAGAATTTTACTCATAAATCTATCCTGCCAGAGATGCCCTACCTTTTTGTATTTAAAATTAAAATAGAGTGTGTAACTTAGGTTTATTCCCCGCATAATCTTTTCCAAATTCTGGGGATCATTCACTTCGATAACAAGGTGCACGTGGTTTGGCATGAAGCAAAAACAATACAGTCTGAACTTATAACGTTTTCTGTATCTAACTAAAAATTGTAGATATTTTTCGTAGTCCCGCGTATCTCCAAAAACCGATTGTTTTTGATTCCCTCTTGTGATAACATGGTAACATCCGTTTTTAATAGTAAGCCTTGCTGTTCTTGGCATATCTGTCACCTCCAACTATACTAGACGTTTAAAACACAATTTTCTAACACTAAAAAGGGACACTTTTCGCTTTGGATTGAGAACCGTCCCTAAGTTGCTTATGGAAAAGTATGATGTGGTGGTCATCGGGGCAGGGCATGCCGGTATTGAAGCGGCAATTGCCACAAGCCGCATGCATTGCAGGACCCTGTTAATCACGCTTAAGCGCGAAAATATAGGATTAATGAGTTGTAATCCCGCTATTGGCGGGGTAGGCAAGGCCCAGTTGGTAAAAGAGGTCGATGCCCTTGGCGGGGTAATGGGAGTCGCCGCTGATTCCTGCGCTATCCAATTCCGCATGCTTAATGCCTCCAAGGGGCCGGCAGTGCAATCCCTGCGGGCTCAAATAGACATGTACAGGTATAATAATTATATGAAAGAGCTGGTCGCCGGCCAGGAAGGTCTGTTTATAAAAGAGGCCGAGGTACAGAAACTGATTGTCGAAAACAATACCATAAAGGGGCTAATTACCGAAAAGGGGGAAGAAATTCTTACCGATTCTATAGTCCTGTGTCCGGGGACATTCCTTGACGGCCTGATACACGTGGGCCTAAAACATAAAAGCGCAGGGCGCATCAATGAACCGGCAAGTATCTGCCTGGCAAATAATCTAAAGGAGCTTAGGTTTAGATTAATGCGTTTTAAGACCGGTACCTGTGCCAGGCTAGATAAGGATTCCATTGATTACAGCCGGCTTAAAATCCAGGAAGGAGATCCTTGCCCCACGCCGTTCTCTTTTTCAACTGAGAAGATAACGCGCAAGCAGGTCCCCTGCCACATTACTTATACCAATAAAAATACCCATAAAATTATCCTTGATAATCTGGATAAGTCTCCGCTATATACCGGCATAATTAAAGCCACGGGGGTCAGGTACTGCCCTTCTATAGAAGATAAAGTAGTAAAATTCTCCGACAGAGAAAGGCATCAGATATTCCTTGAGCCACAGGGGCTTGATACGGAACGCGTTTATCCCAACGGTTTATCGACAAGCCTTCCCGAAGAAGTGCAATTAGAGATGATACATTCTATTGAGGGGCTGGAGAAGGCAAGGGCAATTACTTTTGGATACGGCATAGAGCATACCGTAGCTGAGCCGACCCAGTTGTATCCTACATTAGAAACAAAATTAATCAGGAACCTGTATTTTGCCGGCCAGATTAACGGAACCACCGGTTACGAAGAAGCAGCGGCCCAGGGTTTGGTTGCAGGAATTAATGCGGCATTACGGATAAAAGGTAAAGGGTCGTTGATACTGGAACGTTCTAACAGCTATATCGGAGTGCTTATAGATGACCTGACCACTAAAGGCACGAATGAGCCGTACCGGATGTTTACCTCGCGAGTAGAATACCGCCTGATTTTGCGCCAGGATAACGCGGATACGAGGTTACGCAGGATAGGCGTGGATATAGGTTTAGTCAGCCACGATGAATACCGCAAGACAGAAGAAAAAATCCGCGCCATAGAAACAGGGATAGCATTCTTGAAGAAAACAAGGATAAAGCCGGACCAGGAATTGAATTCGATGCTTGCCGGGGTAAATTCTTCTCTTCTAAATAAAAGTGCAACTCTGGAAGAGCTTCTTAAGCGGCCGCAGGTTAATATCCAGACATTAAAAGGGTTGCGACAGGTAGGGATAAATATACCAGAATTAGCTTTGCCACAGGTAGAAATTGAAGTAAAATATTCCGGGTTTATACAGAGGCAATATAAGGATGTAGAGCGGTTCAGGAACCTGGAGAAGATACGGATACCAGGAGACCTAAATTACGTTTCCATAAACGGACTTTCCCGCGAGATAAAAGAAAAGCTGGATAAATTTAAGCCGATAAACCTTGGCCAGGCATCGCGCATTTCCGGAGTAACTCCTGCCGCGGTTTCCATATTGATGATATATCTTAGGAAGGCAAATAATGAGTAGGGCCACAAAGTCACCACGTCACAAAGTCACAGGGCTAAATAAAAATTACCTTGCCTTAAGGAAATTAGCGGTAAATTCAGGGGTAGAATTGTTCGGCGTCGCCGGTATAAAAGAGATAAAGAATGACTTTGCGTTAGCCAAAAAAGTCCTGGATAAATTTGATAAAGCAATAAGTTTAGGTGTCAGGTTGTCCTCCAGCGTCCTCGAAGAAATTGAAAATGCCCCCACCAAGCTGTACTTCTACCACTATAAGACTGCAAACGCGCTTTTGGACCAGCTGACCCTTAAAGTCGCGAATTTTATCCAGCAGAAAGGATTTCTGGCATTGCCCATTCCGGCAAGCCAGATCGTGGATTGGCAGAAGCAGACAGGCCACCTTTCGCATAAGAAAATCGGAGAGCTTGCGGGCCTTGGTTGGATTGGCAGGAATAACCTGCTGGTTAATAAGAATCTCGGCAGCCAATTTCGCCTAAGCACTATTCTTACCGATATGCCGTTAAGATTGGATAGTCCCACAAAAGAAAATTGTGGAAATTGCAGGAGTTGTGTTATAATGTGTCCTGCAGGAGCAATTAAAGAAAACCCTCCGGATTTCGATCGCATTAAATGTCTTGAAAAATTAAAGGAATTCCAGAAGCAGCGGCTGGTTGACCAGTATATCTGCGGGGTCTGCGTCAATGCCTGCGGCGGGAAGAAAAACTCAAAAAAAAACACGCAGTATCAATATAGGGGAGGACTAATATGTTTTTCAGATTTTTACCTAAAGACAGTAATTTTTTCGACCTTTTTGATAAACAAGTTGATTTTGCTATTGATGCCGCTAAGTACCTGAAAGAGGTGGTGTCTTGTGACCGCGTAAGTGATGAAGCGCTCGAGCAAATGCGCGACATCGAGCATCAGGGGGATGAAGCGGCGCATGAAATCATCAACCGGCTGGATAAGACCTTTATTACGCCTTTTGACCGCGAAGATATCCATACCCTGGTAAAGGAATTGGATGATGTTATTGATATGATTAATACCATAATAAGCCGCATGAATGTTTATAAGATATTGGGCACTGACAAAAACCTGGTTGAATTTTCTAACGTGATTGAGGATTCAGTAAAAGCGGTTGCCTGCGCAGTCAAGGGCATGCGCAGTATGAAACACAGTAAGTCATTATGGGATGCCTGCGTTGAGGTTAACCGCCTGGAGAATGTCGGAGATTCCATGAGGGATAAAGTCCTGGCTGAACTCTTTGAAAAACAAAAAGATCCGATTATGGTAATAAAAATGAAAGAGATATATCAGGACGCCGAAACTGTACTTGATATTTGCGAAGATGTCGCGCATGTGGTCAGCTCAATTATGGCAAAACAGGCATAATATGTTGTTAGGGATCATACTTCTGATTATTCTGGCTTTATTTTTTGACTTCTTAAACGGTTTCCATGATTCAGCCAATTCCATCGCAACTGTTGTTTCTACCCGCGTCTTATCCCCGCGCTACGCCGTTATCTGGGCGGCTTTTTTTAATTTCGTGGCCTTTCTTGTCTTCGGGTTACATGTCGCAAACACTATCGGCAAGGGGATTATAGATATAGCCGTAATAGATAAAAGCATTATCTTCGGCACGCTTGTAGGTGCCTGCGGATGGAATATTATCACCTGGTATTTTGGCTTGCCTACGAGTTCCTCTCACGCGCTGATTGGCGGGATGATTGGCTCTGCGCTGGTTAAGGCCGGGCCTGGCTCGCTTGTCTGGAAGGGCATCATAAAGACAGTTACATTTATCTTTGTGTCTCCGGTAGCCGGGCTTATTTTAGGGTTACTGCTTGGCATTATTGTTTATCGGCTATTTAAAAAAAATGCCCCATCAAAAGTAGACCATATTTTTAGAAAAGGGCAGTTATTGTCCGCGGCATTGTACAGCTTAGGCCATGGCGGGAATGACGCGCAAAAGACCATGGGGATTATTGCCAGCCTCCTTTTTACCGCCGGCTTATTAGGTAGTAAATTTTATATTCCTTTTTGGGTGGTGATCGCCTGTCATAGCGCTATCGCATTGGGGACAATGTTCGGTGGTTGGCGCATTGTTAAGACCATGGGCCAGAAGGTAGCAAAGCTTAAGCCCGTTGACGGGTTTTGCGCTGAATCGGGTGCTGCGATTATGCTTTTTGTTTCAACTGCCTTTGGCATTCCGGTAAGTACGACTCATACCATCACCGGTTCTATTATGGGTATAGGTTCGTTAAAAAGGATTAGTGCTGTGCGCTGGGGAGTGGCAGGCAGGATTGTTTGGGCCTGGATACTGACTATTCCCTGTTCGGCTGCGATATCCGCAGTTGCCTATGTTCTAATCCGGAGTTTCCTCCCGCATTAAATTTTTTCCCTATTTCAATTTAAAAAGATTTACCAAATATCAATGTAGTAACATGAAGAATAAGGTGAGAATACGGGTTGCGGTGCTAGCGTTACTGATATTTCTTGGATTCTTGCAAAGCGCATTTGCTTCCAGGGACTGGGAATACTGGTCGTACGAAACGTATACCGTACCCATCACCAAAACAGTAGATTATGTTGTGGTTACTGAATGGCGCTTTAAGAACGATATGGATTACAACTACTTGTTTAAGGTAGAGACCGGGCCGTATTTTAAGATAAACAAATATCTTGATATAGCTCCTTATTATGCGTATCAAGAGAAGCAGTCTCAGAATATGTGGGACAGGTCTGACTTGGCGTATTTTGATACTACCGGAAAAATCACTCTTGAGAATTTTTTTGATATTAAAATCTCAAACAGGTTCCGCTATGAATACAATTTCGATAAGGCAAAAACGGTATTAAGGAATTCTTTAAAGTTATCAAGAGGGTTTAAAATAGGTAAACACGAGATAGCGCCGTATTTTAACGAAGAGCCGTTTTACGATTGCAAGCTTAACAGGATTACGGAACATCGCACAAGCTCCGGCATAACTTACAGTTTTACCAAGAACATCTCTTTTAGTATCGGTTATATGCTTAATTCCAAAAAGGGCTCGCCAAAATGGACGTATGCTAACGTATTGGTAAGTAACCTTAGTATAAGATTTTAACCATCGGTTACATTATATTAATATAAAACTCCATAATTTATGTCCTCACTTAAGTAAGCGCTTGACCCTTAACCCAATTATGCTATCATATAGAATAATTGGGTTATTTTACACTTCTGCAGCAAGAATTCCGAGATAAAATTAGGCGCATATATGGTTACCGGTATAACTAAAGTCCTGGTAGTGGATGACGAAGTGGAAGTTTGCGAGCTCACGCGCGATTTCCTGAGAAAAAGGAATTACTGCACCTTTGGCGCCTATAGCGCGCAAGAGGCGATGGAGGCCGTCAAGAAAGAATCTCCCCATATCGTGCTGTTAGATGTACGCTTGGGTTCTGATTCAGGGCTTGAGGTTCTGCGCCAGATAAAGGAAGTAGACCGCAATATCAAGGTAATTATGGTTACTGCCCTGGATGACAGCCACAGCATAGAAAGGGCAAAGAGCCTGGGTGCGGAAGAATTCCTTACCAAACCTTTCACGCTAAAGTTTTTAGAAGATACCCTGCTTAAAAAATTGTCCCTGTTTGTAAGCGATAGAAAATAAGAAAGCAAGAGGGAGGAAATAATGGATGAAATACTGGAGATTCTGGAGAAGGATGCAAGGATGCCGGCTGAAGATATTGCCAGGATGCTGAAGAAGAATGCAAAGGCCGTCAAAGACGCGATTAAGAAATACGAGAAAGAGGGAGTAATCTTAAAATATAAGACAGTGCTTAACAAGGACCTGGTGAAGGAGGAGTCCTCCAGCTGCCGCGCGCTTATAGAGGTAAACATAGCGCCCCAGAAGGATGTAGGGTTTGATAAAATCGCGGAGCGCATTTATTCGTTTTCAGAGGTTTCCAGTTGTTACCTTATTTCCGGTACCTATGACCTGCTTTTGATTGTAGAAGGTAAAGACCTTCATACCGTCGCCCGCTTTGTAGCTGAAAAGCTTGCGCCGCTTGAGAATGTAAAAGGCACTGCTACCCATTTTCTGCTTAAGAAATACAAGGAAGACGGAGTTATACTTAAACATAAAGAGGAGAACAAAAGAATAGCGATATCGTATTAGGAGTTCGCAAGTTCTTTTGTTCGTAAGTTCGAAAGTTAAATGTAAAACTAACGAACATTAGAACTATAGAACTTTAGAACCATGAAAGAGATTATTTCCAAAAAAGTACAGGATATGCAGCCATCAGGCATACGGGCATTCTTTGATTTAGTGCTCGGTATGAAGGATGTCATCTCCCTTGGCGTAGGAGAGCCGGATTTTGTCACTCCCTGGCAGATACGCGAAGCGGGAATTTATTCTCTTGAAGAGGGTTTTACATCCTATACTTCAAATAAGGGGCTGTATAAACTTCGCCTATCTATAAGCCGTTACCTGAAAAATAGGCATGGCCTTGATTACTCTCCTGATGAAGAAATCCTGATTACCGTAGGGGTAAGCGAGGCAATGGATTTAGCCTTACGCACTATTATTAATCCAGGGGATAAAATCATTGTTCCCCAGCCTAGTTACGTCTCTTATGGGCCCATCGTGGATTTATGCGGGGGCATACCGGTTTATATCGATACCACCAAAGACGGCTGTAAACTTACGCCGAAAAATTTAGAAAAGCATATTGATAAAAAGACCAAGGCCATCGTCTTTAATTATCCGTCCAACCCTACGGGGGTTTCTTACGGCAAGACAGAGTTAAGCTTAATTAACAAGGTTCTTTTAAGGCATAAAGTGCTTTGTATCTCTGATGAAATATACGGCGACCTGACTTATGATTTTCAGCACACGCCTTTTGCCACTTTAGCCGGCGCAAAGGCAAACACCATTTATCTTGACGGGTTTTCCAAGAGTTACGCCATGACGGGGTGGCGCGTTGGTTTTGCCTGCGGCCCGAAAGAAATAATTGCCGCTATGACCAAGATTCACCAATATACCATTATGTGCGTTCCCATCACCAGCCAAATGGCTGCTTGTGAGGCAATACACTCCGGCAGAAAGTCGGTTGATGAAATGAAGCGCGAATATAAAAGAAGAAGGGAATTTGTGGTGGATGGCTTAAACAGCATAGGCTTTCGCTGCAATAAGCCGCAAGGTGCGTTCTATGTCTTCCCCAATATAAAGAAGTGCGGCATGAAAGATATGGAGTTTGCCGAAAAACTGCTCAAGAAGGAAAAGGTAGCAGTTGTGCCGGGGACTGCTTTTGGTAAAGGGCTGGATGATTATGTGCGCATGTCTTACGCTACGAGTTATGAGAATTTGAAAGAGGCGTTGAACAGGATTAAAAACTTTGTCAACAGCAGGGGCAGATAACATGGTTCAGAAGAAGAAAGAACATTACGACCTTTATGTAAAACAGATAGAAGCGCTTTCCAAGATAGCCAACCTTATCACCAGCGGCCTGTACCTGGAGGAACTCCTGCGCCTGGTTGTGCAGGTTACCGCGGAAGTGATGAATTCCAAAATATCCTCCCTCCTACTGCTTGACCCGGATAAACAGGAATTAGTGGTAAAGGCCACGCAGTCAATCTCAGAGGCATACAATAAGAAGCCGAATATAAAGATGGGGGTCGGGATCGCGGGGATCGTAGCAAAAGAGAATAGGCCGATTGTAGTAGAGGATGTTAAGGGTGATAGCCGTTACCTTAACCAGGATATCGCCAAAAAAGAAGGGCTATGCTCGCTGGCCAGTGTCCCTATGTCAGTAAAAGGAAGGGTAATCGGGGTCCTTAACTGCTATACTTCCAAAAAACATAAATTCTCCAAGCATGAAATAGATGTCCTTACTGCCCTGGCTAACCAGGCGGCAATTGCCATTGAGAACGCGGAGCTTGATTTGAGGGCGCGCAGCGCCGAAGAGGCATTGACTACCCGTAAGCTTGTAGAACGGGCAAAGGATATATTATCCCAGGAAGCAAATATTCTTCCTTCCGAGGCATATCGGCTTATCCAGAAACAAAGTATGGATACGCGTAAATCCATGCGCGAGATTGCCGAAGCGATAATCCTGGCCAAAGATATAAAAGCCAAAAAATCTTAAAAACCCGTGAAAAAATCTAATTTACGAATAGCCCTTGCGCAGATAAACTCTACTGTCGGTGATCTGGAAGGCAATAGCCGTAAGATTATCCAGCATATTAACAGGGCAAAGGAACTAGGCGTAGATATAATCTGTTTCCCGGAACTTGCAATTCCCGGATACCCTCCCGAAGATTTATTGCATAAGCCAAAATTTATTGAAGATAATCTAAGGGCTTTAAAGGAGTTATCTCTTTGCGTTAACAATATTGTGGCGGTGGCAGGTTTCGTTAATAAGAAGGGTATATACCTGTATAATGCGGCTGCCGTAATTTATAATACTAGGATCTGCGGCATATATCACAAGATGTTTTTACCGAATTATGGGGTTTTTGATGAAAAACGCTATTTTGAGGAGGGGGATAAACCTCTTTTATTTAAACTGGGTGGATTTTGTTTTGCCGTAAATATCTGCGAGGATATCTGGCATGAATGCGGACCGACAAGAACACAGGCAAAGTCCGGGGCAAAACTTGTCCTAAATATAAACGCCTCTCCATATTATGCCGGCAGGATAAAAGAGAGGGAGGGTATCATTCGCAAGCAGGCAAAGGCAAATAAAGTGGCAATCGCTTACGCTAATTTAATCGGCGGCCAGGATGAACTGGTTTTTGACGGACAGAGCATGGTGGTAAATAGCCGCGGTTCGATAATCAACAGGGCAGAGGCGTTTAAAGAGGAGCTGTTAGTTACGGATATAGAGATGCCAGAGATTAATCGTAAGCCCAATGGCGCTGTTATAATTACGGATAAATTCTATCCGGTAGAAAAAACGAAGATTCAGAAAAAAGAGGTGAGGGTTTTAGAAACGGTTGTTGAAATTTATCAAGCCCTGGTTTTGGGCTTGAGCGACTACGTCAGGAAAAACGGTTTTCAGAAAGTTGTTATAGGCTTAAGCGGAGGCATAGATTCTTCCCTGGTAGCTACATTGGCAGTCGATGCCCTGGGAAAAGAAAATGTCACCGGCTTATTCATGCCTACGCGCCATTCTTCACAAGAATCCCTGACAGGCGCCAGGGGACTCGCAGAGAACCTGGGAATAAAATTCATTGTTATCTCAATTGAGCAGATTTACAATATGTACCTGGTTGTCCTTGAGCCGCATTTTGCTGCCTTAGAGAGGAATATTACAGAAGAGAATATCCAGGCGCGCATAAGGGGCAATATGCTGATGGCATTCTCCAATAAATTCGGGTGGCTGGTTCTAACCACCGGCAATAAATCAGAGATGAGCACAGGTTATGCCACGCTTTACGGAGATATGGCAGGAGGCCTTGCGGTAATAAAAGACGTTCCCAAAATGCTCGTATATGAATTAGCCCGTTACAGGAATTCTTTGGGTACCGTTATCCCTGAGAATGTCTTAATCCGCCCGCCTACCGCAGAACTACGGCCGAATCAGAAAGATGCGGATACCTTACCTATATATGAGACGCTAGACCCCATTTTAAAGGCCTATGTAGAAGAAGATGAAGAATTAGAGAAGATCGTCGCTTCCGGATTTGATAAAGAAACAGTAGCAAAGGTCCTGCGCATGGTTGACGGAAGCGAATATAAACGCAGACAATCCCCTCCGGGCATAAAAATAACGCCCAAGGCATTCGGCCGTGACCGCAGGATGCCCATAACCAATAGATATAAAGTTTAAGATTGAGCTTGACAAGCCAGATTTTTGGGGTATACTTAAAGTGTAAGTGAAAGACAAGGATGTCTTCTTTAGCGATGTTGGCTAGGGAAGGCATTTTTTTTGTCCGCCGTAGGCGGACAGGGACTAAGGCGTCCGAAATCCCCGAAGACAGGGGTGCGGACGCTTTCGTATTTTATAGGAGTCAAAATGCAATTTGAAGAGTTAGTAAAGAAAATATCCCCTACCTTAAAAAGGATAACTTACCGGATTAAGGGTAATTTTACCTTTTTTAACGCTGACGACCTTTATCAGGAAGCCCTGGTCCGCCTTTGGCAGGATCATAATAGCGGTAAATTATCCGATAAAACAGACAGCTATATTTTGCAGGGGTGCTATTTCCATATGAAGAATTATATCCGGCTGCAGAAAATTCGCAGGAACACTGTAAGTTTGGATGAGTTTGTTAACCCGGAAATTGATTTAAAATTGAGCGATATATTGGAGTCGGAAGAAGGCGGTCACGCTAGCTACCTGCGCAAGCTTGATGATAGGCTGGTCGCCGAAACCATCCTGAATAACGGCCTTACTACCAGGGAAAAACAGATTTTACGTTTCTACGCCGAAGGCCTTACTACCAGGGAAATCGGCAGCCGCTTATCTATATCTCATGTGCGGGTAGTGAAATTGACGAAAGAGATACGAGAAAAGTGCAGAAAATATTTGGATTGAGGTTACCAAAGCAGTAAGTTCTTTACTTGTAGTAGTGAAAGCGCATTGTCGCGAAGTGGTACATAGACGTTCTTAAAGAAGAACGTCTTTTTTTGCCCACAAAGGGCACACCGGCCAATCCGCTATGGCCGGGTGTTAGCCCAGTAAGGGCACACCCAACATTCCGATATGTTGGGGTGTTTAAACAGTTATTAAGACGCAGGCGTCTTATTAATCCAAGGGATGGATTTAGTAAGGCGCCTTATTTTTCCCACGAGGGAACACTTGCGCAATACCGATAAGCGCAAGGTGTAAGACGAAGAGGAGATAATGCAACTAGAAACACGCCTGTTTAAGAACTGCCTGATTTTGACGGGAATTTTTTGTATTTTTAGCATATGCGCAAATATTGCTTTTGCTACGCCTACTACTCTTATCTGGACTCCCTCAACCGATATTCAACCTTACGGAAAGATACATTTAAATGTGGATAATTATACTCCTGTTAAAAGCAGGGACCATAATGATAACCAACTTTATGTCCAGCAGGTTTACGGACCGACCTTCAGCCTTCTTTCTGATAAGCCCGAAAATAACCTTTTAGGCAAGTTATGGTCTCCTTTAGGAAAAATCATGGCGGAAACCGGTTTTGACTATAAAAAAGGGTTTGGCCCCGCAGCCGACACCTATCCATGGTATTTTCATTTTAAATTCGGAGTTCCCGAGGATGCTTATTTTAAGTTTATGCCTGCTTTTGCCATAGGCGGTTATGATATCGGCACAAAACACGACGTTACCGGTAATAATATCTGGTATCTCAGGGTTGCAAAGAGCTTATATATAGGTAAGCTTAGCCTGGGCCGTTTCTCAGCCGGCTATTTCAACGGCAGCGCCAGGTTATTGCGTGATAAAAACGGCGAGCGTGATAATGCCGGCCCTATGATTGCCTGGGAAAGGGTGATGACCGAGATATCAGACAGGTTGTGGATATGCGCTGATTATCAGGGAACCCAGTCTTCATACGGAGCGCTTAACTTCGGTTTCTCCTGGAAATTCACCAGCAATGTTTCCGCTATCATTGCTTACGACATCTATAATAATCCTAATGCGAAAGATACGATAACCTTTCAATTGGATCTGGATTTCTAATGGTAGACCTAGAATTGATTAGAAGACTTTTAATCTTAAAAGAAGAAAGAAGCTATACCCTTTACGATTTATCCAAGAAGCTTGATATTCAGGTTACTACCATAGAGAGATGGTTGAAGACCAAACGTATAAACAAAGTTTACGCGAAGTTAGTCAGGGAGAAACTAGGGATTAATTAATACACCTTGCGCTTATCGGTATTGCGCAAGTGTGCCCTTTGTGGGCAAGGGAGGGTAGAAATGATTAATGCAGGTGATACGGCATGGGTTTTGATTTCTTCGGCCCTGGTTATGCTGATGACCCCGGGGCTGGCATTCTTCTATGGCGGCATGGTCAGGAAGAAGAACATCCTAAGCATACTTATGCAGTGTTTCATAATAATGTGTGTCATAAGTGTGCAGTGGGTTTTATATGGCTATAGCCTTTCTTTTGCGCCTTCGACTGGATTTTGGGGCGGCTTTGGCTGGCTTGGGTTAAAGGGAGTAGGTTTTGGGCCGTATGCGGATTACGCAGGTACAATCCCGCATCAGGCATTTATGATTTTTCAGGCGATGTTTGCGATAATCACACCGGCATTAATACTGGGTGCATTTGCAGAGAGAATGAAGTTTTCCGCATTTGTTGCTTTTGTGCTCCTGTGGGCGACATTTGTATATGACCCTGTTTGTCACTGGGTCTGGGGGGTCGGCGGGTTCTTAAGACAGATGGGCGCTCTTGATTTTGCCGGCGGCACCGTAGTACACATAAATGCGGGTATTGCTGCGTTGGTAACAGCATTATTTATCGGCAAGAGGAGGAATATAGAAAAAGATGTTCCTGCACCGCACAATATGCCTTTTGTAATCTTGGGCACAGGTCTTCTCTGGTTTGGCTGGTTTGGTTTTAATGCCGGCAGTGCTTTAGCGGCAAATGGCCTGGCAGTGAATGCTTTTGTGGTTACCAATACCGCAGCAGCTAGCGCCGGGTTAAGCTGGGCAATAATTGAATGGATTCGTAACGGCAAACCTACCATTTTCGGCGCAGCTTCAGGAGCAGTAGCGGGCCTCGTAGCCATCACTCCCGCAGCCGGGTTTGTGAGCGTAATTCCGGCGATTATTATAGGATTGCTGGTAAGTGTCTTCTGTTTTACTGCCGTCAGTATTATCAAGCCCAAGTTCGGTTATGACGATTCCCTGGACGCATTTGGCGTGCACTGTGTAGGCGGTATATGGGGCGCATTAGCTACCGGGCTTTTTGCTTCGAAGAGCGTAAATGCTGCGGGTGGAGACGGGCTTTTCTTTGGCAACCCAAAGCAATTCCTGGTGCAGTTAACTGCCGTGGCGGTCACGCTAATTTACTCTCTGGCAGTAACAGCTATAATCTATAAACTGGTGGATGTATTTATCGGCATACGCGTCAACGAAAAAGAAGAAGCCATGGGACTTGACCTTACGCAGCATAGAGAGAGGGCGTATACTGTACTTGAATAAAGATGTCACAAAGTCACCATGATAAAAGGGGGCTAATATGAAATTAATCATTGCGATAATCCAGCCGCATAAACTCGAAGATGTAAAAGAAGAGCTTTATAAGGCAGAGGTAAATCTTATTACCGTAAGTGAGGTCCTAGGCCATGGCCGGCAAAAGGGTGTTACTGAGGTTTACCGCGGGGCGAAAGAGACGGGAAATCTGCTTAGAAAGGTTCGCCTTGAAATCGCTGTAAACGATAATTTTGTCGAGCCGACCATAAAAGCCATAATAAAAGGCGCAAAGACAGGAGAGACCGGGGATGGCAAGATCTTTGTCCTGGATTTAAAGGAGTGCATAAGAATCAGGACCGAGGAGCGCGGTTCGCTGGCGATTGGGTAAATCTTTAAGCAGTCAAATATTCGGATTACCAAAATATCGAGTTTATTACTTGTATAGGTAACTAGCTATAAGCACGTTGCAGTGTTTATAATGAGATAGCGCAATTAGGCGTTCATGATAGTTACGACCAAACTGTTATGAACGCCTTTATTTTTTAAACTGTTTTTACACAGTTGTTTAACCAATTGTGCAAGGAACACCTTGTTTTATCGAGGCAAGTGTTCACTGCTGTGAAGGAGGCAATATGATTAATGGGGCAGACACGGCGTTTGTTTTAATCTCTACGGCCTTTGTGATGTTGATGACTCCGGGGTTGGCATTTTTCTATGGAGGCATGGTCAGAAGGAAGAATATCCTAAGTATCCTAATGCAGTGTTTTGTGATATTATGTTTATTGACAGTACATTGGATGCTTTTTGGTTACAGCCTTTCTTTTGCTCCGAGCAAAGGTTTCTGGGGAGGCCTGAGTTGGTTTGGTTTAAATGGGGTCGGCATTGAGCCTTTTAGCGGCTACAGCGCTACTATCCCTCATCAGGCATTCATGATTTTTCAGGCGATGTTTGCGATAATCACACCGGCATTAATTATTGGTGCTTTTGCGGAAAGGATGAAATTTTCGGCGTTTCTGGTTTTTAGCATTCTATGGGCTACTTTTGTCTATGACCCGCTTTGCCACTGGGTTTGGGGAATGGGTGGCTGGTTAAGGAATTTAGGTGTCCTTGATTTTGCAGGAGGAATTGTAGTGCATACGAGCGCAGGTATTGCTGCTTTAGTTGTAGCCCTGGCTATCGGCAAAAGAAAGAACCTGGAGCACAATACTCCTGTCCCGCACAACCTTCCTTTCGTAGCCTTGGGAACAGCTTTACTATGGTTTGGTTGGTTTGGTTTTAATGCCGGTAGCGCTTTAGCGGCAAATGGCCTAGCAGTCAGTGCATTTGTGGCGACTAACGCAGCGGCAGCGGCAGCAGGGTTGACCTGGGCGCTTCTGGAATGGGTCCGTAACGGAAAACCCACAATGTTTGGCGCTGTCACCGGTTCTATCGCAGGCCTGGCTACGGTTACTCCTGCCTCGGGTTTTATTAGTCCTTCCTCAGCGTTAATAATAGGGGTCTTTGCAAGCATCTTGTGTTTTATCGGGGTCGCCGTTATCAAGCCCAAGTTCGGTTATGATGATTCCCTGGACGCTTTTGGGGTGCATGGTTTAGGAGGAATCCTGGGAACTCTGGCTACAGGGTTATTTGCCTCCAAAGCAATAAATGCCGCAGGGGCAAATGGTTTATTTGCCGGTAATCCCCGGCAGTTTTTGATACAGTTAATCGGGGTTGTAGCAGCGGTAGCTTACACCTTTGTTGTTACCTATATTATATATAAATTTGTGGATATATTTTTCAGGATACGCGTCAGCGAAAAAGAAGAAGCCATGGGGCTTGATCTTACGCAGCACAGGGAGAGGGCGTATACGGTACTTGAATAAAGATGTCACAAAGTCACAGGTCACAAAGTCACCATGATAAAAGGGGGCTAATATGAAATTAATCATTGCGATAATCCAGCCGCATAAACTCGAAGATGTAAAAGAAGAACTTTACAAGGCAGAGGTAAATCTTATTACCGTAAGCGAAGTTCTCGGCCATGGCCGGCAGAAAGGGGTTACCGAAGTTTACCGCGGCCACAAGGAGACAGGTAATCTCTTAAGGAAAATCCGCCTTGAGATTGCGGTAAACGAGAATTTTGTCGAGCCGACCATAGCAGCAATCATCAAGGGCGCAAAGACAGGAGAGACCGGAGACGGAAAAATATTCGTTCTTGATTTAAAAGAATGTATCAGGATCAGGACTGAAGAGAAGGGGTCTGTTGCAATAGGCTAATTAATCAGGGATACTTCTGTTTCAGCCCGGGAAGGTTCCCGAAATAAAGGCGTTTTTTTGTAAAAGAACGCCTTTATTTTTTGATTTTGTATGATAGAATAAGGTATTAAAAAATAGATTATTAATTAGGAGGGCAAGATGGGAATCAGGCAAGATACATTATTCAGGATTAAGGGAGTAAGTTTAGAAAAGGTGAAAATACCTAAAAAGGTATCTACCTATTTCGGTGAGAATACTTTTAGCATAGAAACTATGCAGAAACACATTTCCAGGCCTACTTTTAAGGCATTTAAGGATTGGCTGAATGAAGGAAAAACCATAACTCTTACGCAGGCAAATGAGATTGCCGATGCGATGAAGGATTGGGCTACCTCAAAGGGCGCAACCTACTATACCCACTGGTTTCAGCCGATGACCGGCCTTACCGCAGAGAAACACGATAGTTTTATCTCTATTGTCGGACCGGGGAAAGTCATTGAAAAATTTTCCGGTTCAAAACTTATTCAGGGAGAGCCCGATGCTTCCAGCTTTCCTTCCGGAGGAATACGCGCAACATTTGAAGCGCGCGGATACACTGCGTGGGATCCTTCCAGCCCCGCCTTTATCAGCGAGAGCGCGCTGGGTAAAACTCTTTGTATCCCGACCATATTCATATCTTATCACGGGGAAGCGCTGGATAAGAAATTACCGCTTCTTCGTTCCGACGAAGCATTGAATAAGGCAGCGGTAGGTTTATTGAAACTTTTTGGCCACAAGGATGTATTAAAGGTTTATTCAACCTGCGGTCCGGAGCAGGAATATTTTCTGATTGATAAGAACTACTATAATCTGCGGCAGGATCTGGTAATGACGGGCCGCACCCTGGTGGGCGCTTCTTCTCCCAAGGGCCAGCAGCTCGAAGACCAGTATTTAGGCACTATCACAGAACGGATGATTAATTTTATGTTTGAGGTGGCAGAGGAGGCGTATAAACTGGGAATACCGGTTATGACCAGGCACAATGAAGTTGCTCCGCACCAGTATGAGTTCGCGCCTATTTTTGAAGAGTCCAATATCGCCGCAGACCATAACCAGCTTTTGATGGAGACGATGAAAAAAGTCGCCCTTCGCCATAACCTGGTCTGCCTTTTACACGAAAAACCCTTTGCCGGCATTAATGGCAGCGGTAAGCACCTGAACTGGTCTTTGGCAGATAATTTAGGTAACAATCTGCTTAACCCCGGGGATACCCCTGAGGATAATCTGCAGTTTCTGGCATTCCTGGCAGCAGTGTTAAGGGCAGTTTACCTGCATGCGGACCTCCTGCGCGCATCGGTAGCTATGGCAGGAAATGAACACCGCTTAGGCGCAAATGAGGCGCCGCCGGCCATTATCAGTATTTTTCTTGGAGAGCAGTTGACTAAAATCGTGGAGATGATAGGTAAAGGCATAAAATCAAACGTTTCCAAGAAGGATGTAATAGACTTGGGCCTGGCAAGATTGCCGCGGTTCAATAAAGATACGACTGACAGGAATCGCACTTCGCCGTTTGCCTTTACAGGCGCAAAATTTGAGTTCCGCGCCGTGGGTTCTTCGCAGAATATCTCAACACCTATAGCCATTCTTAACACTATTATCGCGGAAAGCCTTGATTATGTGGCTACAGAAATCCGCAAGGAGAAAGGAAAAGATTTTAACACTAAGGTCATGCGCGTGATCGCAAAGATTTTTAAGGAGACAAAAGATATACGTTTCGAAGGCAACAATTATGCTTCGGCCTGGCTTTCCGAGGCAAAGAAAAGAAAACTTCCTAATATCGCCTCTACCGCCGAATCCCTTTTGGCCTTGACCAGGGAGAAAAATATCTCCCTTTTTGAAAAATATAAAGTTTTCTCAAAAGAGGAAATCGTCGCCCGCTACCATATCTGGATGCATATGTATAACCTGACTATTGAGATAGAGGCAAATACCCTTAATGAAATGGTTAACGCCAGTATCGTCCCGGCGGGGTTTGAGTATCAGCAGATGGTCGCGTCTAACCTGGAGAGGTTGATACTGCTTTCAAAGAAAGCTAAAATTGCGCCCGCGGTGATTAATGACCAGAGGGAGCACTTAAAGGATATTTCCAGCAAGATTTATTACGTGCGCAGGAACACTAAAGAGTTAATCAGTCTGCTGGAGAGAACCAGGGGTATGGATCAAGACAAAAAAGCAACCATATACTTTAAAGAACTAAAGCCGCTGATGGAGCATATCAGGAGGCATTGTGATGCCCTGGAGTGCGTTGTTTCGGATGAGCATTGGGATTTACCAAAGTATAGGGAGATGCTATTTATAAAGTAACGGGGTAAAAAAACTGTTACCAGGATAGGCGCTTTTTTACTTGTATAAATAAGGCAAAGTTTAGGCACATAGCGGTGCTTAATTAAGCAGCTAATAAAAATAGAACGCAGGCGTTCATTAAAGAGCTGAAAGTTGTGGCTTTTTTGGTGAACGCTTTTTTAATCTTTTCGGACAAAAAATAGAGAGGAGAAAGATATGCCTAAGAAGACAAAAGAATCCAAGGGGGTAAAGACCATGAATCCATTGGTAAACGGCTCTTTTGACGAGAAAGCCGCGCGTGATGTTCTGAAGATGGTCAAGGATAACAATATCCAGATAATAGACCTGAAATTCAATGACCTGCCTGGCCTATGGCAGCATTTTTCCATCCCCGCGACAGAATTACTGGAGATGGATGATATTGTGCGTTCGATCTGGGTGGATGGTATCGGTTTTGACGGCTCTTCCATAAGGGGGTTCCAGAAAATACAGGAATCGGATATGATTCTCATACCCGATCCTTTAACTGCTGTTATTGACCCGTGCTGCGAAGTCCCTACTCTAAGCCTGCTCTGCGATATTTACGACCCGATTACGCGTAAACCCTACAGCCGTGACCCACGTTATATTGCTAAAAAGGCGGAGAAATATGTCAAGGATTCCGGTATTGCCGACAGCATTTATTTCGGGCCAGAGGCAGAGTTTTTCATCTTTAATGATATCCGCTTTGACCAGACGGAGAATTCAGGTTATTATTTTATTGATTCTCAGGAAGCGGATTGGAATACTGGCCGCATGGAAAATCCAAACCTTGGTTATAAAATCCGTTTCAAGGAAGGTTATTTCCCGGTTCCCCCGCATGATTCTATCCAGGATTTAAGGAGCAGGATTATTTTGAAGATGAAGGAAGCCGGTATCAATGTAGAAGTGCACCATCATGAGGTAGCTACCGCAGGACAGTGCGAAATCGATATGAAGTTTGATAAGCTCACCAAGATGGCGGATAACCTGCTTATGTATAAGTATATCATCAAGAATATGTCCAGGAAAGCAGGGATGGTGGCAACCTTTATGCCAAAGCCATTGTTTGCTGATAATGGCTCCGGTATGCATTGCCATCAGAGTTTATGGAAGAACGGCGTAAACCTTTTTTATGATAAGAATGGTTATGCGCTTCTATCCCAGACCGCAAAGTATTATATTGGCGGGCTCCTTAAGCACGCGAATAGCTTAATGGCTTTCTGCGCTCCCACGACCAACTCTTATAAAAGATTGGTTCCGGGTTACGAGGCGCCGGTGAACCTGGTTTATTCCGCGCGCAACCGTTCGGCAGCAGTAAGGATTCCCATGTATACAGATAACCCTAAGGCAAAGAGGATTGAGTTCCGTCCGCCTGACCCGGCTTGTAATCCTTACCTTGCGTTTAGCGCGATGCTTCTTGCCGGTTTAGACGGTATAAAACATAAGATTGACCCGGGAGAGCCCGTTGATGTTGATTTGTTTGAATTAAGCGAAGAAGAGATGAACAAGATTGCTACGGTTCCCTCTTCGCTACGCCGGGCAATTGATGCGCTGGAAGCAGACCATGATTATCTCCTTCAGGGCGGAGTATTCACCAAAGATGTGATTGACATCTGGATTGAATACAAACGCAAAAAGGAAATAGATGCGGTAAGAATGCGTCCGCATCCCTATGAGTTTTATCTTTATTTTGACATTTAATGAGCGCATAACTTACGATCCGCCGTAGGCGGAGAGTAAGTTATTTGCGCGAATTAACCCCACACCCAGAAAACCATAGCTATGTAGCTTGTTGGCTGGGTGTGGGGTTAATTCGGACATATAAGTTATGTCGTTTAGATAAGCAATAGCTTGTTCCATAACTTATGTCCTCACTTAATTTTTTTTGTCTGGCCGTGCTTAAGCAATAGGCACTAACCGCATAAAATATGATTACACTTGTAATATCAGAGGATGAAGCCAAAGCAAAAGAAGCCCTCATTAATATGCTTAAAGAGCAGGGGTACACTTTATCTGACAGCCTGGAACAGGATGGCGTTATCCGTATAGTTAAGAAAAACTGCATAAGAGACCTCGCCTTTATAAAGGACAGGGTTATTGAGATAGAAGAGGCCTTATTTGAAGAGAAAAAAGGCGTATTATATAAGTCGGTCCTGGAGGTAATAGAGAAGCCGCTTATTGAACAAGTGCTGGAGCGGACAGAAGGTAACCAGCTTAAGGCGGCAAGGATTCTCGGTATTAACCGTAACACCATGCGCGCCAAAGTAAAAAAACTGGGTATTGACGTGAACAGATGGAAGATAAGATGAAAAGACACGGTTTTCCTGAAAAACAAGGATTATATGACCCCGGTTTTGAACATGATTCCTGCGGGGTTGGCTTTGTCTGCAATATAGACGGTAAAAAGACAAATCAGATTATCTTACAGGGGTTAGAGGTTTTAAAGCGGCTTTCCCACCGGGGCGCTACGGGTTCAGATCCTAAAACAGGAGATGGGGCAGGGGTGTTATTGCAGATCCCCCATGAATTTTTCGAAAAGGTATGTAAAGAAGAAAAAATTATTTTGCCTTCTCTGGGGGAGTATGGCGCAGGGCTTATATTCCTGCCTACTGATACCAAGGAGCGCCAATCCTGCAAGGATATCTTTAAAGGTATTGTAAAAAAAGAAGGCCAGCTATTATTGGGGTGGCGAGCCGTGCCTGTGGATGATACTGATATAGGTAAGACCGCCAGAGACACCCAGCCCGCCATAGAGCAGATATTTATCGCTAAAAAAGTCACAAAGTCACAAAGTCACAAAGTCACAAGTGAAGGTAATCTTGATTTTGAGAGAAAGCTCTATATTATCAGGAAGAGGGTAGAGAACACTATCCGCGCATCTGGATTAAAGCAGAAATCATTCTTTTATATCACTAATCTTTCCAGCCGTACATTCTCATATAAAGGCCTGCTTATGCCTGACCAGGTAGATAAGTTTTTCCCTGACCTAAAAGACAAAAATATAAAAAGCTCTCTTTGTCTTGTGCATTCGCGTTACTCTACCAATACTTTTCCTACCTGGGACCTTTCGCAGCCATTCAGGTTCCTTGCGCATAATGGAGAGATCAATACGTTGAGGGGGAATATCAATTGGATGCGCGCCCGCGAAGGCCTGTTAAAAAGTAAACTCTTCGGCTCCGCTCTTAAGAAGCTTTATCCGGTTATTGTTCCGGGAGGAAGCGATTCCGCGACCATTGATAATGTCCTTGAGCTGCTTGTCCTTTCCGGTAGGCCTCTTGAGCATGCCATGATGATGCTTATACCTCCGGCATGGGAGCAGAATAGTTTTCTCGATGACAAGGTGCGCAGTTTCTACAGGTACCATGCCTGTTTTATGGAACCCTGGGACGGTCCTGCTGCCATTGCTTTTACAGACGGAGAGCGTATCGGAGCACTCCTTGACAGGAATGGCCTTCGGCCTGCCCGTTACATTGTCACTAAGAAAGGTTTTGTGGTTATGGCCTCTGAAGTGGGGGTATTAGATTTGCCTGGTGAAGAGATTCTTTTATCGGGAAGGCTTGAACCCGGCAAAATTTTCTTTATTGATACAGGATTAAAACGCATTGTTACCGATGAAGAAATAAAGGGCAGGATGGCCACAAGTATGCCTTACGGCAAATGGCTTAAAAGTAATATAGTTGAATTAGATGCCCTGTCTGTAAGTAAGCGCACAACGCATAACGCAGAACGCATAACGTCAACAGATATTCTTTCTCAGCTAAAGGCATTCGGTTACAGCCGCGAGGACCCGAAAGTAATTATTAAGCCCATGGTAGAGGCAGCCCAGGAGCCGGTAGGTTCGATGGGTAACGATACGCCGCATGCCGTGCTTTCGGATAAGCCTCAGTTGTTATTTACCTATTTTAAGCAGTTGTTCGCCCAGGTTACGAATCCGGCGATTGACTATATCCGCGAAGAGCTGGTGATGAACCTGGAAACCTACCTTGGCCCTGAGAAGAATATCCTGGATGAAACACCAGAACATTGCCATAAACTGCTGGTTAAGCATCCGGTTTTAACCAATGAGAAGCTGGAAGAGATCCGTGATATTAAAATAAACGGCTTTAAGACCAAAACCATTTCTACGCTGTTTGATATCTCGATTAAAGATGGATTCAGGAAGGCAATTGACAGGATTTGTAAAGAAGCGCAATCCGCAATCAAAGAGGGGTACACCTTTATTATTTTAAGTGACCGGGGAGTGGATAAGGCGCATGCAGCATTACCGAGCCTCTTGGCTGTCTCAAGTGTCCACCATCACCTGGTAGGTAAGGCTTTACGTACGCAGATCAGTCTGATTTTAGAGACCGGAGAGCCCAGAGAGGTGCATCATTTTGCGCTTCTCTTTGGTTATGGAGCGGACTGCATTAATCCCTATCTTGCTTATGAGGCGGTAAAATATTTGGCAGAAGATAGAGAGATCAGCTTTAATTTTGAGAAGGGCCTGCATAATTATATAAAAGCAGTGGAAAAAGGGATACTTAAGATAATCTCCAAGATGGGAATATCTACTTTGCAGAGTTATCGCGGCGCGCAGATATTTGAAGCAGTAGGAATAGCAGAAGAAGTAATTGAGAGATGTTTTCCGGGGACTCCTTCGCGTATCGGCGGAGTGAACCTGGAAACCATTGCCAGGGAGACCATTATAAGGCACAAGGAAGCATTTGAAAGAGTAGATGAGCCGATCCTTACTACCGGCGGATTATACCAATGGAAAAGAGACGGAGAATTTCACCTCTGGAATCCGGATAGTATTGCAGCGCTACAGGATGCCGTGCGTAATAATGATGAGAAGAGGTACGAGGAATTTATCCGCCTGATTAATGACCAGTCGAGCCACCCTACAACATTAAGAGGAGTGTTAAAATTCAAGAAAGCAAATCCTATTCCCCTTGAGGAAGTGGAATCCGCAGAGGAGATTGTCAGGCGTTTTGCCACGGGTGCTATGAGTTTTGGTTCTATCTCAAGAGCGACACATGAAACCATCGCTATTGCCATGAATAGGTTGAAAGCCAAATCCAATACCGGAGAGGGCGGTGAGGATCCCGGCCGTTTTAGCCCCTTGCCAAACGGGGATTCGGCAAGGAGCGCGATTAAACAGGTTGCCTCAGGCAGGTTCGGCGTAACTACTAATTATCTGATTAACGCCGATGAATTACAGATTAAAATAGCCCAGGGCGCAAAACCAGGGGAAGGGGGGCAGCTTCCCGGGCATAAGGTAAGCGCGATAATTGCCCGCACACGCTACACAACTCCGGGGGTGACACTCATTTCTCCTCCGCCACACCACGATATTTATTCCATTGAAGACCTTGCCCAATTGATATTTGACCTTAAAAATACTAATCCTGCCGCGCGTATCAGCGTAAAACTTGTTTCGGAAATCGGCGTAGGGACAATCGCTGCCGGCGTAGCTAAAGGCCATGCCGATATGATACTTATTTCAGGCGGTGATGGAGGCACAGGAGCTTCTCCTCTAAGTTCAATAAAACATGCAGGCCTGCCTTGGGAGTTAGGCCTATCCGAAACTCATCAGACGCTGGTTTTAAATGACTTGCGCAGCCGCGTGCGCCTGCAAACCGACGGCCAGATGCGCACGGGACGCGATGTAGCCATTGCCTGCATCCTGGGTGCAGAGGAGTTTGGTTTTTGCACTGCTGTTTTAATTGTTTTAGGATGCGTGATGCTTCGGCACTGCCAGTTGAATAATTGTTCTGTGGGCATTGCTACGCAGGATGAGATCCTGGAGAGAAGATTCAGCGGTAAACCAGAATATGTTATTAATTATTTTAATTTTGTAGCCCGGGAATTACGCCAGATTATGAGCGGCCTTGGCATACGTAAAATGGATGAAATGGTAGGCAGGACCGACCTCTTGGAGCTAAACCAGGATATACTTGGCTGGAAAGCAAAAGGTATTGATTTTTCTAAGGTGCTCTATAAACCAGAGGTATCCAAGGATATTATGAGCCATTGTACGATAAAGCAAAATCACAGGATAGATAAGGTATTGGATTTAAAACTTATGACGCTCGCCCGTCCCGCGCTTGATAACGCTACACCGGTAAAGGCGGAAGTCGCAATCAATAATACTAACCGTACAACCGGAGCGATGCTTAGCGGAGAGCTCTGCCGTAAATTCGGTGAAGAAGGATTAGGGGAAGATACTATCCATTTTAAGTTTAAGGGTGTGGCAGGCCAGAGTTTTGGAGCGTGGCTTGCCCGCGGCATAACTTTTGAATTAAGCGGGATGGCTAATGATTATGTAGGTAAGGGGACTAGCGGCGGCAAGATCATAATCTATCCCGACCCTGCCAGGGATTCTAATCTGGAAGGCAATATTATTATCGGGAACACCACTTTCTACGGAGCAATAAATGGTGAGGCGTATATACGCGGTGTTGCCGGAGAAAGATTCTGTATCCGGAATTCCGGTTTATATGCGGTGGTAGAAGGTGTAGGCGACCATGGCTGTGAATATATGACCGGCGGAAGAGTGGTAATATTGGGCGAGACCGGTAGGAATTTCGCCGCGGGTATGTCCGGCGGCATTGCTTATGTCTATGATATCAACGGAAATTTCAAAAAGAAATGCAATATGGAGATGGTTACGTTCGAGAAGGCCGACGATGAAGATATCCAGACGATACGGCTGCTTCTGGAAAACCATTACCGATATACGCAAAGCAGGATTGCCAAAGATATCCTTGATGATTTTACGGCTAAGCTTAAGAAATTCATTAAAATCATGCCGTTAGAATACAAAAGGATTTTACAGGAGAAAAAACCTGTTAAGGGTGCCGAGTTAATTGAGGTATCTGACGGCTAAAAATCAGGGACGGTTCTCAATTTGTTCGGAGAACTGTCCCCCTGAGGGACACTTTTAGCTTTGGCTTGAGAACCGTCCCTACGGAGGAATATGGGAGACATAAAAGGTTTCTTAAAAGTCAAAAGAAAGCCGCAGGAATATAGGCCGGTATGCGAGCGGATCAAGGATTATTCTGAAGTAAATGCCCCCTCTAAAGAGGAGCATTCTAAGGATCAGGCCTCGCGCTGCATGGATTGCGGCACTCCTTTCTGCCACTGGGGTTGCCCCATCGGAAATTACATCCCCGAATGGAATGACCATCTTTTCCGGGGTCATTGGCAAAAAGCATTTGAATTACTTGATGCAACTAATAATCTTCCGGAGATAACCGGCAGGATCTGTCCGGCACCCTGTGAATATGCCTGTGTGCTGGGCATTAATGATGACCCCGTGACTATCAAGGAAAATGAACTCGCACTTATAGAATACGCCTTTAAAAATGGCCTTGTAAAAATTAATCGTCCCAGGAAACGCACCGGTAAAAATGTTGCAGTAATAGGTTCAGGTCCTGCAGGGTGGAGCTGCGCAGACCAGCTGAATCAGGCAGGCCACTCTGTAGTTGTATTTGAGCGCGACGATAAAATCGGCGGCATCATGCGCTATGGTATACCTGATTTTAAACTGGATAAAAATATATTAGACAGGCGCATAGCAATTTTAAAGAAAGAGGGTATTACATTCCGTACCGGAGCCAACGCCGGGATAGATATACCTGTTGCCAAACTAAAGGAAGATTTTGATGCTATTTGTATTGCCTGCGGTTCTCGTCAAGCCCGTGATTTAAATATAGAGGGGAGAGAATTTAAAGGGATACATTTTGCGATGGAGTATCTGATCCAGTCCAACAGGCGCGTAGCAGGAGAGCGCGTCCAGACAGATAAAATTATAGATGCCAAGGGTAAGAAAGTAGTCGTCATCGGAGGCGGCGATACGGGTGCAGACTGTGTGGGTACTGCGCACAGGCAGGGCGCTTCCTGCGTAGTCCAGATAGAGTTGCTTAGCAGGCCCCCTGAATGCCGCACGCAGGATTATCCCTGGCCAAAGTATCCGCTGCTTCTTAAGACCACAACCAGCCACGAGGAAGGTGGAGCGAGAGAATGGTCTGTATTGACCAAGAAGTTTATCGGTAAGAACGGCTCTGTTTCCGGGCTTTCCTGTGTGCGTGTAGATTTTTCCGCTAGAGACCAAAAGGGTTGCCCTGCAATGCAGGAAATACCCGGTTCAGGATTTGAAATTGAAGCGGATTTAGTGGTACTGGCATTAGGGTTCCTGCATCCTGAAAGAAAAGGTATAATTGACGAGCTTAAGCTTAAATTGGATTCCAGGGGAAATGTCGCAACAGGCGTTGATTTCATGACTTCTGTCCCGGGAATATTTACTGCCGGAGACATGCACCGCGGGCAATCCCTGATTGTGTGGGCTATCTCAGAGGGAAGAAAAGCCGCGCATTTCATTGATAAATACCTTATGAAAGATACCGCCCTCCCCGCCTTTTAAATTACCTTGACAGTAAACCACCCTCTGTTATAGTATAATTAATTTACCTTCGAAATCAACCGTCTTTGGCACAGGAAAAGTGGATTTTTTCCGTAAATAGGCCGAAATTTATATGCTGGAACACAATATAACAGGGCTGATTGCAAGGTTTGGCGATATAGGGATATTTTTAGGCATGTTTTTTGAATCAAGTATTATCCCTATTCCCTCCGAAGTCGTAATCGCGGGTGCCGCCGCAGTAGGAATACCCATCTTATCCATTGTTATCTTTGGATCTCTCGGCTCAACCTTAGGCGCTATGCTTGGCTATGCGCTGGGTAGATACGCTGCCTTACCGGTAGTCCTTAAATTTGGAAGGTTCATATTAATCAAGCCGCACCATATTGCCAAAGCAGAGGCATTCGCAAAAAAATACGGCGCATGGAGTGTCCTGATTGGCAGGGTATTGCCGGTAATACCTTTTAAGGTATTTTCCATTACCGCCGGAATCACTAAAATAAATTTCCCTTCCTTCGTATTATTCACTTTAATCGGTGTCGTGCCACGGATTTATATTCTTTCGCTTTGCGGCTTGGCAATACTCCGTTATAAGACGCCAGCCCTTATTATAATATCCGTTCTTTTACTTATTTTCTTGTTTGTAAAATGCATACGCCGCTCTGGTTGTATTAGAGCCGTTCAAAAGAATATAAAACCCGATACCAACATAACTTCATAGGGGGTAGAGGAATGTTTAAAGGAAAGACGCTTTGGCAGATACTTAAGATCGGCGGAATAACGATGTACGTACTTTTGTTTTGTTCCGTCGTATCCATAGCCATAATCGTAGAGAGGATACTGTATTATAGAAGGCACTCAAAGATAAAGCGCACTGATTTTATGGGGGATATCCGCAGGGCTATCGCAAAAGGTGACCTTCAGGAGGCGCTGCAGATTTGTAGAAACACCAACACGCCTTTTTCCATGGTTGTCTCCATCGGTATTACCTTGTATGGCCATGATGAGACGGTGATATCCAACTCCATGGAGAGGGAAATAACCATAGAGACGACAAAACTTGAGCGCTACACCGGTATCGTCGGCACTATCGGAAGCACCGCGGTTTACATCGGCCTTTTCGGGACGGTCCTTGGGATTATCAGGGCTTTTCAGGATATCTCGGCAAGCGGCGCAGGCGGAATGAACGTCGTTATCGGAGGCATCGCAGAGGCTCTGGTTTGTACCGCAGCCGGCCTCATGGTTGCGGTTCCCGCGGTCATTGCCTACAATTTTTTTATGAGGCGCATAGATACGTTTATAGAGGATATGGAGCTGTGCGCTTCAGAGTTTATGGATATGGCTAGCGTCAGGAAGAAATAATGCTCAGGAACAGAAAAGAAAAGTTAATGGCGGAGATTAATATCACGCCTTTTACAGACGTGATCCTGGTGTTGCTGGTTGTTTTTATGATCGCCACTCCCCTGATTTACCAGTCCAATATGCGGGTGCATCTTCCGGACGCGGAATCCGCGGAAAGCTCACCCCACGCAGTTATCGTTACGATTAATGAAGAAGGAGAGGCGTCTCTTGATAACGCGCAGTACAACCTGCGTTATGACTTCGGCGTATTGAAATCAAAATTGAGGTCTTTGATTAAGGATACGGCAAATCCCGCGGTTATTATTAACGGCGATAAGAACGTAAGATACGAATTCGTGGTAAAGGTTATTGATATGGTTTCCCAGCTGGGAGCCAATCCTGTTCTTCTGGGCACGGTTCCAAAACAGTAATAGCGCGATTTTGCCTTGGGCAAAGAATGCGAAAAGAAGAGTTATATCGTCAGATTAAGATATCAGGGATGGTTTTCTTTATTCCTCTCATGTTAGCGGTAGGGCCTATCGGCGGCTTCTTCATAGGAGAGTATTTAGAAAAGAAGTTTGGTTTTCCCAGGTACGCGGTTCTGGTATGTATAACCCTGGGTTTTGTGGCAGGGGTTTTTGAGACTATCAGGATCATTAAATTAGTCACAAGGATTGATAAGAAAGGCAAATAACGGTTATGATTGAGGAGCTCCCTGATTTTATAACGCTTCTTGCAAAAAGGTTTCCGGATACCGTTTTTTTCCATTACCTATATATATGGCGCACGGTCGCCTATGCCCTTATTGTCGCTCTCATACTTTCTATCCTGGCTTTTGTAGCCGGACGCAAGAAGGCGTTAATACCCGGGCGATTGCAGAATATGGCCGAGGTTTTAATTGGCGGGGCCGATGACTTTATCTGCGGTATATTAGGCAGCCGCGGCAGGAAATATACCCCTTTTATCGGCACGTTATTTTTCTACATACTATGCATGAACCTTATGGGATTAGTTCCCTTTTTTAAATCAGCTACCACTAGTTGGTCAACTACCCTGGCGCTAGCTCTTTGCGTATTTGGTTACGTCCAATACAGCGCAATCAGGGAGATGGGGTTTATCGGCTATATCGACCATGCTGCCGGAAAACCGCGCGGTATAATCGCCTTTTCGGTTATACTTCCCATCATGATGTTTTTGCTGCATATGCTTTCAGAGTTGATTAAACCAATCAGCCTTTCCCTGCGTCTTAGAAGCAATATCTGGGGAGACGACATGTTGTTGTCGGTTTTAGCCGGTTTTGGCATAAAAGGTTTTATATTGCTTTTTATTAATATGCTTGCCACTGTATTGGCAGGCATAGTCCAGGCAATGGTGTTTTGTGTCCTGACCACGATATATTTTGCGGTGTTGTTACCGCTTGAAGAAGCAAAATAACGAAAGGAGTGAATATGGATGTAAAAAGCATACTTGCAATTACACTACCCATAGGGCTTGCGTTGGCGGCGGTTGGTTCGGCCTTTGCATTAGGTAAGGCAGTCAGCCAGGCAATGGATGCTACAGCAAGGCAGCCGGAAGCCGCAACAAAGATACTGATAAACCTTACTATCGGCTGCGCGTTTATTGAAGCGATTACCATTTACGTGCTCGTGTTCGGATTCGTGCTATCCGGAAGGATTTAACTTTTTTATTGATATGGAATTGTTGAAACTGCTGAGTGCAAATGAAGTTGTTGCAGAGGCCTTGAGTTTTATTCTCCTCTTGGTGCTGCTTAGGATATTTGCTTGGAATAAGATCCTGAAGATCCTGGACGACAGGAGAGATCGTATAGCCCTGGAATTCAAAAAGATAGAGGAGGCTAGGGCAGAAACCTTAAGGAGCAAGGGCGAATACGAAGATAAGGTCGCTACGATCAAGGAAGAAGCGGACAGGATTATTAAAGAAGCCGTGTCGGAAAGCAGGAAAATCAGCGACGAGGTCCGCAAGAACGCGCACCTGCAGGCGCAGGAGATTATCAATAATGCCAAAGACAATATCAGGCATGAGCTCTCCGCTGCAAAAGAGGAATTAAAAGAGAAGATTGTGGAGTTGACCATATCAGCGACTGAACAGGTCATCCAGGAGAAATTGAATGAAGAGCTCGACAAGAAAATAATCAGGAATTTCCTGGAAAAGGTGGAAGATTTATAATGTTAGAGCGTATTGCGGTTAGACGTTACTCTGAAGCATTCATCGATTTTGCCAAAGATAATATTGGCATCGATAAGGCAGCGGAAGATTTTAAAAAGCTAAAGGGCGCCATCCTCCACGATAACCCAGATTTCCTTAAATTTCTACGAAGCCCGGGAATATCCTTTAGTGAAAAATGCGCGTTTATTGATAAGGTGTTGGGGGAAGATTTTTCCTTTGCGATCCGGGATTTCCTTAAATTGCTCGTTGAAAAAGAACGCATCGCTATTCTTACGGATATAGCGGAATATATACGGCTTAATTATTCGCATGGCAGGAGGACCGAGGCGCTGCTTAGGGTAAGTTCTCCGCTTGAGTCAGGAATAATAAAAGACATAGAGGATAGGTTAGAAAGCAAGTTCGGTAAAAAATTCAAATTTCGCACAGAATTGGACGCCGGTCTCCTCGGGGGAGTACAGGTGGTTATAGGCAATACCATAATCGATGGTTCAATAAGAAGGCGGTTGGATGAACTGCGGGAAAGGTTAATGAGCGCGAGGGTCGAAGCATGAGCCTAAAGCCGGAGGAAGTCTCCTCTATCATAAAAAAAGAGATAGAGAAATACACGACGCGCCTTAAGGTAGAGTCTATCGGGACGGTAATCCAGGTAGGCGATACCATTGCGCGTATCTACGGCCTTGACGACGCGATGATGGGGGAAATAGTGCAGTTTTCGGAAAAGGTTAAGGGGATGGTCCTTAACCTGGAGGAGGACAGCGTAGGAGTCGTCGTCTTCGGCACGGATAACCCCGATAAGGATATAAAAGAAGGCGACACAGTCAAGCGCACGGGCAAAATTGCCCAGGTACCCGTAGGAGAAGCGCTGGTGGGTAGGGTGGTTAATGCATTAGGCAGGCCCATTGACGGAAAAGGCCCGGTTCAAACCGAGAAATACAGGCCCTTAGAGGCAAGGGCAGTGAATGTGGTGCAGCGCCAGCCCGTGAGTGTGCCATTAGAAACAGGCATAAAGGCAATTGATGCAATGACTCCTATCGGCAGGGGACAGCGCGAGCTTATCATCGGAGACAGGCAGACGGGAAAGACCGCCATAGCCATTGACACAATCATAAATCAGAAGGGTAAAGATGTGTATTGTATATATGTGGGGATAGGCCAGAAACTTTCTACTATAGTTGCTATTTCCGAGACCTTAGCTAAATACGGGGCAATGAATTATACTACTATCGTGAGCGCTTCTTCGCGCGCATCAGCTTCCTTGCAGTATCTGGCACCTTACGCAGGCTGCGCCATGGCCGAGGAATTTATGTATAACGGCAAAGACACCCTTGTTATTTATGATGACCTGACAAAACATGCGCAGGCATATCGCCAGTTGTCCCTTCTTTTAAGGCGGCCTCCGGGCAGAGAGGCGTATCCGGGGGATATATTTTATCTCCATTCGCGATTACTTGAGCGCGCCGCAAAATTGCATGATAGTTTGGGCGCAGGCTCAATGACTGCCCTGCCTATAGTCGAGACCCAGGCAGGAGATATTACCAGTTATATCCCCACTAACGTCATTTCCATAACTGACGGACAGATTTATCTGGAGAGCGACCTCTTCTGGGCAGGGGTGCGGCCAGCGGTAAATGTGGGCCTATCGGTATCAAGAGTGGGTGGGAAGGCGCAAAATAAAGCGATGCGGCAGGTTTCAGCAAAACTGCGGCTGGACCTGGCGCAATACCGGGAACTGGCGGCTTTCACGCAATTTGGCACGGATCTGGATAAAACCACCCAGGCGCAGCTTTCCAGGGGCCAACGTATGATTGAACTCCTTAAGCAGGATCAGTATACGCCATTTAGCGTGGCAGAAGAAACCCTGATTATTTATTGCGGCACAAAAGGTTTTGTAGACGATATTCCGGTTTCAGGGATAAAGAAATTCGAGCAGGAGTTATTCAAGTATATGGAAGCTAACCATAAAGATGTTATAACCCAGATATTAGAGGCCAAAGAATTAACCCCTGAATTAACGGCGCGGCTGGATACAATCATAGCCGATTTTAAAGGAAAATTTAAAGAAGATTAAAGATGGCTGAGTCGCTCAAGTGGATAAAAAACAGGATTCGCAGCATAGAAAATACAAAAAAGGTTACTGCGGCGCTGGAGATGATTTCTTTGTCAAAGCTGAATAAAACCGAAAAGATACTACCGCCTTTGCGCAATTATTTCTTAAAATTAAACGAGATGTACGGGTATTTGCTTGCTACGGCAGAAAATATTACCCATCCTCTCCTGGAAAAGAGGTCCGGGGCAGGAAAGGCAGCACTCTGTCTTATAACTTCCGACACCGGATTATGCGGTTCCTATAACCATAATATTATTTCTCTTGCAGAGAAATTTCTTGAAGAAAGAGGAAGAGAGGGATTGGCTTTTGTTTTCGTAGGAAAAAAAGGATTTAATTTCTTTCGTAAGAAAGGGGTAGAGGTTTTGAATGCCTATGTAGGGCTTAACGGCAAATATTCTCCGCTCATATCCGACGAGATAGCCGGTAAACTTATGAAGGATTTTGAGTCGGGGGCAGTGAATGAAGTGTATGTGGCGTACACGCATTTTGAAACAGCATTCAGAAATAAACCGACAATAAAAAAGATACTAAACCTGGAAAGGGAGATTACGCAGGAAGAAGATTTTATCCTTGAGCCGGATAGAGAGGGAATTCTTGAGCGTTTCCTGCCTTATTATCTTTTTCAGGATTTCAGGATGATACTCCTTGAGTCATTTACTTCTGAGCATGCATGTCGGGTTATAGCCATGCGTTCGGCTACCGATAATGCAAAGGAGATGCTTGATAGTTTGACGCTTATCAGAAACAAGACGCGTCAGGCAAACATCACGCAGGAAATGCTGGAGGTTATTTCTACCGCGGAGGCATTGAAGTGATAGCGATGTCAGAAGGAGAAATTATACAGGTAATAGGGCCCACTGTGGATATAAAGTTTCCGCAAGGTCAAGTGGCGCAGCTTTTTAACGCGCTTAAGATACATTATCCTGAGCAGGGTATTGATTTGACGCTCGAGGTCGCCCAGGATATAGGGAATAATACCGTGCGCTGTATTGCGTTGGGCTCTACAGACGGACTGGTAAGGGGTATGATCGCCCAAAATACGGGTTCACCTATAACTGTGCCAATCGGGCAGCAGACCCTGGGAAGAATTTTTAACCTGTTGGGAGAACCCATTGACGGTAAAGGTGCGCTTCCTGCGCCTGAAAAACGCAATTCCATTCACCGGTCATCGCCTGGTTTCGAAGAGCAGCTTCCCTCGTACACAATATTAGAGACGGGCCTGAAAGTCATTGATCTGCTTGCGCCTATCCCTAAAGGAAGCAAGGTTGGCATGTTCGGAGGAGCAGGGGTAGGAAAAACGGTTATTGTCATGGAACTGATAAGGACCATTGCTACTGAACACGGCGGAGTATCTGTTTTTGCCGGAGTAGGAGAGCGCAGCAGAGAGGGCAATGAATTATGGCTGGAGTTGAATGCTTCAGGAGTCATCAATAATAGTGTCCTTGTTTTTGGCCAGATGAATGAGCCGCCGGGAGCGCGGTTACGGGTAGGGTTATCCGCGCTTACCATGGCAGAATATTTCCGCGACGAAGAAAGAAAAGACGTGCTTTTATTTATTGATAATGTTTATCGTTACATACAGGCTGGTTCTGAAGTTTCCACATTGCTTGGGCGCATGCCCTCGGCAGTAGGATATCAGCCTAACCTTGCCACAGAGGTAGCGCAGCTTGAAGAAAGGATTGCTTCTACGCGTAACGGCTCTATCACATCCATACAGGCGGTATATGTGCCTGCCGATGATTTAACGGACCCTGCGCCGGCAGCGGTATTTTCTCATCTGGACGCAAAGATAGTCCTCTCACGTCAGATCGCGGAATTAGGGATTTACCCTGCGGTTGACCCACTTGACTCCACCTCAAAAATAATGGACCCGAAGATTATAGGGGAAGACCACTATAATACCGCTTTAGCCGTGCAAAAAGTATTGCAGCGGTATAAGGAGTTACGCGATATCATTTCGATACTGGGGATAGACGAATTATCTGACGAAGATAAGCTTGTGGTTTCCCGGGCGCGCAAGGCCCAGCGTTTCTTTTCCCAGCCCTTTTTTGTCGCCGAGGCCTTTACCGGCACCAAGGGCAGATACGTAAAACTTGAAGATACGATTAAGGGCGTGAAGATGATAGTTACAGGTGAGCTTGATAATCTTCCCGAGCAGGCCTTTTATATGGTCGGCACTATTGAAGAGGCAGTGGAAAAGGCGCGGACACTCGGTGGAGCCGTATGAAAAAATATTTCAAACTCGATATTTTATCTTCTCTAGAGAGCATATTTCAGGGTGATGCCTGTTCTCTTATCGCGCCGGCAGAGGAAGGTTATTTAGGCGTGCTGGCTAACCACGCCCCGCTTATCGCCAATCTTGTTCCCGGCAAGATAACTTTTGAAGAGCTATCCGGGAAACGCACTACCATCCAGTCCGATAAAAGGGGATTCCTGCAGGTGTGGAAAAACAAGATCGATATACTTCTGGAATGAAGACTTATCAGAAAATTCTGTTCCTGTCGGAACTTTAGGGTAGATTTCCCTTGACAAGAAAAATTTTTATATTATCATTTGTCTTTAAGGTCTTGCGAAGAAGCAAGGCAGGGCAAAATACAGTAGAGTAACGGACAAAGACGTCTAGGTACTATGGAGGCGTCTTTTATTTTTTTGTCTGTTCGTGCCTAATAGTTAGGCATAAGTTGCACAATAATTGGATGTCCGCCTTAGGCGGATTAATCTACTAGCCCGTTATAGCGGGCAAATCAGAGCTCCGCACATAGTGCGGAGTAAAATAAGCGATAATCACCGAGCATAGCTCGGTGTGATTTCGGCATAAGCACCATAGGTATGCCGAAATCAACGCCATAGGCATCGCTTATTTTAAGGAGGGAAAGAGAAATGATTCAGTGGCCGAAATCTAATGATGCATTGGGTACGGTTAACAGGGGTAATGCTGCCGAGTCCGGCTTATGCACACTTTGTCAAGCTGATTGCATGGGTAAATGTGAAACCTGGCTTTCCTCTTTAAGGGGCAGGAAACTGTTGTATCCCAGGGATTACGGGTTCATAACCGCGGGAAGCCTTAATACATCGCATACCGGGGTTTGCTACAATTCTATACGTATAAACGGTTATAACTACGGAGCACATGGCTTGCCTAAAGGGCTCTCTAATTCCGAGGATGACTGTATTTTCCCTAATGTGAATCTTGAGACCGAATTCGGCCAGAGCATAAAGACAAAGGCGCGTATCCCCATTATGACCGGGGCATTGGGTTCGACCTTTATTGCGGCAAAATACTGGGAATCCTTTGCCGTGGGTGCTGCCCTCGTAGGATTACCTATCGTAGTCGGAGAAAACGTAGTAGGTATTGACCAGAAGGCGGAGATTAAGAACGGAAAAATCATCAAAGCCCCTGAATTAGACAGGAGGATAGAGACATTCCTGCGTTACTATGACGGCTATGGCGCGATTATCGTGCAGATGAACGTGGAAGATACGCGTAATGGTGTAGCCGAATATGTCATTGAGAAATACGGCGACAAGGCGATTATTGAACTTAAATGGGGGCAGGGTGCAAAGGATATCGGAGGCGAGATACAGGTTACAAGCCTTGAATATGCCACTTTCCTTAAAAAGAGAGGCTATGTAGTTGACCCGGATCCCACGCTTCCTGAGGTGCAGGAAGCTTTTAAACACAAGGCCATAAGGTCATTTGCCCGGCACAGCAGGCTCGGTTATACGAGCTTATCAAGCGCAGAAGCAGTGAGAGAGGATTTTATGAAGGCGGTTAAGCACCTTCGTAAGATTGGCTACGAGCGCATTTCCTTAAAAACCGGTTCCTATGGGATGGAAGCGCTCGCCATGTCGATTAAATACGCCACCGAAGCAAAACTGGACCTTTTGACCGTTGACGGCTCAGGCGGTGGGACAGGTATGAGTCCCTGGAATATGATGGAGTCATGGGGAGTCCCTTCGCTTCTTTTGCATTCAAAAGCCAGGGAGTATGCCGCAGTATTGAGCAAGAAAGGCAAGAAGGTTGTGGATATGGCTTTTGCCGGCGGCCTGGCACGGGAGGATCATATCTTTAAGGCTATCGCGCTGGGAGCGCCGTTTGTGAAACTGGTGTGTATGGGCCGCGCTACCATGATACCCGGTTTCCTCGGCTCAAATATCGAGGGTGTGCTTAATCCGGAGGTAAAGGAAAAAGTGCACGGCAACTGGGAGAAGTTACCTTCTCCGGTAGCTGAATTCGGGACCACTCCCGATGAGATATTTGCCGGCTACTATGATGTCCAGAAAAAAGTCGGTAAAGAAGAGATGAAAAACATTCCTTTCGGAGCCATTGCGTTCTGGACCTTATGCGATAAGCTGGCAGCCGGAGTGCAGCAGTTAATGGCCGGCGCAAGGAGATTCTCCGTTAAAGAGATTTCCCGCGAAGATATATTCTCAGGCAACCGTGAAACTGAAAAAGAAACGGGTATACCGTTTGTCACCGATAGGGGCGATAGTATAGCGCAGAAGATACTTAAATCTTAATTAAGCTGTAATTTCGCCGATAACAGGGGCGGCCATTTAATCATGGACGCCCCTTTTATTTTTGCTTTATAGAAAGATATTTTTAGGGTAAAATAACGTTATGACAAAAGATGAAGCAATCCTTGAATTCCTTAAAGGCCTGCGGATAGCATTCAGTAATGCCTCGGCATATAAAAAGGAACACCCTTTCTTCGTAAAGTCAGCCCAGAATTTCAAAAAAAGTATTGATACTCTACTATCTTTCTTAAGCCCCATTAAAATAGGCATTACACAGAAATCCTTATATATAGATGGCCGTTTTTGGGAAAACTTATCGCTTTATACTGAAATCGCCTTAACTTTACATATCCGTAAGATAAAAAATATCGAGTTCAAGAACGGGCTTACCGTAGATGAACTGGTAGATTTCTTGAGCACGATCTCAATGCCCAAAAAGGAAGTAATAGCTAAGGGCGGGGTGCAGAATATCCTTGACCCCGCAAAATACCCGCACCTTATTGTAGAGGAACTGGATTATTCTTCTCTTCTGACTGGTGAAGGGGAAGAGGTCGCTGATATCTGGGTCCCCTTTCTTCAATCTGCGATAGCCAAAGAAGACACCGAAAAGATCAATGAATTCGCAGATAATTTCTGCGATATTATAAAGAAGATCAGGGTTAGTGACCTGCTGGCCGATGATGAATTAAGAGAGAGTATTCATGATTTTATCTTCTATCTTAAGGACAAGGAGAAAGAGCGCTACCTTAATTGCAATAAAGAATTGCTCAAATGGGCTATTCAGGATATAAGCATCACGGATACGCAAAAGGCGGAGAAAATAAAGTCATTTTTCGAAGACCTTGCTGACGAAGATTTTGTGGAGGTCCTGGAGGAGCAGCTTCTGAATAACGAAAAATTCGATTATCTTAGCCTCGCGGTATTTTCGCGGCTTGTCGAGGAGAAAAGGAATAAGAATATCAGCATTTCTCTCGCAGACAAGATACGTAATTCCGAGGCGCTTAAGACCGACTCTAAGCTGCGCAAGAAAATCAAAGAGATTTTTTCTTCAGACGAGACCATCGCGGTTTCCGAATTTTATCGCCATGCGCTTTCATCGCTTACAAAAGATATGGCCGAAGAGGAGATTTTTTCATTTGAAACTCCTAGCCTGGAAGATAATTATCGCCATGTGCTTTTGAACCTGGCGGCCATGGAAACAGACCAACAGAAGCTGGAGCCGATCCTCAAAAATCTCTCTAGCGAGCTTAAGAAGATAATAGAAGAAAAAAATCTGCCGTTCGTTAAGTTAGTCTGGCAGTGCTTAGAGACAAAGGTAAAGGAAGATCCGAAATCGGCCCATCTTTTTGATAATCTCAGCAGGCAGATAACAGATTTTGTAGAGACAGGGATTATGGAGGGCAGCCTCAATGAAGGAAGTGAAATAGGATTTTTCTCTGATAACCTGAAGGTGTCTTTATTCAATCCCATGGTTTATCTGGAGAAGATATTTACTGAGGAAAAGGTGAACCCCTTTATATTGGAGTTGTTCTTCAGGTTTTTCCCGGATAATCTTCGGGAATTCTTAAGCGCAATGGTAGCGAGACATACGGATATTGAATTCCTAGCTAAGCTTATGATGAGCCTGGATAAAATAAATGAATCTTTCTCAAAAGAGATCCTCAAGACCATATTCCATTCCTCGAACAATATAGCGAGAATAGAGGTGTTGAAGACTTATCGGCGCCTGAACCTTTGCGATTTCAGTATACTTCTGGCTATTTTTAAGAAAGGGGAAATATTGCTGGAAAAAGAAGCGATCCAGGTCTGTAGTACAGACGCTGGATACATAAAGAAACTGTTGGCCATCCTTTTTGCAATACCTAGCCCTTTTGGAATCAACAATAAGACGCTAGTGCAGCATATCGCGATTGTAGAAGAAGTAAAATTACAAGAGGCAAAGGATTGGCTCCTTATTTTGAGCAAAAGGCCGTTTGCATGGAACAGGCAGTTGCGTAAAAGGGCAAGCCAGGCACTGGAGAAAATTGGATGAAAGAAAGAATTGAAAGCTGTATAAGGGACCTGCTTTCCGCCCTGCAGATGGCAAGGCTGTATAATCCTGACCATCCACAGGTAAAGAAATCCATTGGAAAACTTTATGCGAGCGTTACGGATATCCTGGGAGAAGAGCAGGAATTAGTCATCGGTATAGTCGGTAAGGAACTGGCCGTTGAAAAGGAGATATTTTTCAACCTGAGCGAGCTGGCTATGCCCGCAATACTATTCCTGAAGGCTAAAGGGATTGAGAGGATTCATTTCCTGCGCGGCTTACGGGAGGATGAATTAGCGAAATTCATATCTTCCCTCCTGGCATCCAGAGAAGAGACCGGTGACCAGATACAGGAGAATCTTTCCGGGATGGGCGTAAAAAACATATTGGTGGGTAAGATAAAATTATCCGTGGAGATGGATAAAGTCCAGGAGGCAATGGACCGCCTAAATCTCTATGAGCATTCGCTCAACAAGGTAAATAACTCCGTTGAGGCGATACTTAACGAAGTGGATCTAGACCATCTTACCCTGCGCTATACCCTTAAAGAAGTCATGGAGAAGCTTATCGGGCAATATCAGGAGCTCCTGGATTTCGCGACTTTAAGGAAGTTCGACACCAGGACATTTTCGCATATACTCAATGTTTCGATACTGGCAATGTATTTTTCTTCAAAACTGGGGCTTGAAAAAGAAGGCGTGCTTGAAATGGGGATGGCCGGCCTTTTTCATGACGTCGGCAAAATCTATATTTCGCGCGGATTAATACGTAAAGAATCGCGCCTGAGCACTGAAGAGTTCGACAAGATTAAAAACCACGCGGCACTTGGCGCTGAGATATTGCTTAAATATGCCGATAAACTGGGGATGTTGCCTATAATAGTGAGTTTTGAGCACCACCTGAAATATAACATGAGTGGCTATCCTAAATTGTCTTTTCCATACAAACAGCATAAGGCTTCTTTAATCGTCTCCATATGCGACGTCTATGACGCCCTTGCCCAGAGGAGGGGCTATAAGCGCAGCTACCCCCCGGAAACTATTTATGAAATAATGACGAAGGAGAGAGGGGTTTCTTTTGACCCTGTTTTACTGGATAGGTTCTTTAAGCTGATAGGCGTCTGGCCGGTAGGCACCAGGGTGCAGTTGTCTGACGGCAGGACAGGGGTGGTAAGAGAGATTAACAGCGAGGAGATATTTCTGCCTAAGGTTGGAGTGTCCAGTGGACAGCAAGGGGAGGAAGAGATAGTTGATTTAAAGGCAGAAAAAGGGAAGATTAAGATAGAAAGCTCCCTGGTATAAAAGGCATTTTTTTTAAGATTTTGCCTTGACAAAATTATTGTATAGTATATACTTTATAGCGTAATTTTAAAAAGTATTTAGTATTCCGGTGATTCTGGTGTGGAGGACGCTAGAATACGCCACGGGTTACTTCCTGAAGTAGCCATAACCGGATTAACATTAAAGGGTTAATCCGGATTTTTGTTTATATGGGGTATAGAAGCTCCGCACATAGCGCGGAGTAAACAAAACTATAAGCATCATTTATTTAGG
Organism: Candidatus Omnitrophota bacterium; assembly: GCA_050012075.1. Lineage (GTDB taxonomy): Bacteria > Omnitrophota > Gorgyraeia > Gygaellales > Profunditerraquicolaceae > JAMWCI01. Next base: position 65,494 of record JBEKHW010000001.1, on the reverse strand, counting down.
GAGAAGAGAATGAAAACGGCAAAACAAAGATTTACAAAAATAATCTCAACAATAGCAACCTGTTGCCTTTTATTGCAGCAGACAGGTTTTGCGCAACTGGCTGGCCAGCTTGATCTTTCTTACCTATTAAATAAGCCCTTTAGCCCACAGCTTGCTGATGTAACCCGCCTGCCGCATTTAAGATATTTTGCCTACGATGACGCCGCAAGCACCTTCCGCCTGCTTATTGAGAAGGGCTATACGAAGAATAAGGCTGTTATCGATATAAATAACGAAAGTAAAGATGCCTTTAAATATTTCCTGACAGGCATAAGCCTGCCTAATGCCGCTTTCTGGGTAAACTTAAAACCGGATTCAGAGAACAAGATAATTGACAAGGACCTGGCTTTGACTGAACTGGGCAGGGTCATGCTGGAAGCAGACCTGCAGCTTAAGAAAGATACGGCGGCATTTACTTCTCCTGCTAATCCTACAGGTAAGGCCTACTGGGAGAAGCTTTATAAGAAGGCAGACGAGATTTACGGCGCCTCTACCATAGTCACTATCCCCACGCTTACACGTCCCTGGATCGTTCCCGGAGAGGTCATCCTTAATTATTCCGATACACAGGCCTATGTCTACAAGGCCACGTTGAAAGTAATGTTGGAGCAGGATTATATTAAGGGTTCAAACGCATATAGTTTCAAGGACAGCCGCGAAAAAGCGCTCAATGAATATTCCTCACAGCTTATACGGGAACTCATAATCCCGCAGCTTACCAAGGAAGTGAATACTTCTTTGCGCTACGCTAAATTACGCCAGGTTTATTATTCCCTGATATTGGCGCAATACTTTAAGGGTAAATTCAGTAATGGTAAAGGCACCTACGCAACCAGGATAGACAAAAAAGACCTTACGGGCCTGGCGTCGGCGCAAAACTGGTCGCCAAAGACATATTTTGACGCCTACAAGAAGTCATTTCAAGAAGGAGAATACAACCTGCAGGAACCGGTCAATACTGCCGGCGGCAAGGTAATCCGCAGCTATTTTAGCGGAGGAGCTAATTTTAGCACTATATTTATCACCACAGGAATAGGTGGAACAGGGGCTTTAACCGGTAAAGTCCTAAAAGCTAGTGTCGGTCCGGATGGAAAAGCAGTAACTTATCTTGTCGGCCCTGACAAGAATCTTAAGCCCGAAGTAGCCGCTGATAATAAAGAAAAAAAGAAAGGTTCTTCTTCGGCTACAGACGTTGATTGGAAGTTGGTCAATTATGAAGTTAATCAAGCGATACGTAAGGCGATAGAAAATAGGGAATTTGCCGCTGTTAAGCTAAGCCCTCTTTCAGGTAGCCTAATACACGAGGCCCTGAGACCTTTACAATGCCCCCTTGTTTTCACAAAAGGAGAACCCTTTGGCATTTCAACTACGGTGGCTATCAAAGAACAAAACATACAACTTAATAGTAATCAGCTTGAGGTTTTAGTTGAAGCCATTTTTGCGATCGGAAGCGACTTTGCCGCGGAATTGGATCGGGAGAACATTACCTTAATATTTATCAAGGGCCAAAAAACCCATTACAGCATAGGCAGAGACCAAATATACCTGGATGCGAGCTTATTGGATAATGCCCCGGCTTTTTCCCGTAAATCGGAATTAATAAAGGAATTGCTTCGCGGGATGGAAGCAAGAAAAGAAGTCCTTGCAATGGTAAGGGCCATGAATCCGCAATTTATCGAAGAATTGAAAAGAACTAAGCTTAATCCTGAAAGAAGAAGCCTTGAGCTGATAAATGCTATTAACGTGGTCGCAACAGGCGTTAACGTTAAACAGGATAATTTGTATGTAGGCTCTTCTCCGGCAGCGGTTACCTGGGAAGCGATAAATGATGACTATACCCGGACGATGCGTCCCCTTATCCAAAAAGGCGAATTTGCCGCTGTTAAAATGATACGTATATCTGAAGGGGCAATTGTTCCGGATGGGGCTTTACATCCGCTCCAATGGTCTGTTATTTTTGAAGGGGAACCCCTTGGTTTTGCAGCTACAGTCTCTGCTGACCAACAGAAGATACGGCTTAACGAGAAACAGCTTAAGGCGTTAGATACAGCCGTTTATAAAACACGCGGCCTTAATGATAAATTAGAGTGGCAGGATATTACCATAATATTTATCGAAGATCAGACGACCCATTTCAGTATAGGTAGGCCTCAGATATACCTGGATTTGAATTTATTAAATCCCGGCCGCGAAATAGAGTTAAATAGGCAAATAAATAATGCAGTGGCGCAAAGAGAAGTAATCCGCGCCAAGCTAAAAGCCCTGAATCCGGCATTTATCGGAGAGCTGGAAAACACAAAAGCCCATCCTGAAAGAAGAAGCTCCCAGCTTAGAAAAGCTATTAACGAAGTTGCAACAGAAGTCCATGATAGATATGTAAGAGCTTCTTCCCCGGCAGAAGCAACGGACTGGGTATTGCTAAATGAGGATTATAATAAGGAGATAAGCCTGGCCATTCAAAGAGGCGAATTTGCCGCTGCTAGAGTAAGTCTTCCTTTTACCAGGCGTATTGGGGTGCCAAAAGAACACAACTGGGGAGTTGTTCAAGATTCTATTGTTTTTGAAGGGGAACCACTTGGCTTTACAGCTACGGTATCGGTTGAACAACAAAAGATACGGCTTAATGAGGAACAGCTTGAGACTGTAAAAGCAGCCATTTCCAGGATAACGAAGCTTGATGACCAGATATTTTGGCGGGATTTTACTTTAATATTCATCAAGGGCCAGAGAACCCACTATAGTTTGGGTAGAGCGCAGATATATCTGGATGTAAATTTGTTGTCTTCTAACCGTGATGCGGAATTAGATAAAGAATTACTTCGTGTCGTGCAGGAAAGAAGAGAAATTGTTAACGCGCTAAGAGCCCAGAATCCGTTATTTATTAAACAGCTGGAAGAGACGAAAGCTCATCCTGAGAACAGAAGCGGTGAGCTTGTAGTGGCTATTAACCAGATCGCAACAAAAGTCCACGCTAAATATGAAAAAGCCTCTTCTCCTGCAACGCAATTCCAGCGTTTTTCGGATGCCGCAATATCTTTTGAAGGGCCTCGGGAATGGTTTAATTTTGAAGACCTTGCTTCTGTTGTTAACGGCCGCCTACAATTGGCAGCTGATTATGAAGCAAGCGGAGAAGAAGCAATGTATCCGGAACCGACCGGCCAGTTGAATTCCCGCTTTGGTTATAAAGACGCCAGTGGCGCATTGCGGGTAGATAATCATCAGTTTATAGTGACTTGGACTAAGCAAAAGAAAGCAGATGGTGCCAGGCTGATGATCCATTTCGGTATCGGCGGACAGGGGATGTCTAATAGCGTAGAGGTAGAGTATTGGGGGACAGATAGCGACGCCAATGTTATTGTCCTGGACAGGCTTGGTAGAAGCGTAAGCGAATTATTCCAAGACCTCCTTCGTCAGGGTTACAAGATAACCCAGATAGTCCTGCATGTAAGCTCTAAATCAGGCGGGACTGATGAACCCCTCAGTTTATATCAGGAAGCAATAAATGAATTCCTGCGGCTTATGGCAATAGAAAAAGGCATGGACAATGAGGGCGCCATAGCCATGGTCAATAAATGGAACAAATTTCTCAAGGACTTTAACAAGGGGAAACAAAAGGACCAGCTTTTTAAAGGCATGTCCAAGGCGGAGTTCAACAAGCTGTTTAATGCGCAAGAGCAGTCCGTCATCTCTGCAGTTTTTGACAGGATAATCTTCAGCACCTCCAGGAATGCCGCGGCAAGCCGGCTCTACGCATTTGTCCTTGGCATGAAAGAATTGAATATCGCTGATATCGCGGCAGTTGATTTCTCGGAATTTACCGGAGGCAGGTTTACCGAGAACTGCGAGACCGGTGATATTACCCAGGTCTTCCAGGGCGTAGCTGTAGACCGCGATGCTTTGCAGGAACAGGCGAAAAAATACCTTGGTAAAGCCGGGAACGACCCTAAGAAAAACAGCGCCTTACGCGCAGCGACACTGGCGTATTACCTTGACCCTTCATTTATGATAGTTGCGGTGCGCGGCTCCAATGCCCGTTCAGAGGCATTGCAAAAAGAGCAGTTGTTCCCCGAGAGCAATGGTAAAGACGGACAGGGGATATGGGTTGTGACCAGCATAGGTGAAGAAGAGCTTAAAAGAAAAGTAGAGCAGATAAAGTTACAGACTGGCACAGAGCCGTTGGTAGTTGTAGTAGACCAGGCAGGAATGGCGCCGATGGCAGTACCGGAAGGCGTGCCTGTAATCCGTTATTTCAAGGAAGAAATATCCCCTCTTGCCAATGCCAAGTTTGCCCTCTGGTTCCAGGAGTTTACCGTGCGTTACGGGCTTCTTAGCTTAGCGGATATGGCTAAAGAGAATAATCTTGAGCTAACCATACCAAAAGTAGGCGCTTCTTTAATGAACAAACCTGTTCTAGACGGTAAGCCGAATTTCTGGTGGCTAAGGGACCCGCAGAACCAGCCGATGGTTGAACTGGCTAAGGGAGTCCTAGTCACTATTTTGAATGCGCTGGATAAGTCGGATGAGGCGATCAAAGCCAGATACCAGAAAGCTGAAGAGCGTATTCGACAAGAAAAATATATTGACTATGATGAAATAAATATAGCCGATGAGACCGGAAGCAAAAGCTTGGATAAGGATTCAAAGGTTAAGCTATTGGGTAAGGCGCGCTTAGAAATTGCCTGGGCACGGCAAAAACTTGCCGAAGCTGAATTAGCCAAGGGCGGAACCGTAGAGGTAAGTGAAGTGGAGTTCTTGGATACATTGAAAAAGATAAAAGGCCTTAAAGACAAGATCGCGGATCTATCGGTAGAACTGAAGAGAGCAGGCGAAAGATTACAGCTTCAGAGGCGCATTGAAGATGTGGATAAACAGATATACACCCTATACCAGAAGATAAGCGGTTTCGGGAAAAATATGTCGGATTTCCAGATTGAGAAGGCGGCAGAAGAGATAGCTGCGCTTAAGCTGATTGCCAAGGACAGGGATAAAGTCTTAAGTTCGGTCTTTTACACTGCGAGCCCAGAAGCAGATATCCTTGGTGAATTTTTGCAGGATATAGATTACGGCATAGGCACACGCGACCAGCATGCCAATTTCCAGCATCGCCACGACGGAAAGGATGTCGTCTCAACACTCTTGGTTGATGTAGTAATGCCTTATGAGCGGGTAGTTAAAACGCAGAAAAAAATCAGCACCTACGGCCTTGCCAATGATTATCTTGATGGGATGTATACCGACGAAGTACGCCGGGGATTTGTGCAGGCAGAGTTCAAGTCCCTAAGCGGCGGAGTGACGACTGACGCCATAGATTATAAAGGCAATTCTTATAAGAAAAGCTTCCATAAGGATGTAGCGATATTGATGCTGCCTGATATTTCAACGCCTGACGGCATGATGACTGCCGCCCGTATTTTTAACCGCGCGAAAGTTCTCTTTGAAACCGCAGCAGGCCCCCACTATGCCAGCTCTCCGACTACCGGGGAATTGAACCGCGTAGACCCCAACCAGTTGGTAAATAACTTACTTGCTACTTATAGAGGTAAGTCACCGGATGAGTTAACCAGGATAGGAAATCTGGAAAAGATCATCAGGCCTTCAGCTGTAGCCATAGAAGATTACTTTTATACGCAATTCGCCAACCGGAAGATACCGGCGAAGGACTATGAAAAGGGGATGAAAAATGTCATCCCAAACCTTGCCGAATGGTACACCGACCCCTATGTAACCGAAAGTACATATAAAGGTATAGAGGAAGCTATAAAAGACGGCCGCTGGGCAGAGATTGCGCAGGCGTTTTTTGACAATATACCTTATGGCACGGCTGGGGTACGCGGGAGATTTGCCTTTGGTGCAGATTTCAAGAAAGTAGCAGAGGCGGCTAAACAGGGCAGAGGTTTAAAAGTGCCTTTACTGAAAGGGCCCAATACCTTTAATGATGAGGTCCTACGTAAGTTTACGTTGGGAATATTGAAATGGCTGGAAAGTGAGAACCCCTCTTTAAATAGGAAAGACCTGAAATTGTTCACTGCTTACGACAGCAGGATAGCCGGAAAGGAATTTGCCGAGATAATCAAGAATATAGGGTTGGCATTTGGGGTGCAGGTGTATGTTTCCGATGAAACCATGCCCCTTCCGGAGTTCTCCGCTTCCCTCCAGAAGTTATCAGGAGGCAAAGCAGCTATCGGTATATTTGTCTCTGCCAGCCATAATGTCAAGCTGGATAACGGCGTAAAATTAATCGGCGCAGACGGTATGCAGCTGGGAGCGGATGAGGCAATGCGCACAGCGGTAATGAAAGAATTCAGGAGCGCTAAGCTTAAGGAAGTAGATGATCTATTGGATAAGGTGCCTTATGAAACTCCGTCTGAGCAATTAGTATTTATGGGTGGAAAAGAAAAACTTCCGGATATTGATTATGGCAACCACAGCCTGGTAGATACCCATACTATACATGCAGAGGCAATATTAAAACACATTAAGAATGAGGATGTAATCAAGAAGTATGCCAAGGATATAAATATCCTCTATTGTTCTTTCCACGGCGCAGGCATAAAGGCAATGCCGCGCGCGTTGCGGGCAAAGGGCTTTAACGTCGAAATAATAGACAAGATGGCTGAGTTAGACGGCACATTCCCCGAATTTGCCGATATGGAGCCGCCTGACCCGGCCTTAGTTATATCCTGGAAGAAGGCCATAACCGCATATCTTAGTAACCACAGCAGGGAAGAGCTGCTTAAAAAGGATTTCTTTACTGCAAGCGACCCTGACGCAGACAGGTTTGGTCTGGTGGTCAGGGTAAGCGCCGAAGAGATACCTGAAGATGATGCTGTTGCCGAGACAATGGGCGTCGTGGTCAAGCTTAACAAGGATGAGCAAGCAAGATATGGCTTTGGCGGTTTCCGGGTTATCCCTCCCAATGAATGGAACGCGCTTATTATCTACTATGACCTTAACTGGTTAAAGGCCCAGGGAAAACTCGACCCTAAAAAGCATATCTTGGTTAGTACCCATGTTACTACTTTACAGATACAGAAGATAGCAGAGTTATTTGGGGTAGAAGTAGTTGTCAAGCCGGTAGGAGTTGACCAGGTAGCTTCCGAAATAGTCAAATTAGAGGAGAAGGGTAGAGACGTGGTTGCCGGGCCCGAAGAGAGCGGCACTTATACAACGGGTAACCATATCCGCGATAAAGACGGATTCCTGGCAGGCGTCAGGGTGGCAGAGATTGCCAGTGCTCTCCGTGCTCAAGGAAGGACCCTGAATGATTTTCTTGATGAGATCAATCTTAAGGTGGGATTTGCGGCAACTACTAATTTCCCCATTGAATATGAGGTTTCAGTCCCGGGGACAGCGGCAAAGATAGCGGCAGTAAGTTTCTTGCAGAAAGATTTACAGCCGGCTGTAAGAGAGACAATAAGAAGTGGAGGCAATCCACAGGTCGTAGGTTATAAGCTATACGACGTAGATGAACAAACTCCCTTTATCTCCGGTAAATATGATAAGGATTTGGATTATCGCGGCTATCCTGATGCAGGTATAAGATTCTATTTTAACCAGGATAAGACCAGCTATATAACCGACCGTCCGTCGGGAACCGGGCCACAGCTGCGTTTCTATTCGCACCTGTTTTTTGAAACAAAGAATATGGCTAGACCTCAACTGAATGAGTTAAAGAAGACCGCTTATGCCGACTGCCTGAAGATAACTAAGGAATGGATGAGGATTGCCACGGATAAGGATATTACAGTGGCAAGGGCAGCATCTCCGGCAACATTGCAGAGTGATAACAGGCCCGGCGGTATTGATTTTCGTTACATTAACCTGGCGACCCAGGCGAAACTGGCGGATTTAAAAGCAAATTTCAAGATGCCAGCGCTTGATACCCTTAAGCGCGTGGATATTGAAAACGAAGCCGTTCAGATCAGAAAGATGCTTAATGCGGGCATTATCCCTTCCGAACAGAGGGTTATGGAATATATAACAGCCTGTTATGTAAAGGGCAATGATGACGCCCAGATAGAAGAGGCAGCGGGCGCCTTAAGTGATTTATTGAGAATGCAGGAGGATGGCGTAGTAGAGACGCGCCCTGAATTAAAGGCGTTTCTCGTAGTCATGGATTCCCGATAAGAAGCGTTTAGCTGTATCCGTTTGAAAAGATCCCGGCTATGTTTATCCAGCCGGGATTTTTCTTTAAATATTGACTTCAACGCAAAATATGCTATACTACAGCTAACTTCAAAGAAGAGGTGAAAAATATGGCGTTTAGAGGCCGGAGAGTCGACTGAAAAACGCTTTTTTTATAGCAGGAGTAAAATGGCTAAGTTTATTTTTATAACTGGCGGCGTAATTTCAAGCCTGGGTAAAGGCATTGCTTCCGCTTCAATAGGCAGGATCCTTGAGGCGCGTGGCCTGAAAGTCACGCTTATGAAATTTGACCCCTACATAAATGTGGACCCGGGCACAATGAACCCCTATCAGCACGGAGAGGTCTATGTTACTGATGATGGGGCAGAGACTGACCTGGACCTGGGCCATTATGAGCGTTTTACCAGCGCCCGCATGACCCGTTTTAATAATGTCACTACCGGCCAGGTCTATAATACCGTAATATCCCGCGAAAGGCGCGGGGATTACCTGGGTAAGACTATACAGGTTATTCCGCATATCACAAATGAGATAAAGGCAAGGGTAAGAAAAGTCGCAGAGGTCTCTGGGGCCGACATTGTAATCGTAGAGATAGGCGGGACAGTCGGTGATATAGAGGGCCTTCCTTTCCTGGAAGCAGCCCGGCAATTTGAGCTTGATATGGGCGAAAAGAATGTGCTTTACATACATCTGACGCTTGTGCCTTATATCAAGGTCGCCGATGAAATAAAGACCAAGCCCACGCAGCATAGCGTCGGGACACTTCGCGAAATAGGAATACAGCCGGATATACTGTTATGCCGGACAGAAAAGCCGCTTTCTGAAGATGTAAAGGAAAAAATATCGCTATTCTGTAACGTCAGGAAAGAGGCGGTTATCGAGTCGCGGGATGTGGAATCCATATATCAGGTGCCGATTATTTTCAAAAATCAAATCCTGGATGAAATAATACTGAGCCATTTCAATCTGATTTCCAAGCCTTCAGCATTAAAAGAATGGGAGAAGAATGTAGTTGAAAAGGTCCTTAACCCCACTAAGTGCGTGAGGATTGCCGTAGTGGGAAAATATATTACCCTGCAGGACGCCTACAAGTCCATTTACGAGTCCCTTGCGCACGCAGGTATCGCTAACGACGCCAGGGTAGAAATAAAAAGAGTGGATTCCGAAGACATAGAGAAGAAAGGAGCGCAGAGGTTACTGAATGATGTCTGCGGCATACTTGTTCCCGGAGGGTTTGGCAGCCGCGGTATAGAAGGAAAAATCAAAGCGATAGAATTCGCGCGTAAAAACCGCATTCCCTTCCTGGGGTTGTGCCTGGGTATGCAATGCGCGGTGATTGAATTTGCCCGTAATGCATGCGGGATGAAAGGCGCTAATTCAACCGAATTCAACAAAAAGGCGAAATACCCCGTAATAAGCCTGTTAGAGGAGCAGAAAAAGATAAAAGAGCTGGGCGGCACAATGCGGCTGGGGGTTTATCCTTGCGCGTTAAAAAAGGGGACGCTGGCATCACGCGTATATGGAAAAGCAACTATTTCTGAAAGGCACCGCCACAGGTATGAATTCAATAATAAATATAAGAAAATATTAGAGAGAAAAGGGATGGTGTTTTCCGGATGGTATAAAAGCAAGGAGCTGGTCGAAATTGTCGAGCTTAAGAACCATCCGTATTTTATCGCGGTGCAGTTTCACCCTGAGTTTAAATCCAAGCCCGATAACGCACACCCGCTTTTTAGCGGATTCATCGGGGCTTCCTTAGAAAAGGTTAATCAATAAAAGCACGCCTGCCTTATGATTCTCCGGAAGAATGAAATTATCCCTTACTAGAAAACAGCGGCACGAACTGGGGTTTGTTACTTTTCTGCTCTTTGTGTTTTTAACCTGGTATATGGGAAGGAACTGGCGTCCGGATACTGCGAGCCTTCAGAGATTTCTTCTTGAATTTCCCCTGTGGTACAGCGGGATTTCATATATTTTCTTTTATGTTGTCATCACGTTTTTTATATTCTTCTCCAAGGATGTGCTTTGGCTTTTAGCTGCAGTAATCTTTAAGCCGGTTTTAGCCACCCTCTTTATTTGTATAGCTGAAATAATCAACGCCTTTATCCTTTTTTATCTGGCGCGCTATCTGGGAAGGGCGTATGTTTCAAAACAGGTTACGGGGAAATATAAGACCCTTGACCGCAAGATAGGCGATATCAGCTTTTTCTGGCTTTTTATCTTCAGGGTAGCGCCACTCATTCCTTACCGTTTTATGGACCTGGCCGCCGGGCTTACCAGGATCCGTTTTAGAAAATACCTGATAGCGGTAGTGATAGGCTCTCCCATAAAGATGTTCTGGATAGAATATATCCTTTATGGTGTGGGCACCAAAATTATCAGGAATCCGGGGGCAGTGGTTGAATATTTCGCCACTAACAAAATACTCTTGCTTTTTAGCCTGGTGTATGTATTATTGGTAATCCTGGTGTTGCTTAAATTAAGAAAGAAAGATTAACTTCTATGGCGATAAAATTAAAATTCCTGGGCGGCGTACGCACGGTTACCGGCTCCAGCCACTTGATAAGTACTGCCCGTTCCAATATCCTGCTTGATGTTGGGTTATTCCAGGGCAGACGCGACGAGTTTTATCAGGTGAATACCACTTTTCACTATAACCCGCGCCTGCTTAGCGCCGTTATCCTCTCCCACGCGCACATCGACCACTGCGGGAATTTGCCGAGCCTGGTGAAACAAGGCATTCGCTGCAGGATTTATGCTACGTCTGCTACCAAGGATTTATGCAGGATTATGCTTGAAGATTCCGGAAAGATACAGGAAGAAGATATAAAGTATGTAAATAAAATTAATAAGAGGCTGGGGCTTGGATTAAGAAAACCCCTTTATACCAGTCAAGAAGCAAGTAAGGCCGCAAAAAAGATCCGTCCTATATCCTATGGGCAGAAACTATGTCTGACCAAGGATACCTGGGTTACTCTGTATGACGCCGGACATATCCTGGGTTCCGCAATTATCGTGTTGGATATAAAGGAGGACAGCGGTATGTCAAGAATCGGTTATGCGGTGGACCTTGGCAGGAAGGGGTTGCCTTTACTCAATGACCCGGCAAAGTTAAAAGGCCTGGATTACCTGATTATTGAAAGTACTTATGGAGGAAGGCTGCACGCGCCTATAGAAGAAGCAAAAACCAAGTTAAAAGAGGTGATCAATCGCACGGTCGCGCGCAAAGGCAAAATACTTATTCCATCGTTTACCTTGGAGAGGACGCAGGAGGTGGTTTATTTCTTAAGCGAGCTGATTAAGGAAAAAGCCATTCCCGTAGTCCCTGTATATGTGGATAGCCCCTTGGCCACCGCTATTACAGATGCCTTTGAGCATCACTCAGGCTATATGAAGAAGAAGATATCGCAGGCAATTAACAGCGGCGATAGCCCGTTTAATTTCCTGAATTTAAGGTACATACGCGACAAAGAAGAGTCAAAGGCACTGAATAATGACAAGCGGCCGATGATTATCATCGCCGGAAGCGGCATGTGCGAATCCGGCAGGATCTTGCATCACCTGCAGAATAATATTGAGGATTCCCGCAACACGATCCTCGTGGTAGGATATATGGCGCAGGATACCCTCGGTAAAAGGATCGTGGAAAAGTTTCCTTTTGTGCGCATATTCGGAGTGGAGTATGAATTAAACGCAGAAGTAGAGGTAATAAACTCATTCTCTGGGCATGCCGATAAAAATGACCTGATAAATTTCATTTCTGCCTGCCTCCCTCTAAAAAAAGTGTTCCTCGTCCACGGAGACCAGGACCAGTCAGAGGCGCTTCGGGATGCGCTTAAGGAAAAGAATATCGAGGCGTACTTACCTTATAAAGACGAAGAAGTAATAATTAACTAACGCCGCGCATAGCGCGGCGTAAATAAACAATAGGCACCAGGGGTATTGTTTATTTAACTAGCTAAGCGGAGGTTAATATGACAGGCGGATTCTCAACACCGAAGAAAGACAAAATGCTTAAGGTTTCAAATGGGCAGCCCGTTAAAACAGGTCAAATCCTGGTAAGGGGCGTAGCCGTGTATAAGGCAGGCATAAATGTTAAGGGGCAGGGCACCCTTTTTGCTTTATGTAACGGCGAAGTTTATTTTAGCCACAAGAAAACCAATCACGGTAAATTCCGCACCTTCATTAATATCAAACCGGCTAAAACCTGATCCGTAAAGAGAATAAGGCATGAGGGACCCGGCCAAGAAATATTCCTCCCTTAAGTATACGTTGGATATCCTGGAGACGGCGTATCTCCTGCTCATTATTTTTATATTCCTGCTATCAGGTTTCTCAAGAAATCTGGCGCTTGGGTTATTTAAATTTAACGCCAATGCCTATATAATTACTTTCCTGTATGTCCTTATCGCTTCAGTTGTTTATTATATCCTCAGTTTCCCTTTAAGCTTTTACCACTCCTACATACTGGAGCATAAATTCTCCCTATCAAATCAGAATTTGCGGGATTGGCTTTCCGACCAGCTTAAGTCCGGGATAATCTCTTATATCATAGGCCTTATTCTTATTTACGCCTTTTATTATATCTTAAAAACTTTTGGTAATTATTGGTGGGTGATTATTTCCCTGTTCTGGATATTTTTCAGCCTCATCCTGGCCAAGCTCCTGCCGGTAGTGATAATACCCCTGTTCTTCAAGTATAAAAAACTTACCGACGATACGCTGAGAGAGCGGGTTATCGCCCTAGCCGCAAAGATGAAAGTCAAGATCCTGGATGTATTTGAGATAGATTTCAGTAAGAAGACACTCAAGGCAAACGCCGCGTTCGTGGGCACGGGTAGCACCAGGCGTGTGATTTTAGCTGATACCCTAAAGGATAAGTATAGCTATGACGAAATAGAGGTAATACTTGCCCATGAATTCGCGCATTACCGCTTAAGGCACCTTCTTAAGTTAATATTCATAAATTCCGCGGCGACAATACTTGTCTTTTATTTCATATTTAAAACCAGCGCTTATATCCTGGGGATATTCGGTTTTTCTTCTTTATCAGAAATAGCTGCTTTACCGTTACTGCTTATCTATTTTGTCTTGTTTGGGATGATTATGCAGCCCTTTGAGAATTACGTAAGCCGCGCCCTGGAAAGAAACGCCGATAAAATGGCGCTAGAGGTTACCGGTTCAAAAGACGCCTTTATTTCTATGATGGATAAGCTCGCCAAACAAAACCTCGCTGACAGGAATCCTAACCCCCTAATTAAATTCTACTTTTTCGACCACCCGCCCATAGACGAACGGATTGCTATGGCAGAGCTATTCGTTCCGGAAAAACCATGAAGTAATTCTTTTCTTGGATTTTCGCGCACGAAATTCTTTGATTTTGCGGTTTTGCTCCGCGTGCTGAAATTTTTTGCCATGTACTGCGGCTTACGGCTCGCTCTTGTGTCGTCTTACGAGAATAACAATCGCACACCGCTCGCCGTAATTCCTTGTACACTACAAGTAAACGCTGTGCCAAAAAATTTCTAATGCACGCTCCGCAAACCCGCAAAATTTCCCAACGCGCGCTCATAGTCCCTTAATAAATTTTATTAATTTAACTGGTGTCTCGATTAGCGGGTGGCTGCTAAGCCGAAATCATTCGCGGGTGACGAGGCGCGATTTGAGCAGGACGTCCGCAGGCCGAGCGGGCAAGGTGTCCCCGAAACAATCTTGTATTGGACGAGCGAGGCCGAGGAGCCGAGCGCGATTTTCCACGCTGGGGAAAATCGTGCGTTCCTGCGAGAACGCGCCTCGGCAGGACCCGCGAAACTATTATTTGGTATTATTGAGGAAATCGACGATGATTCGAGCGGCGCGGGAGCTTGCGCCGGGTTTGCCTAATAGGGAGTTAACTTTGGAGAGCCGTGATTTCATATCCTCTAATTCTGAAGGGTTATCCAAGAAATGCAGGGTTGCTCTTGCGATGCGGGAGGCTGTTGCCTTAAACTGCACGAATTCCGGGATGATTTTATTACCCGCCACTATATTCACCATGGCGATATACGGGATTTTTACCTGCGGCCGGTACAATAGATAATTCAGGATATTCATCTTATAAATTACCAGGAAAGGTTTGCGCATAATCGCTGTTTCAAGGGTGGCGGTACCTGAGGTAACGAGGGCAAAATCCGCGATATTAAGGCAATCATAGGTTTTTGCCTCCGCAATCTTTATATTCAACCCTTTGGTTCTGTTCATCAGTTTGTTATAGATATCTATTTGCACAAGAGGGGATTTGGCTACCACAAACTGCGCCGGGCGCTCCCCGGAGATTATGCGCGCAGCCCCCAACATTACCGGCAGGATTTTTTCTATCTCCTGTATGCGTGAGCCTGGTAAAAGGGCGATAGTGGTTTTATCTTTTAGAAGCCCCATAGTCCCTAAAAACTCCTCCTTTGTCATAGTCGGGCTTACAATGTCAAGGAGGGGATGGCCTACGCAATCAGCGTGTATCAGGTGTTTCCTGTAGAATTCCTCCTCGAAGCTAAACAGGACAATCAGTTTACCGATGTATTTTTTTATTGTTTTAATGCGGCCTATCCTAGAGGCCCATACCTGCGGGCTTACGTAATAGATAGTGGGTATTTTATTATTTATATCTTTGGCAAGCCGCAGATTAAACCCCGAGAAATCCACAAATATTATTGCGGAGGGTTTTTCGGAGTTGACTTTTTTTAGGATCAGCTCCTTTAGCGCAAAGAACTTAGGCAGTTTCTTTAATACGTCGACTAATCCCATTACGCCCAATTCCTTTATATCATAGAACACTTGAGCGCCCGAACTCCTTAGAAGCTCTCCACCCACGCCGGAGATGGAGATCTCAGGGTCTATCTTTTTGAGTGCGCCAGCTAACCCCGCGGCATGTATTTCTCCCGATGCTTCACCGCAGATAATCAGGATATTTTTTTGCGCCATATTTGTTTTTGGATCTCTAATGCCACCGCAAGGGCTTCTCGAGCTACCGGCCCTGAAACCAAAGGTTGTTCATGCGCGGCTACGCAGTGGATGAAGGAGCTAAGCTCTTTTTGCAGAGGCTGTTCTTTTTCTATGGGCAGGTCTTCTTTGATGATCCGGTTTGCGTCTTTACGGTATGCGACGGCCGCCGCTTCTTTATAATCCAGGGAGATATAAGTATCCTCCTGGAATATGCGGATTTTACGCATTGTTTCATCCGATACCCTGCTTGCGGTAAGATTGGCCACGCAGCCGTTCTTAAAGGTAATGCGGGCATTGGCTATATCTTCAAAGGCCGTCAATACATTTACTCCCACTGCCTCAATCCTTTTGATCTTTGAATCTACGAGGCCAAGCACTATATCGATATCGTGGATCATGATATCAAGGACCGCACCTACATCGAGTGAGCGGTTGGGGAAGGGGCTTAACCGGTGGCATTCGATAAACCTGGGTTTTTTTATAATATCGCGGGTGGCGCTAAAGGCGGAATTGAACCTTTCTATGTGGCCTACCTGCAGTATAAGCCGGTTCTTCCGGGCTAACCTTATGAGCGAATCCGCCTCTTTGAGGCTGGTGGTAAACGGTTTTTCTACCAGGAGATGGATTTTTTGGCGCAGGAAACTAGAGGCAATAGGGCAATGGCTTTTTGTGGGAGTAGCGATACTTACCGCATCTACTTTCCCGAATAAATCAGCATAGTTTGAGTAGCCGGGTACACCCAGTTTTTGAGAGATTTCTTCCCGTTTATCATTGTCAATATCGCAGACCCCGACAAGCTCGCACTCGGTCAGTTCCCGGTAAATGCGGGCATGGATACTGCCAAGATAGCCCACCCCTATTACACCAACCTTTACCTTTTGCATATCAGATGAAAGCAAAATTTCAGAAACGCAACTTTCTGCCTGTTTTGTCCGCCTTCGGCGGATTAACTCGCACAAATAAGTTACGTCGCATCCTGCTCCGTAACTTATGTGCTCGTAAAAAGATGATAGCAAATTGCCCGGCCTGTTGCAACTAAAATATTGCCTATTTTTGCCAGCCTCTCCAATTGTCAAAATTGTTCAATATAACCGTAAAAAAAGTTACAAGGAGGCTCGACAAAAGGCAATTATTGTGTTATATTAAAAAATCCAATTAAAGCCAGGAAAAGAGTTATTTTATGAAAAAGGATTATCGTAAATTATTCAGTTTTGCAAGGGCCTATTACGGAAAGTTATTCCTTTCAGGCATTTTTATGGCTGTTGTTACCTTTTTTGACGTATTCCGCCTAAGCGCCATAGTGCCGGTTATAGACAGGATATTTACCAATAAGCCGATAGTATTCACAAGCGGGAAACTCCCTGCATTCGTACAAGATGCGTTAAATTTCCTGAACTCGCTATCTTCCCTAAAGGTCCTGTATCTTATACTGATTGTTATGCCTGTTGCCCTTATAATCAGGGCTGTTTTTGAATATATGCAGTCCTATATCATGTCTGACGTGGGGCAGAAGGTAATCAGGGATGTGCGCGACAAGGTTTACGCTAAGATGCAGTCGTTATCCCTGGAGTATTTCACGCAAAAAAGAAGCGGCGAGCTTATATCGCGCATTACCAATGATGTCAAGCTGATTGAAAACGCAGTTTCCTATGGGCTCACCGACCTTATCTACCAGTCTTTTGAAGTAGTCGCATATTCATTCCTGATATTCCTTATTAACTGGCACTTGGCATTGATTGCCATTGTAGTCTTGCCAATCGTCGCTGTCCCTATGGTGATTGTGGGTAAGGTTTTACGTAAATTAAGCAAGAGAGCGCAGGAAAAGATGGCAGATATCAATTCTCTGCTTGTTGAGACCTTTACAGGTGTCCGGATTGTCAGGGCGTTCTCTGCGGAAGAAAGGGAAAAGGCAAGGTTTGCAAGAGAAAACCATGAATATTACCGTATCGCAATGAAATCCGTAAAGCGCATGCTTATTTTAGGCAGCGCTACCGAGTTAACAGGCGTGGCTATGGCGCTTTTTATCGTTTATTACAGTGGACGCCAGGTTATCGGGGGACAGCTTTCTTTCGGCGCCTTTACCTTATTCATGGCGACCCTTTTATCCCTTATAAAGCCCTTTAAGAAATTAAGCCAGGTAAATTCAATAATGCAGCAGGCATCAGCTGCCAGCGAGCGTATTTATGAAGTTCTTGACACAGTAACCACCGTGGCAGAGAAGAGTGATGCTCGGGAATTGCCGCCGTTTAGGGAAAGTATTGTCTTTGAAGATATCTGGTTTAGCCATGGGGATAATCAGGTGTTAAAAGGCATAGACCTGGAAGTAAAAAAAGGCACGATATCGGCTGTCGTGGGCCCAAGCGGCGTCGGTAAAAGCACGCTATTAGACCTTATTCCCAGATTTTATGACCCGAAAAAGGGAAGGGTCCTTATAGACGGGACAGACATAAAGGAAGTGACATTTGATTCGCTCCGCAGTCAGATAGGAATAGTTACCCAGGAAACGATCCTTTTTAATGATACCATAAGAGGTAATATCGCCTATGGCAGGCCGGATGCGTCGCAGGAGGATATAGAGGCGGCAGCTGTTAACGCGCACGCGCATGAATTCGTCAGGCATCTTCCGCTTGGCTACGATACTGTTATCGGCGACAGGGGGATGAAGCTTTCCGGAGGCGAAAGGCAAAGAATTGCCATTGCGAGGGCGTTATTGAAGAATCCGCCGATTTTAATCCTGGATGAAGCAACCTCGCAATTGGATACCGAATCCGAACGCATTGTCCAGGAAGCACTTGAGACCCTGATGCAAGGCAGGACAGTCCTCGTAATTGCCCACCGTCTTTCCACTGTCAGGAATGCCCATCGTATCATTGTCCTGGAAAAAGGGAGAATTGCCGAGGAAGGTACGCATAGCGATTTAGTGGTAAATGGCGGGTTGTACAAAAAGCTCTACGAGCTTCAGGAATTGCAATAATTTTATTGAAATTACGAAGATTTTTGGTATACTATCTTTTCACTTCGGTATAACCTAAAATCACGGTTTCCGTCTGACGCGAAACGAAATACAGCCGGAATTCCAATGAACAAATAGCTTAGTTCTGCTAGGAAGCCGCAGGTGCGTATGCGAACTTTTTGGCGCAAAGAACGGCTATGCTCCTTCAGTTCACTTTGTTGGTTCAGAGGAACACCCTCAAGCGAATGAAGTGTAACGAAGGGTGAAAGAAAGGGGAAAAGAACGTGCCATCAGAATTAATTAAACAGTTGCTGGAAGCTGGGGTCCATTTTGGGCACCAGAAAAAACGCTGGAATCCCAAGATGAAGAAATTTATCTTTGGCGAAAGAAGCGGGATTTACATCATAGACCTTGAGAAAACAGAGGAATGCATTAACCGCGCGCGCGACTTCCTGCTGGATATCTCTGCAAAGGGCGAAGGTGTACTTTTCGTCGGCACCAAAAAGCAGGCGCAGGAAGTAGTGTTCCAGGAGGCGAATCGCTGCGGGATGTTTTATGTCACAGAGCGCTGGCCAGGAGGAATGCTTACCAATTACACCACTATTAAGAAAAGTATAAACCGCCTTAAAGAAATAGAAACTATGCGCGAGGATGGAACTTTCGAAAAGCTTACCAAAAAAGAGGTAGCGCGCCTTGAAAAGGAAATGGGTAAGTTAAGGAAGAACTTTTCCGGTATCGTCAAGATGGAGCGGATGCCAAAGGCGGCGTTCATAGTAGATACTTCGAAAGAAGAGACAGCGGTGCGCGAAGCAAACAGGCTATCCATACCTATCATAGCCCTTATCGATACGAATGCCAATCCTGAACTGGTAGCGTATCCGATTCCGGGAAATGACGACGCGGCCAAATCCATACGGCTTATAACTTCCCTCATGGCTGATGCGATAATAGAGGGCAGGAAGCGGTTCCTCTCTTACCTTTCTCAGGAAGGGGTAAAGATTGAGGAAGGCAAAAAGGAAGAAATAGCGGCAGTGGTTCTTCCCGAAGAAGAGGCGAAGATAAAAGAGATAGAAGAAATAGTCGCGCCTGAGGGAGGGACAGAAGAAGCAAAAGCCATTCATAAGAGCCGCTTAAAGAAAATTGCAGAAGAGAAGACAAGAATAAAAAGGAAGGGGTAAGCTTAAAATGGCAGTAAAGGTTGAATTGATAAAAGAATTAAGAGAGATGACCCTGGCTTCAGTTGCGCATTGTAAAAAAGCGCTTGAAGAGACAGGCGGAGATTTAAAGAAAGCGGCACAGCTGTTGCGTAAACAGGGCCTTGAGATAGCCGCGAAGAAGCAGGGAAGAGCCGCTAAAGAAGGCAGGGTCGAGGCCTATGTGCATATGGGCAATAAAATAGGGGTCCTGGTTGAAGTTGATTGCGAATCTGACTTCGTAGCGCGTAATGAGGAGTTCTGCAGGTTCACTAAAGATGTGGCCATGCAGGTTACGGCCTCAAGCCCGCTCTACATAAAACGGGAAGAAGTCCCCGCGGAAGTAGTAGAGCATGAAAAAAGCAAAGACGATTTTTATAAAAACCATTGCCTGCTTGAGCAGCCGTTTATAAAAGATCCCACAATAAGCATAAATGATTATTTAGGCAGTATAGTTGCCAAACTCGGCGAGAATATTGTAATACGCAGGTTTGTCCGTTATAGAATCGGTGAGTAATCGAACAATAATGAAACAGGCACTCTACAAAAGGATAGTCCTGAAGTTAAGCGGAGAAGCACTTCAGGGGAAGAAAGCCCACGGTATCGATGAAGCGGTACTCTTTTCTATTTCGCGACAAATAAAAGAAATAAAAGAGCTGGGTGTCGATGTGGCTGTGGTGCTCGGAGGAGGAAATATCTTCCGCGGCCAGGAAAACACCGCATCGCGCGGCCTGGATATGGACAGGAGCGTTGCCGATTACATGGGTATGCTGGCAACAGTGATTAATGGCCTGGCCTTACAGGACACACTTGAAAAAACCGGTGTTCCCACGCGCGTGATGACTGCTATCGAAATGGAACGGATAGCCGAGCCCTATATACGCAGACGCGCGATAAGGCACCTGGAGAAAGGCCGCGTCGCAATATTCGTCGCCGGGACCGGTAACCCCTATTTTACTACTGATACCGCGGCGGCGCTAC
The DNA here is from genome assembly GCA_050012075.1 of Candidatus Omnitrophota bacterium. GTDB lineage: Bacteria > Omnitrophota > Gorgyraeia > Gygaellales > Profunditerraquicolaceae > JAMWCI01. The sequence goes on along the minus strand of JBEKHW010000001.1, from coordinate 45,205 downwards.
GCGCAATGGAAATCAGCGCCGATGCTATCTTAAAAGCGACAAAGGTGGATGGTGTTTATTCCGCGGATCCCCTCAGGGTAAAGAACGCAAAGAAATTCAGCCGTCTGAAGTACATGGATGTCCTGAAGAAAGGGCTTAAGGTTATGGATGCTACTGCCATAAGCCTCTGCATGGATAATAATCTTCCCATCGTAGTTTTTAATCTTAATAAAGAAGGCAATATCAGGCGGGTTGTGCTGGGAGAGAAAATAGGCACAATAGTCAGCCGATAGGAGGACGAGCCATGACAGTTAAGGAAATCTTACATAGCTCCGAAGAGAAAATGAAAAAGGCATTTGATTCGGTTACCCGTGAATTTTCCGAGATACGCACAGGAAGGGCAAGCCCTCATCTGGTTGAAGGACTGCATATTGATTATTATGGGGCCCCGACCCTGTTAAAACAGTTGGCCTCTATTTCTACCCAGGATGCCCACTTGTTGATGATTCAACCATGGGATGTTTCGGCTGTTCCCGAGATTGAGAAGGCTATCCTTAAATCTAATCTTGGCATTACACCTTCCAATGATGGCAAGGTTGTGCGATTGTCATTCCCGCAGCTTTCAAAAGAGAGGCGCCAGGAGTTGGCAAAAGTGGTGCACAATATGACGGAAGAAGGAAGGGTGTCTTTACGCACCATCCGGCGCGATTCCAAAGAAACATTAGAGAAACTTGAGAAAGACAAGGCAATTTCAGAAGACGATAAGTTTCGCGGGATAGATGAATTGCAAAAGCTTGTCGATAAGTATATCGCAAAGATTGACGAGCTCTTAAAGAATAAAGAAAAAGAAATACTTGAATTTTAGTTCATAGTTCATAGTGGATGGTTCATAGCAGGACAACCATGAACCATGAACCATGAACCATGAACCATGAACAATGAACTAAATCTGGGCCTCTAATCCTGTTGAATCAATAGCCGCAGGATAGAGTCCGGAATCGAAAAATTAGGGCCTCTAGCTCATCTGGTAGAGCACCACCCTTTTAAGGTGGCTGTGCCGCGTTCGAGTCGCGGGAGGCTCAATAAATTTCTGTCCCCGCGACGAGAACGCAAAAGGGGTGTGGGGAAAAGATATTTTCCCCACGCTTTCGGGGTAACAGCGAACGAACGGAGTGAGTGAGCGCCATAGGGGCAGAGCCCCTTTGGGGAGCGACGAAGCTTTAGCGAGGAGCGACGCGTTAGAGTCGCGGGAGGCTCACTAAAATTTTCACGACAAGGGAAAATTTTAGTGCACTCAAGCAGCACCGCTTCGCGGTGTAATTCACCGATAGGAAATAGCGGGTGAATTAAGCGTTCAACAAAGCGACAAGCGGTTTAGCGAGCGGAGTGCATTAAGTTCTTTCCCGGACAAATACAAGCCCAATTACGGGCGGATGGCGGAATGGCAGACGCGCAAGGCTTAGGACCTTGTGGGGCAACCCGTGGAGGTTCAACTCCTCTTCCGCCCATATCTAAATTAGCCATGCTGACAAGTAAAGAAGAAAAAACATTACAGCTTATTAAGCAGGGGAGTTTACGTAAGCGTAGGATACTGGCAATATTGGTTTTGTGCGCACTGTTCATCTCTTTAAGCTCTATTTTTATTAAAAAAAGCGAAAGCAACTCCGTCGTTATTCAGAATAAACTTGCCCTGACAGGCACTGCCCTATCAAATATTAAAACTGTAACCCCCTTAGAGGCGCAGTTGAAGATAGAGTCGCTTAGGTTATTTAAAAAACTGCAAACAGTGGTTTCCGTTTCGCTATTCGTGTTTACTTATCTTATCCTGGCATTATTCTCTGTGATTTTTATGTTATTGTGCATTTCAATAGCTCTTTCCGGAAGCAGGGACAATTTAATAAAGAAAATAATAACTCCCCCTAGAGAAACTTCCGATAAGCAGTAATGAACGACAAGTTTTTAACAGCTATCCGCCGCAGGCGGATATAATATGTTTCTTAATTGAACGCTGCTAAAAACTTAAAGTGGTGTGGGGAAAGAATTTCCAGAATTTATTTTGGTCGCGCAGGGCTTAGGATAGTTAATGTATGCGCCTCGCAGGGCTCGGCGTAAAATTAACAATTGCGCCAAGCACTTTGCAGAGCAAAGTGTGATTTCGGCGTAATCGCCAGAGGCACGCCGAAATCAAGGGAGCTTTAATTTTAACGCGGGAGTGGCTCAGTTGGTAGAGCGTAACCTTGCCAAGGTTAATGTCGCGGGTTCGAATCCCGTCTCCCGCTTAAATGAGCAGACGGCTTACGGAGCGAACAGGCTGAGCGAACGTAAGCCGTAGGCCGAAGGCCGTCTGCGAATTTATACCGAGCTTACGTAGTACTTTTCAAAGAAAAGTACAAGTGTTTAAGCGAGGTACAAGATACTTACGGAACGAAGCGAACGTAAGTTGTATGGGCAAACAAAAATTGAAGGCAGGGGACTGTTCTTTTTAAATCGTAATCGGGTATCCCACACCCAGAAAACTATAGCTATGTAAGCTTACTGGCTGGGTGTGGGATTAATTCGCACATAAACTTACTCTCCGCCTACGGCGGATCGTAAGTTTAGTGCTCATTAAAAGGAGCGTATTATGCTAGTTATGGATTTTCTTTCGAAAAAAGCAATCGTAATGGATATAAAAGCGACTAAGAAAGAGGAGGTAATTAGAGAGCTGGTAGATGCTCTTGTTGACGCAGGCGATATCGAAAAACGCTACCGCGCCAAACTAATTGATGCTCTTATGGCCAGGGAGGCGTTGGGTTCAACCGCCATAGGCCAGGGTATTGCTATACCTCACGCAAAGTCCGAATGCGTAGACAGCCTGATAGCGGCTTTTGGCCTTTCCAAGAAAGGCGTGGATTTTGATTCACTAGACGGAGAACCGGCTTATATATTTTTTCTGTTAGTGGCACCGCAGGATTCCGCGGGGCCTCATCTTAAGGCGCTTGCCCGTATTTCGCGCCTGCTCAAAGATAAATATTTCCGCGACACCCTGCGCAGCTCTACCGATGATAAGTCGGTGTTGAAGATTATTGCTCAAGAAGACGAAAAGAAACCTTAAAATCAAATATTTTAAGGAAGGGTTGATTTAATGCTGGCAAGAATCAGTCGGATATTCAAATGGCTTTACCCGGGAATAGGCATCAAGCGCTGGATAATGTTCGGCGCTTTCGGGGTGCTACTACTTATTTTTGGCACAGCGCATTTACGCTCCGACGAGTATTGGCTTTTACAGCTTTTGGACGCGACAATAGTGTTTTCCGGAATTATAATTCTCGTATTAGGCATAAAGCGGATGATGCGTTCTTTTATCAATGTCTTTATGCCCTCTTCGCGGGGTACTGAGCTCGTCGATATTCTATATAAGAAGAAACAATTAAGCCGCGGGCCCCGGATCGTGGCAGTCGGAGGGGGGACAGGGCTTTCAGTTTTATTAAGCGGCCTTAAGGAATACACCGCTAATATTACCGCAGTGGTTACCGTTGCTGATGACGGCGGCTCTTCGGGGAGGCTGCGCCAGGAGTTTGACATACTTCCGCCCGGAGATATCCGCAACTGCCTGGTAGCCCTGGCTGATGCGCCGGCCCTTATGCGTGATTTATTCCAGTTCCGTTTCGATACGAACTCTGAGCTATCGGGTCACAGTTTCGGGAACCTGTTTATTACCGTCATGACGCAGCTGACCGGAGATTTCGAGAAAGCGATAAAAGAGACAAGCAAGGTATTGGCGCTGCGGGGACAGGTTATTCCTTCTACCTTGAATAACGTAGTACTTTTGGCAAAGCACGATGACGGCTCTACGACCGTAGGTGAGAACAAAATACCCAAGAGCCGCAGGTCCATTAACAGGGTTTCCCTTGAACCGGCCGCGCCGCAGCCGACTCCCGATGCGCTTAAGGCGATAAAGGAAGCCCAACTTATAATCCTGGGCCCGGGTTCGCTTTATACAAGTATCATCCCGAACCTATTGATAAAGGAAATTACAGAGGCAATTGCTTCTTCGGGCGCAATCAAGGTATATGTCTGTAATGTCATGACCCAGCCGGGAGAGACAGACGGCTATACCGCCTCGGACCATATAAATGCGCTGGTAGCGCATGCGCATCCTAAGGTATTTGACTATTGCATTATAAATACAGGAGAGATACCGGCAGGGACCCTGAAACGCTATTCTGCGCAGGATTCATACCTGGTTATCAATGACCGGAAGAAAGTTGAAAATATGGGTTACAGGGTTATCGAAGATAATTTCGCGATAGTAGAAGACGATGTTATCCGGCACGACCCTGTGAGATTGGCCAAAATAATCGTAGGCCTTATGGAAGAGATCTGATGCCAGTGATAAAAAAGAGCGTAATTGTAAATAATAAACAGGGCCTGCATGCACGTCCGGCGGCTATCTTTGTCCAGATAGCTAATAAATTCGATTCGCGTATAACCATAAGGCGCGAGGAAGAAGAAGTTAACGGCAAATCCATTATGGGGATACTGATGCTGGGCGCTGAAAAGGGCAGCACTATTATTATAGAAGCAGACGGAGAGGACGCCGAAACAGCCATCGTGGAATTAGAGAAGCTTCTTTCTGGAGAACAAGATTTATGATTAAGCTCAAAGGCATAGCCGCGGCTTCAGGCATAAGTATCGGCCCCGCCTACAGGGTCGGTAAAGAGGAATTTATTATCCCGAGGGAGGAGATCGGCGAGCAGGACATACCGCTGCAGATACAGCTCTTTGAAGAAGCATTGATCAGGACCCGCCGCGAGATAATCGAACTGCAGAAGAAGATAGGCGCTGAGATGGGCCAGGATGAGGCGCAGATTTTTGACGCGCATCTTTTGGTCTTAGAAGACCGCATGTTAATCGAGGAAGTTATTTCGCGGCTCAAAAAAGAGCGCCTGAATGTCGCCTTCATATTCTCGGAAGTTATGAAGAAATATATCGAGGTATTTTCCAAGATAGAAGATGAATATTTGAGAGAGCGGGTCGCCGATATAAACGATGTGGGTAAGCGCATACTGCGCCACCTCTTAGGCAAGCCGCGCACGGCACTTGCTGATTTAAAGGAACGGGTGATTGTAGTTGCCCATGACCTTTCACCATCAGATACCGCAGCCATGCATAAGCAGAGTGTCAGCGCCTTTATCACAGATATCGGAGGAAAGACGTCGCACACCGCGATTATGGCAAAGGCATTAGAGATACCTGCGGTAGTGGGAGTTGAAGAGGTAACTTCGAAAATCAATTCCGGAGATATCCTGATAGTAGACGGCAGTATGGGCATTGTCATTATTAATCCCGATGAAGAGACGCTGCGGAATTATCAGGAAGAAGAAAAGCGGATGCTCGGTATCACAGAAAGATTCCTCACTGCCAAGGATCTGCCTGCAATCACTCCCGATAATCATACTGTGGAGATATCAGCCAACATCGAATTTCCGGATGAGGTTGCTTCTGTTAAATTGCATGGCGCACAGGGAATAGGCCTGTACCGCACGGAGTTTTTCTATATGAACAGGAAGGATATGCCTTCTGAAGAGGAGCATTACCAGGCCTATAAATACGTGGCTGAAGCTATGCAGCCAAATTCAGTGATTATCCGCACGCTGGACTTGGGGGGCGATAAATTCCTTTCCCAATTTGAGATACCGCACGAGATGGAGCCCTTTTTAGGATGGCGGGCTATCAGGTTCTGCCTTGCGCGCCAGGATATTTTTAAAGTTCAGTTAAGGGCGATACTGCGTGCATCTGCCCATGGGAATCTTAAGCTTATGTATCCCATGATTTCCGGTATCGAAGAGTTAAAACAGGCAAACCAGGTCCTGGAGGATGTAAAAGGGGAATTGCGTGACAAGAATATCCCTTTTAACGAGGATATCCAGACCGGAGTAATGATTGAGGTGCCTTCCGCGGCTATGACCGCCGATATACTGGCGGAGGAAGCCGACTTCTTCAGTATAGGCACAAATGACCTCATTCAATATGCGCTGGCCGTAGACCGCGTGAATGAAAAGGTGGCATATCTTTATGAGCCGGCACATCCGGCAGTATTACGCCTGATTAGGAACATTATAGTATTTGCCCATCAGGCAAATATAAAGGTGGGTATGTGCGGAGAAATGGCAGGAGAGCCCAGTTTCGCGCTGATACTTCTGGGTTTGGGGTTGGATGAATTCAGCATGCCGCCCCAGGTAATCCCGCAGATAAAATATATTATCCGTGCAGTGAGCCTCAAGGAGGCGCGAAGCATTGCCAACAACGCGCTTAAACTATCAACCGGTAAGGAAGTAGAAGAGTTCGCGCAGATTAAATTCAGGGAGGTTATTGCATGAAGAAGTCCAGCCTTTCAGCAGCAGCTATAAAGAAACTGGATAAATCTAAGATGCTTACACTTTTGCTTGATTTTCCCCAGCAGTGCTCTTATGCCAAGGATATAGGGGAAAGGGCAAGCATAAGATTTGCAAAAAGAGATTTTGGGAAGATTGTCTTTGCCGGCTTGGGCGGTTCTGCCATCGGCGCGGATTTAGTCAGGTCATACCTGTATTCTGATTGTAGCCTCCCTATCACGGTGTTACGCGAATATACGCTGCCGGCTTATGTTAATGCCTCAAGCCTTGTATTTATAGCCAGTTATTCCGGCAATACCGAAGAGACATTAAGCGCGTATCAGGAGGCAAGAAAAAAGGGCGCTACGATTATCGCGCTTTCATCAGGAGGAAAGATCAAGGAACTGGCCGTACGCGATAATGTAACCTTTATCGAGATACCCAAGGGCATTCCCCCGCGCTGCGCGCTGGGTTACCAGAGTATAATTCCTCTCTGCGTCTTAGGTAAATTAGGGATAATCAAGGATACAGGGCTTGCGATAAAAGGGGCAATAAAAGTGCTGGAAGATCTGCGTGACAGGGTGCTTACGCCGGAAATAGGACTGAAGGATAATATAGCGAAATCCCTGGCAAACAGTATTTTTAATAAATTTACCGTCATATATTCCGCGTCTATTCATTTTGACATATGCGCTACGCGTATGAGAGGACAGCTTGCCGAGAATTCCAAGGCGCTTGCCTCTTCCCATGTTTTTCCGGAGATGAACCACAATGAGATTGTCGGGTGGGAGCAGCCGAAAAAATTATTCAAGGATTTTGTGGTGGTAATGCTAAGGGATAAAGATATGCACCCGCGCACAAGTAAACGCATGGATATAACCGCCGACATCCTGCGTAAAGACGGGGTAAAGGTAATAGAGGTATGGTCGCACGGAGAAGAATTGTTAGCGAGGATTCTTTCCCTGGCCTATATAGGCGATTTCGTTTCTTATTATCTGGCTATACTCTACGGTATCGACCCTACGCCGGTAGACAGGGTCACGTATTTGAAAAACCAGTTAGCCAAAGGTTGATTTCTTAATGAAAGCGCTGATATTAGCAGCCGGTTATGCCACGCGCCTTTATCCCCTGACCAAGGAATATCCGAAATCGCTTCTTGAGGTAAAAGGCAGGCCGATAATCGATTATATCGTATCCGGGCTCCAGAAGGTAGAAGCGATAAATGAAATTTTTGTGGTCACTAACAGCAAATTTTTTCCTTTTTTTGATAAGTGGAAGAGTAGCCTGGCGGCAAAGAAATTAATTACTTTGGTGGATGATTTGACCGAAGATAACGCAACCAGGCGCGGGGCAATCGGAGACATAGATTTCGTGGTTAATGCAAAAAGCATAAGCGAAGATTTACTGGTCGTGGGAGGAGATAATCTGTTTGATGGTTCTCTCAATGATTTCGTTGATATTACCTCTAGGCATCTTCCCAATGTCAGTATGGGAATTTACGATATCCGGGATATAAAAGAAGCCAGCCGCTACGGAGTAGTCAAGCTGGATAATGAAAAAAGGATTGTTGATTTCAAGGAGAAGCCGGAAGCGCCGGAGTCAACGCTCGTAGCAATGTGCCTGTATTATTTCCCGAAAGAAAAGCTTGGCCTTATGAAAGAATATAAAGAAGCTTACCACGGTAAGACCGATGCCACAGGTTTTTATATAGACTGGTTAAGGAAAAAGGAAGCCGTATATGGCGTCGCGTTCGGCAGTAAATGGTACGATATAGGAGATTATAAATTTTACGGATTGGCACAAGAGAATTTCTAAGACATTACTAAAATGAAGCTCCACGCATAGCGTGGAGTTAAATAAGCCATAAACGCCATAGGCATGGCTTATTTAAGGAGGGTGAGGGATGAGTTTGCGTAAGCATTTTTTTACTTCTGAGTCGGTGGGGATGGGTCATCCGGATAAAGTTTGTGACCAGATATCAGACGGGGTTTTGGATGAGGTTTTAAAGCTCGACCCCAATAAAGAAAGAAGCAGGGTTGCCTGCGAGACCTATGTGACTATGGGGCTTTTGGTCGTGGGTGGTGAGATCACGACTACTGCCTATGTTGATATACAGAAACTCGCGCGTAAGATTATCAAAGAAATCGGCTACACGCATCCGAAATACGGCTTTGATTACGAGACCTGCGCCATTATCAATACGATAAATTCACAATCTCCGGATATCGCGCAAGGCGTTAACGCGGGCGGCGCCGGAGACCAGGGAATAATGTTTGGCTACGCCTGCCGCGAAACAGAAGAATTTATGCCGCTTCCCATAATATTCGCGCATAAACTGGTTAGACGGATGAGCGTAGTGCGTGAGGAGAATATTTTAAAATACCTGGGGCCTGATTGTAAATCGCAGGTCACTTTTGAATACCATAACGGCGTAGCAAAGCGCATTGATTCTGTGGTAATCGCCTGCCAGCATACCCATGAAATCCTGGATAAAACAGGAAAGCATATTACAACAAAGGCGCGCCAGGAACTTATTGATGTAATCGCAAAGCCCGTATTAAAGGGCTGGATAGATAAAGATACAAAATATTATGTCAATCAGACGGGAAAATTTGTTATCGGCGGCCCGCAGTCAGATACCGGCATGACCGGAAGAAAAATAATCGTTGATACTTACGGCGGGACTGTACCGCACGGCGGAGGGGCTTTTTCCGGAAAAGACCCGACAAAAGTAGACCGTTCAGCGGCTTATATGTGCCGCTATATCGCAAAGAATATTGTTGCCGCCGGGTTAGCGGACAAATTCATGGTGCAGCTGTCTTATGTTATCGGCTATGCTGACCCATTATCTATTTATGTGGAGACATATGGGACCGGAAAAATATCCGAAGAAAAATTTGTTCAGCTTATCCGCGAGAATTTTGACCTGACGCCGAGAGGCATAATCAGCTCATTGGATTTATTGCGTCCGATATTCCGGAAGACCGCATGTTTCGGCCATTTTGGAAGAACGGAACCCGAGTTTACCTGGGAAAAAACTGATAAAGTAGTTGCACTAAAGAAACAAGCCAAATGCTTGTAAGTAGTCACAAAGTCACAAGGCCACAAAGTCACAAGGTTTATGTGACATTGTGACTCGGTGACATTGTGACCCCGAGGAGCATATATGAACTATGATGTTAAAGATTTGAAATTAGCTAAAAAAGGAGCGTTGCGAATTGAATGGGCGCGCAACAATATGCCTGTCCTGGGTTTACTTGCCCAGCGCTTTAAAAAAGAAATGCCTTTAAAAGGCAGGAAGGTCGCGGCCTGCCTCCATGTAACTACGGAAACCGGGGTTCTTATGGAGGTATTGAAAGCTGGTGGCGCCGAAATTTATCTTTGCGCGTCAAACCCTTTATCAACGCAGGATGATGTCGCCGCATCTTTGGCAAAGAATTTGAAGATTTCTGTTTTCTCGATTAAAGGCGAGGATACAAAGACCTATTATAAGCATATTGAAGCGGTCCTGGCAGCAAAACCCGATATCACCATGGATGACGGAGCGGACCTGGTAAGCAGTATTCACCGCAGGGTCTCCTATGCGCACCGTAATATTATCGGAGGCACAGAAGAGACGACTACCGGCGTAATCCGGCTTAAGGCATTGGCAGAAGAAGGGAAGCTGCGTTATCCTATCATCGCGGTAAATGATGCCCAGACAAAGCATCTTTTTGACAACCGTTACGGCACAGGGCAATCAACAATAGACGGCATAGTCCGGGCGACCAATAAATTAATCGCGGGAAGTAATTTTGTGGTAGCCGGTTACGGCTGGTGCGGTAAGGGTGTGGCCATGCGCGCAAAAGGAATGGGCGCTAATGTGATTGTCGTTGAAGTGGATCCCTTAAGGGCGCTTGAGGCGACAATGGATGGCTTCCGCGCGATGCCGATTAAGGATGCGGCGCGGATAGGCGATATTTTTGTAACCGTGACAGGAGATATTAATGTCATCCGCAAGGAGCATTTCCAGATAATGAAAGACGGGGCAATAGTCTGTAATTCCGGGCATTTTAATGTAGAGCTTGAAATCGGGGCCCTCGAAAAATTGAGCAAAAAGAAAAAGGAGATCCGCGATTTTACGGTTGAATATATTCTAAGGGATGGGCGCAAGATTTATCTTCTGGGCGAAGGCCGGTTGATAAACCTGGCAGCCGCAGAAGGCCATCCCGCGCAGGTAATGGATATGTCCTTTGCGAACCAGGCGCTTTCGGCGCAATACTTGTGCCGTAACCACAGAAAGCTGGCACCGCAGGTATATTCCGTGCCGCAGGATATCGACGCAGGTATCGCAGCGCTTAAATTAAAATCGTTAGGGATAAAGATAGACAGTTTAACCCCTGAACAGAAGAAATATTTAGCCAGTTGGGAGTTGGGGACGTAACTTCGCAGACGCTGATAGATAAGTAAAATGAGAGACGCTACAACTTATGTCGCGCCTGTGGCGCTCCATAAGTTGTCTGTTCATTTAAGGAGGCTATATGGAACGAGTAATGTATGCCGATGATGATGTTGATATACAAAGGGCGATAGAAAATATCCTCACCAGGGAAGGCTACGGGGTTATTATTGCCAAGGATGGTGTCGAGGCGTTAGAGGTTGCTAAGGCGCAAAAGCCAGACCTCATAGTCCTTGATTATTTTATGCCTGGCCTTAACGGAATAGAGGTCTGCCGGGCTTTAAGGAAGGAAGAAGAGACGAAAGAAATCCCAATACTCATGGTTACGGCTTACCCCAGCGAAAAGGAGAACAGTTTGACCGCGGGCGCCACGGATTTTATCAATAAGCCCGTTGATAAGACAGACCTGTTACTACGCATTAAGTCAGTTTTAAAGGTAAGGAATATCAAGAATGAATTACAGAGGATGATTGCTTACCTCGCGGAGCTGGAAAAAGATAAAGGAGGGGCGGCACATGAAGAATAGAGCGGTTTCGCTTATAATTTCAGGTTTTTTTGTATTATCGGGTACTAGCTCATTTGCCGACCAATTAACACCCGCGTCTTCTATTAAAGAAGTTACTGTGTATCCTGACTCTGCCTTGGTCAGCCGCAGCGCCAACGTTCAATTAGGCGCAGGCGCGCACGAAGTTGTTTTTTCAGACATCATTCCCGAGATAGACGAAAATTCGCTGAAGGTCTCCTGCGCTAATACGGCTTCGGTAAAAATACTCGGTGCGCGGCTTAAAAGAGAGTTTTTGACTAAAGAGCCGGCAGAAAAGGTTAGAGAGTTGCAGGACCAGATACAAAAGATAGAGGATGAAATAAAAAAGCTCCAGAATTTCAAAGAAGTCCTTGCCAATGAAAAAGAATTCCTGGATTCCATACGCATGTTTTCTAAAGAGCAGCTACCCAAGGAATTGGTTACCAAGATGCCGGCGGTAAAGGATATGGATGATACCTTAAAATTTATGGATACGCGGCTTAAAGATAATTACAGCCAGGCCCTGGATACGGAATTGCAGATAAGGGAACAGGAGAAGAAGCTTGAGGCCTTAAGAAAAGAACTTGCCGATATATCCGGGCCGCGGCAGAAGATGCAACGCTCTATAATAGTAGAAGTAGAGGCTGCGAAGACCGTAACAACCGACTTAGTAATATCATACCTGGTCGGTGGCGCTACGTGGCAGCCGATTTATGACGCCAGGGCCAATTTTGAGAAATCGCAGGTAGAGCTTGTTTCTTATGGAATAATCAGGCAGAGGACAGGGGAGGATTGGCAGAATGTGGAAATTTCCCTTTCTACTGCAAAGCCGGCTGTCGGCGGAAGGATGCCCTATGTTGAATCGTGGCTCCTAAAGATTTATCAGCCGCGTCCTATGATGCTTGATAAAGAAAGAGGCGTGTTCGGGAGAAATAAAAGAGCGTTTCTCCAGTACGAAGCATATAGTATAGAGACGAAATCCGATGTATCTGGTGTAGGCGGTGAAGGTGTTATGCCTCAAGCGCCGGTATACAGCCATGCGCAGGAGAAAGGGATTGCCGTGGTCTATAAGCTTACGCAAAAGGCGAGCGTTAAATCAGACGGGACAGAGGAAAAATTCCCGATTTCCACTCAGACCCTGAAGGCGAGCTTCGAATATTCTACATATCCAAAGGCGCTGCTTAACGCTTATTTAGGAAGCAGGGTGTTGAATGCGCCGGATTTACAGCTGCTTGCCGGACGGGTGAATATCTTTTTAGACGGTGACTTTGTGGGTATATCCAGCATAGATAATATAGCTCCCCAGGAGGAGTTTGACCTTTATTTAGGAGCGGATGAGAATGTCAAGGTTAAGAGAGAGCTGATTGAAAAGAAAGTTGATGAGACCATTATCGGAAATATACCTTCTCCTAACAGGCGCACTATCTTTAAATATAAACTGACGGTAGAAAACTATAAGTCAAAGGCGATTAACGTGAAATTATTTGAGGCAATGCCGGTTTCCCAGGATGATAGGATTAAAGTCAGGATAGATAAAGTGAGTGTTGAGCCGACGCAAAAGGATTGGAAGGACAGGAAAGGCGTCTGGCTTTGGGAATTAGCCTTGCAGCCCCAGAAGAAGCAGGAGATAACCTATACTTTTCTTGTTGAACATCCTCGCGATTTACAGATAGAAGGGCTTTAGCGAATTAGGGACGGTTCTCAATTTAATCGGAGAAGTGTCCCTAAAAGGGGGACAGTTCTAGCTTTGAGTTGAGAACCGTCCCTGGAGGAAGAATGGGGATAAAAAAAATTGCGGTTTTGACTACGGGCGGAGATGCGCCGGGTATGAACGCGGCAATCAGGGCAGTAGTCCGCACCGCTATCGCTAACAAAATCGACGTAATCGGCGTCTTCCGCGGATGGTGGGGGCTGATTAACGAGGAATTAAAGCCGCTGACGCACCGTTCGGTTTCCGGTATTATCAATGAAGGCGGCACCATCTTAAAGACACAGCGCTGCCCGGAATTCATTACCCCGGAAGGCATGGAGAGGGCAGCTCAAACCATAAAGAAGAATAATATCGACGGGATAATCGTTATCGGCGGTAACGGCAGCTTCACCGCGGCGCACGAATTCTATAAGAAACACAATGTTCCCTGTATCGGGATACCCGCTTCCATAGATAACGATGTCAACGGCTTTGACGCCACTATCGGCGTGGATACCGCGATAAATACGGCATTGATGGCAATAGATAATATCCGCGATACCGCGACGAGCATGGAGAGAATCTTTGTAGTGGAAGTGATGGGCAGGGAATCAGGTTTTATCGCGCTAATGGTAGCACTCGCAGATGGCTGCGAGGATGTAATCATACCGGAGAAAAAATTCGACTGCCAGGAGATGTGCCACCGGATAGTAGACGGTAATATCCGCGGAAAGGCAAGCTGGATTATTGTGGTGGCTGAGGGCGCGGGGAAAGCAGAAAAGATTGCCCGCCAGATTACCGAGGTTACCTCGCTTGATACCCGCGCAGTTGTATTAGGCCATATACAAAGAGGAGGAAGGCCGACAGCAGTAAGCCGGAATATGGCGCTTCGGTTAGGATATGAAGCAGTAATACGCCTGCGTGACGGAGAGTCTGACAAGGCAGTAGGGTTTCATAGTAGCAAAATAATATGCATAGATTTGGAAGAGACGATCAAGAAAAAACCATGGGGGATGGAGACCGCGTATAATCTTATTAAAATATTAACTTAAGAGGGAGTGAATCAAAATGGGAAGGAATCCTTTGGACATCGAGAAGATTGTTTTTGAGCTGATAATGAGTGACGATATGCCGCTTAAGAAAAAGCTGGCCAAGAAGATAAGCGAGATAGCTTATAAAAAAGGTATTTATCCTTCCAGTATTCATGATTTTTATATGGCGCGCGGCAGGGGAGAATTCAGCGGCTTTACAGTCCCGGCAATCAATTTAAGAAGTATGACCTATGACCTTGCGCGCGCTCTCTTTAAGGTTGCCAAGCGTAATAATTCCGGCGCATTTATCTTTGAGATTGCAAAATCAGAGATGGGTTATACTGCCCAGCCGCCTATTGAATACTCTGCGGTTATATTGGCAGCCGCGATAAAAGAAGATTGGCAGGGCCCTGTTTTTATCCAGGCAGACCACACCCAGGTCAATGCCAAGAAGTATCAGGAGAATCCGGAGAAAGAACTGCAAGGATTGCAGGATTTGATTGCGGATGCGATTTCAGCCGGGTTTTACAATATTGATATTGATTCTTCTACGCTCGTGGATTTATCCAAACCCGACGTAAAAAAGCAACAAAGGAATAATTATGAGGCCTGCGCAAAACTTACACAGTTTATCAGGCGTGTCGAGCCGCGCGGGGTAACGGTTTCCGTAGGAGGAGAAATAGGTGAAGTAGGCCACGCGAATTCTACTGCCGAAGAGCTGCGTGCTTTTATGGCCGGATACAAAGAAAGATTAAGGAAAGGGTTAATCGGCATAAGTAAAATTTCCGTGCAGACAGGCACTTCGCACGGCGGGGTCGTCCTTCCTGACGGTTCCATCGCCCAGGTTAAGCTGGATTTTAATACTCTAAAGGCACTTTCGGAGATCGCGCGTAAGGAATACGGGCTTTCAGGCGCGGTACAGCATGGCGCTTCTACCTTGCCCGCAGAGGCATTCCATAAATTCGCGGAATGCGACTGCGCAGAGGTGCACCTGGCTACAGAGTTCCAGAATATGATTTATGAGAGTAAGCATTTTCCTGCAGACCTAAAAAACAGGATCTATGAATGGCTTAAGGTAAACGCCGCTTCCGAGAAAAAAGAAGGGGAAACCGAAGACCAGTTTTTGTATAAGGCGCGCAAAAAAGCGTTAGGTCCTTTTAAGAAAGAAATCATGGGTTTATCGAAAGAGGTGCGGGAGGCGATTGCCGCCGAAATAGAAAATAAATTTGATTTCCTGTTTAAGCAGCTAAGCAATATCAATAACCGTGACCTCATTGATAAGAATATTCTTCTCAAGCGCGTTATTGTGCGTAAACGTAAAGAAGGTAAAGAAGTTGTGCACGACGGAGAAGGCGCAGATTAGTTCATAGTTCATAGTGGATGGTTCATAGTAGGACAACTATGAACCATGAACAATGAACTACTTCGACCGAAGGGAGAAGCATATGCGTTCAGACAAAATTAAGAAGGGCATCGAGAGAATTCCTCATCGGGCGCTGTTGCATGCTACGGGCTTAAGCAGGAAAGATTTAGGGCGGCCTTTTATCGGGGTTGCTACTTCCTTTACTGATTTAATACCGGGCCATATCGGGATGCGTGACCTTGAGCGCTTTATCGAGCGCGGGGTCTGCTATGGGGGTGGAGTGCCGTTTCTCTTCGGTGTTCCTGGTATTTGCGACGGGATTGCTATGGGCCACCTGGGGATGTGTTATCCTCTGGGATTACGCGAGATTGTCGCCGATACCATTGAGACGGTTTGTAACGCGCATAGCTTAGACGGGATTATCTGTTTGACTAATTGCGACAAAATCACTCCCGGCATGCTTATGGGTGCGGCGCGCCTGAATATCCCGGCAATTATCGTTACTGCCGGGCCGATGCTCTCCGGCCGCCATCAAAAAAGAAAACTGGCTTTTGTGCACGATACTTATGAAGCATTAGCAGCCGCAAAAAAAGGAGACATATCTCCGGAGGAACTGGTCTGCCTTGAGATGGAAGCATGTCCCGGTGCCGGCTCCTGCCAGGGGTTATATACCGCGAATACCATGGCATGCCTTACCGAGGCAATGGGTATGTCTTTGCCGGGCTGCGCTACGGCCCTTGCAATCTCTGCCAGAAAAAGGCGCATTGCCGAAGCAAGCGGCGAGCGGATAGTGGAGTTAGCCAGGAAAAATATCAAACCGCTGGATATTATTACCAGGAAATCCCTTGAGAACGCGATTGTCGTGGATATGGCGTTAGGCGGCTCAAGTAATACGGTCCTACACCTTATGAGTATCGCCCATGAGGCGGGAATAAAACTTGACCTTAAGGATTTTGATAAAATCAGCAAGAACACACCGCATATCACTAACCTTGAACCGGCAGGCCCGTATTTCATGGAAGACCTGGAATACGCAGGCGGCATACCCGCAGTCCTTAAACGGTTAAAGGCCAAGCTCCATAATATCATGACTTTAAGCGGAAAGAAAATTTATGATATCGCTTCTTACGCTGTAATTTCCGACGAGGAAGTTATCCGTCCGTTTAGCCGCGCATATCATAAGCAGGGCGGCCTTGCCGTGTTATATGGTAACCTTGCCCCGCAGGGGGCCGTGGTAAAACAGGCAGCAGTCAGCTCCAAGATGATGAAGTTTACTGGGAAGGCGCGCGTATTTAACCGCGAAGAGCAAGCCATGCAGGCCATACTGAATAAAAAGGTTAAGGCCGGGGATGTGGTAGTTATCCGTTATGAAGGCCCCGCAGGGGGCCCGGGGATGCGTGAAATGCTGGCCCCGACTTCGGCAATCGTGGGTATGGGTTTACAGGATTCAGTGGCATTAATCACCGACGGCAGGTTCTCAGGCGGGACAAAGGGCCCGTGCATCGGCCATATTTCTCCCGAGGCATCAAGCGGCGGGCCGATTGCAATACTGCGCGACGGTGATATAATCAGTATCGATATCCCAAACAGGAAAATAGAGGTAAGATTATCCGCAAGCGAGATCCAGAGAAGGTTTAAGAATTGGAAACCGGTGCCACCAAAGATTAAGACAGGATACCTTGCCAGGTATTCGAAACTGGTTAGTTCAGCTGACAAAGGAGCTATACTTAGTTCATAGTTCATAGTGGATAGTTCATGGTTTAGAGCTTTACACCATGAACAATGAACCATGAACCAATAACTAAAAAACATGACAGGCGCACAGATATTAATAGAGTCCTTAAAACGCGAAGGCGTGGAAGTCATATTCGGCTATCCGGGCGGACAGGTGCTGCCCATATTCGATAAGCTTTATGATTCTGATTTAAAGTTTATCCTTGTGAGGCATGAACAGGGCGCAGCCCATGCTGCCGACGGATATGCTCGCGCAACCGGAAAGGTAGGGGTTTGTCTTGCTACTTCAGGCCCTGGTGCTACGAATCTGACTACCGGCATAGCCAATGCCTATATGGATTCAATACCGATGGTTGCCATTACAGGGCAGGTAAAAAGTTTCTTAATCGGCAATGATGCTTTTCAGGAAGCAGATGTTACCGGAATCACTCGTCCCATAACCAAGCATAATTACCTTGTCAAAGACGTAAGTGAGCTGGCTAGGGTTGTGCGCGAGGCATTTTATATTGCCTCGACAGGTAGGCCTGGACCTGTGCTTATAGATATCCCGTCTGATGTGCAATTAAAGGATACGGATTTTGTCTGGCCGGAAAAAGTGGATATCCGCAGTTACAAGCCCACATTTTTCGGCCATCCCGGGCAGATCAAGAAAACAGCCAAATTAATTGCCCAGGCAAAGAAACCGGTGCTCTACATAGGTGGCGGTATCATAACTTCCGGCTGCAGCAAGGAATTAAGGGCGCTGGCAGAGAAGATAAATGCCCCGGTAACCTGGACGCTAATGGGTATAGGCGGTTTTCCGGCGACACACCCGCTTGCGTTAGGGATGCTTGGTATGCACGGGACAGGTTATGCTAACCATGCGATTATGAGTTCAGACCTTATCCTTGCCATAGGCGCGCGTTTTGATGACCGCGTAACCGGCAGGCTTGACGCCTTTGCGCCTTACGCAAAAGTCGTCCATATAGATATTGACCCTTCCTCAATCAGCAAGAACGTGAGGGTTGATATACCCATTGTGGGAGACGCCAAGAATGTTTTAGGGGAACTGCTCGGAGAGATAAAAGAAATCCCGGATACTACCGTCTGGCTTACGATGGTGGATGAATGGAAGAAAAAACATCCCCTGGCTTATAAAGAAGGCGAAATGATCAAGCCGCAGTATGTTATCGAGCAGATTGACGAAGCCACAAAGGGTGAGGCGATTATCACGACAGAGGTCGGGCAAAACCAGATGTGGGCTGCCCAGTGGTATAAATATACTAAACCGCGCACCTTTATTTCATCAGGCGGATTAGGCACAATGGGGTTTGGTTTTCCGGCGGCAATGGGCGCTAAAGTCGGCTGCCCGGATAAAATAGTTTTTGATATAGCAGGGGACGGCTCAATACAGATGAATATACAGGAATTAGCCACCTGCGTTTGCAATAAAATAAACGTTAAAGTAGCAATCCTTAACAACGGATATCTCGGGATGGTGCGGCAGTGGCAGGAGCTTTTTTACAAGAGGCGCTATTCGCATGTCTGCATAACCGGCCCCGATTATGTGAAGCTTGCGGATAGCTATGGCGCAGTCGGCATACACGTCACAAAAAAAGAGGAAGTGCGGCCCGCTATTGAAAAGGCGATCAAGATAGATAATACCGTGTTTATCGATTTCCGCGTTGAGCCGGAGGAGAATGTTTTCCCGATGGTTCCCGCCGGAGAAGCGATAAACCAGATGATTAGTAACCTCGCGTAATTGATTAACGTATCTTGAAAGGGTCACAAAGACACAAGGTCACCAAGTCACAAGTAAAGATTCTACCTGTGACATTGTGACTTTGTGACATGGTGACAACAGAGATGAAACATACTATATCGGTTTTGGTAGAGAATAAGTTTGGAGTGCTGGCGCGCATTGCCGGGCTATTTAGCGCCCGCGGCTACAATATTGCCTCCCTTGCGGTTTCGGAGACCCTTGACCCGCAGATTTCCTATATGACTATTGTGGTCGAGGCAGAAGACGAGAAAGTCCTTGAGCAGGTTAAGAAACAGCTCAATAAACTTATAGACGTCATCACGGTAACTGATTTTACCAAGAAGGCGCACGTGGAGCGGGAGCTTGTCCTGGTCAAAGTAGATTATACCTCTAAGGAAAAGGTAAAGCTTGAGCACGCCCTTACTAAGTTCGTCGGCAAGGTCATTCAGCATAAAGGTGATACCGCGATTATTGAAGCAGTAGGAGACCAGGTGCAGATTAAGCAGTTGTTAGAGGCATTGAAACAGTTCGGGGTAAAGGAAATGGTAAGAAGCGGAAGGTTAGCTATCTCGGAGTAAGTAAAAACAGTGGACTAGCGCCGCGCATAGCGCGGCGTGATTTTGGCGTTTACGCCAAAGGCACGCCAAAATCAACGCCAGTGGCATGGCTTATTTTAAGGGGAGGAATGAAATGGCAAAGATTTATTACGACAAGGACGCGGATTTATCATATTTAAAAGATAAGACAATCGCTATTATCGGATACGGCATACAGGGCCGTGGCCAGTCATTATGCCTCAGGGATTCGGGCTTACGGGTTATAGTTTCTGAATTGGAAGGAACTCCGAATTTTGAACAGGCAAAAAAGGATGGTTTTACCCCGGTAACCGTTACCGAGGCGGCAAAAGGAGCGGATATCATCCAGATTCTTACCCAGGACCATGTCCAGGCAAAGGTTTATAAGGAGAATATAAAGCCATATCTTAAAAAAGGAAAAGCCCTCTGTTTTTCGCACGGGTTTAATATCCGTTTTAAGCAGATAAAGCCGCCCAAGAATGTGGATGTGTTTATGGTAGCACCAAAGGGCCCGGGCGCGTTGGTAAGGCGTATGTATGAAGAAGGAAAAGGCGTGCCTTCTTTAATTGCGGTTTATCAGGATGCAAGCGGCCAGGCAAAGCAGTTAGCGCTCGCTTACGCTAAGGGGATTAAGGCAACCACTGCCGGAGTTATCGAGACCACTTTTGAAGAAGAGACCGAAACCGACCTTTTCGGCGAGCAGGCAGTGCTTTGCGGCGGGGTGACTGCATTGATTACCGCCGGATTTGATACTTTGATTGAAGCCAGGTATCAGCCCGAGATAGCTTATTTTGAAGTGCTGCATGAGTTAAAACTCATCACTGATTTAATCCAGGAAAGAGGCATATCAGGTATGCGCAGGGGTGTTTCTAATACCGCCTGCTACGGAGACCTTTCCCGCGGCCCGCGTATTATCACGGAAAGGACCCGCAAGGAAATGAAGAAAATGCTGAAGGAGATAAAATCAGGAAAGTTTGCCCGCGAGTGGATTAAGGAAAATGAAGTAGGCAGGCCGAATTTCAATAAGTTGTTAGCTGACGGGGATAATCATCTGATTGAGAAGGTGGGGAGAGAGCTACGAGAGATGATGCCCTGGATGAAAAAATCGTAAGCGGCCAGGGGTAATAGCACCGAGCATGGCTCGGTGTACTTTTCGGCAAAAACGCCAGTGGCTTGCCGAAAAGTAATGCCTTCAACGAAGAAGTAACAATGGATGAAAAAATAGTTCATAGTTCATAGTGGATAGTTCATAGTACTATCAACCATGAACCATGAACCATGAACTAAGATGGATAAAATAATAATATTCGATACGACACTAAGAGACGGGGAGCAGGCGCCGGGGGCGAGCCTCAATCCTGCTGAAAAGATGGAGATTGCCCATGCCCTGGCAGAATTGGGCGTGGATGTGATTGAGGCAGGGTTTCCTATTTCAAGCCCAGGAGACTTGGAATCAGTAAAACAGATTGCCAAAGCTGTTAAAGGCCCGGTTATCTGCGGGCTTGCTCGCGCGATTAGAGCGGATATTGACGCGGCAGCCGAAGGTGTAAAATTCGCGAAACGCGGCCGCATACACGTGTTTCTTGCTACTTCAAAAATCCATATGCAGTATAAGCTCAAAAAAGCAGAGGATGAAATAATGCGCCTCGCAATTGAGAGCGTAAGATATGCCAGGAAATCCTGTGGCGACGTGGAATTTTCTCCAGAAGACGCTACCCGCAGCGAAAGGGAATTTTTGTACAGGATAATAGAAGCGGTGATTAATGAGGGTGCAACCACAATCAATATCCCCGATACAGTGGGTTATACCCAGCCGGAAGAATATGGAATCCTTATCCGCGGGATTAAGGAAAACGTCCCTAATATAGGTAAGGCAGTAATTTCCACCCACTGCCATAATGACCTGGGTATGGCTGTTGCGAATTCGCTGGAAGCAATCAGAAGCGGCGCGCGCCAGGTAGAATGCACCATTAACGGTCTCGGCGAAAGAGCCGGCAATGCCTCTATGGAAGAGATTGTAATGAATATCAGGACGCGCCAGGATATATTTAAAGGCCTACAGACAAATATAACTACCAACCAGATATATAAAGTATCGCGCCTGGTCAGCAAACTCACGGGTTTTGTAGTTGCTCCTAACAAGGCAATCGTAGGCGGAAATGCCTTTCGTCATGAATCCGGTATTCATCAGGATGGGGTCCTGAAAGAGCGCTCTACCTATGAAATCATAAAGCCGGAAGATGTGGGTTTTGTGGGGACAGGCCTTGTTCTGGGCAAACATTCGGGTAGGCACGCCTTAGGAGAGCGGTTAAAGGAACTCGGGTTTATCCTGAACACCGAGCAGCTTGAGAAAGTCAGCGGGCGTTTTAAGGAGCTGGCCGATAAAAAGAAAAATATTTTTGACGATGACCTGATTTCCATAGTAGAAGATGAAATCAAGGTAGTAAAACCGGTCTGGAAGCTGGAAAGTTTCGAGATTAATTCCGGTACCAAGATTACGCCTGTAGCAGTCGTACATCTAAAATACAAGAATAAACTGCAGTCGGCTAAATCTTCCGGAGACGGGCCGGTAGATGCCTGTTTTAAGGCGATTGATAAAATCACCGGCACAAAGTGCGAGCTGCAGGATTACCGCATTGAAGCGGTAACCAAAGGAAAAGACGCCCTCGGCGAAGTAAGTCTTAAACTAAAAGCCAAGGGCAAGGTGGTCACAGCGCGCGGCTCAAGCACGGATATCATTGAATCATCGGTCAGGGCCTATGTAAATGCCCTGAATAAAATAGAAAGCTTTTAGCCCTTCTTTTTAATGGCCAAAATCGCTTCCCCAAAAATCTTCGGTGTTTTAGGTTATCCTGCCAAACACAGTTTATCACCTCTCATGCACAATGCGGCGTTAGCCGCCTTAAAAATAGACGCGCAATACCGCATTTTCGAAGTGAAGCCGGAAGATCTGGATAATTTCCTGGCAGGGCTTAGCAAAGAAAATATTTCCGGGTTAAACGTAACCATTCCCTATAAAGAGAAGATACTGGATTTTGTCAAACTGGACCAGAAATCATTTTACCTCAAGCAGATAAAAGCGGTAAACACCATTGTATTGCAGGATGGGGCCTGGATTGGGTTTAATACCGATATACCCGGCTTTGGAAAAGATTTGCATGAGCATGGTATCAGCCCGCAGGGAAAAAGTGTCGCATTGCTCGGAGCTGGAGGAGCGGGCAAGGCAGTAGCGTATGCGCTGGCCGCCGCGGGTGCCAAGGATATCGCAGTATACGATGCGGATACCATTAGGGCAAAGGGGATCGCGGATTTAATAAAAAATTTATTCCCCGGTTCTAAAGTAAAGGCAGTAGATAATATAAGCGATTTGGATATTAAACAAAAGGATATCCTCGTCAATGCCACGCCGATAGGGATGAAAGAATCTGACCCTTGTTTAGTCAGCATAGATATGCTGCACCCCGGCTTATTCGTCTATGACCTGATTTACAATCCACCGGAGACAAAATTGTTACAGCTGGCAAAGGAAAAAGGCCTAACGTGTGCGAATGGTTTGGGTATGCTTTTATACCAGGGTGTGCTTGCCTTCAAGCACTTTACGGGTAGAGATGCGCCTGTAGAAATAATGCGCCGCGCCTTAGAAGAAGGAGTAAAAAAGCTATGATAGGAAAGCTAATCGCGTTTATCTTCGGTTCCATTATAGGCAGTTTCGTGAATGTCTGCATACACCGCATGCCGCTTGGGGAATCTGTTGTTTGGCCGAGCTCCCACTGCCCGCATTGTAAGAAAAGAATCCCCGCTTACGATAATATACCTTTTTTAAGTTATATTATGCTAGGCGGTAGATGCCGCTTCTGCAAAGGAAAAATCTCCCTGCGTTATCCGCTCGTAGAGTTCCTGACTGCCCTGATGTTTGTTTTTCTTTATGACCGTTTTGGCCTTAGCTATGATTTCTTCCTTTATATGGTGTTGGTGGTAGCACTAATGGTGGCTACTTTTATAGACATAGGCCATCGCATTATCCCCGATGAGATAAGCTTAGGG
This sequence comes from Candidatus Omnitrophota bacterium, assembly GCA_050012075.1. Classification (GTDB taxonomy): domain Bacteria; phylum Omnitrophota; class Gorgyraeia; order Gygaellales; family Profunditerraquicolaceae; genus JAMWCI01. Next base: position 21,731 of record JBEKHW010000001.1, on the reverse strand, counting down.
GGAATGCTCACAGGGTTTATATTGGTGACAATAAAAGGCGTCTCCCTTAGCCCATTTTCTTTTAATTACTGGCCTATGCTTAATTCACTTCTGGGCGCTGTTGTCGGCGGCGGCATAATTTACCTTACCGGTAAATTATTTGACCTGGTTTATTTTAAGATGCTTAAAAAACCTGCCATACAGGGAGAGACAGAATCCATGGGCGGCGGGGATGTAAAACTGCTGGCGATGATAGGCGTTTTTCTTGGCTGGCAGAGAGCAGTGCTTACTTTCTTCATAGCCCCACTCCTGGGTGCTGTAATCGGTATCATAAACCTTATCGTAAAAAAAGACCATACAATACCATATGGCCCTTTCCTTTCCATAGGCGCAATCATTTCTCTTTTCTGGGGTAGCAAAATAGCATACATTTTATTATCCTGTCCTTTGGTAAGGTAAGATATGGATACACCCGACCTTAAAGAATCTCTCCTCGTCGGCAAATCCCAGGATAAATGGAGAAGAGCCGGCGTAAAAAAGAGGGCAGGGGTAGCTGTTCCGCTTTTCTCCCTCCATTCAAAGACAAGTCTAGGCATAGGCGATTTCTCCGATTTAAAACTGTTTATTTACTGGGCAGCGGAAACCGGCAACTCTATTTTGCAGCTATTGCCTTTAAATGAGACGGGCGCCCTTTTCTGCCCGTATGACGCGGAAAGTTCTTTTGCCCTTGAGCCGGCTTATTTTTCCTTCGCCGAGTTACCTGCGCCGATTTCAGTGGATAAAAGCGAAGTAGAAAACTTAAAAAATAAATTCCCTCCGGATACATTGTATTTTGATTATGGGATAAAAGAAGCCAAGATAGACATGTTACGTAAGTTGTATCTGCAATATGGCCGCCGTCCTGACAAGGAATTAGAAAAATTCAAAGGGAAAAATGCATACTGGCTTTTTGATTTCGCGCTCTATAAGGCGCTTAAGGATTATCATGGGGGCCTGCCTTGGTATGCCTGGGATGCTAAATATAGATACCGTAATGACGCTTCCCTTAAGGAGTTTTCCCGTCAAAAAGAGGAAGATATAGGATTTTTCGTCTGGCTGCAGTGGCTTCTCCATGAGCAGTTAAAGAGTGCGGCAGTATACGCGAAGGGGAAGGGAATTTTATTTAAAGGTGATTTACCGATATTGGTTTCCCGCGACAGCGCCGATGTCTGGCAGCACCCTGAATATTTCAAGCTGGATTTTGCAGCGGGCGCGCCTCCTGATATGTATACTAGCCTCGGCCAGCGCTGGGGCAGCTCCACCTACAACTGGGAGAAAATCGCTTCCGACGGTTTCCGTTACCTGAAAGAGAAATTAAAATACGCCAGGGAGTTTTACGATATTATAAGGATTGACCATGTGGTCGGGCTTTTCCGCATCTGGAGCATACCTTATAATGAGCCGCTTGAGAACGCGGGGCTCAATGGATTTTTTGACCCCTCGGATGAAACGCAGTGGGATGCTCGCGGCAGGAAGTTATTAAGTGCCTTCCTTGATAATACCGATATGCTGCTTTGCGCAGAGGACCTGGGTGTTATACCAAAGGCCTGCACTGACGGTCTCCAGGAGTTCGGAATCCCGGGTAATGATGTGCAGCGCTGGAGAAAGGAATGGAAGGTGCGGCATGATTTCTTAAAGCCCGAGGAATACCGGGGGCTTTCTGTTGCCATGTTATCTACGCACGATACTACGAATTGGGCTGCCTGGTGGGAGAATGAGGCAGGCACAATTGATGAAGGGCTGTTTACCAGAAGATGCAGAGACCACCGCAATATTGACGTAGCGGCGGCAAAAGTAAAGCTCTTTGACAGCAAACGCTCGCGTTACGCAAGGTTACGCTGGAAGGAAGAGATTAATTCGGTAGAGAAGGTTGTTGAGGGGTTAGCCCGCAAAAAAGAGGATTTAGCTGATTTCATAGATTTGTATGAGAATAGTTTCCATGAGAAGGAGAAACTCTGGAAGCTGCTTGGGTTAGAGGGGACGATGCGGGAGAAATGTGATAAAGAGATTATCCGCGCTGCCTTAAAGTTAACCCTTGATTCAAGTGCCATATTCTGCGTCAATACGATTGTTGACTGGCTGTATTTAGCCGATACATTTCAGGGCGATGCGTATCAGTTCCGCATTAATACTCCTGGCACAGTCAATCCCAAAAACTGGTCGCTACGCATACCGATTTCGCTTGAGGAGTTGCTGCGGCATCCTGTGAATAAAGAAATTCGCAAGATGGTAGAAGTTTCTGGGCGGATTTAAACTAGGTCGCGGGTCCTGCCGAGGCATATTTCTCGCAGGGCCGCGTGATTTTCCCCAGCGTGGAAAATCACGCTCGGCTACTCGGCCTCACTCTCACTGACTTTTTTATAGCGGGTGAACCGTGCCCGTTCGGCCTGCGTTACGCCCTGCTCAAAACATGCCTCGTCACCCGCGAATGACTTCAGCTCCGCAGCCACCCGTTAGAGATGGGGAATGTCCCACAGTATAATTTTGGAATTGGAGTGGTATAATTGGAGAAAAAAGAATAGATTAGGAAATGAAAGTTGGAAGAAATGATCCTTGTACTTGTGGCAGTGGTAAGAAATATAAGAAATGTTGCGGCTTTAATCATTCCAATAGCATTCCTCCAGAAGTGATAAAAGAAATTGAAGAAAAGTTAAAACATCAGCATCTCGCTAAACAAAAATACGGTGATATCCGACCATTCATATCCACCGATTTTCATGGTTACAAAATGGTCGCTGTTGGTAACCAACTGCATTCTTCAAAAAAGTGGAAAACTGTTCACGATTTCCTTGGGGATTATATAAAACAATGCCTCGGTCCTGAATGGGGAACAATAGAATTAAAGAAAGATATTTCTGAAATGCATCCCATTCTTCAATGGTATAGGGAATTGTGTGAGTTTCAGAAGAGAAATGTAGCTAAGGAAGGAGATCTATATGTGGCAACTTGCACAGGAACTGTTGGTGCCTACCTTTCTTTAGCGTATAATCTTTATCTGCTTCGCCACCATTCTTTATTGCAAAAAAGCTTAATTGAGCGCCTCAAAAATAAAGACCAATTTCAGGGGGCTAGGTACGAATTATATGTTACCGCCTCTTTTATTAAAGCCGGCTTCAATATCCAACTTGAGGATGAGAGTAATAGAACAAGCTCCCACTGCGAATTTTTAGCAACTCATAAGGAAACTAATAATAAGTATTCCGTTGAGGCTAAAAGTCGTCATCGCCCCGGTTTTCTTGGGCAAAAAGGAGAACCACAAGATTTAGGTCAAATTAAGTTCAGGATTGGGCAGCTCCTAAATGATGCGCTTAAGAAACACGCCGACTTTGCACGAATAATTTTTATAGATGTGAATATGCCTCCTGAAGAAGAAAGGAATTTTAAAATAAGCTGGTTTAATCCTCTTGTAAAAATTATTGGCCAAATTGAAGTTCAACAGAAAAAAGAAAATTCAATTAAACCAGCATTTCTTTTTTTTACGAATCATCCGTATCATTATATTGGGAAGGACCAAATAGATCCTGCTAAAAATTTCTTTTTTACAGCAATAAATATACCAGAATTTAGAAAAGATGATGTTATCGCAGTAGAAAAAGCATATCCTGCAATCTTTTCCTTGTGGGGGTCCATAAATAGACATATCGAAGTACCCCATGATTTTAAGGAAATATAAATGGGAGTTTCAGGGATATGATACTTAATTCAAAATAGTTTTCTGAGAATGGTGATGTTTGGTGGGATGCCCCGATAGATTACAGGGAAATAGAGGGACGTTCCAGAATATGGCAAAATATGGGGACGTTCCCGAAGGTACCACCCTTTAGATAAATAACTGTTTATAGACCAGATAGTTGCAAGACGATCCCAGGCGCGGAAAAGGCTTGGGATTTTTATTGCAGAGGGCAATACGCCGATTCATCCGATAGGATCGGGCGTTGTTGTCCTTGCCGGGGTATATGTTAGATTCTACCACTTCTTACGTCTATTAAGGCCGGAGGTTCAAAAATGGCAAATTCAGTTTCTGTAGAAGTAATTGTGGCTAGAATATACCAGATAAGAGGAAAAAGGGTGATGTTGGATAGCGACCTAGCAGAACTTTATGGCGTAGAAACAAAAGCGCTTGTTCAGGCAGTAAAACGAAATTCTGAACGTTTTCCAGATGATTTTATGTGGCAATTAAAAGCAAGAGAGTTTACTGCTTTGAGGTCACAATTTGTGACCTCAAAAAGAGGCGGAAGAAGATATCTCCCTTATGTTTTTACGGAGCAAGGCGTGGCAATGCTTTCGAGTGTTTTGAATAGCACAAAAGCAATACAGGTGAATATCCAGATTATGCGCGCATTCACATATTTCAGGCGCATGCTTTTAACGCATAAAGATCTTAAGCGTAAGATTGAAGAGATGGAAGATAAATATGACAAACAGTTTGCCGCAGTATTTGAAGCTATTAAAAGACTCCTTGAGCAACCAAAGGCTGAGGAAAAAAGAATTATTGGTTTTGCCAAAAGATAAAACTTGAAATCACAAATTGTGACTTCAAGTTTGGGCGCTAGAGGTGCCAAAATGTCACCTCAAAGAGAGGCGGCTATTGTTTCGCCTCGAAAATAGGGGGCGTTATCGAGGATGCTACACTTTAGATAAATAGCACCGAGCATAGCTCGGTGTGATTTCGGCATAAGCAACCCCCTTCGCAGAGCGAAGGGCGATTTAGCCGTAAACGCCAAAGGCACAGCTAAATCGAGAGGCTGCTTTAATTTCGCCTCGCAGAGCTCGGCGTAAAATTAAAGCAATACGCCAGTGGCTGCTTTAATTTTAATCCCAGGCGCGGAAAAGGCTTGGGATTTTTTGTTATGGGCGGTATAATTACAATGTGGACTAGCACTCCGCGCTTATCGGTATTGCGCGGGTGTTGTCCACGTGGACAAGGAGGAGGGATGGGGAATAAAAGGCCAGCGGGAATTAACCTAATCATTGGCATCAATTTTTTTATGGGTATTTTTCTAATAGGTCTTGTATTCCAGGCCATAATTAAGAATCCCCATTGGATTTTTTCTTTATTGGCATTAGCGTTCGTAATAATTCCCTATTTACTGTTTGCCGCTTATTTTATACAATTAGGATTTTTTACCTTTAAATTGAGGATTAAGGCAAGAAAAGAAAATATCATTTTTGCAATATTTGGAATATTGGTTTTGGGGATAGTCTTTGTAGTGACCTTGAAAAGTTATCCAGATAAAATATTATATTACTTAGGTAGATATATCGTTTTATCTGTAGGTATCATTTATTTTATTTGGGAGATTTACTATCTTACCCGCTCAGAGATAAGGGAACAATTTGGAAGAATGGGGAACGTTCCCTAGGAGCGGATCGCATCGATCGAAGGTTTGCATATGGCAGGAAATCAGCACAAAAAATATAGTGGTCTATTTATTGCTGCTACAGCTCTCTTTATATTGCAGTGTTTAGCATTTCTTGTTATCGTTTTTTCAATTGTTGAGACTAATCGTCACGGAGGCTGGAATCTTTTAGGAGGATTTCTGCCTTTATTGATTGTTATCCCCGCTATAATATGCTTAATTCTTGCGCTTATCCTTATTTTGAAGGGTCAAGCCAAGATACCGGCGATTATATATAGCCTTCTATCAATAATAATGATCGACCCGTTGCTTCCCTATCCGATAGCTGAGAGCTTCAGTAGGATTCCGTTATTCCTCATATTGGTGTTTATCGCAACTGGGGTAATTATAGTCTTTATTATGAAACATGACTTTTCGAAAAGATAGGGGGATGAATATAGGGGACGTTCCCCAGGGTACCACCCTTTAGATAAATAGCACCGAGCATAGCTCGGTGTGATTTCGGCGTTTACGCCATATCCTTCACACCGTGAAGGATGTTTTTGGTATAAACAACCCCCTTCGCAGAGCGAAGGGCGATTTAGCCGTAAACGCCAAAGGCACGGCTAAATCGAGAGGTATGCCAAAATCAAAACGCAGGGGGCACGCCGAAATCAACTCTTTATAAAGCAGGTAGTTGCAAGACGGTCCCAGGCGTGAAAACGCTTGGGATTTTTTATTTTGGGCGGTATAATCTTAATATAGATAAGGAGGAAGAATGAAGAAGATTGGAATAGGGTCGGTATTAGTGTGTAGCGTGTTTTTGTGTTTGTTGGCTTTATCGGCATTTGCAAGCGAGTCAGGTACATATTACAAAGAAGGTTATGAATATTGTATATCCGGTGAATATGAGAAGGCCATTCTTAGTCTCCAAAAGGCCATTGAACTGCAGCCGAACTATGCAGATGCCTATTTCCAACTGGGAGAAGTCTATGCGCACTTGGGAGACAATCAGAAAGCAGAACAAAATTATCTGCAGGCAAAGCAATTATACATCGAAGAGGGAAATCAGAGACAGGCCAAAAGAATAGATGAAATTTCTCGTGTTAAATCCATGTTACGTAAGGTAGAAAACAGCATGATAAAGCCGAATAAAACAATTGCCGTAAAGATAGTTTCTCCTAGGGAAGGCGATGTGTTTCATCCCGGGGATACAGTGCATGTCAAGGTAGATGCCGACAGAGGGGTTACTATGGTTTTAATAGGCGCTGGAGCATACGCATCAGCCCTTGATACAGAGCCGCCTTTTGAGCTGGTATTTACTATACCCGGCAATGCTTCTCCGAGCCAGCTAGAAATATCAGCCGGCGGAAGAGATGGATCAGGGCAGTCATTCGGCTCTGATGAAATTAATGTCAGTATAAAATAATAGGGACTTGAGATATAGGGACGTTCCCGAAGGTGCCACCCTTTAGGTAAATAGCACCGAGCATAGCTCGGTGTGATTTTGGCATAAGCAACCCCCTTCGCAGAGCGAAGGGCGATTTAGCCGTAAACGCCAAAGGCACGGCTAAATCGAGTGGCTGTTTTAATTTCGCCTCGCAGAGCTCGGCGTAAAATTAAAGCAATACGCCAGTGGCTGCTTTAATTTTAATCCCAGGCGCGGAAAAGGCTTGGGATCCTTTATTTTGGGCAGTATCTGATTATCTTGAATTGATCGATTATCCAAGATATAATTATATCTAATATTTGCAGTGGCGGGGTAGCGCTTATCAGATATACAGGGTTGCTTTTTTGTTGGAAGGAGGTAGAAATGAGTTCAGATACAGAAAAGATATTCGGTTATGTTATGTTTTGTATAGGACTAATCTGCATATTGTTTGCATTCTATTCTATGTGTAATGTCTTTACAAATACAGCCAACCCACCTGAACTATTTCAGATGCAGAGTTTAAGCCTTTCAGCATCCTCTGATGCAGCTAGTCAGCCTACACTAATAAAGATTACATTAGATCCAGAATTAAGAAAGATTGTAAATGTATTTTTATATTATTTGTTTATGCTGTTTATTGTTATAGTTGGTAGTACAATTAGTAGCCTAGGGATAAAATTTATAAAAGCAATAACAGTCAAAATGCAAAGCCAAGGCTAAAGATATAAGACGGGGATAAGGGAACGTTCCCCGGGGTACCACCCTTTAGATAAATAGCACCTCATAATGCACACAGAATACTATGGATAAAAAACCATTAAGAGTTGTTTACCCGAAGCAAGCGGTGAAAAAATGTCCTTATTGTGCAAGAATGGTTTTGGATACCGCGGTAGTGTGCGATTATTGCCATAGGCCATTGGTATTACCTATAAGCCGCAGTATTAAAAAAGATTTAATATATGGTTTAATTATCGGTATCTTAATTATCGCCGTTTTGGTAATATTTCCGCCACAGATTAAACCCCAGGTTCATATACGACAAGAACAGCTCCCGTTAAGAGAAGGACAATCTGAAGCGAAACAAAAAGAAAATCCAAAGGCAAACTTAAAGCAGGCGCGGCAGGAAGAAGAATGGCAAATACAGCAGTTCCATAAGCAAGTGCGGCAGCAAGGAGAATGGCAACTACAGCAGCTCCATAAGCAGGCGCGGGAAGAGGAGCGGGCTCGAAATGATACTCGGGAGATTGATTCGATTTTGAATAAGGCGCAGGATCCACTATAAAAGAAAATACGGAGACGTTCCCATAGGGCAGGGGGCGAGAGGAGCCCAGGCACGGAAAATGTGCCTGGGTTTTCTTATTTTGGGTGGTATAATTAATTCGCGGGTCTTGTCTGCTGCGCCACCCCGCCGTGCTCACTGGCGTTGCGCGCGGCAGGGGCCTCGGCTCCGCAGCCACCCGCTAAGAGAGTTAGGCAGTTATAAGGTAATCTCCGGTGCCTGTTAAGCAAATGGCATTTTTATCAAAGCGTTTAATATTAGCTATAATACTGTTTATTTTTTGTCTATTTGGAACAATAGTGTGGACTTTGATCGGGAATGCCTATATAAAACTTTTACCCGGTGTAAAGAAAATAACAGCCAAAGATTTCTTAGTGCAATTATTTATTTTTTATATATTCGTGCTTTTTATCTCTTTTATGATATCAATTACAGTAAATCTCCAGATAACCAGAAGATAACCAGGCGCGGAAAATGTGCCTGGTATTTTTTATTTCGGGCGGTATAATTAGTTAGCGGGTCCTGTCTGCCGAGCCACCTCGCCGTGCTCACTGCGTTGCGCGCGGCAAGGCCTTCGTCTCGGCAGCCACCCGCTAAGAGAGTATGGTATAATTATTGGGCTAACGCCCGGCGCTATCGGATGCGCCGGCGTGCCCTTGTGGGCTAGGAGACAGGGATGCATGACTTTGAAAGTTCAGAGCGGAGAAAATATCAAAGATTAGCAGAAGGTTATTTTGTTTACTATAAAGTTAAAGGTACGTCAGAAAATTATAACCTCACCCGCACCAAAAATATCAGCAGGGGCGGTATGTTGCTTACAGTGGAAAAGCCTTTTAAGGAAGGGGCGAATATGGAATTCATCATAAGAGGGCCTTTTACCCATGGAGTTGATATAACGATGACGGGAGTAGTTCTTGAATGCCGGGAACTTGCCAAAGATTTTATTTATGAAATAAGGATTAGATTTTCTGACCCCGATGCAAAATCACTCGACAAATTAGATGAATTTATCAAACGAAGGTCAGAAGGTTAGATGTCAGTCATACAGGGACATGAGTTTTATATTTCAAAGCGGGTAGGCAAGGCTATCATAGATTACGGGATGATAGTTGATGGCGATAAAATCCTTGTCGCTGTCTCAGGCGGGAAAGACAGCCTGACGCTGTTACGGGTATTGAATGACCGCAGGAAGTTTGTGCCGATAAAATATGACCTCTTGGCAGTGCATATTGATATGGGTTATCCCTGTCACCATCCGAAGATTTTATCGGAGTATTTTAAGAAGCACGGGATAGATTATCATATTGAGAAGGTGCAGCTTTTAAAGCCGGGCCAGACGCGTAAAGATATCTCCTGTTTCTGGTGCTCCTGGAACAGGAGGAAGGCGCTCTTTGAGACGGCGCAGCGTTTTGGGTGCACTAAGGTTGCTTTCGGACACCATAAGGACGATATTATAGAAACCACGCTTATGAATTTATTTTTTCACGGCGAGATTTCCTCTATGGTTCCAAAACAGGAGCTTTTTAAAGGTAAGGTCGTAATTATCAGGCCCCTGGCTTATGTAGAGGAAAGTTTAATCGTAAAATTCGCCAAAACCGCGGATTTCCCGCACCATAAATGCGCCTGCCCTAATTCCCTCGCATCACAGCGCACAAAAATGTCAGCCATTATCAATGAACTGGAAAAGATGTGCCCCGACGTAAGGACCAATATCTTTAGGGGCACCAAAAGAATTAAACAGGAGTATTTGCTTTAAGAATACGGGTAAAGTGGTATAATTGTTTAGTAAATAGTAATTAGTAATTGAGGGGTTAAAAATGATTTGGATTGGTTCGATAATATTCCTGATATTGGGTGTTTTCCTCGTCGCCATTGTCCTTAAGATTTCCTCGCAGGTCAATGAGCGCTTGGGCTCTATGGAACGCACTATCCAGGAGGCCAATAAAATCATCGGCCAGAACCTGGGGAACGCCACAAATGTATTCGGCAACGTGGAAAAGCAGCTGGGAAAACTTGAGGAGACCAATAAGCAGATAGTTGAAATCAGCAAGGATATCTCCAGTTTACAGGAATTACTGCGCGCCCCTAAATTCAGGGGGTCAATGGGAGAAACACTCCTTGAGAATTTACTGGCCCAGGTCCTACCCCAGGGGCATTTCACTATGCAATACCGCTTTAAATCTTCCGACGCGGTGGACGCGGTAATCCGCTTAGGCGAACGCCTTGTGCCTGTGGATGCCAAGTTCAGCTTAGAGAATTTTCAGAAGATGCTCGAGGCCACTGATGAGCAGGCCAAAAGCGGCTTCCGCAGGAAATTTATCCAGGATGTAAAAAACCGCGTGGATGAGATTGCCGCCAAATATATCCTGCCCGATGAAAATACCTATGATTTCGCCCTTATGTATGTGCCGGCGGAAAACGTATATTACGAGGTGATCATCAAGGAAGACCTATTCTCTTATTCCATGGCTAAGAAAGTCATCCCGGTTTCGCCTAACACCTTCTATGCCTATTTACAGGTGATCTGCCTCGGGTTAAAGGGGCTTAAAATAGAAGAGAACGCCAAAAATATCCTGAAGAATTTAAGCGCGCTGCATATCGATATCAATAAATTTAAAGAAGATTTTGATACGCTGGGTTCCCATATATCCAATGCCTCAAGTAAATACGCGGATAGCCAGAAAAAATTAGACAGGTTTTCAGACCGGCTTACCGATATCCAGGAAACTAAACGCATAGAATCAAAATAGCCCATGTTTCTTAAGGTAAGGGTCGTTCCCCGCTCAAGCCGCAATTTAATCAAAGAGGAAAACGGCATTCTCAAGGCATATTTGACTAAACCGGCACAGGAGGGTTTAGCGAATGAGCAGCTTATCAGGCTTCTCGCTCGACACCTGGGGTTAAAAAAATACCAGCTCAGGATAGTAGCGGGCCTCAAATCAAGGGATAAAATAATAGAAACCGATGTTTGATGCTTTTGAAGAAGTCATTGCCGCCTTTAGCCAGCGTCGCGACGGCAATATGTCCCTTAATTACGGGGACGCGTCCTCGTCATTAGAAAACCGGAACAGGTTCCTGAATAAACTTAAGATAGACCAGGCTTCTCTTGTCTGCGCAAAACAGATTCATTCTTCCGGCATTGTTTACGTAAAGCAGGAAGACAGGGGAAAAGGCGCTTTGTCGTATGAAACCGCCATTGATGCTACGGACGCCTTTATTACCGATAAGAAGAGGATAGCGCTTAGTGTTTTTACGGCGGATTGCCTTTCGGTGTTCCTTTATGACCCGGAACACCCGGCAATAGGATTAGTGCATGCCGGATGGCGCTCAACCAGCGAGTATATCGTAAAGAACGCCGTAAAAGCAATGCAGAAGGATTTCTTTACCAATCCTGAAAAATTGAAGGCGAGTTTCGGCCCGGCGATAAGGAGCTGCTGTTATGAGGTAGAAGAAAAGCTTAACAGATATTTTCCTTCGGGTTTGGTAAAAAGGGAAGGGCGCTATTATTTGGATATCGCAGGGGTAAACAAGGCGCAATTATTAGAGGCAGGCGTAAGAGAGTATAATATAACTGATTGCGCTATCTGCATCTCCTGTCAGAACCGCGAGTTTTTCTCTTTCCGTAAAGAAGGAAAATCAAGCGGCAGGATGATCTCTGTAATAATGCTAAAGTGATGCAAAAATACCGGATTGAATTCATATTACACGCCTATAATACAACAGGCGAGCTTATTAAGAGCTCTCTTTCTGAATTCGGGGAGAATCTGGAGGTCAATGATACTCCTATGCAGGAGGCAGGTAAAGGCAGGGAGTTTGCAATAAGCATGATTGCCGAGGAGCCGGAGGGGATATTCGATATTTGCAGCCAATTCGGGAGGATAAAGTCAGTAAGGGTAAATGAAGCCCAAACTTATGGAACGTAGTGAACATAAGTTTGTGGCTGAATTTACCCCACACCCAGCTATGCATTATTTATACGTTATAAAAAACACGGAAACAGACAAACTATATTATGGTTATACCAATAACTTAGAGCGGCGCTTAAAAGAGCACCTTAAAATACAACCGCACGAACTAATTTATTATGAGGCCTATAAATCCGAGTCAGATGCAAGAAACAGAGAGCGGCGTCTCAAACACTATGCACAAGCTCTTACGGCTTTAAAATTAAGATTAGTAGGATCTTTAAAATAAAGCTGGGTGTGGGGTTCAATTCGCACATTGACTTACTCACACTGGCGTGTTCGTAAGTCAAGTGCTCATTGAAGGAGGGTGTCTAATGGTAAAAGCGTTGGTCATTTATTATTCAAGGGGCGGCACCACAAAAAAGATGGCTGAGGGCATAGCGGAAGGGATTAAAAAAGAGGCGACTAGCGTCACGTTAAAAGATGTCAGAGACGTAGGCGTGGATGAATTATTGGAATACGATGCCATTGTTATAGGTTCTCCTACCTATTACGGCTCGATGAGCGCTGAGATTAAAAAGCTCCTGGATGATTCGGTGAAATTCCACGGAAAGCTGGACGGCAAAATTGGGGCCGCGTTTTCTTCAAGCGCCAATGTCGCCGGTGGAAACGAAACCACGATCCTTGATATATTGAACGCCATGCTCATTCATGGTATGATTATCCAGGGTGACCCGCAGGGAGACCATTACGGCCCGGTCGCAGTAGGTTCTGTTGAGAGCCGGGCAGCAAAAGAGTGCCTGCGCATGGGTAGCCGCGTCGCAGCGCTTACAAAAAAGTTAAGAGGATAGATGTATACAGTTATACTGGTGACTGTTCCTTCCAAGGCCGAGGCTAGGCGCATAGCCAGGGGGCTCTTAAAAGAGAAACTGGCTGCCTGCGTCAATATTATAGGCAGGGTAGATTCATTATTCTGGTGGAAAGGCAAGATCGAACAGGCAGCTGAATCACTCCTTATCATAAAGTCCAGGCGCTCTAAAGCAAAAAAAATAATCCAGGCAGTAAAATCCATGCATAGTTATGAAGTCCCGGAAATAATCTGCCTGCCCATTGTCGAGGGGCATAAACCTTATTTACGGTGGATAGATGAATCTATCAGGTAGCCCTTTAGATTTCATTCTTGCTTTCTTCTGGGGTATCGCGGTAAGTTTTACGCCATGCGTGTATCCCCTTATCCCGGTTACTGTCGGCTACATAGGTGCCTCTGCCGGCGGGTCGAAACTTAAGGGGTTGGGTTTAAGTTTATTCTATGTTACCGGTATGGCGGTTACCTATTCAATATTAGGTATAATCGCGGTTTTAACCGGGACTCTTTTTGGCATGATAAGCTCGCACCCGCTGACTTACATTATATTGGGTGCTCTCACCATTGTTTTTGCGTTTTTTATGATGGATATATTCATGCTGCCGCTAGGCAATATAATAAAAGCCCCCAAGATAACGAAGAAAAATTATTTTTCCGCGTTTATCATGGGTATTGCTTCGGGCTTAATCGTCTCTCCCTGCCTTAGCCCGGCGCTGGCTTCAATCCTGGCATACCTTGCCACGAAGAAGAATTTTCTGTACGGCGCGCTTATTTTATTCAGTTTCGCCTATGGTATGGGGCTGGTTTTGATCCTTACCGGCACTTTCAGCGGATTATTGGCCAATATGCCTAAATCCGGTAAATGGCTTATATATATAAAAAGGTTATGTGCTGCCATAATGATAGCGGCAGGGGCATATTTTATTTATTCCGGGATAAGGAGATTATAAGAATGAAAAAATACCTCGCGGCCATATTTACAATAACGTTCGTTTCACTAGCAGGGATATCCTGTATACAGGCGCAGGATAATAAGGCGCAAGATTTTACGTTACAGGATTTAAATCAGAATACGGTCAGTTTAAGCGAATATAAGGGCAATAAGCCCGTTGTACTGTTTTTCTGGACTACGTGGTGCCCGTACTGCCAGCGGGAACTGGTTATCCTTAAAGATAAATACGCTGGTTTTGCCGGTAGAGGCTTAGAGTTTTTGGCAATTAATATAGGAGAAGACAAGCGCAGGGTGGAAAATTTAGTCAGAAAAAAGGGGTTGACTTTCAAGGTCCTGCTTGATAAAGACGGAACAGTCTCTGATTCTTTCGGTATCTTCGGTGTCCCCACCTACATATTTATCGATAAAAAAGGCAACATCGTCGAAAAAGAGAATTATTTCTCTGAAAAAGCGTTTGAGAATCTCATTTCGGAATAACCCTTTACAATATGAATAATGCTTTATTGCTAGATCTGTATGAATTGACGATGGGGGAGAGTTATTTTCTCTACAAGGAGAAGACCCTGGCTACATTTGAGCTTTTTGTAAGGGAACTGCCGCATAACCGCAACTATCTTGTCGCCTGCGGCCTGGAGGATATTCTTAATTATATTAAAGATTTACGTTTTAACAAAGAGGATTTGAAATTCCTGCGTAGCACTAAGTTATTTTCAGAAGAGTTCTTATCCTATTTAAAGAATTTCCGCTTTAGAGGGGATATATGGGCGATGCCGGAGGGGACTATTTGTTTTGCGCAGGAGCCGATTATCCGCGTAACCGCCCCCATCATTGAAGCGCAACTGGTTGAGAGTTTCCTCCTTAACACTATAAACCTGCAGACAATGATCGCAAGTAAGGCTTCCCGCGTGGTAACTGCTGCGGGCAAGCGGAAGGTGTATGATTTTTCCCTGCGCAGGACCCATGGCCAGGACGCGGCTATAAAGGCAAGCCGCGCCTCTTATATTGCCGGCACAAGCGGCACTTCAAATGTCCTGGCGGCAAAATTATACGCGATACCTGTTTCAGGTACGATGGCGCATTCATTCGTCATGTCTTTCAGGCAGGAGATAGATAGCTTTCTGGCTTATGCCGATACTTTTCCTGAAAGGTCAATACTTCTCGTGGATACCTATAATACCGCTAAGGGGATAGATAACGCCGTAAAAGTAGGCTTATATTTAAAGGAAAAGGGATATCGCCTTCAGGGTATACGCCTGGATAGCGGCGATATAGTTTATCTTTCTGTTCTCGCGCGCCGGGCCCTTGATGAGGCGGGGCTTGGATACGTAAAGATCTTTGCCACCGGAAATCTCGATGAATTTAAAATCCGCTCCCTGATTAAGAAGGGCTCAAAGGCGGATAGCTTTGGCGTGGGCACCAATATGGGCACAAGTATTGACGCGCCGTCCCTGGATGTAATTTATAAATTAAGCGAGGTTACCGGGGAAGAGGCGCGCTTTCTGCCGACGATGAAATTAAGCAAAGGCAAGGCAACATATCCGGGAAGAAAACAGGTTTACAGGCAAAAGAAAATGGGGATATTTGTAAAAGATATCCTGGGATTGGAAGATGAAAAGATAGAGGGAATCCCAATATTAAAAAAGATTGTGGTTAAGGGAAAAATATGCTATCGCCCTCTTTCATTAGAGAAAATAAGGGCTGGGCTACAAAAAGAAATTCTCCGTTTTCCCGCGGGATTGCGCGGCGTAGATTCTGTTTTTAAGTATCCCATAGCCATTAGCCCCCGGCTTAAATCCATGCGCGATTCTTTGTTAGCCCAACTGAAAAAGAGGCAGTGATGGAAGAGAGAATAAAAAGATTGCTTGATATCTGGCAAAAAAGAAATATAGGCGGGTTTTATTGCCCGGATAAGATAGCGGCTTGCGCCCGGGTGTTAGAGCTTATCCCGGTTAGCGCGACAGTAGGTATTTCCGGCTCAGAGACTATTTCTCAATTGGCTTTAGTTGATAAGCTGCAGGCAAGAGGAACCCGCGTCTTTAATCAATACGCAAAAGGGCTTGCCGCTGAAGAAAGCATGAAGATGAGAGAGGAAGGTGTACACGCTGATTTTTATCTTGCCAGCGCCAATGCCATTTCTGAAAAGGGGGAGCTCGTATTCTTCAGCGCCTATGGCCACCGCATTTCCGGTATCGCAAACGCATCTAGTGTCTTAGTAATATGCGGCATAAATAAGATTACTCCTAATATTGAAGAGGCGGTGAAAAGGGCGCGCGAATACGCCACCCCGCTTAATTGCAGGCGCCTTGACTGGAAGACGCCCTGCGTAAAGGATGGTATATGCCGCAAGGAAATATGCGTTTTCCCGGAATACAAGAGGATGTGCTGCCAGATACTTATCATAGAAGCAGAGGTTGTGCCGCAGAGGATAAAGGTTATCTTAGTGGATGAGGCAGCAGGATTCTAAAAAAGCAATCAGCTTGAAAAAAATAGCAAGATAGCTATAATAGTAACACAGAAAGAGCGAACACATGGAAGCAAAAAAAGATTTCTATAACTTGGTAGATGAAATTTGCCGCAAGGACGCCCGCTACAAGGAAGATGCCTATGAGTTCCTTATGCAGGGGCTGTATTTTACGCAGTCAAGGCTAAAGCGGCAGGGGCACATAAGAGGAGCCGAACTTGTCGAGGGATTGCGCGATTTAGCGGTTGAGAAATATGGCCCTATGGCGAAGACCGTTCTACATCACTGGGGGATAAGGCAGACGCGCGATTTCGGCAATATCGTCTTTAACATGATTGACAAAAAAATCCTCTCCAAGACAGAAGAGGATTCCATTGATGATTTTAACGAGGTTTACGATTTTGAGAAAGCGTTTGAAAACCTTATCCGGCAGAATATCATCAGGGCCTTAAAAAACGGGACCAATAAAGATGAGCGATAAGATACCACGAGCATTGGTTACAGGGATGGGCAGCCTTCCTTACCGGGAGGCGCAGGATGCAATAAACCTGGTTTTTAAATACTTTCCTGACGCTCCCTTCTGGCCGCAACTTCCGCAGCGCGGTTTTAAGGAAGGGATGATCGCGCAATTCAGCGAAAATTTTCCTTTCTTAAAAGTAAACCCTTCCGGAATTGAGTTTTCTGAATCTGAAGAAGCGCTGGAGGAATTTTACGCGCAGTTAATCGCGAATAACCAGGATTATTTCAGGATAAGTGAAGATTTCGCCGCGGGGCTCTATACTTTTTATAATAAACTGGAAAAAGGCGTCAGGGCGCCGCTTTTTATTAAATGCCAGGTTACAGGGCCCTTTACTTTCGCGGGGGCGATAAATGATAATAAAGGGTTAGCGCTTCTGCACAATAAGGTATTTATGCAGGCGATTATAAAAGGCCTTGCCATGAAGGCACGCTGGCAGATAAGTTTTTTTAAGAAATTCGGCAGGAAGATGCTTATGTTTATTGACGAGCCGTATCTTGCGGCTTTTGGTTCCGCTTATACGCAGATAAACAGGCAAGATGTGGTAGCGGGCCTCGGTGAATGCGCCAGGAGCATAAAATCTGAAGGCGTATTGATAGGGGTGCATTGCTGCGGCAATACCGACTGGTCAATGTTTACCGATATAGCCGATATCGATATTATCAGTTTTGATGCCTATGATTACCTGGATAAACTGGTTCTTTATTCGGGGGAGCTTGGCCGTTTCTTAAAGAGGGGAGGGATCCTCTGCTGGGGGATTGTGCCGACTACCTCTTTTTCCAGGGAAGAAACTAAACTTTCGCTGTCGGATATAGTTAAGAAAGGCCTTAACAAATTAGAAGAAAAAGGATTACCCAGGGATTTATTGACTGAAAGATTCTTTATCAGCCCCACCTGCGGTCTTGGGATGCTTACTCCGGAAAGGACAGAACAGATATCCGCCCTGCTCTCCGAAACCTCTTCTTTTATCAGAGATAATCCCCGGCTTTAGAAATGATTAAATTTGTATCAATCTTAGGAGCAATTTTCTTTTTGCTAAGCTCGGCTTTTGCTGAAACCGTTACATTGAAATCCGGTAAAATTATTGAAGGCAAGATAACGGAAGACGCGCCTGATTTTATAAAATTGGAAACAGCGGATGGGCAAAGTTTATATTATTATAAGAATACCATAGAAAGCATAGGGGGAGGCGCCCAGAAGCCAGTTTCGGTAACCTCATCTTCCAGTTCAACCAAAACAGGGCTCCTGGATTATTCGGATAAAGGGTATCTAGCTTATGTCCCAAAAGATATTTTCGTTAATCCACCGGTAGCATTTTTAATATGCCTGCCCGGATGGGGAGTAGGCGCTAAGCAGGATATCAATAACTGGGCTTTCCCGGCAGCAAAAAAAAGTTTCATTACCGTGGCTTTAGATGTCGACTACGATTATATTCGTTCCGGATCAGATGTTGAAGATCTTTATGCAAAGATTGCCAATATAATAGCTTCTTTGACTGAAGAATACCAGACGGGAAAAATCAAGATTTTTCTTGCAGGCACTTCAGCCGGAGGAATGATGTCTATAGCATTGGGGCTGCATTATCCTGATAAATTCCAGGCCATTGGTATTGTAAGCGGGGGACGTTTTGGTTTTGACGCTGGGCAAAACATAGGTAACGCAAGCGGGTTACGGCTCTATATGATTCACGGAGACCAGGACGAAAGAATCCCCTTTAGTGAGTTCCTTTCTACCAGGAAACAGCTTGAGGAAAACGGCGCCATAATAGAAAGCAAGGTTGTTTCAGGAGGCAGGCACACGTTATCTTCCTCTTCTTATAAAGAAGTCGTTGATTGGCTATCCGCCGCAGAATAAGGCCGAAATAAAAATTATTTGACAATTTCACAAAGAGATACTATTATAGGAGAGTTGTTTTTTTATCCCGGTAACTTCAAAGGATGGTATGAAAGAGATACGCATACACGCACGCGCAGGCCAGGGGGCAATCACAACGGCCGCGCTTTTAGGTTACGCCTACTTTAAAGAAGGCAAATTCCCTTACGCCTTTCCGCATTTCGGCGCAGCGCGAATGGGCGCACCCATGAATGCCTTTGTCCGCGTAGGCCCGAAGCCCGTGCGGCTGCGTAGCCAGATTTATGAACCCGACTACGTGATTATCGTAGACCCCACCCTTATGCGCGGTTACAATTGTTTTTCCGGCCTTAGAGAGAACGGAGTTGCCATAATAAACGGAAAAGATGATCTGGAATTACCAAAGCTTAAACCCACTCAAAAGGCATTCATCATTCCCGCCAATGATATAGCAATCAAGACTATAGGCAGGCCTCTGGGGAATACTGCTTTAATCGGCGCTTTTGCCGCCGCAACAGGGGAGATAAAACTGGAAACATTATTCGCGGTAATCAAAGACAGGTTCAGCGGCAAGGTTCAGGAAGGCAATATTGAAGCGGCAAGACAGGGTTTTGAATTCATCAAGAAGAATTTGAGGTAGAAAGAGCTATGTTCGGGCCATTGACGGTAAAACCAATAAAAAGTAAAGGCGACAAGACAGGCGCCTGGAGGGTGCAATTAAGGCCCAAATACCTGCAGAAGGATTGCATCGGCTGCAAGATGTGTGTTCTGGTCTGCCCGGAAGGATGTATTACAGGTAAAGAGAAGAATACCTTTATGCCGGATTACAATTTCTGTAAGGGCTGCGGCCTTTGTTCGGTTATTTGTCCTAAGAAAGATATCCTTATGATTTCTGAAGAGTCCAAGGGAGAGTCAAAGTGAAAGAGCTGCTTGAAGGTTCGCGGGCAGTTGCTGAGGCAGTGCGGCTGTGTAAACCAGGCGTAATCTCAGCCTACCCCATAACACCACAGACCCATATTGTCGAAGACCTCGCCCAGATGGTCGCCGACGGCAGGTTAAATTCTGAATTCGTCAATGTAGAGAGCGAACATTCAGCTGCGTCAGTAGTCTTGGGAGGTGTTGCCGCCGGGGTCCGTTCTTATACTGCCACCAGTTCCCAGGGGCTCTTTTACATGGCGGAAGTGATTTTTAATATCGCCGGTATGCGCTTGCCTCTGGTGCTTACCTGCGCTAACCGCGCGATTTCAGCTCCGATCAATATCTGGAATGACCAGCAGGATTCCGTATCTTTACGCGATGCCGGATGGGTCCAGTTATACGCGGAAAATAACCAGGAAGCGGTGGATTTTCATTTCTTGGGATACCGCCTTTCGGAAGATAAATCCATAATGCTTCCGGTAATGGTATGTATGGATGGTTTTATACTTACTCACGGGATGGAAACAGTAGATATGCCTTCACAGGAGGCAGTGGATAAATTCCTTCCCGCCTATAAAGCGCTTTATAAGCTTGACACGGCCGACCCCATAAGTATGGGGCTCTTGGCTGACCCGGATTATTACATGGAGGCGCGCTTTGCGATACATGAAACGATGAAGGATGTTTTGGGGCTATTACCTAAGATAAGCGCGGAATTCCGCGCTTCTTTTGGCAGGGATTATAAGGATTGCCTGGTTGAAGAATACGAGACCAGGGATGCGGAAAAGGTAATCGTTGCCATGGGTTCAGTATGCGGCAGTATCAAGGAAGTAGTCGATGAATGCCGTAAGAAAGGCAAGAAGGTAGGTTTATTGCGTATTATTTCTTACCGGCCATTCCCTTATCAGCGGGTCTATGAGATATTGAAAAACATACCCAAGGTCGCGGTCCTGGATAAAGCGGTTTCCCTGGGCGCCTACGCCCCGCTGGCAGCTGACGTAAGGGCGGCGCTATGTGGCAAGAAGAAGGCGCCTGGTACAGTAAGCAGTTTTGTAGCCGGCCTTGGCGGCAGGGATATTACTCCGGCCACCATAAAAGAGATTTTAAGCAAGCTCACCAAGAAGGAGCTCGCGCAGGAATTTATAGACGTAAAACCCGAACTTTTAAGAGAGTCCTATGGAGAATAAAAGTTTGTTCAAAGCGGGGCACACCGCCTGCGCCGGATGCGGCCAGGCAATCGCGGCAAAGCTGGTCATAGAAGCTGCCGGCCCCAATACCATTGTGGTGAATAATACCGGCTGCCTTGAGGTATTTTCCACAAAGTATCCTGAAACAGCCTGGAATGTCCCGTGGATACATTCCCTTTTTGAAAATGCCGCCGCAGTCGCTTCAGGGGTTGAAGCGGCGCTAAAATATTTAGGCAAGAAAGATTCAACCAATGTCATTGCGCAGGCAGGAGACGGCGGGACCGCTGATATCGGTTTACAGGCGATATCAGGGATGTTTGAGCGCGGCCACGATATCCTGTATGTGTGCTATGATAACGAGGCGTATATGAATACAGGCGTACAGCGTAGCGGCCTCACACCTTTTAGCACCAATACCACTACCAGCCCCGCAGGAAAGAATTCATTCGGGAATATCCGTCCGAAAAAACCCATGCCTGAGATAGCACTTGCCCACGGCATACCCTATGTTGCCACCGCTTCCGTTGCTTTTATCCCGGACCTGCAGCGCAAGGTAAAAAAAGCGTTTTCCATAAAAGGCCCGAAATATATGCAGATCCATGTGCCCTGTCCGTTAGGATGGCGCCATGAAACAGACCAGACCCTGCAGGTTGCTAAATTAGCGGTAGAAACCGGGCTTTATCCCATCATTGAATATGAAAACGGCACGCTTATCTCCCGCCGGCAGATTACTCCTAAGCCGGTGGAGGAGTATCTCAAATCTCAGGGCCGTTTTAAACACCTGCTGAATAATCCTGAAGTAATAAAGCAGATCCAGGAGATAGCAGATAATAACATAAAGAAATACGGGTTAAAAACAGAAGCGTAAATAGTTAATAGTTCATAGTTGATGGTTCATAGCAAAATATTTTGCTATGAACTATGAACAATGAACCATGAACTAAATGGGGAGGTGGGGTATGGGAAAGCAGGCAAGGGCAATAGTAGATTTAAGTTTAAAAGAGCTC